>NZ_JBXANF010000014.1:0-151504 GCF_058801405.1 Pseudomonas sp. GW822-FHT03F04
GCCATTGGTGCTAGATTGTTCATCGTGGATTGAGGCTTGAACAGGGAGGACGGCTTCTGGCCGACCACTTCCAGTTATGATGGGCGCGAGTCGGCCAGAAGCGGATCCACGGCGTCACTACTTAGACACGTGTCAAACCCATCAGGTTTTATGGAGATCCAGGCACGCCTTTACGTGTGCTGTCAGTCCATTGAAATCTTCATATGCCAAATCTAAATAGCCAGGATCGACTCGTTCGAGGTACTGCCAGACGGGAAGGTTCACATTCGCGGCCTGACGCTTGAGCAGGCCGGTGCGTTCGAGGCAAATTTCCCAGTTGGTGCCTGGCAGGGAGTCTCTGATATGGGCAATCAGCAGCCAACGCTCATGGCCTTCATAACTTGAAACAGCCGCGTCCAGGCGTTTCATCTTGGCATCGTCTTCCTGTGCGAAACGAAAGGCCACCCAAGGTAGACCGCCAGGAACATCTACAAATTCGCGACCATTCCAGGTCTGGGCTATCCGCGAACCGTATCGCCTCCATGCCAGAGCCCCCAGATCCTCGAGGACATTCAGCAATTCACCTTCGGGACGCTGTATTCGCAAGACATCGCCACCTGTCATTTTTTTGAGCCAAATAATTGATTACCCGCTTTTTTACACTGTGTATGAAGGAATGCAACGCGTATTTGTATTGGATAGTTAGCAGCCAATAGCGACCATGGCCTTCCGGCCGACAGTCGTGTTGTGTCAATGTCCGCTTCTGGCCGATAGCGGACGCTCGCAACGAGCAACGCGGTCATGAATCGCACCTTGATAGGTAAGCTGACTCAAGTCCCTCATGTCAATTATCCGCGATTTACACAGCCACGTTTAAAGTCACCAGCCGTAACTTCCCCAAGGCTACAACGCCTTGCGTCATTGCCTACGACTACGCCAGAATCCGCCGGCTTGTGCGTCTACGGCGCGGGTCTTATCGTTTCCCGGTCACTGAAAAATCAGTGACGGGGTTTGGTAGCCCCGGATTATCGTAGGTTGCATATGCATCATGATGTGCAGTGCCTGAAAGGCTCGGCGTCATGGTGGTCATGCACAGGGCGTCTTCGGGCGCGCCGGTTCCTACGTCCCGGTCTACCAACCTGAGCATGGCCGCCACCCATCGTTTGGTAGCGAGAGTGTCGGCTCCCATTTGACGATGTAGGAGTTTCACCATGATCAAACCAACACCCAACCCACCCGAAACCGACCCAACCTCCCCCTACGAATCCCCCAACTCCAAAAAACTCCACGACGCCGCCGAGCGTGCGCTGGATCACTACCTCTTCCCCGCCGCCGGGGTCATGTCGTCCTGCAACGAGCCCGAGCGGATGTACCTGGCCAATCCGAAGTACAACACCGAATGCCTGCTGGCCAATGCGAGCGAAACCCTGAGTTCTGCGAGCGAGATGCTCAGTAACTTCGCCGCCCTGCTCGATCCCTCGAACCGCAAGACGGCGCTGGGTATCGCACAAGTGGTGATGATTGCCGAGCTGGCGGTAAATCAGGCGCTGGATCACGTCGAAGTCGCGTAACCGGTCGACTCCTGTAGGAGCAGTCGGTGACTGCTTCTACAGTGCGATTTGTGTGGGACGTCTAACGCCCATTCAGTTTTCAGAATGTTGCATCATGAGCGTCCATGACTTGCGTCAGGCTCGGGTACCATTCGCGTCACTCAATCGGTGAAGTCTCGATGAATAGCTCTGGTGCTGCGCAGGGTCTTAGTAGAAATGGGGTCGTGGAGAAATAGATGAAACGGTTGTTCCTTGGGCCCCTATTCGGAGTGCTATTTGTCTTGTCCGGTTGCGCAAAGGCCGAACCGCACTGTGAAGATTTTCTTGCAAAACTCAGCGACAAACCTGAGTTTGTTGAGCTTCTGGAGTGCACCCAGCACAACCACATACAAGGAAAACCTTTCGTTGCTCGCTACCGAGTAAAAGGCCTTGATGCACTTGAAGCTGAGCGATACATGAATCAGAGCTTCGGTCTGCCAAAGCTTCAGCACATGTGTTGCGGATGGGATTCAGCACCGTTCTTCTATCGCGATAAAAAAACACATGTGGGGTACATGCTGGGTATGGGATCCGAAGAGACGCCAATAGACAAACGGGATTCGTGGTCAGACATAAAGTATTTCTACATCAACGTGTCCCTCTTCACTGAAGACACCTAAACACAACGTCGCCCGATTCGGACCAATCCAAAAAAGCGGTTGCTCGTCGGAGGAGTTTTCGCATTGGGACATTTTCTGAGTGAGCCGCAGCTGTCCGAAGTCAGAGCTGCACTCTCCTGGCCATTCAACGACTTTCCGGTCGAATATGACTATATCGCGGATAAGGTTAGAGACATCGATCCTGACGTAGTTTACGAAATCCTTTATGAAGAGGTCGCACCGGTTTGTTTCACCAACCTTGTGGCAGCCGTCCCCCCGGTATGGACGGGGTTCGATCCCGATTTACTCAGAGTCTCGATAGAGGAAAGGCTGGCAGCAAGAAAACGTAACTGGTTTCGCAGGCAGTTCGATAAGGCATTGGTTCGTTGGCTGAAATACAACTACGACTACATCTGGAAGGAAATCTCCTCCAGACTTTGAATGCAGTCGGGAAAAATCACAGAGGCTCTGTCAGAACCATCAAATGAAACTAAAACCACTCCTCATCAGCCTTCTCTGCTGCATCAGCCCCCTGTCCCACGCAACCGACGTTCCGATCAAAGAACACATGCCATTCGTAAACGCCCGAAAGGCCTTGATCAAAAATGGCTGGAAGCCGAACCCGACCTACACAGGTGAATACGGGGTCGAAAACATCCTCCAGAGAAAAGGCTTCACTGAAGTCGAGTCGTGCACGGTTGGTCTTCAATTCTGCAGTTTCAACTACGTCAGGAACGGCGTCTGTCTGGGCGTGGCGACTGTCGGGGAAGAGGTCGAGGACATGAAGATTTATTCCTGGGGCTTCAAATGCCCTGAGAAGGATTGAGGCTCTCTAAAACACCTCAATCCTCCTGTCGCCTCACCAAAACCAATACGGCAAAAACTTCGGCGTGGGCTCGATCATGAGTTCCAGGTGGTAGGTGATGGGGTTGAAGAAGAACATATCCAGTATCAGAAAGGCCCCTACCCCAAACGACAGCGTCATGAACTCACGGTAGCGATGCTCGGCGAAGTACTCGCGTTTGGCGTGGTAGAAGCTCAACAGCGCAAACAGTCCAAGGCCTGCGCCCAGGTAGTTGGGCTGCAATGGGACTTCCGCGAAGTTGTTGTACACCAGCACCGACAACAGCAGGCCCAAACCCAACGCCGGCAACTTGAGACAGAACTGCATCAAGCCGTTTTTGGCGCGTACGAATGCCGCTTCATGGCTGACAAAGAGGTAGGCGGCCAGCAGGGAAATGGCTGGGGTGATTGCCAGTATGTAGCGCGCTTTTTTGGAGCTTGGGATCGTGAACAGTACGAGCAGTACCAACAACCACCCAGTTAGATAAAGCAGCAGGTCGATGTCTTTATCGCGGGTCGAGCTGAAGAATAATTTGTACTTCTTCAGAATCACGCTGATGGCGTAAAACACCGTGAAGCCGTAGGTAAACAGGCCTGCGGAGAAGTAGAAGTAATAGCGCGGCGCGTGGTCGGAGCCGAAGCGCCCGATGCCCTGCATGTTCAGCACGTCTTCGAGGAACGCTTGGCCCCCTTGCAGGTACGCGGCCCATGCCAGCAGCACAACCCCGGCAGCCAGAATCAGGCCCGAGAGGAATGAAAACAGCAGCAACATGCGCCATTGACGGCTCAGGAAGTAATAAGCCCCGATGACACAGGCGGGCCCGATCAAGCCGATAGGCCCACGAAACGCAAAGCCCAGCGCCAGCCCCACGAACAGGAACACCAGGCGACGCGGGTCTTTTTTCAATTCGGCCGAATAGGCAACGTAGAAGCAGATCAACGTGAACAGTGCCGGATAGATATCAAGTGCCAGTGAGTTCACGCCGTCCAGAAAGGCCCAGGTCAACAGGCTGAAAAGTACGCCATACGCGCCCCACTTCTTGCTGTGCAACGCCCCGAGCCGATAAATGAATACCAGCATCAGAGAAGCGGCAATGCAGGAAGGCAGGCCCATTGAGAGTATGGAGACACGGCCAAACGGCAAGGAAGCCAGATAGACCAGTAAGGTATTAAGGACCGTATAGTCGGGATACGGTTTGAGGTCGTCGGCAATGGGAAACAGCGTGACGCCGTTCGCCAGCATGTAATCGGCGAAGTCGACAAAGCGTGTTGTGTAGTTGAGGACGGCAGGTTTGTACTGCAACACCATGAACACGGCCAGTGTCATGAAGAAAATGCTCAGGCATGGATTTCTTGTAATCAATCCCTTCAACATGCCTGCCCGCCAAGTGCGCTCTACAACAAGCGGGGCATCATATCGATCCATCGGTAACCCTTTAGTGAAGTTGTTCTTTTTGGCTCCAGTCCGGAAAGCGCGCTAACGCTGAAAATAAAGTCCTGCTCTCTGGAAAGTTGATTTTGAGCCTAGCCCACGACATGGACTATTCAAGCAGCACGCTCCCCAACACTTCCTGAGCGAGACTAACGAAAGTCAATAAAAAGCCCGGCCAGACACCTTCGTCACTGACGAAGAGTATCGGGCCGGGCTGTGTACACAGTTCAGTTACTGTTATTGACGGTGATGTAGGGGTCCCAGTTGAAGTTCGAGCCAATCTGGTTCAGATCACGGTCGTACAAGGCGAAGGTAATGGTGTACCAGAGTTTTCCCGGTTTCTGCGCAATGGATTGCCACAAGGTGTAGACCACATCGGTTTTGGAAAGACCGCCGGCGACGCCATTGTTCAGATAGGCCACCACTCCGGGGAGGTTGTAGGACTGCGGTTGCGACATGGTGCCCGGGTACTCGCCGCCATTGCTGCCGCCGCTCTGGATACTTTTGATGACGGCGATACGGTCGAAATTGCGGGAAAGCGTCGTGGCACGCCAGCGGATGTTGTCGCCGGAGTTGACATCGAACCACAACTCGCTGCCGCCTTCGCCGGTGTCACCGCTGGCATGGCTGTCGATGGCAGAGCGCGTTACCAGCATGGAAATTGCGCCGGCCACATTGCCGGGATGGTCCAATAGGTAATCGGCATCGACGTTCACGAGCACGTCAAAGGTTTGGGTCGCACTGGACATTTTGCTGCTCCTTGGAGGAATGGCATAAACGACCGCGCCCGCAAAGGCTGTCCGGCTCATCCGGTCCCTGGATGCGGTCTGCGGAGAACAATAGGAGATGGCTTTATGGTGTCAACGTGCGATCAGTTGACGCGAAATAAACGCGGTGTGATGCGGACTGACCAAGGCTTTGATTTGCTTCTCTGCTGGCCAATCTCGTCATCGTTTTCTGGATGTTCGCTGACTGCTTGAGCTGGCAAAGGCGCACAGTCGTTGTCGGCAAGTGCCGCATAGTAAAAAGGGGACGTATCTATTTCCGGAAAAATAAATACGTCCCCTCTCAGCGCTATGTCGATCCGCATTGGGTTCCGGATATCGGCGGGTTAGTCCCTTTGGTCTTCCTCAAGCCTGTTGCGGAGCTGGTTCAGCACATTGTGGGTCGTCTGGATGTCATCGACGTCCAGTCCCTCCGAAAGTGTGTTGATCCAGGGCGCTTGAAGTTTCATCGCACGTTCGAATGCTTCTCTTCCAACATCCGTCAGCACAACCAGCTGCGCTCGGCGATGGTGAGGATTCGGCTGAAATTCCAGCAGCCCATCCTTCACGAGATCGTTGACGATCCGCTGAACGTTCTGGCGATTCGCACCCATGTCGCGAGCAATCCATGAAACGGGTTGCGCCCGATCGGCATTGACGATCGTTCCCAGGAGCTGCCAGCGGGCACTTGTGAGACCTATTTCTGCTACGAGGCGATCGCCTGCCGTGATCATTCGTGCACTTGCTCGAAAGAGTTCAAGGACCAGATCAGTCATCGCGCGCCCAGCGGGGGTGTGGTTTGGCTTCTTCATGGTGCGAACCTTTCCATATTGACACCATGGTGTCAATTAACTAGAGTTTCGACACCTCGCACCACATTGTCATCATGTTTACAAACTGGAGGTCATCATGCTTTCTAGCTGAACCGTTACCCCTCCAGCGCCATGGCCATGCCGCATCTGTTTACCAAGGTCGCGGTGCCGAACATCTGTACCGCTTGAGTAACGCCCAATTGACTGACGGTATTCGATAAATGCTGAAACGACTCCACTTGACCGCCAGCATGCTGGCACTGTTTTGCATCGCCACTTTCTTTCTAGCGACGATTCTTGTCGAAACCATGGGAGCCCGGCAGTCGATCGCCCAACTCAAGCACCTGATCGTCAGCCCTGGACTTTGGGTGCTGATCCCGACGATGGTGCTGGCCGGGGCGAGCGGAATGCTGCTGAGCCGATCACGGCAAGGACGCCTGGTGGGCTCAAAGAAGAAACGTATGCCGTTCATTTCCGCCAATGGCCTGTTGGTGCTTGTACCGTGCGCAATTGCGCTCAACCTATGGGCGGCCACTGGAAGATTCGACACGTGGTTTTACATCGTACAGTTCATCGAACTCATCGCAGGGGCCGTCAATCTCACGCTGATGGGGCTGAATGTGCGCGATGGCTTGCGTTTGAGCGGCAGGTTGCGGCGGGCCACACCTCACGGTCAGTAAACTCGGGGCATCCTTTGCTCTGGCACTCGGATCATGTCTTGCTGCATGAACCTAAAGTGACACCCGCTCCAGAAACCTTTTGATCTCCAGCGAATACGCCCCTGGATGCGAGAACCTGAACATGTGCCCGGTGCGCAGCAGGATGACTTCCTGCGAACCCTTGATGCCGTTGAGGAGAACGCCTGCGGCGTCTTTGCCGATCAGTTTGTCTTCCTCGGGCGTCAGAATCAGTGTGGGCACGTCGATCTTTCTCAGCAGCGCCGTGTAGTCCGCGTTCTCGATCGAGCGCATGCGGTTGATGTAAGCCTTGTGGGACGTTTCCTTGATGAAGAAGGCGCGGCTCTTGCCGGTTGACCAAGGGATCTCCCCTTCCCTGTCGAACGCCGACGCCAACTGCGCGGCGTGAATCCGAAGGGTCATCTGTCGGTAGAACGGGCCGGGGAAGAATGGTGCAAGGGCTGCCAGAGTCTTTAGCCAGGGAGAAGTGATCGGGCTCCTGGCAAAACCGCCGGAGAGCACCAACCCTCTGAGGCCTTTTGGCTGTCGAGCCGCCACCGCGATCGAGGACACTGCGCCGTAGGAATCGCCCACCAGCACGTAGCTTTCAAGGTCTTTCACCTGGTCGGTGATGACGTTGGCCAACGCTTCCAGCTCGCACACGTCGTCCGGCAAACGCAGGGTGCGCAGGGGGCGATGCTGCAAGTGGGTCATCTGGTTCAGCTGCCACGGGGCCCCGGCGAAGCATGGGATCATGACCAAAGTGGGCTCTGTGCGCATGGGGTATTCCTGAGGGGTTGAATGAACGACAACCGAACTCTAGGAAGACCGACGCAGGCGATCCAATGGCTTTTACACAGTCTGTTGATGCACCAGATTCATGACGCCTCAGTCGGCGATCATCATGTTCGTGATCCACTCGATGGCGGGCTCGTTGGCGCGCCCTCGTGCTCGAACAACGAGCACCTCCCAGGTGGGGAACGCCAAGGGCAGTTCGAACAGGCTCAGTTGTGCGGTTTCTTGCAGCTGCAAGGCGACGCGCTCGGCCACCACGGCGATGGATTGCGACGCGCCGATCATGAACGGAACGGCCAGAAAACTCGGGCAAGTGACGCTCACCTTGCGAGTCCGACCGAGGCTCTCCAGCGCCTCGTCGACGGAGCCCCGAGCATCCCCGCGTGGCGAAACCAAGATGTGCGGCAGGCGCACGAAGTCATCCAGTTCCATGTGCATTTTCTTGCCGCGCTTGAGCAGCGCCGGGTGGCCCTTGCGCGCGATGCCGACGAAACGCTCCTGATGGACGAGCTGACAATCAAAACGTTGCGGAATCTGGGCGAAAGAACCCGAGCCCAGCACGATGTCCAGCTCGCCGGCGTCCAGTTGGCGCAGAGCGGATTCGCCATCGGCTGGTCTGAGCTTCAGCACCACGTCGGGCGCGGCGGCCTGAATTCGGGCCAGTGCCGGGGCGATGACGGTCAACACCGCGTGATCGGTGGCCGCCACGTTGAGTTCGGCTTGTAAACGGCTGGGATCGAACGAGCCCCGTGGACTGGCGACAAGCCTGACCGACTCAAGCACCGCCGCGACTCTCGGCATTAGCTCCGTGGCCAGCGGCGTCGGGGCAATGCCTCGGGGGTGACGGATGAACAACTGATCGTCGAAAGCGGTACGCAACCTCGACAAGGCGTGGCTGGTGGCGGACTGGGACAGGTGCAATCGTTCGGCGGCGCGACCGACATGTCTTTCGGCCCAAAGCGCCTCGAGCACCACCAACAGGTTGAGGTCGAAACGCGTCAGGTCCAGGGGCTTCATCCTGTTGTAGCCTTTTTGTTGATTGTTCGGCGCCACGATAGCGTGAGCGCCCTTCAATTGACAGGTATCGGCCGAGGCGTTCTGGAACGAGATCGGTTGGAACGCGTAACGACAGCGGCTGAAAATATGGCTAGTATTCCGGCGTTTTTTGCCAGCCTTCAACTCGGACGAAAGCTAATCCAGACATGAAAAGACCACCCGCCTTTCTTGCGCTCATTATCACTTTGTATGTCGCCTATTCTGTATGGCCAATCCTGTTTGGGCCTGCATCAAACAACCTGGGCTATGTAGCGTTTTCATTGACTGTTTCGCTTTTTGCTTTCTACGGAAGTGTAATTGCGTGCAATGTTCTGGCAATCGTATGCGCCATTGCTGCTCAGGGCGCTCTCGGCACAGCCATAGAAATCATCGATAGCAGCATCTATATGAGCGCTTTCTTGATTGCTGCCGCAGTGTTTCTGGCGCGCAGCGCTCACTATTTACTTTTCAGCAAGCGAGTTCACGAGTTCCAAGGAAAGTATGCTCAGTAAAATCCTGGATTGAACGGCAATAACGGAGAAGCAATGCCAGCAGAATTAAGTCAACACGATGGGCTGACGATGACCATCCTGCCATGCCCACGCGGTCGGTCGGGCTGTATTCAGGTTCGCCTCACTGGCACTGCGATGCAGGCAGAAATAACGTCGGAGAAGTTTTCTGCGGATATCCAGCAGCCGCTTGACGCGTTTTTTGCGTCGGTTGCGCAGATTAAGGTGGGGGTCGATCAAGATTGGCTTTCTGAAAGCCAGGACTTTTCTTTGTCCGCCACTTTGGATCCATTCTTTCCCGGGTTCATTTACTTGCGTGTGTACCTGGGCTCCACGTCCGATGACGCCTGCGATTGGCAGATGAATGGCTCTTTTTTGGTAACGCCTGAGCAGGTCAGTCAATTCGCCAAAGCGTTGTTGAGCATTTGACGGAGCACGAGGAATTGCCCGGGCATCCGATGGATGTTCCGGCCTTTCACAAAGCCTCAAGCTACGTTAGCGTGCACGTTTTTATGCCGGGAAGCTTCAATGAAAGCAGTGATGGAACGACTTGAAAAATGGTTGGAAACCAATATTCCTGAAATACGTGAAGATTTGGCGCCGGGATGTTCGGACGCTGCAATCGCCGAGTTCGAAAACCTGGTTGGCAGGCCTTTTCCAGAAAGCCTGAAGAATCTCTACAGGTGGCATGACGGGCAACGCGGTGCTACGAATTCAGGCCTTTTCTATGGTCTTGAGTTTCTGTCGCTGGCAAAGGCCAGGGAGAATTGGGAATCCTGGAAAGACATTATCGATGAGTGGTCGCCCGAGGAAATGACCGAGGGGAGCGCCTTCTGCACGTCTGGAACGCCCGACGCTGTCCAGGCGTTGTACGCCAACCGATACTGGATTCCCTTCGCCTACGACTACTGTGGCAACCATCTCGGCGTTGATCTGGACCCAGGAGCGCGCGGAACCGTGGGTCAGGTCATCAACTTTGGCAGTGACGAAGAGGATAAATACGTTGTGGCTACCTCCGTCGCTACGTTTATGGAATGGCTGGTTGACCAGCTCGAAAGTGGCAACTTCGCAATCAGTGAGGAAGATGATGGTTCGCGAAGCTTGAACACCAAGGTGCCCGAGTTGTTTCATTTTCTGGATGCGGTTCCCGTTCTGTTTGGGGCACAGCGTGCTGAGTGAGTCGGAATAAGCACTTAAAAGGGAACTGTTTTTTTTCAAATAACAAATCATGCCCCTTTTTTCACTCCAGACGGTGCAACGTGCTCGAAATACTTCAAGAGGACGGTCATGTACGCTTTCGCGATTAGACAAGGCTATGGCAGCAACAAACTGCTAATTGAGTTCTATCCACAGCCATCGGATATTGGGTTCCAGGAGGCGCTCCGCCTGGTACTGGCGCCATTGGGATTCTCAGTCAGCACCACTGAGCATGGCATTTGGGCATCCCACTCCCATCTAGAAAGCAAGTTTGGAACTGTTCGAATTGATAGCGACTCTTGGAGCACGTTCGGAGAAGCCGACCAGTGTTCCGATAATGCCACTCTCAATAGGCAACTCATTTATGAGCTCGGTTCAATACTGACCACTAGCGAAGCGTTCCAAGAAGTTCCGTGGCATTGCGCTGGCAAGTCGGGTGACTAAATGCCTGCAAAGGGCTAATGAGTGTGGACAGCTATCGGCCATCTTCTACCCGCCGCGAGACAGAAGAAAACGACCCAACACAGCCGGTCGGCACCGCCCGAAGTGGACCAAAAGCGGGAGTTATCTGCTATGACAGCAATGACGAATTGGTCTGTGAGAGAGATTGTAAAAATATGAGCACCCAGGGAGGCACTGGACCAAAAATGGATTTCATCGTGGACTTCCTGTTCAACGTATTGGCTTACAAGGTTGGCGTTTTCGTGCTGCGCCTGCTGAGTGGCGGTCGTTTCAAGGGCGAAAGCGGTTTTGCTTGGGGCTGGGCACTCGTCGTCGGCGGTTTGGTGCTGTACACACCTTTTGTGGTTTTTATCGCCCTGCTCATTCATTACAGCGGCGGGTAGCTATCCGTCATTCGCGTCAACTTCTGAAGCGAGTGAAGCGTTTCATCGTCAAAACCCATCAATATCGACCTATAAAAATGAAAACATCAGTCTTCTCTTTACTGGCCATTTTGCTACTCACTCAAACAGGCCCTTCCTTTGCGGACAACCTCAACGGAAAGAATCTCTACTCACAGAGATGCGCCGTGTGCCACGGACCCGATATCAAGGGAACCGGGCCATTGGCCCATAAAAGCAATCCTCCGACACCTGATCTGACAACACCTGCCTTCAAGAAGCGGCTCAATGATTACCCGGGCGTGATCGTGTCCTCGATCATCCTTCGCCCGAACGGCGACCTGATTCCAAAAACCTTGCGCGAGAATGGTGTAAAGATCCCGCCGCACGCCTGGAGCGTCAGCGATTTTCGCGATTTGAATCAGTACATGAACGATGTCATTTCAAAAAAGCAGCACTAAGCCGGGCAACAGTACCCTTCAGCCTTGGTCAGTCTTTTTGTCGGTGCCTTTTATGTTTTCAATCAGGTCAACGACATAGTCCTGATTGAAGCCCGCCACGAATGACCAGAACAGCAACTTGGCGTAGGCCGCGTACCCTTCCGCATGTTGGCAAAAAATATCGTTGAAGATTTGCTTCAAACATTTCGGATCGTCGTCCGGAACGATCACCGGAAACAGATCGCCCCTGATAACGCCGGAAAGGAACAAGAGATACAACAGCCCCGCCAGTATCCCGCCGATGAATGAAGGCAGTATCAAAGCGAACCATGACTTGGCGAGGTTTTCGATTTCCGGATCGGTCAGTATCGACAGTCGTCTGTGAAACCCTACGTAGCCCCCGATATTCCCGGCGATACAAACGATAAAGGGCACTTTGTAGTCGGGCAGACTGTAAGTGACGGCAATCGCCAGCAACAACAGGGCTATGAAAATCCAGAATATCCGCTTCCAGATGATGTTGAGGTCGTCCTGACGATTCATGATCAGCTCCCTGATCCTGGCCATGTGTTGGTCTTCATGACGATAGACGAATCCTGTCGCATGCATGAAAGATCAAACCGAAAAATGCCTCGAAGGTCCGCTTCTAAAGCAACACGCACCCTCGCGGCATTTCGGATGCCACCGCTCAGCCCAACCGCATCGACACTTCAATGTCATCGGCAAACGGCACGCTGAGGTAACCGTTCTCCGGCGAGCGCACATGGGCCAGGTATTCCGGGCAGTAATTGGTGTTGTCGGCCACCACCAGCGCGCCAGGTCGCAGGTGTTTTTCAACCAGATGCAACACATCGCCATACAACGCCTTGGCGCCATCGAGCAGCAACAGATCGACCGTTTCCGGCAGGTCGCTCGCCAAGGTCACCAGTGCATCACCTTCGCGGATTTCAATCAGATCACTGACGCCACCCTCAACGAAGTGATACCGCGCCAGTTCGATTTTCGACGGTTCGAATTCGCTGCCGATCAGCGCACCGCCGCCATTGTCCCGCAGCGCCGCTGCCAGGTGCAGGGTCGACAGGCCGAACGAGGTTCCGAACTCAACGATGGCTTTGGCCTGGGTGCTACGGGCCAGCATGTACAGCAGTTTGCCGGTGTCGCGGGAGACAGGCAGCCACAGGTCTTTGAGCATGCCGTAGAGTTCGCGGTACTCGGTTTTGCTGTGCATCAGGCGTTCACGTTCTTCATTGGACACGGTGTTCAGGAGCGGACTGGTGGCGGCGCTGGCCTGGGTGTAGAGGCGTTCGATCAGAGTTGCCAGGGGTTCAGTGGTCAAGGTTGTCATGGTGGTTTTCCGTCAGTTGAGGGCTAAAATGCGAATGATTCGTCGCGTTTAAATGATGCGAGCGAATGGCCCGATTCGCTATTCGCATTCCCTCTACACGCCTGAGCCGACCATGACCGACCGTCAGACTGCCCGTATTTCCTCACGCAAACAGCCGCAACAGGCCCGCTCCGCCGAGTTGGTTTCCGCGATTCTGCAGGCGGCTATTCAGGTTTTGGCCAAAGAAGGTGCGGCCCGATTCACCACGGCGCGGGTTGCGGAGAAGGCTGGCGTGAGCGTGGGCTCGCTGTATCAGTACTTCCCGAACAAGGCGGCGATTCTGTTTCGGTTGCAGAGTGATGAGTGGTTGCAAACCACGGAGATGCTGCAGCGGATTCTGCAAAATCGGGAAGCATCGCCACTGGATCGTCTGCGCACGCTGGTGCATGCGTTTATCCGTTCGGAGTGTGAAGAGGCGCAGATGCGTGGTGCGTTGAGCGATGCGGCACCGCTTTATCGCGATGCGCCGGAAGCCCATGAAGTACGGGCGGCGGGCAAGCGAACCTTTGAGGCGTTCATGGTTGAATTGCTGCCCGAGGCGAGCGAATCCACTCGCACACTGGCCTGCGATCTGATCCTGGCCACACTCAGTTCGGTGGGGAAGGATTTCTCACTCAGCCCGCGTACTGACGACGAAATCACCGCGCGTGCGGAGGCGATGGCCGACATGTTTCGTGCTTATGTGGTTTCGCTCGATGACAGGTAAAGCTGTCGATACGCCATCACCAGTTGTTCCTGGTTGAACGCCAGATTGCGGCCGCTGGGATTCGGCAGAACCCACACTGCCGCACCGCCAAACGGGGTGTTTTGCAGCCCCCATTCAATCGACTTTTTCCCGGACAACCCGGCATAGGCAGCCTTGCCGAGAAACGCCACGAAGCGCGGCGAATACCGGGCGATCTTGCGTTCGAAATTCGCAGCGGCGGCGGTGAATTCGTCCGCCGATAACTGATCCGCCCGGACCGTCGGACGCTCGACCACGGCGGTCAACCCGCAATGAAATTGCAGGATCGTACGATCGCTTTCAGGGCTCACCTCGTGCGGTGTGAACCCAGCCAGGTGCAACGTGCGCCAGAAGCGATTGCTTCGTCCGGCGAAGTGATGCCCCTGCTCCGCCGCTAACAGGCCAGGGTTGATCCCGCAGAACACTACGGACAGGCCTTCGGTCAGGATGTCTTCAAGCATCAACTTTTCCCCTTTATTTCAGATACTCCAATCTGTACGACTGCGTGTTTTGATATTGACCGTTCAAAACAGTCATACCCCATTCCTTCAAGCTACAAGCCCTTGCGCAAAAACCTACAAATACGTCAGAAAGTGCTGGCTTGTGGGCCAATTCCTTAGGCTTTATCTTTCCCCCGGTCCCTGCTCATCGACAGAATGAAAAGCACATTCAAGACTGATGGGCAGGCCTTGATCAAAACAAAGAAGGCGCGATTGACGGCACCGTCATCGCTCCCTAACCTACCCACATCCCGCCCAAGGCAGTAAGCCGTCCTAACCATCCAGGACGTGCCAAACCCTTGGGCGTTTTTGTTTTCAGGAAGAACGTATGCCCACAGCGGTTCTGGTTGACGGTGCCTACTTCATCAAGCGATTTCGAAGGATAGAACCTCACAACGCATTCAATGCCGAACGCGCTGCCGATCTGGTACACCGATGGGCAACAGCTCACCTGATGTCCAGAGCCTTCTCTGGTCAAAGTGGCCTGCCTTCAGGGCCGCAGCAACGTCCCAGAAAAGAGCTTTATAGAATATTTTTCTACGACTGCCCTCCATTGGACACAAAGCAGCACAACCCCATAACGAAAAAATTCGTGGACTTCTCCAAATCCAAAGAAGCGGTTTTTCGTAGAGAGCTACATATTCGGTTGCGAAGCAAACGCAAACTGGCCCTGCGGCTGGGACATCTATCGAAAGATGTGAAATGGACAATCAAACCCTCAAGAATCGCCGAGCTGCTCAAAGGCAAAATTCAGATATCCGACCTGACAGAAACCGACGTCAGCATAGACACCCGACAAAAGGGGGTTGATATGAGAATCGGCGTCGATGTCGCATCACTTTCGTTCAAGCAACAAGTCGATCAGATCGTCCTCATTGCGGGTGATGCAGACTTTGTACCGGCGGCGAAGATGGCTCGCCGCGAAGGCGTTGATTTCATACTTGATCCGATGTGGCAGAACATTCCTGATGGGTTGATGGAGCACATCGATGGATTACGCTCCACATGCCCGAAGCCGAAGCTTCGACCCGCATCCAATGACAACAGTATCGATCTGGGTTCAAACCCATGATCCGCCCGGCAACTGGCCCACGGAATAACCTCAAAACTGTAACTGTTAACCGCGCAGATCATGAGCGAAATTAAGGCCATTTCCCGCCCTCATGAAGTGAGCGAAAACCTTGGAACTGACCCTCACCACCCTCCTCGTCACCTTCGCCGGCGTGTTCCTGATCTGCTTCATGAAGGGCGCGTTCGGCGGTGGTTTCGCGATTGTCGGGATTCCGTTGCTGTCGTTGGTGATGGACCCGATCACGGCTGGCGGGCTGTTGGCGCCGCTGTTTGTCGCCATGGACTTGTTCAGTCTGCGCTACTGGAAGCCTTCAACCTGGTCAAAACCGGATCTGCGCCTGCTGGTACCAGGACTGGTCGTCGGCATAGGCCTGGGTTATCTGCTTTTTCGGGTGCTGGATCACCGAGCGATCGCCATCGTAATGGCGGTGGTCACCCTGCTGTTTGTCGGTTTGTGGTTCAAGGCGGGTGGAGAAGTCCGCGTGAAGCCGCGCTCATCGCCCAAAGCGCTGGCCGCCGGCCTTACATCGGGCATCACGACCATGGTCGCGCACTCCGGCGGGCCGCCGCTGGCAATCTATCTGTTGCCGCTGGGCCTGAGCAAACAGATGTATGCCGGAACCACCAGCCTGTTTTTCACGGTCGGCAATCTGCTTAAAGCCGTACCCTGGCTGCTGCTGGCCAAACCCAGCGGCAACGTCCTGACGCTGATGTTCGTCAGCCTGCTCGCAGTACCCAGCGGGGTCTGGCTGGGCTGGCGGCTGCACGCCAGACTGGATCAGCGCCAGATGTACCGCGCCTGTTATGGCCTGCTGGTAGTCACGGCGCTGAAACTGTTGTGGGATGGTGTCGAGGGATACATGGCCTGAGTGAATTCCCAGGCCAGACCCGGCTTACTTGAACACCGGCACGGCAGCCGACCCGTCCGACTGTTTGAGATACTCACGCAACCGCCCACCGATTTCCGCAATCTTCGCCTCACCCTCTCGCAAGGCTTGCGGGTTGGTGTGCACGGAGTAGTTTCCCAGCGCCAGGTCATAGGGATGTGGTTGCGCCGAGCCGATCACGAACACCGTGCCTTCGCGCATGGCCTTTAGCGTCACGGCGCCGTTGCCAGGTTCGAAGACCGCCATTTCACCCGCGCTGACCAGATCCGGCGCCGCCAGTAATCCACGGCTGACACTCAGCCATAACGACTCGTGACCTTCGGGTGGGGTGTACGTCCAGGATTCCCCGGCACCCAGCGTGACCAACAAGTAATTCATTCCCGCAGGCGCTCTAACCGGGCTCTGGACACCTTGGTGCAAGCCGAGAATCACCCGCGCCGGCCCCACTTCAGGCATCGCGCCGGACTCAAGGTATTGGCTGTCGACACTGGCGTTTTCCAGCTCTGGAGGCAGCGCCACCCACAGTTGAAAGCCCTGAACCCGCTCCGAAGTACCCACCGACATTTCCTTGCCGTGCCAGACACCGCCGCCCGCCCGCATCCACTCGACACCGCCGTAATCAATCATGCCCTTGCCCGACTCGGCGTCCTCGAAACGCAAGTTGCCTTCGGTAATCACCGTGACGGTGGCGATCCCCGAATGCGGATGCATCGGCATGCCGTGAATGAACGAGGCCTCGCCTTCAAACAGATCGAGAAACACAAACGGCTTGATCAGATGCCCCAGATCCGAAGGGCTCATCAGTCGCACGATCGCGCCATGCCCACTGCCGCTGGTGCGATAACGGATTGCTCGGAGGGTATGGGTCTCACGGGTATAGCCAGAAAGTTGCTGCTGAACGGTCATGATGATTACTCGGTTCTGTCGCGGGGTACGGCCAACAAAAAATGCTGAAACGCGGTGAAGGAACCTGTCCTTCACCGCGCTCGGGTATCAACCGCGACGAGCGTCGAGGCTGAAGCGGCCGGCGCCGAAGGCCACGACCTGCAACAGGCCACCGGCCATGGCGATGTTCTTGAAGAAGTGGATGAACTGGTTCTGGTCAGCCAGTGCACTGTGGAAGGCCAGTGCGGTGAACACGCTGAACGCAGCCAGCACAGCGGCGACGGTGCGGGTGCGGTATCCGGCGATCAGCGCCAGGCCACCACCGACTTCAACGATGATCGCCACTGCCAGTGCCACTTGTGGAAGCGGCAGGCCCACCGAGCCGATGTAACCGATCATCATGGCCGGAGCGGCCAGTTTGGAAAAACCGGAGAGAATGAAAATCACGCTGAGCAATACGCGGCCAATCAAGGCAGCCGAAGCTTGTTTGGTGTCGGAAGCGTTCTGTTCAGAAGCCTGTGTTTGAGCGATGTTTGCAGAAGTAGCCATGGGAGTATTTCCTTCAATGGGGTCCGGTTCGACTTGAACCGTCCGGATGAAGAAATGTTGCGCCTCGGCAGCTCATCTGAATAGCCGACTAATTTAGATCATTACGTTCGATAAAATAGGTAAGCTGCATATTCCACGGTAACGCGCCCATGGCGACTCAAGGACACAGGCATGATCTCCGATCCAGGCACACCGACACTCGATCAACTGCGTGTATTCCTGACTGTCGTCGAAGTCGGCAGTTTTGCAGCCGCTGCGCGCAAGCTTCACCGGGCGACGTCGGTGATCAGCTACTCGATCGCCAACCTTGAGATGCAATTGGGCGTCACCCTGTTTGATCGCGAAACCACCCGCAAACCGCAACTGACCGACGCCGGCCGCACCGTGCTGGCCGAAGCCCGGACCATCGCCAACGGCGTGCACGGTTTGCGAGCCAAGGTCAAAGGCCTGCTGCAGGGGCTGGAGGCCGAAGTGCACGTGGTGCTCGACGTGATGTTGCCCGCCGAGCGCGTGGTGGATGCGCTGAAATCCTTTCGGGAAGAATTCCCCACCGTGGCCCTGCACCTGCACATGGAAGCACTCGGCGCCGTGACTGAACGGGTGATCAATCGCGGCGCGGTGGTCGGCGTCAGCGGGCCCATGAACGACGGCATCAACGGTATCGAAAGAATCGGCATCGGCAGCGTCGAGCTGATTCCGGTGGCGGCACCGAATCATCCGCTGGCTTCGGGCGAAGCCAACGTTCCCGGTGCCGGACGTGAGCATACGCAACTGGTGCTGTCCGATCGCTCACGCCTGACCAAGGACAGGGAGTTCGCCGTGCTGAGCAACCGCACCTGGCGCCTGGCGGACCTGGGTGCCAAACACATGTTGCTGCGCGAGGGCATCGGCTGGGGGAATATGCCGAAGCCGATGATTCAGGAGGATCTGGACAGCGGCCGACTGGTACAGCTGGATTTGTCGGAGTACGCCAGCGGGCAATACACCTTCGACGCGATCTACCGTACCGATGTGCCACCGGGCCCGGCGGCGCGGTGGTTGATCGAGCGCTTCGTTCAGCAGAACACGCACGAGGCTTGACCCGGAAAGTTGACGAGCGGTCATCCGAATGTTCAGATGCCGCCCTGTTTCAGGTGTCCCATGCCGCCGTGCATGGGGTGAAACGGGAAACCGGTACGTTCTTTTCGAACAAGTCCGGTGCTGCCCCCGCAACGGTAGGCGCGTGATGCTTTCGACACACCACTGTGGCCAGACGGCCATGGGAAGGTGAAAGCGTCCATACGCGCGAGCCCGGAGACCGGCCTGAAATTCTGTTTGGCAAACTCCTGCGGTGGGCGGGCATGGGCCGGTGTCGGCGTGTGCGCGATGCCTTCTCCTGCATGCTCTTCTGCGAAGATCCTTTCGAGAAGACAATGATTCGACCTTTCAACACTCCGGCTCCATCCCTGTTGCTTGGCTGTCTGTTCAGCCCCCTGTTGCTGGCGGACGACGCGCCGCTCGAACTCACTCAGCAAATCGTTTCCGCGCCGTCCGTGGAGTCCACGACCGTGGCCGACATGGCGCAGTTCGGCAGCAAGGTCGAGATCGTCACCCGCGAGCAGATCGAACGTGCCGGCCCCAGCGCCGATGTCACCCGCGTGATGCAGATGTTCATTCCCGGCCTGTACGTCGCGCCGAAAAACGGCCCGTTCGACTACGGCACCTATTCCCTGCTGGGCGGGCGCAACGATGACACGCTGATCCTGCTCGACGGCGTGCGTCTGAACAATCGCCTGTACGGCGGCCTGTACCTGGACACCCTGCCGGCCAACGCCATCGAACGCATCGAAGTGCTCAAGGGCGGGCAGAGCCTGCTGTTCGGCACTCAGGCCGTGTCCGGCGTGATCAACATCGTCACCCGCAGCCCGCAAAGCCGCAAAGCCTCCGGCGAAGTGAACATGGGCGTGGATACCTTCGGTGGCACCACCGAGGATGCGCGAGTCGAGAACATCTTCACCAACGGTTTCGGCGATCTGGGCTTGCTGGCCTACGTCAGTCATAACGTTTCGGATGGCTATCAGCCGTTTCGCAATCGCGACATCAAGAACGACAGCAACAAGAAGCGCGCCTACGAAGTCACCACCTTCGGCGGCAAGGCGATTCAGTCCTTTGGCGACGATGCGCGGATGGAATTGTTCTACCAATACGCCGACGCCAACCTCGACTTCGCCCGCCCGGTCGACAACCACAAGACCACCAACGACCGCGTCCAGCAGATCGCCACGGCGACCTTCGAACAGAACATCAACGAGCGCCTGAGCTATTTCGTCAAAGGCCACATCAACGACTGGGACACCCGCTACACGCGCATCAACAACACCGCCAATGGCGGCACCAGAACCATCAATCACAACGACTACTGGGGCTTCACCGACTGGGGCGTGCAGGCCGAAGGCAAAGCCGAATTGCCCGGCGGCCATGTGCTGGTGTTCGGGACGGACAACCAGTGGTTCAAAGGCCAGGACGATGTGCTGATCATCGACAATGACAAGGCCGAAGCCCACGCGCTGTACACCCAGTTGCGCCCGCAGATCGACGCCCTGCCCGACTGGCATCCGAGCATCGGCATTCGTCACGAAGCCATGAGCGGCGGCGACAGCGCCACGGTCGGCATGCTCACTTCGCTGTACGACCTCAATGAACACTGGGCACTGCGCGGCCAGTACGGCACTGCCTACAAACTGCCGAACGCCGAGCAGTTGTTCGTCAACGAACCGGGCGACGAGTTGGGCAACCGCAACCTGAAACCGGAGAAAAGCCGTAACGCCGAACTGGGTCTCGACTACAAAGGCCTGCTGCTCGATCGCGAATTCAGCGCCAGCGCCACCCTGTTCAAACGCAAGATCGACGACCTGATCACCCTCGACGACATCCAATGGGTCAACGGCCAGGGGCGGATCCAGATGCGCGGTTTCGAGGCGGACGCGAAACTGGCGCTCAACGAGCAATGGAGCCTGCAAGCGGACATGACTCGCAACCTCACCGAATCGCGCGCCGGGGTGACGCTGAACGATGTGCCGAGCTTCTTCGCCCGCTCGCGCATCGGTTACGAGTCGGTTGACCGGATGTGGGGGGCCGGCGGTGCGATCCGCTACATTCGCGATGTGATCAGCTCGAAACAGGTCGAGTACGGCCATTACTCCGTGGTGGACGCCGACGCTTATCGCTACCTGGACGGCGCGCACCAGCACCGGTTGAGCCTGCTGGTGGAAAACCTGTTCGACCGCGATTACGTCACCAGCCGCTCGAACAACGTCGACAACCTCGGACGGCCGTTCACCTCCGAAGTGCGCTACACGTACCGTTTCTGATGGCTGAAATCAAAACCATCGACGGCGTCGACACGCACCCGGACTGGTCGCATGTTCCCGCCCATGCCCGCCACGTGTTCCTCTGCACCGGCCCGCGCTGCACCCAGCGCGGCGCCTTGCAGATATGGAAAACCCTGCGTCGGCACTTGCTGGCGCATGACCGCATCGAGACACCGGGCGGGGTTTTGCTGACCCGCACGCACTGTCAGTTCCCGTGCAACCTGGGGCCGGTCATGACGGTGTATCCGGAGACCTGCTGGTATGGCGTACGCAGCCACGCGGATGCGCAACGGCTGGTCGAAGTGCACCTGGTGGGCGGCGAAGTGGTCGAGGATCTGTTGATCAAGGAGCGCTCGTGAGAACGCTGTGCCTTCTGGCGGGTGCCCTGCTCTGCGCTTCTCCGGTTCTGGCAGATGACTACCGCAATTGTGGCGAGACCTGGCACCTGCCGGCATCACCACCGTCGCGGATTGTCGCCCTCAATCAGCATGCGGCCGATCTCGTGTTGGCGTTGGGCGCCGGCCCGGCGCTGGCCGGCGTCGCCTATCTGGATGACACCGGTGCGCCGCAATCCGAGTACTTCGGCGTGCCGGTGATTTCGCCCCGCTATCCATCGAGCGAAGTGCTGTACGCGCAGAAACCGGATCTGGTGGTCGGCGGCTTCGCCACGGCGTTTGGCAACGGCGTCACGTCACGCAGCGGACTGGGGCGCAACGGCGTGGCTTCGTATTTGCTGGAGTCGGCCTGCAACGGACATTCGCTGGATTACTTCGAACACATCCGCAACGACCTCTCGACCCTCGGAGCCTTGCTGCACCGACAGCAGCGCGCTCGAGAACTGAGCGATGCGATGGATGCCGATCTGGAAAAGGCCAAGGCTTTAACCCGCCCGGGCAGGCCGCTGTCAGTGTTCTATCTCGACAGCGAGGTCAACGGTCTCGACAGTGAAGGCCGGCGTGGATTTGTCACCACCCTGCTGGCCGCAGCCGGGGCTCGAAACCTGTTCGCCGACATCAATCAATACCGGGTGACCGCCAGCCGCGAAACCCTGCTCGCCAGTGACCCCGACGTGATCCTGCTGGCCGACGCGCAATGGTCGCCGGCCAGTCGCAAGCGTCAGTTGCTGAGGCAGGATCCGGTGCTGTCGACCCTGCGGGCGGTGCGCGAGAACCGGATCATCGATATTCCCTTCACGCATCTGTTGCCGACGGTGGGTAGTGGTCGGGTGGCGCTGGAGTTGGCGCGACAGCTCAAGGCATTGAGTCCTTAAAGGGGACAGTCCTTAAAGGGGACAGATTTATTTTTCCTGCCTCCGGCTGAAAGGCGTTTCGCGAGTTCTTGGTGAGAATCCCGCACCGCCGCCATTCATGGCGGCAAATGACGATTTTCAATGCGTCCAGCTTTCGGTACTCCCGATTCGCGTTTACCATACGCCCAACTCGTATTACCGCGGCTGCTGAACCCGGTATTCACGAGGACAGACCATGAACAGAACCCGCGCCTGGAGACGCACCCAGGCCCGTAAACACGGCAATGACAAAGCGGTTCGTCCGCCAACTTTCAAACCGGAAAAGAACTGGAAGTTGATGTACATCCGATCCACCAAACTGGTCAGGGCTCGCCAACTCGGCATGAGCTACCCCATTCGTTCCACCCGCCAATTGCTGGATCAAGAGTGACGAACCTACTGTTCATTTGCAGTCGTAACCAATGGCGCAGCCCAACAGCGGAAGCAGTCTGGCGCCGCCGGCCCGGCTTCAATGTTCGTTCAGCGGGCACCAGCCCCAATGCACGCAAGACCATCGGCCCAGCGGATATTCGCTGGGCCGATTTCATTTTTGTGATGGAAACCAAACACCTGAATCGCCTGCGGGCCGAGTACGCCCGGCTGCTGGAGCACAAGCGAATTCACTCGCTGGACATTCCGGATGACTATCACTACATGGATCCGGAGCTGGTAGAACTTCTTGAGAAATCGGTAAAACCCTACCTCCCTGACTGACTTCTCCGTCGCCAGGCAATGAAACAAATAAAACGGAATTCCCCTCATGTCTGCATCATATGGGGACAGATCTATTTTTCAATCGAAGGCGCCGTTTAGCACTTCATAAATCAACCCGGTGGCCAGCGCGACCAGGATCAGATCGGTGCCGACCTGCTGCCATTCGTAGCCGTCGTAGTGCGGCAGTCTGCCGACCAGTCGACCATCGAGCTTCTTCGCAATCCCGGGTGGGAGCGGCTTGCCCCGGGCCAGGTTCTTCTGGATCCCGGGCGGCAACGCCGGGCCCGGGGTCCAGTAGCCGCGATACCCGTCCACAATCCCGATCACCCCGGCGTAGTCGATACTCGGACCATGCCCCTGATACCCGTCCCCGCCTTTTTTCCCCTGATTGCCATGGCCCTGGCTGTTATGCGGATTGCCTTTGCCCTGCCCCTTTCCGTTGCCAGGATCGGCCAGCGCTGTCACCGAACTGCTCAGCAGCGCAATACAGGTCGTGGTCGCAATCAATGTGCGTAAACCGGACATCGGTCGTTCCTTGAATGAATGGGTGTCTGTGGATTCTAGTCAGTTTTTTTACAGGTATGGAGAGACGGCCCGGTCATCGCGGTTTGTGACGATTTTTGATGCGTGCAGCTTCCGGTGCTCCCCGATTCGCGCTTACCATGCGCCCGACTCGTATTACTGCGGGGAAGAAGTCTGGCGCCGTTGTCCCGACTTCAACGAAAAGGAATTCACCCCATGTTTGAACGGAACAAACTGGTTCCAGAATTGATGGTCACGGATCTGCAGGCCAGCCTCGCGTTCTGGGTCTCCTGCCTGGGGTTCAACATCGCTTATCAACGCCCTGAAGATGGCTTCGCCTACCTCGACCTGAATGGCGCTCAAGTCATGCTCGAGCAGGTTGAACCGAATGCAGGCCAGTGGCTGACGGCGGATCTGAGCAAGCCTTTCGGAAGAGGCGTCAATCTGCAGATTGACGTTGAGGCGGTTGCCCCCATCATCGAAAGACTGGGCACCGCCAAGGTCTCACTCTATAAAACCTGCAAAGACACCTGGTATCGCGCTGACGATGTCGAAGTCGGCCAGCGTGAATTTCTCGTTCAGGATCCCGACGGTTATCTCGTAAGACTGGTAGAACGTCTGGGCGAACGTCCTGTTTGCCCGATTTGATCAAGGAAGATAAAAACAATGAAAAACGCTTTACGCATCCTGCTTCTGATCTGCCTTTCGGCCAGCGCACACGCTGACGAAAACCCCATCGGTTTCCGGACCGCCACACTGCCGGATGCGCACAACGACCGTCCGCTGGAGATGGTCGTCTGGTATCCCGCCAAGACCACCGCCACCCCGCAGTTGATTGCCGACGATATTGTGTTCGTCGGGACGGCGGCAGTGCGCGATGCACCACCGACTACCGGTGAGCATCCGTTACTGGTGCTCTCGCATGGTTACCGAGGGAACTGGAGCAACCAGGCTTGGCTGGCTACCGCCTTGGCCCGTCAGGGTTACATCGTGGCGGCGGTCAACCATCCCGGCACCACGACGCATGACCGCAGCCCTCAAGCCGCTGCACAGTTGTGGCAGCGACCTGCCGACATCAGCCGCGTCATCGATGCGGTCACCGCTCGGCCCGAGCAAACGGGGGCCGTTTCGATGCGTCGAATTGCAGTAGCCGGCCATTCACTCGGCGGCTGGACCGCCCTCGAAATCGCCGGTTCACGGTTCGATCCCGAGCGCTTTGCGAAGGACTGCACAGCCCATCAAAAACTGGCCAGTTGCTCGGTCTACAAGACGATCAACGTCGCCGACACGCCAGAATCGAAGAGCCGGATGAGCGCGGACTTGAGCGACAAACGCGTCAGCGCGATCGTTTCACTGGACCTGGGCCTGTCACGCGGCATGACCGATACAAGCCTCGCCGCGCTGCCGATTCCGACACTGGTGATTGGCGCTGGCGTACCGTCAGAAGACCTGCCCGCCCAATTGGAGTCGGCCAATCTTGCCAAGCGGCTGCCTTCGGCATCGTCGCAGTATGTCGAGATCAGCGACGCCAGCCATTTCAGCTTCATGGCATCGTGCAAGCCCGGCGCAGTGGAGTTGCTTGAAGAAGACTCACCAGGCGACGGCATCATTTGCGGGGATGGCGGCGGCCGTTCGCGTGAGGTGATCCAGCAACAGGTGGTGGCCTTGATCGACGGGTTTCTGACCCGGTCACTCCCGAACTGATGACGGTGTTGCCCGCGTAGCACCGGGCGGCGCTTGATGAGTTTGAAAGGGCTGAATAACAGCGGGTTTTGACCAAGGTGACTCTGGATGACGATACGGCAACGGATGCCTATGTCTACGCCCTGCGCTAGACAACTTCACCAATACGGCTACGCCCTGCTCCGCCAGGCAATCCCGGCTGCATGGCTGACCGGACTTCGGAACACGTTCGACACCGGCGTAAGGCCCTCAAGCGAATGGCCCGTGCCCCGTGGCATCGACTGGCGCCATTCGCTGCTGGACACGGATCCGACCGTTCAGGCCGTGTGCCGATTGCCACAAGTGCTGGCGGTGGTGGGCGAGTTGATCGGCGAACGCTTCTTCCTCTCCCAGGTGGAGGGCCGCGAGCCGCTTGCCGGTGGCGGCCATCAACAGTTGCACCGAGACTTGTCGACGCAACGCCCCGGCGATACCGTCAACGCGCTGGTGTACCTCGACGATTACGGCCCGGAGAACGGCGCAACCCGCCTCGTCCCCGGCAGCCATCGCCCTGCACTCGGCGAGCCCCCGTTCGATTTCACTGACGAATCCCGCTCGGTGCAGCTTTGCGGCAGTGCTGGCGACATCCTGATATTCGATGCCGACCTGATCCACGCCGGCAGCTTGAACCCCACCGGCGCACGCCGCCGCACTCTGTTGATCACCTGGTTTTCTGAATCTCTCTACGCCACACACCTGGAAACGGTGAGCCTCAGAAACATACAAATGGACACGACCGAGCGGTTTGATCCGGCGGACTTCGTCCTCGATCCCCTGAACTGAAGCAGCCACCCGCCACTGAAGGAACGTGACGCCCCATGGACGACACCACGCAGTACAGAATTGCCACCGCTGAAGATGCATTGATCGTTTGCGAACTGGGCCAGATTCTCAACGCCGTCCACCACGCAGCCCGACCCGACATCTACACCGCCACCACCGAGGACTTCGCCCGTGACCTGCCGCACTGGATGAACTACTTCGACAAACCGGGTCAGGTTGTCTTCATTGCACACGTCGGTCAGCAGCCCGCAGGCTTCATCGCTGCCAGCTTCTCAGCCAGCAACAGCCCACTGATGCAACCCATGAACATCGTGCGCATCGGATCGGTGTGCGTCGCCGAGGCCTTCTGGGGCAAAGGCATCGGCCGTCAATTGATGGAGCGGGTCAAAGGCTGGGCCATCGAACACAACGCCCAGGAGTTGAGATTATCGGTCTGGCCGTTCAATGAACGCGCGGCACGGATGTATGCAGAGTTCGGGTTTGAGAGCCGCACCGTCGATATGGGCATGCGTTTGTCCCCGGCGTGATCAACGCCGTCCGTGCCACGACGTGTGCATTCTCAATGCGCACGTCGTGACGCAGCCTCGCTCATTGCACGCTGATGTACTGGAATTTCGCCTGGGCTTTTTCTACGGCACTGCGCGCCGCATCCTTCTGACCTTCACCGCCCGCGTAATAGATGCGCATGCCATTCAGATCGAGCGACTCAAACGCATTCTTGATGATGGCCACATCGAGTGACGTCCCCGC
Organism: Pseudomonas sp. GW822-FHT03F04; assembly: GCF_058801405.1. Classification (NCBI taxonomy): domain Bacteria; kingdom Pseudomonadati; phylum Pseudomonadota; class Gammaproteobacteria; order Pseudomonadales; family Pseudomonadaceae; genus Pseudomonas; species Pseudomonas sp. GW822-FHT03F04. Next base: position 26,643 of record NZ_JBXANF010000014.1, read on the forward strand.
ACCGATGATCAAGAAGCCGCTTTCGCCGGCAGACTTGGCGATCAGCAGTTGTTGCTTGAGCAGCGTAGCGTTGGCCCCGCCTCCCACCGCGATCGCCAGATTGTCACCGATCAGGCCGTGACTCAGGATTTTGGTCGCAGGCAAGCTGACCTTGTTCTGCCCGGCAGGAAGGGTCATGACATGGGCGTCGGCGGCTTCCCGGTAAATGGCATCGTCGCTCTTGCCGTGGGATGCACAACCGGCCAGAAGGGCCAATACAGACGCAGCAATCAGTAATTTCACGTTCTTTCCTTGTGAGTGTGGCTCCATGAACACGCAGGATAAGGGAGGCTGCCGTTGGTCAGCAATTCATTTGACTTGGTTGCCTTGAGCAACTATATAGTTGCTCAAGGCAACCATTTGAGCACCCACCATGTCCACGCCCCCTCTCATCGAACGAGCCGACATCGTCCGGCAATTCAACCGCTTCTACACCCACCAGATCGGCGTTCTGCAGGAACACCTGCTGCAAAGCGACTACTCGTTGACCGAGCTGCGCATCCTCTACGAACTGGCCTCTGGCGGCGATCTGACCAGCGCCGACCTGCGCCAGATGCTGAGCCTCGACGCGGGCTACATGAGCCGTATCATCAGCGGCTTCGACAAAAAAGGCCTGATCCAGAAAGTCCCCTCTGCCACCGACGCCCGCGCCAGCCAGTTGCACATCACCGACCTCGGCCGCGAAATACTCGCCCCGCTGGAACAAGCGTCGCGGCAGGAAGTCATCACCCTGCTCGAACGCCTGGCCGAGCCGCAGCAACTGCAATTGATCGAGTCCATGAGGCAGATCCAGACCTTGCTCGAGGGCCGCCAACAGCCGACCTACCTGTTGCGCGACCCGCAACCCGGCGACATGGGGCTGGTGGTGCAGCAACAAACCGTGATCTACACCCGCGAATATGGCTGGAACTGGGAGTTCGAAGCGCTGGTCGCCGAGATCGTCGCCAAGTACCTGCGTGAGTTCGACCCTGCCAGCGAACGCTGCTGGATAGCGGAAAAGGACGGCAAGGTGGTGGGCTCCGTGTTTGTCATCCGGCACGACGAAAGCACGGCAAAACTGCGCATGCTGTTTGTCGACGCCAGTGCTCGGGGGTTGGGGATCGGCAACCGACTGGTTGAAGAGTGTCTGCGCTTTGCCCGGGATGTCGGGTACGAAAAGATGATTTTGTGGACCACCAGCAATCTGGTAGAGGCTCGCCGTCTGTATCAGCGAGCGGGGTTTCAATTAATGGAAGAAGAGTCAATTCAGAGCTTTGGAAAAGAGCTTGTAAGTCAGACCTGGGCGATTGAGTTGTGATGCTCCACTTCCTCTGATTCGCTGTGTGCAAGTCAATCATTTGGCGTTGCCTCCCGGCGCACTCTTGGTTTTTCAAACGCCAACTGGTAGCGTGCGGCACCTCGCTGTATTGCCCGATCCCTTTCGTCATTCGTGACCTGTAAAAGGCAGACGTGCACGAGTACCGTTGCCTCACTCGAGGGCACCGATGCAGGACGCATCGGGCGATGCACAGTCATTCGCAAATGGAGTTCACAATGACGCAAAACAGCACCGTGCTGTCCGGCATCCAGCTGGATCAATTCATGGATCGTCTTGAGGTCGAGCATCAGGAACATGGTGTCGACTACCTGTTGGGCCAGCTGCGCGGCCAACCGCTCAAGACAACCTCGCTGGAATCGATCGGACGGCTACACGTGCTGTGGGTCAACGCGGGTGATGCAGACGCGGCCAGGGCGGTACTGGCCGACGACGGCCAGGCACTGATCGAAGCTACGCCTGATGATGAGCGCAACGAACTCAAGGTCAACCTGCTGATCTACCAACTGCGGCTGGACAACTACCTCAAAGATGAGCAGGGCCTGCTTCAGGCGCTCGACACCCTTCAGCAATTGACCAACGAGCCGCTGCCGTTCGATATCGAGCAGTACCGGCGCTACCGCATTTTCGAAGATCTCCAACACGCCACACTCGACGTCGCCCTGAAGACCATCGAAGTGCGTCACACCCTCGCCCTGATCAACCCCGACCGTCATGCACTGCGGGCCTGGGACGATGCCGATCAACACCAGCGACGGGCCCAGGCGCTGGCCGCCCATGAACGCGACGAAGAAGCTCGCGAAGCCGCGCTGGCGGCAATTGCCGCATTACGCACCGCTGGCGAAGATCAGGATGTCGACGGTAACGACTGGCTGTGGCTGGGCGATGCGCTCATCGAAATCGTTCCGTTGCGCCTGGCGATGTTCGAACAGCCGGTTGTGCGATTGATCGCCGAATTGTCGCTGCCCCAGCGTCGAGAATGGGAAGTGCGCCTGGCACGTCTGGCCGCCCGCTCATTGCAGGCCCAGGGCGACCTGGCCGGTGCTTTGAAAATCTGTGAAGTGGCGACCCTGAGTCTGGATTCCGGCGGCGGTGACAACTTCGTTGACTTCCATTTGCCTTGGCTGCTTGAAAACGGCCAGATCGACGACGCCGGGCAACGTGCATTCATGGAAACCTATGAAATGCGCGGCAAAATGTGGCCGGGCACGGCCTACTGGGTACAAGATCGCCTGCTCGATGCCGAGGATCAGTCAGCGTGGTGGCCGTTGTGCGTGATGCGTGCCTGTGATGATCAGAGGGTGCTGGAGCGATTCACGTCCGGCCTGCCGTGGCGGGACGAGTCGACTCCGTCCATGGGCCCGCTGCTCGATGCACTGCATGACGCGCGCGATGACCTTGAGCAAATCGACAACGTCTTCACTCTGGCCCTTGCAGAAGCCCGGCGACGCGCGCCGAATCACCCGTGGATCACTCGCCTGGTGGCGGTGCGTGAACGTCAGGCCGGGCGCATCGACGCCAACACCGAACTGACGATGCTGCGCGAGGCGGTTTCGGCCGGCGATCTGCAGGACTACCGCAGCGTCTACAGCCTGTTCAGCGCCCACGCCAATGTGTTCGGCATATCCGATGCCTTGCGCCAACCCTTGCCGCCATTGGCCAGTGGCATGTACTGCTACAATTTTGCGACTTCCCTTGAAAGCGTGGTCGAAGCGCATGTCGAGAACCTTTCAAGCGAGGAGACAGATTCGGCCTGGTGGCGGCTGCGAGAAGTACAAAAGGCTGCTTACGAACAGGGCCAGGCCCGTATGGAGCAATGCTTCGCCAACGGCCACGGGCACCGCTACGATGCCTGCGCGCACCTGTACTCGATGCTGTGCAACAACCTTGCGCTCAATTACCAATGCTACAACGACAAACTGATGGGTCTGGCCCTTGAGTTGCATAGCCGTGGCATCGCCGCCAGCCCGTTCGCCGAGCACTATCAGGGCATCCTCGACAACCGCATTCTGCTGAACGATAACCCGGGCATCGCCGAAGCCGCCGAACAACTCTGGCACTACGCAGCCGACTATGGCTACGGCCGCCACGACCCGGAAGATTACGTACAGGACGTCACCCGCGCCCTGTTTCAACTGGACCGCGAGCGCGAGATTCTGATCTGGCTGGAGCGCGTTCTCAAATGGCAGGAAGATCGCGAAATCAGCGACAAGGACCTGGAATATTCGCCACTGTTCGCACGAATGAAAATTGCCCTGTACCTGTCATACAGCCTGCCGGAGGCGGCCACTAGCCTGTTGCTACGTTACGCGCCGGTCATTGATGAACTCGCCGAACCCTCTCTGTTGGGGTGTGCCGGCGATGTATTCAAGGCACTGGGGCGCAAGGAAGAGGCCATGGCCTATTACCAGCGCTCCATTCAACGCAGTGATCCGAACAACGAAGTTGATCAGGGAAACAATGAACTGATCCGCCAGTGCATCGCCGAACTGCAGGCGCAGGCAAAACCGGCCGGCAAGGCCTGGTGGCAGATATGGAAGTGACACTGGAGCTGCGAACGTCCGGTTACGCCCCGCGCAATGCACTCAATGCCGATCAACTCAAGCGTGGCATTGCCGAGCGCAGCAAGGCCCGAGGTGATGCGCCAGAGGTGGGCAAATGGTTGCTCAACCATTTCTACCGTCATCTGGTCGGCAATTTCGAGCCTGCGCGACGAATCCTGAGCATGGGGCAGGCTATCGAGGCATTGGGAGCCGAGCCGCCATCCTGGGTAGTCAGGCATTTGAGCGAGGCCGGCAGAGATTCACTTGCACCGCTGGTGTGGATCGATCCGCAGCAGGCGCCACTGCTGGCCCAGGAGGCCTTGCTGGTGGAGTTCCTGACCTCGCGCCAGGGCACAGCGCTCGCGGGCAAGCTCGAACGCATCAACTGCCCCCAGGCGTTGTTGCTGTGGCAAAAGGAACACGCGCAGATGGCGGCGCGGGTCGAACAAGGCTGGCGCCAGAGCCAGCCCGAGGCCTTGCTTGCGCGGGTGACCACCGCTGAGCACCTATTGCAGGAACTGCGTCCCGAAAGTTCCTTGCTGCGCGCGGAAATGGCCTTTGAAAGCTACGTGATGCGCCACTGTCTGGGCCAGTTCGCCGATCGCCGCGCCTTGACTGGCGGCTACGGCGAACGCTATGCCGAAGCGGTGGAACAGCAGCGCATGCGCGTGTTCAGTTTGCGTGACAGCCAGGGCCAGCCACACATCACCATCAGCCTGATCGTCCAGGCCGACGGCACCTTGACGGTCGAGCAGGTCAAGGGTAAGCAAAACCGGCCTCCGGTCGAGCGCTATTACCAGGACCTGCTGCAGTGCCTGAATGCCCTGGGCACCGACCAGCAGACACCCGCCGACTGTATCGCCATCGGCATCGTGCGTACCGAAGCAGGCTGGCTGCGTATCGAGGAGGTCAACGACCCGACCGCCCAGACTCGCCTGGTTGCCCGATATCCGCAACTTTACGAGCGCCTCGATGCACCGTCCGCCATGGTCGAATGGCTGGTCGCCGGGCGTCAGCCGCAGCAATTCCTGCAGGCTGCCCCGAAGACGGTGTCGGTCAAGTACGCCATCCGGCATATTTTCAGCACACACATCGAGCGTCAGCCCAAAGACCCGTTGTACCTCACCGAAGGTGTGCCGTGGCCGGAAATGACCTCGCCAATGGCCGAGGAAATCCAGGCCTGGCAGGCCCGGGCAAGGTAAGGAGAGCGGCATGTTTTTGCTTATCGCAGTTGTTGTTTCAGCCTGGATGTTGTGGCGAGCATTCAGACCGCGTGGCGCCCAGTTGTTCAGCCAACGCAGGCACTGGTCGCTGCTGCTGGCCAGGCCCATGGCCGATGCGATGGACGTCGAGGGCTTCTACTCGCCGGCGTGCGATCACTTCACCGAGCAAGCGCAGACAATCGTGCGGGCAGCGCTGCTGCACCAGGCCGGGATACGCAGAGATTGCAATGACGAAGCGGTGCGGTCGCATTTCAATGCGACCCTCGAACAGCGATGGTACGGCCTCGATCTGCAGGCACTGAAGGTTGGCGATGAGCCGCGTGCGGCCATGGCCTTTGCCTGTGTGCGGGTGGCGTTTCTGGTCCGTTGTGCGCTGCTGATGCGTTGGCTCGAGCCCGACCTCGCCTGGCGTGTGCTGCTGCTCAATGCACAGCGGGCGCAGGACTGTTTCGACAGTTGGGAAGATTTCGGCAAGGCCTACCAGCTGGGGCGCGAGCAGTGGGTGGCGGCGTTTCGCGTCGATTCGCTGGGCAAGGCGTTCCATGAGCAGCACCTGCGCCAGTTGCTGACGCCCGGCAGCGGTGCCTGGGCCGATGTACTCTGGGGTACGCCAGCGGCGTTTAACCTGGTTCTGGCGAAAGCGCTTGGGTGAGCGCGTTGTGTCAGAATCGGATGGCCTGCATGGGATCGGAATCTTGTTTTTGTGTGGCGCAATACAAGCTGCCGCCCCATGCAGGTCTCTTCAATTCCCGACTTCAACAAACCGTCGGGAAGAATTACTTCCCGGGTTTCAAACGTTCGATTGCTTCGAGGAGCTGGCCGTCGAAGTACTCGGTTTCATCTCGTTCCTGGTCTTTCAGGCGGCGTTTCGCCTCGATGAGCATCTGTTCGGTGGCAATGTTCTGATTCAAAAAAGTAGCAACCATAAGATCATTCAATCTCTCCAAAGGCGTATCCCAGGCCTCCTTGCAACGCTGAATGAGTCCTGTGGGGGCATCCCCACTCCATGGACCAGCGATATCCGAGACTGCCAGGGTGGAGGTCATGAAACTGCCTTTGTGAGCAATTGAAGGTCTGATAATTTCGCACGCTCGGGAGTTGGGTGAATAGCAAAATCAAATCCCGTTTCTGGCCGCAAGCGATCATTCAAACTGAATTTAACCCATCGTATTTTTGGCCTCGGCGCCAAACCTGCCAAGCAATGCAGCCCCCTCCGAAACCCCAAGAATTCCATCGACCGCAGCGATTTTCCGGACCACGCTGTCGAGCCGAAAATCCTCATGCCCGTACACCGCCTCAGCTTCATTGTGAACGGCATAGGCAAGGTGGGCCGCGATACGAACGCTCATTGGTGCGTCCACATCACTTCCCAGGTAATCACCCAGCAACGTCTTGATCTCAAGCAATGTGAGTGCGAGCAATCGGGTTTGGTCAGTCTGCATAGAAGGCCTTCAGTAAGCACAACGTATTTGCCAGCGGGTTTCGTCAGATAACATAACCTCTCGGCCGGGCAACAAGAAAAAGGGGGTTGATATATTTTTCAAATAATCCCCCCACCCTTTTACTCCTTTCGCATCAGTCAGATGTGTTCCTGATTCACTCAGGCGAACTCGCAAGCACTGCACCCAATTCGATCAGGCGCGCCCTTCCAGAATCTCGAATGAGTTATCAAGCGGCGCGTACCCAACGGTTTTTCTGGTCTGATCAATTGAAAGCCGTTTGTAGCGGTTATCCGAGACACCATGGACAACATGGAATCCGCTCAGCTCGGCCTCGACGCATCGCTCCAGTAACGCAACGACATCCCTGAAGCTGATAAACGCGGCCACGTCCCGGGGGCTGTGGGTTTCGCCAGCGTGAAATCTGGCTACGTTTGCAATACGGACCGCGATTGTCGTCATTTGACCATCGTTTGCATGCATCGAAGCCAGCGCTTCGCCAAACGCTTTGCTGACCCCATAAAGGTTGCCTGGTTTCGGTGCCATCCCTTCATGTATCTGGACGTCTTTCGGATAACCCTCAATCGCCTGGGCACTGCTCGCGAATATGAAGCGCTTGCAGCCTTGAGCTTTTGCGGCGAACAGCATGTTGTAGGTGCCGATAATATTCACAGGCAGCAGCGAAGACGTGAAGTCGGCGTCCGGGTTCGGATCAGCAGCGAGATGGATCACGGTGTGTATGCCTTCGCAGGCTTCGAGACAACTGGCCTGATCCCTGATATCGAGAGCGAAACGTTGTGCCGAGTCCGGAAGTGTTGCTACGTCTATATCGGCCAGGCGCAAATCGGATTTATCGTCCCGCGCGGTCCAGAAAGCTCTGCCGATCTGGCCCGAAGCCCCCGTGATCAAAATTTTTGGCGTGCTCATGTCCGTATGTCCTGATGGTAAACCTCACGCTAGCCTCTCAGGCTTGAGACCGGTTCACAACGTTCAGGATGAGTGAAAAGTGTGAACGCCAAATATTGTCTATGGAGGAGAACAGGTTAGAACCCGCAAGACTGGGCAGTACCAACAAGCATCGATACACTCCCCGCTTACCACTCTATGAACGGATTCGAAATTGCGCCGGTTTTCAGTTGTTCTAATCCTCAGCGTCGTTGCATATATCGTTGTTACCTTCTTTATCACGCTGTGGCGAAGCCCTTTTAACCTCACCACCTTGATCGCTTCAGCCTACGAGGACGGCCTGGTAGTTGGGCGCAACCCTGGCAAAGCTGCCGAGTGGTATTTGAGCGCAGCAGAAAAAGGAGATCGTCTCGCGCAGTTCAAGCTCGGCCTCATTGAATATTACGGTCGAGGTGTTGAAGTTGATCGACCCAAAGGCATGCGGTTGATAAGCGAATCGGCTGAGCACGGTAACCCAGACGCCCAGTATTTCATGGGCGTTTCGAGCATTGCGGGCCTGGAAATACCGAGGGACTTTACCCAGGCCGCTACATGGTTTCGCAAGGCTGCAGAACAAGGTCATGCAAAATCTCAACGTCAACTCGCCTCCCTTTATTACAGAGGTAGTGGTGTCGAGACAGACCCTCGGCAGGCTTTCAACTGGGCCAGCAAAGCAGCCGCTCAGGGCGATAACGAGGCTCTGACATTACTGGGTAACCTCTACTTGTTTGGTCACGGCGTTTCAGCAGACCCTCAACAAGCCGTGAAACTACTTATCCAAGCGGCCACTGCCGGCGATAGCCAAGCATCCGGAATGTTGGGAGCGGCTTATTTCAACGGCGTTGGCACAGGCATTCCCAAAGATCTGCCTGCCGCATTGCATTGGTATACCCGCGCAGCCGAACAGGGTGACGCCAAGGCACAGTTCGTCCTCGGCAACCTCTACAGCAGTGGCACTGATGTGCCGGTTAACTACCCACTGGCGAATCGCTGGTTGTTGCAGGCGGCCCTTCAAGGACATGCTGTTTCGCTCGTTACCCTTGCCGTTCATCTCGATAACGGGCAAGGCTTCGAGAAGAACAAGCGCAAGGCTTGCGGGTTATTGCGTGTAGCGCTCAAACAGACGCTGCCTGACGACATGGCAGGCCCCATGCGCGTGCAGCTTGAGAATGAAGAGAAGACACTTTCCCCGGAGCAACTGACCGAGGTGCTGGCTATGGAAAAATTCTACTCAAGCCCAGCGGGCCTCAGGGAACTGCAAGGTGATCTGACAAGCGAGCAGTAAGAGGTGCCCAACGCAATCATTTTTCTGTTTTCAAGTGTTCTGGAGATACATTCAAAATGGCAGAGAGCTCACCAACCTATCAAAATAATCACATCAAACTGATGAGATTTCATATCGCATTGGCATTCGTCTATTTTTTGCTTTGCTCGCTTTCTGCTTGGTTAACCTTTATTGATAAGGACACCACCCTCTGGCTGCCTGCACTTTGTGCAGTAGCCGTTTTCGCTCACTTGCTTCTTGCATATGGAAGTAAAAACAGACTTGAACTCTCAAGAAAGGCTTCGGAGTTTGTCGGCGTATTGTTGATGCTTGGTTTTCCAGTAGGCACGTTGGTAGGGTATTTTTTCTTGCAATGCACAATATGGCGAGACCCTGAACAAAAACATTAATCGGCTATGCGAGTAGAACCCGACCCCATCAATCCCCTTCTCATTTCCCTGCTGGATCCCCCCGCCTGAAACCGCTACCGTTCCCCCATCCAGAACAGGAAACCCACGTGCCATGTCCATCGCCGACAACCTCCTCGCCTTCACTTTCGCCGCCACACTGCTGACGCTGACACCCGGTCTCGACACCGCGCTTATCCTGCGCACCGCCACCGTCGAAGGCAAGCAACAGGCCTTGCGCGCTGCGTTGGGCATCAACGCCGGTTGCCTGTTGTGGGGTGCGGCGGTGGCGTTCGGCCTCGGGGCGTTGATTGCGGTGTCGGAGCTGGCCTACAACCTGTTGAAGTACTGCGGTGCGGCGTATCTGGCGTGGCTCGGGTTGAACATGCTGCTGCGCCCTCGCCGCTCGCTGGCTCTCGCCGAAGCCAACGGCAAGCCGGGGGCCAACTGGTTTTTGAAGGGCATGCTGGGGAATGTGCTCAATCCGAAGATCGGGATTTTCTACGTGTCGTTTCTGCCGCAGTTCATTCCGCAAGGGCAGCCGCTTGTGCCCTGGACGTTCGGGCTGGTGAGCATTCATGTGGTGCTCGGGCTGATCTGGTCGCTGGTGTTGATCGGCGCGACGCAACCGCTGTCCGGTTTTCTGCGACGGGAGAAAGTGATTCGCTGGATGGATCGCACCACCGGGATGATTTTCGTGCTGTTTGCGGCGCGACTGGCCTTCAGCAAGCGCTGAGTCGCCCGAACTTACGGGGTCAAAAAACAAGAAGGGGATTTTGAATAAGTATTCAAAATCCCCCTCTTCGTTCAATCGCTGAAAGCGCGTTATTTCACAGCCATCGCTTTAACCTTGTCAGTGCACACGCTTACCAACGATTTCACCGGTAGCCGCGTCTTCCAACCATATTTCCAATCGGTTGAGACCCACATATTGCGAACGGGCGATGATCTTTTGACCGGGTTTGCCTTCGAACTCCAGATCGGCAAACAGGAACTGCAACGGCAGATTGTATTCCAGTTGAATCGTGTACTTCCCCGGGATCAGCACAGCACGCTGAGGCGAGTCATTCTTGTAATAGTAAGTGGAGAATGGAATGTTCCCCACTTTCTTGTCGTTGATTCTAATGATGTTCAGGTTTGGCTCGCCGTCCCCCCAGGAGCGCTGAGGCCTTCCGGCATAGGTATCGGTTTCGACGACGGTGTAACGGGTTTCGTCGCTCGGCTCACCGGACTGTACGTTCGAATACGCAGGCATCTCTGCACAACCCTGCAGGCACAGCAGCAGGATAAACGTCGGTATCGCAATCTTGATCATTGATAAATCTGCATTGATTGAAGATGAAAACTTGATGTCCTGGCAGTCGACCAAGTCAAAGCACGCGTTGTTTCGCCATGAAGGCCACATGCTATCACTCACCCCGAAAAAGTCACCCTCGCGGGTTGTGGATTGGCGAGCATCTGGCCTTCAGCCAGCGCCTGGGCTGGCGATAACCTGGTAAGCGTTTTACCGGCTGATGAAGACCCGAGAGCCACATGATGAACTACGATCACCCCATGAAAATCCACTTCCCCACATTCTGGTCACAGGACTCCGGCATCGATTACAGTGCCCCGGTACTCCACCTCCACGACTTATTGCCACGTGTTGGCCAAACCACATCGGCCCGTTTTGATCAACGCGAACCGATCCGCACCGGCGAAACAATTCAGGTCATTTGGTGCCCGCCGGTATCCGACCTGAATGGCTGGGATGGACAGCCTTCGGAAATTGCGCAGAGCTACCTCCTGACCGCCAAAGTCGTCGGCACTGCCCCCTCAGGCCTTTATCGATACGAACTCGAAATCCTTACCTGTGAGCGGTTTGTGAATGTATTGCGAGCGCTTGTGGAGGATTTGCAGACGCAGCAAAACTTCATACACCTGGATCGTCTGGCCTGGGATGAAGTGTCTTGGGCTGGCAGTGCTACTGTTGAGGAGTTCACCTACCTGACCGCCAGCACACCGCATGAAGCCTTCATGGAGTTGATCGTAAAAGTCATTGGGAACGAGGTCATCGGACTGTTTTCGCTGCACATCGATCCGGGCGGTGTTTTCTGCAGACTGGGCAGCAAGCGTCTGGCAGGTTCGGAACTGATAACAGTCAAACGGACGCTCGCCCTTGCCCGTCCACTGCACGACATCCTGGCCCCTTACCTTGCGTGATCCTCTCTGACAGCGTTTCCGCAGAGTTCATCAAACACGAGGCTTGCCCAATACATATGGAAATCCGTATATTCGGACAACCATATGTATTGAAGGCATTGTCATGCTCAATCCCGCCTCCGTTTTCAAATGCCTCGCCGACGAAACCCGCGCCCGGGCCACGCTGCTGATCACCCGTGAAGGTGAGCTGTGTGTCTGCGAACTGGTCTGCGCGCTGGACGACAGTCAGCCAAAGATTTCCCGCCATCTCGCGCAGTTGCGCACCTGCGGCTTGCTGCTGGATCGCCGTCAGGGCCAGTGGGTTTATTACCGGCTCAACCCTGACCTGCCAGCGTGGATCCGCACACTGCTTGAAACCACCCTGGCCGCCAACACCGCGTGGCTGGAAGAAAACAGCGCCCGGCTCGATGCCATGGGTGACCGCCCGCTCAATACATCCGCCTGCTGCTGAGGACCGAACATGCGCGTTCTATTCATGTGCACCGCCAACAGCTGCCGCAGCATTCTGTCCGAAGCGATGTTCAATCACCTGGCGCCGCAAGGTTTCGAAGCGGTCAGCGCCGGCAGTTTCCCCAAGGGCCAGGTGCTGCCGCGCAGCCTGACCACGCTGCAGGAGGCCGGCATTTCCATCGCCGGGTTGAGCAGCAAGGGCAACGACGCCTTCGAAGACAACCCGCCGGACATTGTCATCACCGTGTGCGACAAGGCTGCCGGCGAAGCCTGCCCCGTCTACTTCGGCCCGGCCTTGAAGGCCCATTGGGGGCTGGAGGATCCGTCGGAGGTGCGCGGCGATGAAGCCGCCATCAACGCAGCCTTCCACGGGACCCTAGCCCGGATCGAAACCCGCTGCCGGGCCTTCCTCGCCCTGCCCTTCGCCCAACTCGACCGCGATGCCCTCAAGCGCGAGCTCGACCGCATCAGCACGCTGTGACCGGAGCCGTCATGACCGACCTGCCTAACCTCGATCCATCACTGATTCAGAAAACCACCCGCGACGACGGCCTCCACAAGCCGCGTATTCTGCTGTTGTACGGCTCGACCCGCCCACGCTCGTTCAGCCGATTGCTGGTGGAAGAAGCCGCGCGACTGCTGGAGCACTTCGGAGCCGAGACGCGGATCTTCAACCCCTCGGGCTTGCCGCTGCCGGATGACGCGCCCGGCGACCATCCGAAAGTCCAGGAGCTGCTGGAGCTGATGCAATGGTCCGAAGGCCAGGTCTGGTGTTCGCCCGAACGGCACGGTGCGATGTCGGCGGTGTTCAAGGCGCAGATCGATTGGGTGCCGCTGGCGCTCGGTGCGGTGCGCCCGACCCAGGGCAAGACCCTGGCAGTGATGCAGGTCTGCGGTGGTTCGCAATCGTTCAACGTGGTCAATCAACTGCGCGTGCTGGGCCGCTGGATGCGCATGTTCACCATCCCCAATCAGTCGTCGGTGCCCAAGGCGTATCTGGAGTTTGACGAAGGCAATCGCATGAAGCCTTCGGCGCTGTACGACCGGGTGGTCGACGTGATGGAGGAACTGGTGAAATTCACGCTGTTGCTGCGTGATCGCCCGGACCTGGTGGATCGCTACTCGGAGCGCAAGGAGTCGGCGGAGGAACTGATGCAACGGGTCAATCAGCGCTCGATCTGAAAACCTGAATAAAAAACCGGCGCGATGATTCGCGCCGGTTTTTTTTTACGTCACAGCCTTACTTGCTGATCGAAACCAGCGTCGCTTTGCTGCCCTCCATCCGGAACGAAAACTTCACCCGGTCCCCCACCGCCAACCCGGCCAACTGTTCCTCAGTTGCCGCAAACCCCATGGTCATCGGCGGCCACTGCAACGCCGCAACCGCACCATGAGCGATGGTCACAGTGTGCTTCGTGGCATCGATGGCCTTGATCGTGCCTTCAGCGTTGGCGGCGGGTGCCTGTTGAGTGGCGGCCTGCATCTGCATGCCCTGCATGTCATCCATCTTCATGCCGGGCATGTCCTCGGCGTGGGCAGTCAATGCAAACGCAACCAGCGTGCCGGCAACAGTGATCGGGATCAGTTTCATGAGGTTTTTCCTTCAGGTTGGAGGGTTTCAACGGACAAGTGACGGCGGCGCATCAGTCGATACGCTGCCGGGATGACGAACAGGGACAACAAGGGCGCCGTGACCATGCCACCGACCATGGGCGCGGCGATGCGGCTCATGACCTCGCTGCCGGAGCCGCTACCGAGCAGAATCGGCAACAGACCGGCGATGATCACGGCCACGGTCATGGCTTTGGGGCGTACGCGCTGCACGGCGCCTTCGCGAATCGCTGCGACCAGTCCGCGCTCGGTGCGATCGCCGAGGTCTTCGCGTTCAGCCCAGGCGTTTTTCAGGTAGAGCAGCATGATCACGCCGAACTCGGCAGAGACCCCGGCCAGCGCAATGAACCCGACCCCGGTGGCGACCGACAGGTTGTAGCCCAGCAGGTAGAGAAACCACGCACCGCCGCTCAGGGCGAATGGCAACGTGGCCATGATCAGCAGCGCCTCATCGAAGCGGGCGAAGGTCAGGTAGAGCAGCACAAAGATGATCAGCAGCGTGGCCGGCACCACGAGTTTCAGGCGAGCATTGGCCCGTTCGAGAAACTCGAACTGCCCCGAGTAGCTCAGGCTCATGCCCGGCTGCAACTTGACCTGTTCGCTGACCGCGCGGCGCAGATCAGCCACCACCGAAGCGATGTCCCGGCCCCGCACGTCGATGTACACCCAGCCGGACGGCCGGGCGTTTTCGCTCTTGAGCATCGGCGGGCCGTCCGTGACCTTGATCTTCGCCAGCATGCCGAGGGTGACCTGACTGCCCGAAGGCGTGTAGATCGGCAGTTGCTCCAGAGCACCGGGCGAGTCACGCCACTCTCGCGGGTAACGGATGTTGATCGGGAACCGCGCCAGCCCTTCAATGGTTTCCCCGACGTTCTCGCCGCCGATGGCACCGGCGACGATGGACTGCACATCGCTGATGTTCAGCCCGTATCGGCCGGCCGCGATGCGATCGATATCGACGTCGATGTAGCGGCCACCGGTCAGGCGTTCGGCCAACGCAGAACTGACGCCGGGCACGCCTTTGGCCACGCGTTCGACGGCTTGAGTGGCCGCGTCGATCTGGGCCAGATCGTTGCCGGCGACTTTCACGCCGATGGGACTTTTGATCCCGGTGGCGAGCATGTCGATGCGGTTGCGGATCGGCGGGATCCAGATGTTGGTCAGGCCCGGCACCTTCACCACACGGTCCAGTTCTTCCACGAGTTTTTCCGGGGTCATGCCCGGGCGCCATTGCTCGTGGGGCTTGAACTGGATCGTGGTTTCGAACATTTCCAGCGGTGCCGGATCGGTGGCGGTTTCGGCACGGCCGGCCTTACCGAACACATGCTCGACCTCGGGCACGGTCTTGATCAGCCGATCAGTCTGCTGCAGCAACTGCGAGGCTTTTTGCGCCGACAGTCCCGGTAAGGCCGATGGCATGTACAGCAGATCGCCCTCGTCCAGCGGCGGGAGAAACTCGCCACCGAGCCTGGAGATCGGCCATGCCGCGCTGATGAACACCAGCAGCGCCACCAGCAAGGTGAATTTCGGTCGGCGCAACACCGCATCCAGCGCCGGCTGGTAGATCCGGATCAGCCAGCGGTTGAGCGGATTGTGGCGCTCATCCGGGATCCGTCCACGGATCCAGTAGCCCATCAGCACCGGCACCAGCGTCACCGACAAGCCCGCTGCCGCCGCCATCGCGTAAGTCTTGGTGAACGCCAGCGGACCGAACAGCCGCCCTTCCTGCGCCTGCAAGGTAAACACCGGAATGAACGACAGCGTGATGATCAACAGGCAAAAAAACAGCGCCGGCCCCACTTCCGCTGCCGCGTCTGTCATCACCTGCCAATGGCGCTCGCCCTTGAGTTCCTGTCCCGGATTGGCCGCGTGCCACGCTTCGATTTTCTTGTGGGCATTCTCGATCATCACCACGGCTGCATCGACCATCGCGCCGATGGCGATGGCAATCCCGCCCAACGACATGATGTTGGCGTTCAGCCCCTGATGGCGCATCACGATAAAAGCGATCAGCACACCCACCGGCAACGAGATGATCGCCACCAATGAAGAGCGCAAATGCCAGAGGAAGATCCCGCAAACCAGCGCAACGACGATGAACTCTTCGAGCAGTTTGTGGCTGAGGTTATCGACGGCGCGGTCGATCAGCTTGCTGCGATCGTAAGTGGTGACGATCTCCACGCCGGGCGGCAGGCTGTTTTTCATGTCGTCGAGCTTGGCCTTGACCGCCGCGATGGTCTCGCGGGCGTTCTTGCCGCTGCGCAGGATCACCACGCCACCGACGGTCTCGCCCTGGCCGTCCAGCTCGGTGATGCCGCGGCGCATGTCCGGCCCGGTCTGGATCGTCGCGACATCGCCCAAAGTCACCGGCACTCCACTGGCGCCGAGTTTGAGGGGGATCGCCCGGAAGTCGTCGAGGCTCTTCAGGTAGCCGGAGGCCCGCACGATGAACTCGGTCTCGGCCATTTCCAGCACGGCACCGCCGGTTTCCTGATTGGCTTTGCCGATGGCCTCACGCACCTGCGCCAGGGTGATGCCGAGACTGGCCAGCCGCACCGGGTCGGGCTGCACCTGATACTGCTTGACCATGCCGCCGAGGGTGGCGACTTCGGCGACGTTGGGCAGGGTCTTGAGCTCGAATTTGAGGAACCAGTCCTGCAACGCGCGCAACTGCGCCAGATCGTGCTGGCCACTGCGATCCACCAACGCGTACTGATAGATCCAGCCGACCCCGGTGGCGTCCGGTCCCAACGCCGGTTTGGCACTGGCCGGCAGGCGACTCTGGATCTGGCTCAGGTATTCCAGCACCCGCGAGCGCGCCCAGTACTGATCGGTGCCGTCCTCGAACAGCACATAAACGAAGCTGTCACCGAAGAACGAATAGCCGCGCACGGTTTTCGCCCCCGGCACCGAGAGCATGGTGGTCGTCAGCGGATAGGTCACCTGGTTCTCGACAATCTGCGGCGCCTGTCCGGGATACGGCGTGCGGATGATCACCTGCACGTCGGACAGATCCGGCAGCGCATCGATCGGCGTGCTCTGCACCGACCACACCCCCCAGGCCGTGACAAATAGCGTCGCCAACAGCACCAGAAAGCGGTTGGCCACGGACCAGCGAATCAGCGCGGCGATCATGGCTGGCTCCCCGAGGCGTTCCCGTCCACCTCAAGCGGCTCGGCGACGATGCCCCTGAGACTGGCCTCGGAATCGAGCAGGAACTGGCCGGACGTCACCACTTCCTGCCCCTCCTCCAGACCTTTGAGGATCACCGTTTTGCCGTCGCTTTCCTGACCGAGACGTACCTCTACCGGGCGGTAGTGCCCCGCCTCTTCAGCGAGCATGACCAACGCGCGCTTGCCGGTACGGATGACCGCTTCGGTCGGCACCCACAGCTTGTCTTGCCCGGTCGAGCGGTTCAGCCGTACTTGTGCGGTCATCCCCGGCCGCAAGCGTCCATCAGCGTTGGCCAATTCGACCCGTACGCGCAGGGTGCGGCTGTCGGGGTTGGTGTCCGGCAGAATCGCGCTGACCTTGCCGTTGAACACGGTGCCGGGAAACGCCGGCAGTCGCGCTTCGATGGACTGCCCCTCGGTGATTGAGCCGGTTTGCGACTCCGGTACCGCCACAGCGAGCCAGACACTGCCCAGGCCGTTGATCCGCGCCAGTGTTTCGCCGTTCGCCACGGTCATGCCGGTGCGCACGTTGAGCTCCTGCAACACGCCGCCCACCGGGCTGGTGACGGTCAGGTTCGGCTGGACCTTGCCACTGCGCTCCACCTGGACAATCAGGTTCGATGGCATGCCGGTCAGTTGCAAACGCTGGCGCGCCGCTGCGATCAGGTCCCGGTCGCCGCTGCGCTTGAGGGCGAGAAACTCGGTCTGCGCCGCCGCCCAGTCCGGTACGAGAATGTCTGCCAACGGCGCGCCTGCCGCCAACACATCCCCCGGTGCCCGGGCATAAACCCGTTCGACAAACCCGCTGGTACGCGTCTGGATCACCGCCACATCCCGCTCGTTGAACGCCAGTACGCCTGTCACGTCGAGGCTGGAGGCGAAGGCCCCACGTGTGACCTTTGCCGTGCGCAAGCCCAGATTCTGGGTCAGGCCCGAATCGATGCTGACCGTCGCATTGCCTGCGCCGTCGCTGGCGTATCGCGGTACCAGTTGCATGTCCATGAAGGGCGACTTGCCCGGTTTGTCGAACTTCTGCTGCGGATACATCGGGTCGTACCAGTACAAGGCTTTCGATGTGGCGCCCTGCTCCGGAGCTGCGCCGGGTTCGCCGTTCATGCGCTGATAAGCCACGCCGTAACCTGCGGCAACGCCCACTGCGAGGGCGAGACCGGCCAGCCAGAAGCCATTGAAATTGGGTCGGTTCACAGGCGGGTCTCCCCATAAGCGAAATGCAGACGCGCAGCGGTCAGCGCGCGCTGTTCTTCCACGTCGATCTGTTGGAAGCGAGCCTCAATGAGTTCACGGCGGGCGCTGACCACCGCGTTCAGATCGCCCTTGCCCGCGCGATAACTGGCCAGACTCAAGTCGACTTTCTCTTTGGCCAGCGGCACGAGGCTTTGCTGACTGCGCAGCAGCGCCCGGTCGAGCCGCGCGTAGTCGGCCAACTGATTTTCCAATTGCTCGGTGTGCTCACGGGACAGGGCTTCGCGCTCGGCTTCCAGTTGGCTGAGTTCGGCTTGTCGGGCGGCGATTTTCGGGTTCTGCCGCGTCTCGGGGAACAGCGGCAAATCCCAGGAAAACTGCACACTGACCATGTCGCCAAACTCGCGGCCACGGTGCTGGTAATCCACTTCCCAGCTCCAGTCGGACTTTTTCTCGGACACCGCCTCTTGCACCTTTGCCTGCGCTTCGCGAGTCATGGGCGCAAACGCGGCCAGTTCGGGATGGTGTTGCAGTTGATGGTTGAAGGTGGCGGGCTCGACCGGCCACTGCGGCAAGTTGCCTTCGGGTTTGTCGTTGGCGGCCGCACCGATCCAGCGTTTGAGGGCCGCTCGGGCCTGGGTGCGCTCCCGTGTCAGGTTGTCTTCCTGCTCCGCCAGTCGGGCGGCTTCCTGCTTCGGCGTCACGGCGTCGGCAGGTTGCGCGCGGCCGCCGGCGATCTGCGCCCGGACGGTATCGGTCAGCAGACGGTTTTCCTTGTAGAAGTCCTGAAGCAAACCCTGTTTGCGCTCGACCGAATAACTGCCGATCCAGGCCAGTGCCGTGGCCTGACGGACTGTCAGGCGCTCGACGCGACGTTCCGCCGCCGCACGCTCGATGGCCGCGTCGGCGACTTCGATGCGCGCCTTGCGCTTGTCGCCGTTGGGCATGTCCTGGCGCCAGCCGACCATTTGCATGGTCATGAAGTCCTGGTCGAGGCTGTAGCGATCCGGGCCGCCGACGGGATAGTTCTGCACGCCCAGCACCAGTTTCGGATCGGGCAACTCCCCCGCCGGAATGGCGGCGCTGCTGGCGGCCTGGATTTTTGCGTCTTGCGCATTCAGCGACGGCGCGTTGGTTTCCGCCAGCCGCAGCGCCTCATCGAGTGTCAACGCGGCCGCAAAACCCGGCCACGCCAGCACGCTTGCCGCGAAACTGGCCACCAACGGCCACCCCGTGCAATTGCACTTGAATTTCATGTTTACGATTCCTGTGATCGTCCGCTGCGCGCGGTGAAAAACACACGCACAGCCAATCCACTCCGCCTGGGCGGAATGAGCTTCGAAGGGAGACAGGAATCAGACGCGGGGCGGTCGCCAGACCCCGGACGGGGTCGCTACAGGCAGGGAATCACTGAAGAATGAAAGCGTCACGGGGCTGAACACAGTGACGGGCGGCTTGAGGATCGAGACCTGCAGCACACCGCCGGTCTTGCACTCCTGGCCTGGCTTGCAGGGAGTGCCATGGTCGGCAGGACTTTTCATGTCCTTGCAGCAATCCATGTTCATGCCGTCCATCATCGCCATGCCCATGGCTTGCATCGGGCAGGGTTCTGTCGGCGCCTGCACGCCCGCCATCCCGCTGAGGGGAAGCGCCAGGCTGATCAGGAAGATGAGACAAAACCGCAGATAGCGTTTCATGGCCGGGAGTTTAGTCGCGAAAAAGAGTGCTTTCAATTCGATGCCCGGCGATATCACCGGACACGCATTAAGCCAGGATTAGCAACAGAAAATGATGCAGCAGGCGCCTGATCACCTAACCTCATTGATTGTGTGATCAACCGGAATCAGCCAGTCCCATGCGCAATGCATTGATGTCATTGGTATTCGTCGCTCTGACCCTGCTCGGCCCGGGCCTGACAACCGTGTCGGCCGCTGACTTGTCGAGCACAATCGACATCGGCGCCCCGCTTCCCGGGGTCGGCCAAAACGATCTGCAAGCGCTGCAACAACGCCTCGATGGCCTCAAGCAGCAGATCTCGTCCGCCAACAACTACAACCAGCTCGAAGGCCCGCAGGATCGGGTGCAGATGTTCATTCTGGACATCGATCGGTTGTCGGCGTCGCTGCTGCCGCAGCAGGCACAACTGACCGTGCAACTGGGCGTTTTGGGGGCGACACCGGCGGAAACGGTAGCCGCTGAACAGGCCGATATCGCCGCACAACGGGCGACGCTGATCGAGCAGAAGACCAAAGTCGACACCGCCCTGAAGAACCTGGCGACACTCAAGCAGAACGCCACCGACCTGATCACACAAATTGCCAGCATTCGCCGTACGTTGCTCGAAAGCGAGCTGACCCTCGGCACCGACAGCATCCTGAGCCCCGGTTTCTGGGCACCATTGGTCGATCCCGACCCTGACGATCGCCAGCGCCTGCGCTCATTCGTCGATCAGATCCAGGAAACCGGCACCGAGGCCTGGCAGCCGGGGCAACGGTTCTACACCAGTGTGCTGGTGGTGCTGGCCTTCATCATCTGGACACTGGGCCGCCGGCTCGCCGACCGCTGGCTAGCGTGGGTGTGCATTCATCGCATGCCGGAAGGTCGGCTGCGCCGCAGTTCCCTGGCGTTTGCCTCGGCGCTGGCGACACTGGCGACCACCGCGATTGCCCTGGAGTTGCTGTATTACGCCTGCACGCGGCATGTGCCGTTGCCACCGATGCTGGCGACGTTCTCCGACGAGTTCCAGAAAGTGGTGTATGCCTGCGTGATGATCACCGGCCTGAGCCGCGCGTTGCTGTCCACCGAGCACCCGTCGTGGCGGCTGCCGGTGATTGCCGAGCCGGTGGCGCAGACACTCAAGCCGTTCGCCCGGATCCTGTCCGCCACGCTGCTGGTGCTGGTGACGGCGGTGCAGGTCAGCAACGCGTCCGGCATGAGCAGCCAGATCGTGATCGCCGGCCGGGGCGTGATTGCGCTGGTGGTGCTGGGCATCGTCACGGTGCTGCTGATGCGCGTTGGCAAGGTGCGCAAGGCGCTGGCGGCGGCCGGCGATGCACAGGTGACGGGCAACACGTTCGCCGGCGTGGTCTACACCATTGCAACACTGGCGATGGTCATTTCCCTGGGCGCATTGCTGACGGGATATGTGTCGCTGGCCCGGTTCATCACCTACGAACTGGTGTGGGCGTTTATCGTGTTTTCCGGTTTCTACCTGCTGATGCAGTTGCTCAAGGACAGCTGCGAATACTTCTTCTCGCCCCGCCACTCCAGCGGCAAGGCACTGAAGCAACTGCTGGGGGTCGGCGACCGGCGCCTCGAACAAGCCTCGACCCTGCTGGCCGGCGTGGGCCGCGCCGCGTTGTTGCTGCTGGCGGTGATCACCCTGTTCGTCGGCGGCATCGGCACCACCCTCGGCCAGTTGGCCACCAACATCGGCGCGATTCTCGGTGGCGCCGGCCTGCGCAAACTGAACATTGTTCCCGGGCATTTGCTCAACGCGGTGCTCGCGCTGCTGATCGGTATTTACCTGATTCGTGCCCTGCGCCGCTGGCTGGACAACGAATTCCTGCCCAAGACCGACATGGACCCGGGCATGTGCGCCTCCCTCAGCACGCTGTTTTCCAATATCGGTTATGCGCTGGTGGTGTTGCTGACGCTGTCTTCGCTGGGCGTGAAGTGGACCAATCTGGCGTGGATCGTCAGTGCGCTGTCGGTGGGGATCGGTTTCGGTTTGCAGGAGATCGTGAAGAACTTCGTCTCCGGTCTGATCCTGCTCACCGAACGCCCGGTCAAGGTCGGCGACCTGATCAGCATCAGCGGCGTCGAGGGTGACATCCGCCGGATCAACGTGCGTGCCACCGAGATCCAGCTCAGCGACCGCTCCATCGTGATCGTGCCCAACTCGCAACTGATCTCGCAGAACCTGCGCAACGTCACCCTCGGCGGCAGCGCCCAGGGCGTGGCGACGCTGGAGCTGATGTTCCCGCTGGACATCGACCCCGAGCAGGTCAAAAACCTGCTGCTCGACACCTACAAAGAGCACGAAACCATCCTCGGCAAACCGGCGCCGTTCGTGCGCTTCAGCAAGCTCTCGCCCGATGGCATTACCCTGACCGTGACCGGTTACGTCGACAGCCCGCGGATTGTCGGCAAGACCAAGAGTGACTTGTTGTTCGAGATTCTCAAGCGGCTGGGGGCGGCGGGGATTGAGTTGGCCAAACCGGTGCAGCCGAGTGCCTGATGCGGTTAAACCGGCTGAAAGCGCAGATCCTCAGCGGGATGTGGACACTTGCGCAGCCGAACGCTGTTGAGTGAAGGGCAACTTCACTGAACCCAAGGCCAGCGCCAGTAGAACCAGCAAGATAAACGCCCAATCAAAGGGGCCAGGGTGTTGGCCGAGAATGACCATCGAACTGACGATGCCAAATACCGGAATCAGCAGCGACAACGGTGCCACGCGCGAAACCGGGTATTCACACAACAGCAGGTTCCATCCCCAGTAACTGAAGTGCGTCGCGGCGTACACCTGGAACGCGAGTGAAAACAGCGTCATGCCATTCAGTTGCGAAGGCAGCGCATTGAAAGGAGCGGAACCGTGTAGCAGCCACGTCAACAGCAAGAGCGGGATGGGTGGAAACAAACTCGCCCAGACGACGAAGGCAAAGATTTCACGCACTCTGGAAACCTTGATGATCACGTTGCCCATGCTCCAGGCCACTGCGCTGCCAATCACCAGGGCAAAACCAGCCCTCGGTACATCGCCGGGACTGCACAAGACGATCCCCACCAATCCTGCAGCCGCCAACACACTGCCAATCAACTGAAGCCGTCCCAAGCGTTCTCCAAAGAAGAGCACGCCCCAGCCCAGCGTGAAGAACGCGCTGAACTGGATCAGCAACGACGCGCTACCCGGCGGTACGCCCCATGCGATCCCCTGATTGATCAACGCCCACATCGCGACACCGAAGATCAACCCATAGGCCGCGATCCATCCGAAGGCAACCTGCGGACGCTTGACGAAAAACACCCAGGGCAACGCTGCCAGTGCGAAACGCAACGCCGTCAACAGCAGAGGGTCGATACCGGCCAGCCCGAGCTTGGTGACGGGGAAGTTCAATCCCCAGACAGCCGTTACCAGGACGGCGAGTAAAAAGTGCTTCTTTTGCATATTCAGTGTTTCCCCAGCGCATAGCGGAAATGCTCGTGCCAGGAGAAATATGCAAGCAATCGACCTGGCCCGCTTTCAGTCACAGGCCAACTTTCATTAATATCGGGCCATGCGTGAAAAAACCGTACCGACCTACCAGAACACACCCCGCGATGCCGTCGTGACCGCACGTGACTACGCGGATGGAACGCTGTTCCCGTTGCATGACCACCCGCGTGGACAGTTTGCGTATGCTGCCAGTGGCGTCATCACCGTCTTTACCGATCACGGCAACTGGGTCGTCCCGCCTCAGCGCGGCATCTGGGTCCCGGCGCAACTGCCTCATTCCATGCAGATGCGCGGCCCTGTCACGCTCCACAACACCTATATCCGCAAACATGCGGCGCAGCGTCTCGGGCTGGCGGATCAGTGTCAGGTGTTGGACGTATCGCCGTTGTTGCGCCAGTTGTTGCTGAAGGCAATCGATGTGCCTGCGCGCTATTCCACTCAGGGGCGCGACGGTCATCTGATGGGATTACTGCTACATGAAATTGCCGGGATGCCCGCGCTGTCACTCAACGCCCCGTTGCCGACAGAACCGCGTCTTGCGCGGGTATGCCGCGAATTTCTGGCCCAGCCCTCGTTGGAGGTGGGTATCGACGAAATGGCCCAACGTGCAGGCATGAGCCGCCGAACCTTTACCCGACAGTTTCGAGTGCACACGGGCATCAGTTACATCGAATGGCGACAGCAGGCCTGCCTGCTCTCTGCGGTTGTGCAGTTGGGAAAAGGCCAGTCGGTCACACAGGTCGCGATGATGTTGGGCTATAGCAGCTCGAGTGCATTCACAACGGCGTTCAAGCACTTGCTGGGAGAAGTGCCCAGTCGATACTTTGCAGAAAAATCTCTTCTTTAAAGGGGACAGATTTATTTTCAGGATTTATTTTCTGGAAAATCAATCTGTCCCCTTTTGGTCGTTGAAGTGCCGTGTCTGATTGCTTTAGGATCTTTGCAGGAGATGGCATTCCTCCTCAAACCGCCTCGTGCTGATGATGCCTACGTGAACCCTGGACAGGGTGCGTAGGCGTGCCTGCTTCCCTGTCCCCCACTACAGGACAGGATCATGATTCCCTTTATTCAACCCGCTGTTTTTTGCTTTTCCCCTCCGCTACCTGTTTGGCCGCAACGGTCTGAAGAGGTAAGCCCGGTATGCTGAAATCACTTCTGGTCATTGCCGTGGGTGCGTCACTGGGCGCCTGGTTGCGCTGGATCCTTGGCATGAAACTAAACGCCTTGTTCCCCGCGATTCCACCGGGCACCGTGGTTGCCAATATGGTCGGCGGCTACATCATCGGCCTGGCTATCGCATTCCTTGCAGCCTCCCCTTCGCTGAGCCCCGAATGGCGGCTGCTGATCATCACCGGCTTCTGTGGCGGGCTGACGACCTTTTCCACATTTTCAGCCGAAACCGTTGCCCTGATTCAGGAAGGCAGACTGCTCTGGGCGCTCGGCTCGATTTCATTGCACGTCGTCGGTTCGTTGGCAATGACTGCGGCGGGACTGTTGTCCTATCAATTGATTGGCACGCGTTAAGGAGACCGAAATGAAAGGTTTTCTGGTGATTTTCTTCACTCAACAAAACCGTCGTCATCAAGGAAAGATGCTCGGCGACTGGATTGTCGATCTGGCAAAGGAGCTGGGCCTGCGCGGTGCGACCCTCTCCACTGCCATCGAAGGTTTCGGCCATACCGGGCGACTGCATTCCTCGCACTTTTTTGAACTGGCGGATCAGCCGACGGAAATCCGAATGGCGATCACCGAAGAAGAGTCCGACAGACTGTTCAAGCGCCTGGAGACGGAAGATTTCTCTGTGTTTTACATAAGGACGCCGATTGAAATGGGCTTTGTCGGCAGAAAGGCCGATAGGCCGCCCCCTTCAACCCATGGCGCCCCATGATCAAGCCCTGAACAAGGACAAAAGGGACAAAAGGGGACAGATTTATTTTCTGAAAATAAATCTGTCCCCTTTTCGCAAGGTCTTGTGCCAAAGCAACTTGCGATCACTCCTCTACGGAAACGCTTTCCTCGGGAGTCGCTTCAGCCGCCAGTTTCAACCGATCAGCCTTGCTGATGTACTTCGGCTTGTTGCTTTTCGGCGCCAGTTTGGCGTTGGCCTTTCTGGATTTTTCCTTGAAGAGCTGTTGCAGTTTCTTCTGACGGTTCATCGTTTTCTGCCCTGCTTGAAAGTTGTTGAATGATATCAGCCCTGAGTCGGGCTCAAGCGAGCACTTCAGTGATCCACCGTACCTGCCGGGCCAGATCCTGCACCTTCTCTTCGCACACGGCATGCCGCGCACGCCCGAAGTGGCTCAGGGTCTGTTGCTTGTGTCGCAACCGGTGCTGCCACTTGCTGACAAACGCCGGGCTGCGCGCCTGCATCTGCAACGGTCCGAAGTACAGTTCCTCAGGGGTGTAGGCCACTGGCCCATCGCGTTCGGCGACGATGATTTCGTAGTCGAAGCGGTTTTCCCGCAAGAGTTCCTCGCAAAGAATCCGGTAGTCGTTGTCCATCAGCCATTGGCGCAGAGGCTGCTCGCCGCCGTTGGGTTGCAGGATCAGGCGCTCGCGGCCGCTCAAACGTGCCTTGCCTGCCTCGAGAATGTCGCGAATGGTCTCGCCGCCCATGCCGCACACGGTAATCGCCGTGATCCCGTCTTTCGGCTCGATCGCCATCAAGCCATTGGCCAGGCGCACGGTAATCTGTTGGCCCAGATCATTTTCACGCACGGTGCGTTCGGCCGAGCGAAACGGCGTCAACGCCATCTCCCCCGCCACCGCCGCCTCGATGGCGCCGCGACGCATCAACGCCACCGGCAGGTAGCCATGATCCGAGCCGATATCGGCCAGGCGCGCCCCGGCGGGTACGTGCGCGGCTACACGCTCCAGGCGCATGGACAATGTCTGTTCGTTCAACCGCTACCCCTTTTCACCTTGAGCGTCCGGCACTTGTGGCCGGATCGGGGCGCGATTCTGGGGGGCTACACCAACACCGTCAACCAAGCCGACAACAACAGCAAAAACGCCAGCCCGGCATTCATGCGCCGGAATGCCCGAGGTGAACCAAAGAACCGCGCACTGCCCACCCCCAGCAACGCCCACGCCGTCATGCACGGCAAGCAGACCAGCAGAAACACAAAGGCCAACAACACCATCCGCGCCTGTTCGTCGCCGTTCCCGCCAAACACGCTCACCACCGCCACGGCCATCATCCAGACCTTGGGGTTGATCAATTGCAGGCCGGCGGCACCGAAAGCGCTGAAACTGTCGTCACCCGATGTTGAGGAGTCCAGCGATGGCGGCGTACTGCGAAAAATCTGCCACGCCAACCAGCTCAACCACAGCACCCCGGCCCAGGCCATTGCCTGCTGCACGCGGGGATAGCGCAGCAGCGTTTCACCCACACCGAGCCCGACCACCAGCACCACCAGCGCCGCCGACAGACAGGCACCAAGGATGATCGGCAGCGTAGCCACCATCCCGCGCCGCGAACTGTGGCTCATCACCAGAATATTGGTCGGCCCCGGGGTGATCGAGGCAACGAAGGAAAACAGCAGAAAGGGCAACAACGATTCCATGACAGGAACTCCGGATCAGAACAGGAGGCCATGGTCGCGGTTGCGAGACGTTCAGTCTGGAAGGTTTGAGCAGCGTTTGCGGTAGTCGGCAGGGGTCAGGTGATAGGCGCGACGAAACCAGCGCCCCAAATGACTTTGATCGGCAAACCCGAGCGCGCTGGCGACGTTGGCGGGCGTTTCGCCTCGCGCCAGCATTTGTCGGGCCCGAGCCAGTCGTAGCTGGATCAAGTAGCCATGGGGCGCCAGACCGAAGGCCGACTTGAAAGCCCGGGTCAGACGAAAACGATCAACCCCACAGGCCCGGGCCAGATCATCGAGTCCGATATCTTCGAAAGCATGAGCATGCAGATAATCCCGCGCGACCTGAGCCACCCGCGGCAAGCGCGGATCGAACACCTGACGCTTGCGCCAGTCGAGGTGGGACGTCAAAGAACCCAGCAAGTGGTCGACAGCGCTTTGCCGGACGATGCGCAAATCGCCGTGATGCAGGGCGTGAAAGGCCTGATTGATGGAAGTGGCCAGGCGCGGGTCCTGGCTCAGGGTGTCGGCGAACCCGAGCTGACTGTTGTCCGGCACGTGTTCGAACAGCGCAAGCAACTCGCGCTCCAGCCAGTGCGGATCGAAATAGAGCATGGAGTAAGTAAAACCCTCCTCGGTCGGCGCATGCCCATCGTGGATTTCCCCCGGCTCCAGCATGATCACCTTGCCCGGCGTACTGAAGTGCCGCACGCGCCGGCAATCGAACTGCTGAACCCCTTGCTCGGTCACGCCCACCAGAAAACTGTCATGCCAGTGCGGGTCATAGGCATGGCCCTGGAAGTGGGCACGAATCGACTCGATCCCGGTGTCGGCATCCTGGGACAGGTCGATCCAGTTGCGTTTGTCCACGCAAGGCTCCAGAGAAATGGGTTCAACGGCTAAATTACCGCGCTTCGCGCCAGCGCGTTTAGAAGATTTGTGCAGCCACCGGCGCATTGCAACGGGTTTGTATCTCAGTGTGTACGACCGCCTCCCGGATACACCCGCCTGCATCTGGCGCGCAAACCGGAAACAGCGCGGATACATCGCCGGGCTTTACTGGACTCCAGTTCAGAAGGGTTCACCCCGAACCCGGCCCCGTCGATTGCAAAGGAGTCTTCCCATGAAGCATGCACTGCACACCACCGCTACCGGCAACACCCGTCGTCGCCTGCTGGGCCTGTCGATTCTCGCCACCGCCCTGATGCAATTCGGCACGTTCGCCAACGCAGAATCGACGGCGCCGCAATCGGTCAAGGCTGAAGTCGCCAGCGTGAAAGCCGACCTGCCCTTCGGCGCGTTGAAGCATGTGAAGGCCGGTGTACTGGACGTGGCCTACGCCGAAACCGGCCCGGCCGATGGCCCGGTGGTGATTCTGCTGCACGGCTGGCCCTACGACATTCACAGCTACGACGACGTCGCGCCGCTGCTGGCGGCCAAGGGTTATCGGGTATTGATGCCGTACGCCCGGGGTTATGGCGATACGCACTTCCTTTCCGACAAGACCGTGCGCAACGGTCAGCCTGCGGCGCTCGCCAGTGACGTCATCGACTTCATGGATGCACTGAAAATCAAACAAGCCGTGCTCGGCGGCTACGACTGGGGCGCGCGGTCGGCGGATATCGTCTCGGCGCTGTGGCCTGAACGCGTCAAAGCGCTGGTGTCGGTCAGCGGCTACCTGATCGGCAATCAGGCCGCCGGCAAGAATCCGCTGCCGCCCAAGGCCGAGCTGCAATGGTGGTATCAGTTCTACTTCGCCACCGACCGTGGTGCTGCCGGTTACGCCAAGAACACCCACGATTTCGCCAAGCTGATCTGGCAGACCGCCTCACCGAAATGGGCGCTGGACGACGCCACCTTCGACCGCAGCGCCAAGGCCCTGGAAAACCCCGATCACGTCGCCATTACCGTGTTCAACTATCGCTGGCGTCTGGGCCTGGTGCAGGGTGAAAGCCAGTACGAAGCGCTGGAACAGAAACTCGCCACCGCGCCATCGATCAGCGTGCCGACCATCACTCTGGAAGGCGATGCCAACGGCGCGCCACACCCGGCGCCCGAGGATTACGCCAAGCGGTTTACCGGCAAGTACGAGTTCCGTCTGATCAACGGCGGCATCGGCCACAACCTGCCGCAGGAAAGTCCGCAGACCTTTGCCAAGGCGATCATCGACGCCGATCACCTTTGAAGTAGCACGCCAAACGGCTCATCGATGTAAAGGAAAGATGTCAACCCATGGACATGCGTGAAACTTGCGCAGACCTTGGCATTCACGATGAATGAACCATGTCCATGGGCGCTTGCAGAAAACTGATCTCGGCCAGGCCGAGAAAATTTATGCTTACTCCGAAATCCATCAGAACTACAAATTTGACTCAAATTGAACAATCATGTTCAATTTGTGCTGTGCCGTATTCCTGCGTCTGGAGGCTCCCGTAGTGAAGCTTAATCCCGCACAGCAGCCCGTTAATGTACAAAAAAACCTGCAGCCAGCACGCCACGAGGCACCCACCGTGCGCGCCCATGCGCTGACTCATCTGATTTTCGAGCGGCCGGATCTGGAACGGACCGAGCGATTTCTACGGGACTTCGGACTGCTGACGGTTCTGCGCAATGCGGATCTGCTGCTTTTGCGTGGTACCGGAACGGCACCCTATTGCTATCGCGTACATCGCGGCAAGAAGCCACGTTTTATTGGTTTCGGTCTGAGCGTCGATTCCCGTCCCGACCTGCAGCGTCTGAGCTTGTTACCGCAAGCATCATCCATCATGCCGTGCGATCACCCCGGCGGTGGCGAACAAGTCACCTTGCGCGACCCGTCCGGTTTCCTCGTCGAGGCCCTTCATGGCCAGTCGGTGGTTGGCTCCAGGCCCCATCGCTCGCCCTTGCCACTCAACCTTGGGGATAGCGTGGTGCGCATCAATGCAACCCAGCGTCCGCCGATTGCTCCACCGGAGATCATCCGCCTTGGCCATCTCGTGCTGGAAGTGGCGGACTTCCAGCGCACCTGCGCCTGGTACACACAACACTTCGGATTCATTCCCAGCGATGTGCAGTTGTTGCCTGACGGTTCGCCGGCGGTGGCCTTCCTGCGTCTGAATCTGGGCGACACGCCAGCCGACCATCACACGCTGGCCCTGGCCCAGGGATTCATGCCGGCCTACAGCCATAGCGCTTATGAGGTGGTCGATCTGGACGCCGTCGGCATGGGCCAGAAGGTTCTTCGGGATCGGGGTTGGCGCCATGCCTGGGGTATTGGCCGGCACATTCTTGGAAGCCAGATCTTCGATTACTGGCAGGACCCGTTCGGCGACAAGCACGAGCACTATTGTGATGGTGACCGATTCACTGCCGACCAGCCCACAGGTGTGCACAGTATCAGCGCAGCGGCGATGTCCCAGTGGGGCAAATCCATGCCCAGAAGTTTTACCAAACCGAAACTGACACCGGCGAATGTTCTTTCCTTGTTCCGCCATCTTCGCCGCAGTCCGGATCTGAGCGTGCGCAAGCTGATCACACTGGCACGCCTGTTCGCCTGATTTTGCAGCGTCGCAAACCACACGAGGTTGGCGCTGGCCCCCTCCTCACCCCCCAGGAGTCGTTGTCATGGCTGTGCAGGTTGTCCGTTTCGAATATCAGAACACCGTCCAATGGGGACGTATTCACAATCAGCGCATCACGCCCGTTTCTGGGCAATACGCGACAACCGGCGAGTTCATCCGGCAAGTCAGCATCGAGCAGTTGCGCGACCTAAAGAGCCCGACACTCGAACTCAATCAAGTGCGGCTGCTCTCCCCGGTCACCCGCAACCAGCAGTTTGTCTGTCAGGGTGCCAACTACCGTCAGCACATGATCGAGTCCGGGATGGATCCGGACGCCAAGTCGTACAATATGATGTTTACCAAGGCAGCCAGTTGCATTTGCCCGGCCGACAGCGACCTGATCAAGCCACGCCATGTCCGCTTTCTCGACTACGAGATTGAACTGGGCCTGGTCATGCGCAGCGACATCAACGGCCCGGTCCAGATTGACGACAGCAACCTGCACCAGTTCGTGGCCGGACTGGTCATCGTCAATGACTATTCGGCGAGGGACATCCAGATTCCGCAGATGCAGTTCTACAAAGGCAAAAGTTTCCGCACCTTCGGTCCGGTCGGACCTTATTTGTGTCTTTTGGAAGCCAACCAGATGCATTACCTCAAGGCCCTGCAGCTGCGCCTGACCGTCAACGACCAACTGCGCCAAGAGGACAATACCGCGAACATGGTTTACACCCCTGCGCAGACCCTGACAGAACTGTCTGCCGTGCAAGACCTCGCGGCCGGAGACCTGATTGCCACAGGCACTCCGGCCGGCTGTGCGCTGGCCATTCCATCACCCGCCACCCAGCGCATTGCCACCCTGCTGCCCGAGGCCCTCAAGTGGAAACTGTTTCTGAAGGCCCAGGCCAGCCGCGAGCGCTACCTCAAGCCGGGCGACAGGGTCGAGGCGAGAATCCGTAGCGCGGACGGCATTGTCGATCTGGGTGTCCAGCGCAATCTTGTCGTCGAGCAAGACTGATCAGAAGCTGTGATTCAACTGCAGCCCAAGTCCGTTGATCGTGTTCTGGTAGGTGGCGCTGTAACCCGGACGCAGCCCACCCTGGGACGTGTCCTGTGACACTTTTACCGGATCTTCGTGGATGTAGCCGTATCCCAGATCCAGAGAGGTCTGATCGGTCATCTGCCAGTTCAGGCCAACGGTGAAAATCTTCCGGTCTCCCGTTGGTGCACGGGTGGACGTGTACTGATTGGGCATCGGCGTCGGCTCATAGGCGATCCCGCCACGAACCTTCCATTGCTTGTTCAGGCGATAGGACATGCCGGTGGAGAACGACCAGGTATCACGCCACTTCAGGGTTTCGAGGATCGTATCGAAAGGGCCATAGGCCTGTGGCACACCGGAGTTCAGCACCCTCAATTCCTGCACGCGACTCCAGCGACTCCACAACGCACCGGCGGAGACATCCAGTCGATCATTGATGCGCCAGGTCGCCGAGGCATCGACCGTTTCCGGTGAAGTGAAATCCAGGCTCGCGTCATATTTGCCGTTGAGCCCCGGCAGCCCCAGCCCCGGGATCGGTGCCAGCAATCCATTGGCACCGGAGACCTTGGTCTTTCCGCTCAGCTTGTAATCGACTCTGGAGTGATAGGTTAGCCCCAGGGTCAGGTCGTCGAGCGGGTCGAACAGGATGCCCAGACTGAAGCCCATGGCTGTGTCGTCGCCGGTGACTTTGACAGTCCCGTCGCCCTGCCCGCCCACCGCGCTGTTGGCGATCTTGCTTTCGAGCAGCCCGTCGAGGCGGTTGATCGTCGGCCCAAAACCCACGGACAGTCGATCATTGATCCGGTAACTGACCGTCGGCTGCAAGGTGACGACCTTCACCTGAGTCTGCGAGCTGCGGTAGCGTCCCTGGAAGTTGCTTTCGTAGTCCGTGCTCCCGCCAAACGGGGCGTAAACCCCAAACCCAACGTGCCAGTCCTCGTTGAGTTGCAGCGTGTAGAAGCCCGATGGCACGACGATCGGATCAGGCACCATATCGCCGTGCGAAGTGCCCGACACCGTGGTATTGACGTTGCTGATGCGCGAACTGACATCAATGAAACTGAGACCGCCACTGACGTGTTCACCCGCCAGGCGGGACATGCCGGCGGGGTTGCCGTAAACGATCGAGGCGTCCTGCACATCAGAAGCCCGACCGGAATAAGCCTTGCCTCCCGAGCTGATGCTCTGTTCGTTGATTTGCAGGCCGTTGGCCAGGAGTTGAGTGGAGGTGAGGCAAAGCCCCAGCACACAAAGCTGATTTCTTATTGTCATGATCTGGCTCTTGTTATTTTTTTGGTGGGCGCGAACACCCAAGGCACGCGGATGGATCGTTGGATTCAATGATGAGATAGGTCGCCGGCCATCCATGGCGACGGGTTTGGTTCAGCGTTTGCGCATCCGCTCTGCCAGCGCACCGATCGGTCGG
Organism: Pseudomonas sp. GW822-FHT03F04; assembly: GCF_058801405.1. Taxonomy (NCBI): domain Bacteria; kingdom Pseudomonadati; phylum Pseudomonadota; class Gammaproteobacteria; order Pseudomonadales; family Pseudomonadaceae; genus Pseudomonas; species Pseudomonas sp. GW822-FHT03F04. The sequence continues at coordinate 59,263 of NZ_JBXANF010000014.1, forward strand.
GTCATGCTGCGTCGCAAGCGTTGAGAGAAGGATTCGCCCTCATAGATCGGTGCCGGGGTGACCACTTCATTTGGCTGGCTGTACTGCGGAAAAAGACTGAGTGCATGGGCACGGTTGATGCCATGCATGATCGCCGGCGACCACATCTCCAGGCTTTCCAGCGTCCGGCACTGCAGCGCCGTGGCGGGAGCCGGGGCGAAGGGATAGTCACTGCCGAAAAGAATGTGTGACGGCTCCACCAGTTCCTTGAGCGCCGCCATGGAATAAGGTGACGGTGACAACGCCGTGTCGAAGTAAAAGCGACGGATGTAGGTCATGACGCCTTGCGGCGCGTGCTGCTGAAATTCCGGCAACATGTTGGCCAGCGAGACACGCCAGGCTACAAACGGCAGGAAGCCGCCGGAGTGGGACAGAATCCAGCGAATGCCGGGATAGCGCTCCATGGTCCCGCCAAGGATCAGATTGACCGCCGCGCGCGTGGTGTCGCAGAGAAACTCAATGAGAAATCCCGGGGTCTGCAGACCGATGCTTTCGCTGGTCTGGTGCATGTTGGGATGGATGAATACCACGGCTTTTCGGCGGTCGAGTTCGGCCATCAGTTCGTCGAAGCGCGGATCACCCAGAAACACCCCGTCGGTGCTGCCCAGCAAAACAATGCCCTCGGCCTTAAGCACGTCCAGCGCATGAACGGCTTCACGGCAAGCGGCCTCGGTGAACGGCATCGGCAGCACCGCGAAGTTGCCGAAGCGGCTCGGATAGCGTGTACGCATCTGCGCAGCGAACTCGTTGCAGCGTCGCGCCAGCTCGCTGGCTTGTTGGACCCCGTCACCGAAGTGGACGCCGGGCGCAGACAGCGAGGTAATTGCCCGTTCGATGCCGTTCGCATCCATCACCTCAATGGATTTTTCCGGGGTCCAGTCTGGCAGCGGCGCTCCCGCAACGGAGTGCAGCCCTCTGGCATTCATCGCATCGACGAATGCAGGTGGAATGATGTGATGGTGGACATCGATACGGCCTTGCTTGATTGACATGCTGACTCTCTTGTTTGGGCTTCGACCGAGCGCCTGCGGCCACTGGGTAAAGAACCGTGCTCGGTGGCCGCACAGCTCTTGAGATCAATATTGAACATTTGTGTTCAATTATGTCAATGATCGGCAAACGCTGATTTGCTTTATTTTGAACGCGCTTGTTCAATGTCCTGAATCTCTCCGTTGGAGCTCATTGCTTTGAAACTCAGTCCCGTGCAGAAGCGCATCCATGAAGCTGCGATCCGGCTGTTTGTCGAGAAACGTGTCGAAGAGGTCAATGTCAGCGAACTGGCACAGATCGCCGGGGTAGCGCGCGGCACGATCTACAACAACCTCAACTCGGTGGAGACGCTGTTCGAAGATGTCGCCAGCCAGCTCAGTGCCGAAATGAACGACAGGGCCGCGCGCAGTACAGATCCCCATGCGTCCCCTGCCGTCCGCTTGGCCACCGGTATCCGCCTGTATATCCGCCGCGCCCATGAAGAGCCGCACTGGGGGGCATTCATCGTGCGCTACGGGGCCAGCAATGAGACGCTGCAACAGATGTGGGGCGGTCCACCTATGCACGATGTGCTCAGCGGCCTGACCAGTGAGCAATACAGCTTTAGACAGGAGCAACTGCCTTCGGTGATGGCGATGATCGGAGGTGGCGTACTGGGGGCCACGATGCTGGTACTTCAAGGTCACAAGACCTGGCGCGACGCGGGTTCCGATATGGCCGAATTCATTCTCAGGGCTCTCGGCGTGCCAGCGGATGAAGCGCGCGGCATCGCTACACACGATCTGCCCCTTCTCGCAGCCTGAAGTCCTACGCTGATTTTCTTGAGCCAGATCCCTTGGGGAATCTGGCTTTTTTATTGCCCGAAAAAAGATAATTGAACACCGTTGTTCAATTCTAATCTTGAGTGTTAGAGTCTGTCGCAAGCACTGACCCACCGCCCGGGTCGAAGTGCCTTACGCCAGGAACTGACAATGAACAATAAAGAACCTCTTCCTGCCCTGACCTCGCGCACGGTACAAGTGGGTCGTCGGCAGATTTTCATCAGCGAAACGGGCGTCGGCCATCCCCTGCTGATGCTTCACGGTGGCGGAGCGGGAGCCTCGGGGCTCTCCAACTACTCGCGCAATATCGAATCGCTTGCCCGGCAGTTCCGCGTCATTGTGGTCGACATGCCCGGTTACGGCCGATCCACCAAAGGTGTGGAGCGCAAGGACCCCTTCGGCGATCTGGCGGGGGCGATGCTCGGCCTGCTCGACACCCTGAACATCAGCAGCGCTCACGTGGTGGGCAACTCGTTGGGTGGTGCCTGTGCCTTGCGCATGGCGCTGGATGCACCCGGCCGGGTGTCGGCTCTGGTGCTGATGGGCCCCGGTGGCGTCAATACCACTCGCAGCCTGCCGTCACCCGGTCTCAAGCTGCTGCTCGACTACTACAACGGTGAAGGCCCGACGCTGGCCAAGATCACGCGTTTTATCCGGGACTACCTGGTGTATGACGGCAGCCAGGTCAGTGACGAGATGATCCGCGAGCGTTTCGAGGCGAGTATCGACCCGCAGGTCATTGCGGCCCCTCCCCTGCGCCGGCCAACCGGTATTCCCCGCTTCTCGCGCTGGGATTTCACCCGCGATTCACGCCTCAAGCATTGTCAGGTTCCGACCCTGGTGCTCTGGGGCGCGGACGACAAGGTCAATCGTCCCAGCGGCGGTGAGGCGCTGCGCAGCCGCATGCCGGATTGCAACCTCTACCTGTTCAGCCGGACCGGTCATTGGGTTCAGTGGGAACGTGCGGACGAATTCAACTCCGTGACTCTGGCGTTCCTCGCCAGTCGCACAGCGCGCTGAGTTGTCGTCATGAACAATCAAGCAACGATCAGTCGGACAACGACGGACATCTTCGGCGCCAGCAGCATGGGCTATGCATTGATCGAGTCCCGCCACCTGGCGCGTTGGCGTGAGCTGCTCCAGCACGGCATCGGCCTGCACCTGGCCAGCTCGGACGAGCAAACCCTGGCTTTTCGTATGGATCAGCACCAGCGGCGGATCATTATCCAGCGCGGTCCGCAGGAAGATTTTCTTGCCGTCGGCTGGCAATTACGCGACCAGTCCACCCTCGACGAAGTGCTCAAGCGCCTGCAACGCCTCGGTATCGAAGCGCAACCCAGCCAACCGGAAGAAGCCGCACAACGTGGGGTGAAAAGGTTCTGGCGGGTGCTCGGCCCCAAACGTATGGCCGTCGAGCTGTTCTGGGAGCCGCTGCTGAGCGACAAGCCGCTGAACATGCTCAGTGCAGGTTTCATCACCGGGTCCGCCGGCATGGGCCACCTGGCGATCACCTCGCGCAAGCCACAGCAGATGCAGCGTTTCTGGCAGGAAATATTTGATGCAAGAGCCAGCGACCACATCGTCGAGCGGATTGCCGGAGTGACCCTGGACATTGATTTCTTCCGGGTCAACGAACGTCACCACTCGATTGCCATCGCCCGCGTGCGTGGCCTGCCGATGGATCCGATTCGTACCCGAGTGCAGCACATGAACATGCTGACCACCTCGGTCAGCGAACTGACCAACGCCTATTTGCGCTGCCGGACCCTCGGTTTCGAAATGGCCCACGAAATCGGTGAGCACCCCAACGACCGTGAGCAATCGTTCTACGTGATGAGCCCCAGCGGTTTCGAGCTGGAACTGGGTTGCAACGCCAGGGTGGTCGATGAGGCGCAGTGGCGCACAACCTCCTATCAAGGCATCAGCCTTTGGGGGCATCGCCCGGAGAAAAGCGGTGCCTGGCACACGTTGACCACCAACCTGGCCAACTTCGCCCGCGCCACACGTTCATTGCTCAAGCCCGAATATTCACCGCTGTAAGAGAGATATCGTCATGAATAACAAAAGCGAGTCTGTAACGAGCGTCGATGTGATTATTTCCGGGCTTGGCCCGACGGGCGCCACGCTCGCGCATCTGCTCGGCAAGCGTGGTCTGTCGGTGCTGGTGCTGGAACGCGAGCCCATGTTTTATGGCAACGCCCGGGCGGTCTATACGGACGACGAGTGCATGCGCGTCATGCAGGCGGCCGGCGTTGCCTCCGAGCTTTCAGCCAACATGCAAGTCGATACGCCCGCTCAGTGGGTGCTGGCCAATGGCAAGATCCTCGGCCAGTACTGGCGCCTCGATCGCCCCTATGGCTGGCCGATCATCAACTTCCTTTACCAGCCCTGGCTGGAAACCACGCTGAGCGATCTGCTCGAGCGCTATCCCAATGTGAGGGTTGCCCGTGGTCGTGAACTCACGCAGTTCACCCAGGATGAACAGGGCGTGACCGTGACCCATCAGGCCACCAGCACCTTCCGCTTCAGTGATGCGACGGATGCCCGTCAGGCCTGCGAAATCGATCCGGATCCGCAAACCATTCGCGGGCGCTATCTGGTGGGGGCTGACGGCGGCCGCAGTACGGTCCGTGAGGCCTTGGGCATCGGCATGAGCGGCAAGAACTTTCCCGAACCCTGGCTGGTGGTCGACCTGGAAATGAAGGAAGGCGAGGATGCCTTGCGTCATCTGCCCTACTTCAGCTTTATCTGCGACCCTGAATGCCCGACAGTCTGCTGTCCTCAGCCCGGTCGTTTCCATCGCTTCGAATTCATGCTGATGCCCGGCCAGACTCGCGAACAGATGGAAGACCCGACCGTGGTGCGTAACCTGATCAGCCGCTACGTCGATCCGGACAAGTTCGAGGTCAAACGCAAGCTGGTCTACACCTTCAACGCGCTGGTGGCGAAGGATTGGCGCAAGGGCCGGGTTTTGATTGCCGGCGATGCTGCCCACATGACGCCGCAGTTCATGGGCCAGGGCATGAGTTCCGGCGTGCGTGACGCCTACAACCTGGCCTGGAAAATCGACGCCGTGATCAAGGGGCAAGCCGGTGATCGGCTGCTCGACACCTATGGCAGCGAACGCTTCCACCATGCCAAGGCGATGATTGATATTTCGGTGCAGATGAAGGACTTCGTCTCGATGTCCAGCCCGGTTTCCAGCCTGATGCGCAACCTGCTGGTCAAGACCGTCCTGGCGACGCCATTTCTCGGCCGCTATGTTCGCGAAGGCCGTTTCAAACCGGCCCCGACCTATGCCCCTGACAGCTATCTGGGCATGCCTCGCCGCCATCGGCGCTCGCCGGAAGGCCGGATGATTCCGCAACCCGAAGTCCGCACCTTCAAGGGCCAGCGTGTATTGCTCGATGATCTGCTGGGCGACGGTTTTGCCTTGATAGGACTTGAGGTCGATCCACGCGTCCACCTGAGTCAGGCGTCCCGGAAACTGCTGGATATCCAGCACACACGCTTCGCCACCCTCTTCCCGTTCGGCACCCGTCCACAGGGCGCCGGTACCGATCGTTCCAATACCCAAGAGTTGGTCGAACTGGAGGATGTGCAGGGTGAGATGGTCGCCTGGTTCAAACGCTCGGGGTTCTCCAGCGGAGCCATCGCCGTGGTGCGCCCGGACAAATTCACCTTCGCCATGGTCGAGGCTGCGGATCTGGATCGGGCCATCAACGAACTCAAGTTCCAGCTGCAATGGAGCCCCGGCGCTGAAGTCGTCGCAGACGAGCCTCGGCTGCTGAGGAAAATCGCATGAGCCAGTTCCCTTTGCAGCCTCTGCAAGACGCCGCCGCTGCCTTGGCCAGAGCACGGGAGCAACGCGAGCCCTGTGCACGGATCTCGTCCACTTTCGGTATCGATTCGTTGACCGGCGCCTATGCCGTACAGGAGATCAACACCCAACGGGCCCTGGCCCAGGGGCGGCGTCTGGTCGGCCGCAAAATCGGACTGACCTCGGCTGCCGTGCAACAGCAACTGGGCGTCGATCAACCGGATTTCGGCATGCTGTTCGCCGATATGGAAATCGCCGATGGCGGTGAGATCCAGATCAGTCAGTTGATTCAGCCCAAGGCCGAAGGCGAGATTGCGTTCGTTCTGGGCCGCGATCTTCCGTATGAAGATACGACCCTCGCGGAACTGCTGCGGGCGGTCGAGTACGTGGTGCCTGCGCTGGAAATCGTCGACTCGGCCATCGAGAACTGGAACATATCGCTGGTGGACACGGTGGCGGACAACGCTTCATCAGGGTTGTATGTGCTGGGTAAACAGCCGACTCCACTCGCCTCGCTGGACCTTCGGCTGGAAGGCATGCTGCTGGAAAAAAATGCCGCCACGGCTTCGATCGGTGTCGGTGCCGCATGCCTCGGCAATCCGGTGGACGCCTGCCTGTGGCTGGCTCGCACCATGGCCCGGATGGGCCGTCCCTTGCAGGCCGGTGAGGTGCTGCTTTCCGGCGCCCTGGGGCCGATGACGCCTGTCGTGGCCGGGGACAGCCTGCACTTGCACCTGACCCGACTTGGCCAGATCCGTTGCCGCTTCATCTGACCTGCCCGTCCTTCTGCGCCAGGCTGTCGTGGCCTGGCCAATTTGAGAGATTGCTCCCATGAGTCAAACCAAACTCAAGGTCGCCATCATCGGCTCCGGCAACATCGGTACCGACCTGATGATCAAGATTCTGCGCAACGCCAGACACCTGGAAATGGCGGTGATGGTCGGGATCGACCCTGCATCCGACGGCCTCGCCCGCGCCGAACGCATGGGCGTCGCGACCACCCACGAGGGGGTTGAAGGCCTGGCCCGCATGGACGCGTTCAAGGACATCGATTTCGTCTTCGACGCCACCTCGGCTAGCGCCCATATCGAGAACGAAAAACGCCTGCGCTCGATCAAGCCGGGTATCCGCCTGATCGACCTCACTCCGGCGGCTATCGGCCCTTACTGCATTCCAGTGGTCAACCTGGAGCAAAACCTGGATCGACTCAACGTCAACATGGTCACCTGTGGTGGTCAGGCGACCATTCCAGTGGTCGCCGCCGTATCCCGTGTTGCCCGGGTTCACTACGCCGAAATCGTCGCCTCGATCGCCAGCAAGTCTGCCGGCCCCGGCACCCGCGCCAACATCGACGAGTTCACGGAAACCACCTCCAGGGCCATCGAAATGGTGGGTGGGGCTTCCAAAGGCAAGGCGATGATCATCATGAACCCCGCCGAACCGCCACTGATGATGCGTGACACGGTATTCGTGCTGTCCGAAACCGCCGATCAGGCGCAGATCGAGGCTTCCGTCGAGGAGATGGTGGCGGCAGTCCAGGCCTATGTGCCGGGCTATCGCCTGAAACAGAAGGTTCAGTTTGACGTCATTGCCGAATCGACACCTCTGAACATTCCGGGACTGGGGCGCTTCAGCGGCCTCAAAATCTCGGTATTCCTTGAGGTCGAAGGCGCCGCCCATTACCTGCCTGCGTACGCCGGCAATCTCGATATCATGACCTCCGCTGCCTTGGCCACCGCCGAGCGCATGGCGCAGTCGATGCTCAACGCCTGAGGGGCCCGACATGACATTCAATCCCGGCAAGAAAATCTATATCTCCGACGTCACCCTGCGCGACGGCAGCCATGCCATCCGCCATCAGTACTCTCTTCAGAATGTGCAGGACATTGCGCGCGCACTGGACAAGGCCAGGGTCGATTCGATCGAAATCGCTCACGGCGACGGCCTGCAGGGTTCGAGCTTCAACTATGGTTTCGCTGCCCATACCGATCTGGAATGGATCGAAGCGGCGGCCGATGTCCTCGAGCACGCCAAAATCACCACCCTGCTGCTGCCGGGGATCGGCACGGTGCACGACCTCAAGGCCGCCTATGACGCCGGTGCACGGGTGGTGCGCATCGCCACGCACTGTACGGAAGCCGACGTTTCGAAACAGCACATTGAATATGCTCGCGAGCTGGGCATGGACACCGTCGGTTTCCTGATGATGAGCCACATGATCGCCCCTGAGCACCTGGCGGCCCAGGCCCGGCTGATGGAAAGCTATGGCGCCACCTGCGTGTACATGGCCGACTCCGGTGGCGCGATGAACATGCAGGATGTTCGCGAGCGCTTCCGGGCTTTCAAAGCCGTTCTGAAACCGGAAACCGAAACCGGCATGCACGCCCACCACAACCTGTCGCTGGGCGTCGCCAACTCGATAACCGCCGTCGAGGAAGGCTGCGACCGGATCGATGCAAGTCTGGCCGGAATGGGGGCTGGTGCCGGCAACGCGCCGCTGGAGGTTTTTATTGCCGCCGCCGAACGTCTCGGCTGGAACCACGGCACCGACCTCTACACGCTGCTCGACGCCGCCGACGACATCGTCCGCCCGCTGCAGGACCGGCCGGTGCGGGTCGACCGTGAAACGTTGGCACTGGGTTATGCCGGCGTCTATTCAAGCTTCTTGCGGCATGCCGAAATTGCCGCCGCCAAATATGGTCTCAAGACCCTCGACATTCTTGTCGAGCTGGGCAAGCGGCGCATGGTCGGCGGTCAGGAAGACATGATCGTCGACGTCGCGCTGGATCTGCTCAAGCGTTGAACCGTGCAACGTTGCCGGCTTATCGCCCATGCCGCGGTGGGCCGGTCTCGGAACTGTATCCGGTGGAGCTCCGGCAGCGTGTCAGCGCTGCGACTTCGGGTGTCCACGATATGCACCTTGTTCTTATCATTTGACGAGCCGTTTTTCCTTGGACGGCCGATAACCGAAATAGGCGCTGTAGCACTTGCTGAAATGACTCGGCGAGACGAACCCGCAAGCCACCAGCACATCCACCTGAGACAGCTCGGTGTGCTGCAGCAGACGCCGGGCCTCGGTGATGCGCAGTTCCATGTAATAACGCTGCGGCGTGGTGCCCAGTTGTTCCTTGAACAGCCGCTCCAGCTGACGCCGGGAACGCCCGGCATACACCGCCAGTTGTTCCAGCTCCAGCGGTTCTTCCAGGTTGGCATCCATCAGCTTCACCACTTCGCGCAACGGCGCGCTGACGCTGATGTTTTCGGTGGGTTTGATCCGCCGGTAGCGCGATTCCTCGAACGCCAGAATGTCTTCGATCCCTTCGACAAGCGCCTTGTCGTGCAGGCTCTTGATCCAGTCCAGCGCCATGTGGAAGGCGCCGGACGGACTCGATGCCGTCAACCGGTCGCGGTCGATTACATAGGGCTCGCTGCTGACCTGGGTCGCTTTGGAGATTTCCGCCAACGCCGGCCGATGTTCCGGGTGGATCGCACAGCGATAGCCTTCCAGCACTCCTGCCCGCCCCAGAAACCATGAACCGTTCCACAACCCGGCGAGTATCACTCCCGCCTCGGCGGCCATTTTCAGCAGACCGATAAACTCGTCACTGGCCTTCAATTCCGTGCGGTAGCCGCCGCAGATCACCAGCAGATCCAGTTCTTGTATCGCGCCCGCCTCCAGTCGCGCATCCGGGCGAATGACCAGACCCAGATCGCTGATCACCTCGCCATCGCTCAGACCAAAGGTTCGCGTGGAAAACAGACCGGGGCGCAGCAGATTCGAAGTAATGATGGTGTCCAGCGCCTGAGTAAACGCTGGCAGGGAAAAATGCTCCAGCAGCACAAAACCCGTGCGGGTCATGCGCCCCGCCCCGGAGGAAGGCTCGTTCAGGTAGCGAAGGTTCTTGCCCTTCATGCCACCGCTGAATTGGCGTCGTTCGATCAAGGTGTGGTCCATCGGTTTCATTGTTGTAGCGCCATGCTAACCGCCGGGGCGGCAAAATACTCGGGAATGAACGCAATTCGCCCCAACCGGCACGCGCGTGCCGATCGGGGCGAAAGTGACCTGCGGCGAACCGCGATGGATCAGGACGCGTCGATCCAGATGGTTTTCAACTCGGTGTATTGGTCATGGGCCCAGATCGACTTGTCGCGCCCGCCGAAACCCGACTCCTTGTACCCGCCGAAAGGCGTCGAAGCGTCGCCCTCGCCGAAGCAGTTCACGGTGACGATGCCGGCGCGGATACCCCGCGAGAGTTTCAGCGCATGGCGCAGGCTGCCGGTGTAGGCCGAGGCTGCCAGGCCATAAGCCGTGTCGTTAGCCAGGTTGATCGCTTCGTCAACGGAGGTGAACGTGGTCACGCTCAGCACCGGGCCGAAGATTTCTTCCTGGAACAGACGACTGTCACGGCCGACGCCATCCACGATGGTCGGTTCGACGAAAATGTTGTCGGCCGTATTGCCCCCCGCCAGCACCGAAAGATTCTCGTCCCGGGCATGGTCGAGGTACGAGCGGACCTTCTCGAAATGCGCCTTGCTGATCATCGAGCCCAGACGGTTTTCCGGGTCCAGTGGATCGCCCATTTTCCAGTCGGCCAGATGCACCTTAACGCGCTGGAGCAGTTGTTCCTTGATGTCCGTGTGCACGATCAGCCGCGACGAAGCCGAGCAGTTCTCGCCCATGTTCCAGAACGCACCGTTGACCACGTGCTGGGCGACCAGATCGACGTCTTCGACATCGTTCATCACCACCGCCGGGTTCTTGCCTCCGCACTCCAGCACGATGCGTTTCAGGTTGGATTCGCTGGAATACTTGAGGAACAAGCGCCCGGTTTCGGTGGATCCGGTGAAGCTGACCATCGCGACATCCGGATGACGGCCCAGCGGTTCGCCCGCCTCCTTGCCGCCGCCGGGCACCACGTTGAACACACCGGCTGGAAGCCCCGCCTGATGCGCCAGCTCGGCCACGCGAAGGGTGCTCAGGGTGGTTTCCTTGGCCGGTTTGACCACGATGGAGCAACCGGCGGCCAGCGACGGGCCGATCTTCCACGCGAGCATCAGCAGCGGGAAATTCCACGGCAACACCAGGCCGACCACGCCGATCGGTTCGCGTACCACCATGGTCACCGCGCCGTTACCGGTCGGCGCAGTCGAGTCGTAGATCTTGTCGATCAGCTCGGCGTGCCAGCGCAGGGTATGAATCGTTTCGGGCACGTCGATGTTCTGGCATTCGCGGATCGGTTTGCCGCTGTCGAGGCTTTCCAGCACCGCCAGTTCATGAGAGTGGTCTTCCAGCAATTGGGCGAACCGCAGCAACACCGATTTGCGCGCCGAAGGCGCCAGCCCTTGCCAGCGCCCGTCTTCGAACGCGGCCTTGGCGGCGGCGACAGCAACGTCCACGTCCTGGGCACCGCAAGCGGTAATCTCGGTCAACACCGCTTCCGTGGCCGGGTTGGTCGTGGTGAACGTCTTGCCGGACAGCGCGCTGCGAAACTCGCCGTTGATGAACGTCTGATTGCGAAACTCAAGCTTCGCCGCCAGTTCGCGGTATTGCGCTTGACTCAGAAGTTCGGCCATTTCAAACCTCCGCGACGATGCGCGCGACATTCTGTTTGAGGGTTTTGATCACGCTTTCCAGCACTTCCTTCTCGGACGCTTCCAGCGGCTGCATCGGCTTGCGCACGCCACCGGCACGCAGGCCGACCAGCTCGCTGCCGTGCTTGATCGACTGGACGAACTTGCCGCTTTCCAGCACGTCCATCAGCGGCAACAGGGCCGACATGATCCGCCGCCCTTTGTCGAAGTTCTTCTCCAGAACGCAGGCTTCGTACAGCGCGATGTGCTCGGCCGGAATGAAGTTCGAACCGGCGCAAACCCAGCTGCGCGCGCCCCAGGCAAAGAACTCCAGGGCCATGTCGTCCCAGCCGCAGGACAGCTGGATCGAGGAATGCGAATGCGCCAGACGATGCAACTGGGCGGTGTCGCCGGAGCTTTCCTTGATCGCGACGATGTTCTTGCAACCGGCAATCGCATCGAAGAACTCAGGGCCCATCGCTACGCCCATCCGCGCCGGATAGTTGTAGAGCATGATCGGCAGACCGGCAGCCTTGTCCACGGCCAGCACGTGCGCGGCGATTTCCTTTTGCGTCGGCAAGGCATACGGCGGCGAGCCCACCAGAATGGCGTCGGCCTCGATCGACTTGGCGTGCTCGGCGAAGGCCACCGCATCTTCGGTGCGGATCCCGCCCGTGCCGATCACCAGCGGAATGCGACCGTTGATCACTTCCCTGGCGCGCTCGGCCACTTTCAACCGCTCGGCGGTGGTGTGGGCGTAGTACTCGCCGGTCGAACCACCGATAACGATGCCGTGAACCCGCGACTCGATCAGGTACTCGAGCACCTCGGCGAAGGCCGAGTAATCGATCTGGCCATCGGCGGACAAAGGCGTAATGGCGGGGGTAAAGATGCCGTCAAAGTTCATAGGGTTTTCTCCAGTGTTTGCAGTGTTCAATCGCTAAGCCCTCAATGACTCGAAGACCTCATTCAACTTTCTCGACCGGCGCGGTACTGCCCCCACTTGAGGTTCATGTTCACCCCGAGGGAAAGAAACGGTTGCGGTGGATTGCCGTTGGGCCCCGGCGCTTGCAGCAGGAAATCGATCAGTTCGTCACGCTGCCCGGCCAGCCAGTCGGCCAGCAACTTGCCGGTGACCGTGCCCCGGGTCACGCCCAGGCCATTGCAACCCAGCGCGCCGTAAACGTTCGGTGCCAGTTCGCCGAAGAAGCCGTTGTGGTTCCTCGACATGGCCAGCGCGCCGCCCCAGGTGTATTCGAACGGCACGCCCGGCAGCATCGGAAAGCGCTGATCGAACGAGGCTCGGTGACGGTGCACGAACCGCTCGTTGTATTTGCTGTTGCTGCGCCCGTCGGGGTTGAAGCTGAAGCTGTTGCGGATCAGCAAGCGGTTGTCCGGCGTGCGGCGCACCGTGGTGCCGAACGGATCGGCCGGAATCGCGCCCCAGAACGGTTTGCCACCCAGGCGCGCCTGCTCTTCTTCAGTCAGCGGCCGAGTGATGCTGGCGTAGGTGTAGATGGGCAGCATTCGCCCCTGCAGAAAGCCGAAACGCATGCCGAACGAGTTGTTGGCGAGGATCAGTTTGTCGGCGGTGATGCTGCCGTAAGCGTGCTTGAGAACCGTCTGGCGGCCGTACTCCACTTCCAGAATTGGCGTGCGTTCGTACAAGGTGACGTTCGCCGGCAGACTGTCCGCCAGCCCTTTCACCAGCGCCGAAGGCTGAACCAGCACCGCACCGGGCGTGTACAAGGCCTTGCGATAAAAGTGCGTTCCCAGGTGCGAGGGCAACTCGTCCGCATCGATCATCTGATAAGGCTGACCGAGTTTGTCGAGCCCCCGGCGATAAGCCTCCAGCACCGCAATGCCACGCTCTTCGACGGCGGCCTGATACTTGCCGCAGGCTTTCATCTGGCACTCGATGTTGAACCGGTCGACCAGGCAACGCAGGATCGACTGGCCGGCCAGATTGAGTTTCAGACTGGTCCGGGCCAGGTCGATATCGCCGATGTAGTCCTCGGCCCCGATGTCGTGGGGCAGATCGATGGCAAAACCGGCATTGCGACCGGACGGCCCCAACCCCACTTCCTGCGCCTCGACCAGCACCACTTCGTCATCAGGAAAACTCAGCGCCAGTTGCCGGGCAGCGGCCAGCCCGGTGAAACCGGCACCGACAATCACCCAACGGGCCGAGCGATGTCCCCGATGACCGGGCTCGGGGCTGCGTGGGCGGCTCAGGTGGAACCAGCCACAACTGTCATCATCGGCAGGTAGCGAACTGACTTTCATAGTGTTGAACCGTCTATCGTAGGGAGGACAAATCGAACCGGCTTACTTGGCCGCCGCGCGCGCATCGCTCAGCCAGCCGTCGTAGCTTTGCTGGTGGGCCTTGATCCATTCGGCGGCGTGGCGCTTGATGTCGGCGAGGGACTTCTCGCCCTGCTGCATCTTCAGGTTCTGCGCACTTTCGTCGGCGGTGCTGATGCTGACTTCGGAGAGGAACTTGCGGGCCACCGGGTTCTTCTCGGCGAATTCCTTGTTCATGACGGCATTGATCGTGTCCACCGGAAAGCCGAGGTTTTTGCCTTCGTAGAAGGTGTCCTTGCTTTCCTTGCCGTCAGGCAGGTCGGTGTACGGCACCGGCAGCCAGACCACGTCGCGCCCTTCGACCAGCACGCTGGAAATCCACTGCGGCACCCAGGTGAAGAACAGCACGGGCTTGCCTTGCTGGTAGCGGGCGATGGTGTCGGCCATCAACGCGAAGTACGAGCCGCGGTTGTCGACGACGGTGGGTTCCAGGCCGTAAGCCTTCATGTGGTGCTCGACCATGACCTCGCAGCCCCAGCCCGGGTTGCAACCGGTCAGATCGGCCTTGCCGTCACCGTTGCTGTCGAACAGTTTGGCGATCTCCGGCTTCTTCAGATCCGACAGATCCTTGATGTGATAGGCGTCTGCGGTTTTCTTGTCGATCAGGTAACCCTGCAACACGCCCTTCATGATCTGCCCGACCTTGACCATCACGTCATCACCGCCGGCCTTTTCATAAAAGGCTTCGTGCAGGTTTTCCCATTCATGCACGGTGAAATCCGCGTCGCCGTAAGAAAGCGCCAGGAACATCGCCGGGTAATCGGTCTCCTTAGGCTGCTTGACGTCGTAGCCCAGTTCCTTGAGCCCGGCCATGACCACTTCACCGCGAAAACGCTCTTCGGCGATGGTCGGGAAAATCGGCGTGATCGACACACCGGCGCCGGGCTTGTTGGCGTCAGCCGCGTACGCTGCGGAACACAGAATCGTGCCCATGACTGAAGCAACCAGACTCGCCACGACGCTTTTCTTGAGATTTGCCAGTTTCATGTTTCACCACGCTTTGGAGTTTTGATCGGTGAGCAGAAAGGTTCAGTTAATGACCGCACGAGCAACGTTCTTCTTTTTCTTCAACTTCATGACCAGGCCGACCGGCCCGCTCTCATACCAGCGCTGCCCGGTGGCCAGATCGCTGCTGCGTTCACCCATGGCCTGGGTCAGGCGATCGAGGAACACCGCCAGCAACACCAGCCCTGCCCCGCCGACACTGGCCAGGCCCATGTCGAGGCGACCGATGCCGCTGAGCACCATCAGCCCCAGCCCGCCGACCGAAATCATCGAGGCGACCACCACCATCGACAGCGACAGCATCAAGGTCTGGTTCAACCCGGCCATCATGGTCGGCGCGGCCAGCGGCAGTTGAACCTTCATCAGCATCTGCATCGGTGTGCAGCCAAAGGCCCGCGCCGCCTCGACCTTGTCCGCCGGCACCTGACGGATGCCGAGATTGGTCAGCCGTACCAGCGGCGCGACAGAGAAGATGATCGTGACAATCACACCGGGCACGTTGCCGATGCCGAACAGCATCACCACCGGCACCAGGTACACGAACGCCGGCAGGGTCTGCATGGCGTCGAGCACCGGGCGGATGATCATTTCCGTGCGGTCGCTGCGGGCACAGAGGATGCCCAGCGGAATCCCGATCACCGCGCAGAACAACAGCGAGGTCAGCACCAGCGCCAGGGTGACCATCGCGTCGTTCCACACGCCGATCAGTCCGAGCCCGGTCAACGTCGCCACACTGAAGATCGCGATACGTTTGCCGCCGATCTGCCAGCTGATAAGCCCGGCGATGATGATGAAGACCGTCGGCGGCAGCGAAAGCAGCCCCCACTGGACGCCGTCGAGCACCTGATCGACCGGCCAGCGAATCGAGCGGAAGACATCCCGGAAGTTATGCACCAGATATTTAAGGGCGGTTTCAACCCACGACCCCAGAGGAATATTCAAACTCTGGAAGGGATCCAGAAAGTTAAAGTCGGACATGACGCTACCTCGCACTTGCGTACTGCGTGATCATTCTTTTTAAACAGAAGCGCTGTTAAACAAGCGTTCAGTTATTACCGAGACAACTTAAAAGATGCCCCTGCGAGATCGACCCTTTATAAAGTCCAACTTCATCGACCACCGGCATCGGTGTTGAAGAAGCGGCGACTATATGAAAGATCTCGCGCAAGGAAGCGTCGGCCTTGATCGGGGTTTGACGGGCCGGGTCATACGTAATGCCCGAATCGGTTTGCGCGATATCGCCTGCCCGCAATATCCGGCTGGTGTCGAAACCGTTGAAGAAATCCCGGACATACTGGTTCACCGGGTTGCACAGCAATTCACGGGGCGTGCCGATCTGCACCACGCGCCCGCCCTCCATGATCGCGATGCGATGGCCGATGCGCACGGCTTCTTCAATGTCGTGGGAGATGAAAATGATGGTGCGATCCTGCTCGGCCTGAAGCTTGATCAGCTCGCCCTGCATCTCGCTTCGGATCATCGGATCGAGCGCGGAGAACGCTTCGTCCATCAGCAGGATGGCCGGATCGTTAGCCAGCGCCCGGGCCAGGCCGACCCGCTGTTGCATGCCGCCGGAGAGCTGATGGGGGAAGCACATTTCCTGCCCGGAAAGCCCGACCTGTTCAAGGGCGCCCATGGCCCGGCAGTAACGTTCCTTTTCGCCGACTCCGCTGATTTCCAGGCCGAAGCTGACGTTGTCGATGACGCTCATGTGCGGCATCAAGGCAAACGACTGGAAGACCATGCCCATGTCTTTGCGGCGCACCTGCAACAGGTCCTTGTCGCCCAGACCGGTGATTTCCCGGCCATTCAGAAAGATGTTGCCGGCGGTGGGTTCGATCAGGCGATTGAACAGTCGGACCATGGTCGATTTGCCGGAACCGGACAAACCCATGATGACAAAGATCTCGCCTCGCTTGACCGAGAAGTTGGCATCGAACACACCAATGGCCTGCCCGGTCTTTTTGAAGACTTCGGCTTTCGATGCACCTTCTTTTATCAACTTCATGGCCAGTGCTGGCTGTGAGCCGAAGACTTTATATACATTCTTGACGCAGATTATTTCGTCGGAGCGAGTCATACCTTGCCTCCATCGCGTTGTGCATATTCGGGTTCAAGCAACATGCAATCGAGCGAAACTGGTTTTAAGCGGCAGCGGTAATAGTCATATGTCGTCACGACGGGTTTCCTTTTATTATTTTTGGGACCCCAGGAACGAGGGACGTTTCAAATTTATTAGCATCCCCGCGCTTAATCCAACGACATTTACAGGGGCAAGTTGATAACGTCGGGTTATCGATCACGCCGGCATCCGCCCCTTGCAGCGGGCATCGCCCACCAGCGACTGCGACTATCCTTGCTGCGACGCCGGCATATCCCTGCGCGCAGGCTTGGGCTACCCTCGTCGCGCTTCGCCGGGGAGCCGTATCGTGAGGAGGCCGTACGAATGACCAAGCATGTCGACCCTGACACCATCTTGCTGAAGATGCCGTCCTTGAGGGCCGTAAAGGCATTTGTCGCTGCCGCCAAGTATCAGAGTTTCACCCGTGCCGCCGAAGCATTGTGCGTTTCGCAAGCCGCCATCAGCCGGCAGATCCGCGAACTGGAAAGCTACCTGGGGGCGCAGTTGTTCACCCGTGTCGGGCGGGCCGTCGAGCTCACTTCGGCGGGTGCGCTGTTTTTCGACGCCGCGCAGCTGTCATTCGTGAACATCGCCCAGGCCGCCGAGCGCATCCGCAGCAGCCAGTCCGGCAAGAAAGTGCTGACCATCTGCTGTTCCCCGGCGTTCTCTGCGCTGTGGCTGTCGAATCACCTGCCGGAATTCTTCGCCCAGAGCGAAGGCATCGAACTGAACCTGATCACCACCCAGAATTTCCTGACCATGGAACCGGGCGTGCAACCCGACGTGTTCATCACCAAGATTTCGCGCATCCGCGAAGGCTATCGCAGCTACCCGCTGTGCCACGACCTGATCTACCCGGTGTGCACGCCGCAGTACCTGGAGCAGCACCCGGAAATCTCGACCATCGAAGGCGTGCGCGATTCGGCCCTGCTGAACCTGAGCCCTTATGGTCGCTCGCAAGTCGCCGAGCATGTCGATTGGGGCGTGTGGCTGGCGTTTCAGTCCATCGACATCGACGACCGCCCGGCGACCAGCCCGCAGATTTTCAATGCCAACGACTACAACCTGCTGATCAGCATGGTGCTGACCCATCAGGGCATCGCACTGGGCTGGAATCACCTGGTTGCGCCGCTGTTGCAGCGCGGCTTGCTGGTGCGCCCGATTGAACAGGAAGTGCAGTTGCGCAACAGCTGGCACTACCTGAGCTGCCGAGAGACGGCGGACAACGAAGACGCCCTGCGCCGGTTTCGCGACTGGATCCTGTCGAAGTTTCCGCGCCGCTAGCCATCGGTTTAGTTATCAATTGCCCGACGAAAATGTCGTTGGAGCGGCATCACCTTCCTGACTCATTGTGGAGCGGCGCCGGCCGGGATCTGGCCGGTTCCCCTCACAGGAAGGAACTGTTGAATGTCACTCTACGAATTCTGCCGCGACTTTGATTTCCTCCAGGCGCCGGCCAAGACCCGGGAGATCCTGCAGAACAGTTTGCTGGATATCGTCGGCGTCATGGCCGGTGCTGCGTCCAACGACACCAGTGTGGCGCTGCGCCGTTTTGCCGTTTCACACTACCCCGCCGGCGAGTACGGCAGCCGCCTGCTGTTCGACGGTCAGCGCGTCAATCTGCTGGGCGCGGGTTGGGCCGGTGGCTTTTCCGCCGACAGCCTCGATGCCCACGAAGGCCACTTCCGATCCAAGGGGCACGCCGGCGCGACCGTGGTACCGGCTCTCCTTGCCCTCGCCGATGCCCTGCATCACCAAGGCAAGGACATTAGCGGGCATGAACTGTTGAGCGCGTTGTGCCTCGGTTATGAAACCGGACTGCGCGCCGGAACAGCCCTGATGGCGACCTCCCCGACTTATCACGCGTCCGGCGGTTTTTCGGCGATTGGTGTGATCTGCGCCGGCGCCCGGTTGCTGGGTTTTGACGAGCCGACGTTCCGCCATGCACTCGGCATCGCCGAGTACTTCAGCGCCCGTTGCCCGATGATGCGCCTGATCGCGTTTCCGACCATGTTGCGCGATGCCCACGGCAGCGGCGCCTTTGTCGGATTGAATGCCCTGCTGATGGCCAAGGAAGGGGTGACCGGCGCGCCGGCAGAAACCGTCGAGGACGCCTCGGTGGCCGAGCACTGGCGCGACCTTGGTGAGCGCTGGGAAATCGACAGCCAGTATTTCAAACCCTGGCCAGTGTGCCGCTGGGCGCAACCGGCGCTGACCGCGATGCTGCAACTGCAAAAGGAGAATCCAGCGCTCAATGCCGAGGTGATCGAAACGATCCGCGTCGAGACCTTCTACGAGTCGATGTGCCTGCAAGGTCACACCCCGGCGGATGCCGATCAGGCGCAATACGCCCTGGCCTTTCCGCTGGCGGCGCTGATCGTCAGGGGCAAACTCGGGCCGGACGAAGTCACCGGCGAATCCATCCACGCCGCCGACATTCGCGCCCTGAGCGCACGCATCGAGATCGTCGAGGCGGCCGATATTTCCGCGCGGTTCCCCAATGAAATTCTGTCGCGCCTGACCGTCACGCTGAAAAACGGCAGCGTGCTCGTCAGCCCGATCACCGCCGCACGCGGCGATCCCGAAACGGCCCTGAGCCGCGAAGAACTGGAGCAGAAGTTTGACCTGTTCGCCTCAAGCCTCGGCCGCGAACGCAGCCTCGCGGTGAAACAGGCCATTCGCAATCTGGATCAGTCTGCGTCGGCCATCGCCGCGCTCGAGCCGGTTTTCGCGCGCCCTCACCCATAACCTCAACGCATCGATTGCCCACCGGAAATGTCGTTTGTGACGGCTTTCCTGGCACAGATAGGCTGGAACCCGTTCCGGCCCTACGCGCATGACGAGGATAACAATGAATAACAACGACACCGTGGTTGACCTGATCGCCCAGCGCAAACCCTGGCACTCGCTGCCGGGCGCCCTCTACAAGGATGAAAACGTCTACCGCCAGGACCTCGAACAGATCTGGCACAAAGACTGGATTTTCGCCGGGCACACCTTCGAAATTTCCAAGCCCGGCCAGTACTTCACCCTGCAGATCGGCGATTACCCGGTCGCCGTGGTGCGCGGCAAGGACGGCGCAGTCCGCGCGTTTCACAACGCCTGCCGCCATCGCGGCGCCAAGATCTGCGAACACGAGCACGGCAAAGTCGCGAAGATGGTCTGTCCCTACCACAAGTGGACTTACGAGCTGGACGGCAACCTGCTGTACGCCGGCAACATGGGCCCGGATTTCGACAAGGCGCAGTACAACCTCAAATCCGTGCACTGCGAAATCGTGCACAGCTACATCTATGTCTGCGTCGCCACCAGGGCGCCGGACTTCGAAGGCTTTCGCAAGGCCGTCAGCCCGTTCATTGCCCCGCATTATCTGGACAACTGCAAAGTGGCTTTCGAGTCGACCATCATCGAGAACGGCAACTGGAAACTGGTGTTCGAGAACAACCGCGAGTGCTACCACTGCGACGGCTCCCACCCCGAACTGCTGAAATCCTACGTCGACAACCCGTCCGTGGGTGGCGCCGGCGGCGAAGATGATCCGCACCTGACGGCCTACTGGAACACCTGCGAGAAAGCCGGGCTGCCGAGCCGACTGGTGATGGACATCAACGGCCAGTACCGCATGACCCGCATCCCGCTGTCCTCCGGAGCCGTCAGCTACACCATGGACGGCAAGCCTGCAGTCGCAGGGCGTCTGGACAAGACCGCCGAACCGGACATCGGTGCGCTGCTGTACTTCCACTACCCGTCCACCTGGAACCACTTCCTCGGCGACCACGCCCTGAGCTTCCGGGTGCTCCCGATCAGCGCCACGCAAACCATGGTCACCACCAAATGGCTGGTGCCGGACACGGCGGTGGAAGGTGTGGATTACGACCTCGAACGCCTGACCCGAGTCTGGGTCGCCACCAACGATCAGGACCGCACGCTGGTCGAAGGTACCCAGCGTGGCGTGACCTCTCCGTCCTATGAACCGGGGCCGTTCTCGGAAACAGCGGAGACCGGCGTCTGCCAGTTCGATGACTGGTACTGCGCCACGATGACGGACCGGCTCAAGGGGCCGATTCCGTTGAAGTCCGTGGGCTGACCGGCATTCGGGGCAACATCGGCCGGGCCTGCGTCCCAGCGTCGCAGGCCCGGCACCTTGGCAAACGCCACACAAGGCTTAAAATCGCGCCTCCTCTTGCAGTCGCCCGACCGGCGCCTGCCCGCAGCCATGACAACCCTCAGGTTTGAACAGCCGGCCACTTTCACACAGTGCGCCAGGCTCAATCGTCCTGCCCGTTCGGCGGTCGCTTGTCTTCAACACACTTCGGCTTGGCACTCGCATGCGCAGAGGCGCACGTTCCGCTGTTCGATCACTTGAGGTTTTTATGACACCGCGTTTGCTGGCCATGGCGCTGGCGCCCCTGCTCGGGCTGTTCATTGTTGCGCTGGGCAACGGTTTTCTGTCTTCTTTGACCACCTTGCGCCTGGGCGCTGCCGGCGAATCGGCGACGATGATCGGCATCGTCTCCTCGGCCTACTTCATCGGCCTGACGTTGGGCGCGATCTTCAACGACCGGCTGATTCTGCGCATCGGCCACATTCGTGCCTACAGCAGCTTCGCCTCGCTGATCGCCGCGACCATCCTGCTGCAAGGGCTGTTTTATGACACCTGGGGCTGGGTCGTCCTGCGCCTGATCAACGGCTGGGCCACGGTCGGCGTGTTTCTGGTGATCGAGAGCTGGCTGCTGCTGGCCGGCGACGCGAAGATTCGCGGGCGTCTGCTGGCGCTGTACATGATCGTCCTTTACGGCGCCGGCGTGCTCGGCCAGGCCACGCTGGGGAAAATCACCGGCCTGGGCGATACCGCACCGTTCATGGTGGCCGGCATGCTGGCGACGTTGTCGGTGCTGCCGATCGTGATCCTGCCGCGGGTGTCGCCATTGCTGGAACAGGTCGAACCGCTCAAGCCACGGGCACTGCTGGGCGTATCACCGACCGGGCTGGTCGGCTGCTTCGGCTCCGGCGTGACCATCGCGGCGATCTACACCCTGCTGCCGCTGTACCTGCAACGCATCGGCCTGAACGTCGGCGAAGTCGGCAGCATGATGGCCTGGACGATCCTCGGCGCGATGCTTCTGCAATACCCGGTCGGGCGCTGGTCCGACCGCAAGGATCGCCTGCAAGTGCTGACCGTGCTGTGCGCCGCGTGCACCGTGCTGTCGCTGGTGATCGTGCTGGTGCCGCTGTCCTCGGCCCTGCTCGCGGCGACGCTGTTCCTGTTGGGCGGCGGCGTGTTCGCGCTGTACCCGGTCGCCGTCAGCCACGCTGCCGACCGTGCGCCGGTTGAAACGTTGGTGCCGATGATTCAGGGCATGCTGCTGATCAACTCGCTGGGCTCGGCGATGAGCCCGCTGCTGATTTCGCCCGCGATGAACGCCCATGGCGGAAGCGGCCTGTTCTGGGCCTTCGCGCTGGTCAACCTGAGCATGGTGACGTTCTTCTTCTGGCGCCGTGGCAAACGTCCGGTGCCGGCCAACCCGGCGCCGTTCGCGGCAGCAGCGACGTTCTCGCCGACCGGCGCCGAGCTGCGGGTGACCGAGGATCTGCGTCAGGCCGCGCAGGAGCATCCGCCGATGGTCGATGCGTTGAGTGGCGAAGCGGCGCCGACAACGGGATCACGCTACGAAGCCAGTTGAGTTTCTGGCGGGCATAAAAAAACCGGTGACTTTCGTCACCGGTTTTTTATTGCCTTTGAATCAGTGCGGTGCCCGAGGAATGGTCTTCATCAGGTCTTCAGGGCTGATATGCCCCACCACACTGCCCGGCTGCGGCAGATTCAGGATGTGGCCCTTCATCTTGCCGATCACGTGCATCTCGCACGGTTTGCAGTCGAACTTCAGGGTCAGCACTTCGTCGCCGTGAATCAGCTGCATCGGCGCGACTTTGGTTTTCACGCCGGTCACGCCTTTGGCCTGTTTCGGGCACAGATTGAAGGAGAACCGCAGGCAGTGCTTGGTGATCATCACCGGCACTTCGCCCGCCTCTTCGTGTGCTTCGTACGCGGCGTCGATCAGCTTCACACCGTGGCGGTGGTAGAAGTCGCGAGCCTTCTGGTTGTAGACGTTGGCCAGGAACGACAGGTGCGCCTCCGGGTACACCGGCGGTGGCGTGGTTTCAGCCTTGCGTCCACCGCGCGGGTGGGCGGCAACACGGGCGGCGGTCAGCGCTTCGATCACTTCGCGGCGCAACGACTTGAGCTGCGAGTTCGGGATGAAGAACGCTTGTGGCGCATCGAGTTTGATCGAGGTCGCGTGGTACTCGGTGGTGCCGAGTTGACCGAGCAGGTCGTGCAAGGTGTCCAGCGCCTGTTCCGGTTTGTTGGCGACGCCGAACGGGCCTTCCAGCGCAACGCTGGCACTGATGCCCTCTTCGCTGGTGACGGTCAGTTCCAGACGTTCTTCACGCAGCTTCGCCAGCCAGCTCACGCCGATACGACGCTCGGCAGAAGTCTTGAGCAAGGCCTGCTGCCAGTTGTGGTCGAGGTTGCGGTTCAGCGGATGGTTCGGGCGCAGCTTGTACAGGCCTTCCGGCATTTCGTTCGGCTCGACGCGGTAGCGGTAGCGCTTCTCGCCTTCTTCCTCGAACTCGCCTTTGGCTTCGGCGATGTTGGCGCGGAAACCCACCACTTCGCGCTTGACCAGCACGTTGAGGCCGTCGCCGTTGGACAGTGGCTCGTGGGTGATGACTTGCATGTCACGCTTGCCGACTTTCTCGACCGTGCCCACCGCCAGACCGGTGAAGGTCGGCGAATCGAACGCGCCGATGTCGATCTTGCGCTCGCTGACGAAGTAGTCGGTGCTGCCACGGTGGAAGGTCTTTTCCGGGTCCGGCATGAAGAAATGCGCGGTACGGCCGCTAGAGGCGCGGGCCAGATCCGGACGGTCGTTGAGCACGTCGTCGAGGCGCTGACGGTAATAGGCGGTGATGTTCTTCACATAGCCCATGTCCTTGTAGCGACCTTCGATCTTGAACGAACGCACACCGGCCTCGACCAGTGCGCGGATGTTGGCGCTCTGGTTGTTGTCCTTCATCGACAGCAGGTGTTTTTCGTAGGCGATCACGCCACCCTTTTCGTCTTTCAGGGTGTACGGCAGACGGCAGGCCTGGGAGCAGTCGCCACGGTTGGCACTGCGCCCGGTCTGCGCGTGGGAAATGTTGCACTGGCCGGAAAACGCCACGCACAACGCGCCGTGAATGAAGAACTCGATGGCGGCATCGGTTTCATCGGCGATCGCGCGGATTTCCTTGAGGTTCAGTTCACGGGCCAGTACCAGTTGCGAGAAACCGGCCTGATCGAGGAACTTGGCCCGCTCAAGGGTGCGGATGTCGGTCTGGGTGCTGGCGTGCAGCTCGATGGGTGGAATGTCCAGCTCCATCACGCCCAGGTCCTGGACGATCAGCGCATCGACGCCGGCGTCGTACAACTGATGGATCAGCTTGCGCGCCGGCTCCAGTTCGTTGTCGTGCAGGATGGTGTTGATGGTGGTGAAGATGCGCGCGTGATAGCGACGGGCAAATTCCACCAGTTCGGCGATTTCGCTCACCTCGTTGCACGCGTTGTGGCGCGCCCCGAAGCTCGGGCCGCCGATGTACACCGCGTCGGCGCCATGCAGGATGGCCTCGCGGGCGATGGCCACGTCACGGGCGGGGCTGAGCAGTTCCAGGTGATGTTTGGGCAAGGACATATGTTTTTTTAGTCAGGCTGTCACGGTCGAGGCGCGCATTGTAGCCGCGAAACGCGTGGCCGGCACGCCTGTGCTGCCGGGTGGCAGCCCTGCTCAGGGCAGAGTTGCCATACCGAACCGCAAACTCAGGCCTTGGCGGCCATTGCAGTCACTTCCACCTTCATCCCTTCAACCGCCAGCGCCGCCACGCCAACCGCTGCGCGCACCGGCCAAGGCTTGGCGAAGTAGCGCTTGTACACCTCGTTGAATGCGGCGCGGTCAGCCATGTCGGTCAGGTAGATGGTCAGGTGCAGCACGCGGTCCATCGAACTGCCGGCCTTTTCCAGTGCGACTTTCAGCGCCTGCAACGTGCATTCGCTTTGCGCAGTGACGTCGCCCAGTTCCAGGCTGCCGTCGGCACGGGTCGGAATCTGGGTCGACATCAGGATGCCGTTGAATTCGGTCACGTCCGAAGAGATCGAGTCTGCATCCGGATCCGGGGTGTAGGTGATGTCTTGGTTGGCCATGGGAAAGTCCTTCGCTGGCAGTGAGGACGGCGCCATCGCGCGCCGTTTCGGGCGGCCAGTTTACAGACACGGCGGCGGGTTTGAAGACATGGCGGTTTTCGGGGTGATTTCTGACGGATGTTTCAGCGTGTTTTGTTGGCTGATAAACAGGTTTCGATGCGTGTGTTTAAAGACACCTGGAGTTACGCGCAATTGCCCACAAATCCTTGCGCCAGAGCCTACGGCTACGCCAGAATCCGCCGGCTTGTGCGCCTTGGGGTCGGCCGGTAACTTGGATCGGGTCACTGATTCGCAGTGATCGGGTTTAGCAGCCCGGAGTATTTCACCCAAAGCTGCACGTGCATTATCCAATCAGGTCATGACCTGTATTTGATGGTGGCTGTGCGCATGGCGTCCTCGGACGCGCCGGTTTTTTGGGTGACTTTGGCCGGTCTGCTAACTTGCGCACAGCTGCCTCCATTCGTTTAGCAGCGATATGGTCGCGGCCTCAATTAGAGGTTACCCACCATGTTCAAACCGACTCCAAATCCACCAGTCACCGAACCGGCCAGCATCACCGACCCGACTTCCCCCTACGAATGCCCTGACTCCAAGAGATTCAACGAAGCCGCCAACCGCGCCCTCGACTACCACCTCGGCCCGATCTCAGCCCACATGATGGCCGCGCCCTACTCCCCCAATCGGCTCTACCAGGCCAACCCGGCCAGCAACAACGAATCCCTGCTGGTCGACGCCGTCGAAACCCTAGGCTCGGCCAACGTCATGCTCAACAACTTCGCCGACCTCCTCCAGGGCCCCCACCGCAAGACCGCGCAGGGTATTGCGCAGGTCGTGATGTTGGCGGAACTGGCGGTGAATCAGGTTCTGGATAAGGTCGTACCGACCGAGTAATACCCAGCGGCGGGGTCTCCCCCCGCCGTCACCGAGTTGTTTGATAGCTCTTCGCAACTGGATATCCCCCCAAACCCAATTATGCTCAATAGAACCTCGCCCAATCTGCGAGGCCGTCAGTCTGTCCGCGCGCCACCCACCCGGTGAAGCGCAACACCCCCAGGCCACGGGTACAGCAACACTGTTAGGTGCTCCGGCCTACAACAACAAGCACGACGGAGAACACCCATGGCAGTACTCGACAGCATGTCCACCGGCAGTGCCCCGCACCACAGCGTCAGCCGAGAGGAGCGCAAGGTCATCTTCGCCTCCTCCCTCGGCACGGTGTTCGAGTGGTACGACTTCTACCTCTACGGCTCGCTCGCCGCGATCATCGCCAAGCACTTCTTCGCCGGGGTCAACGAGACCACGGCCTTCATTTTCGCCCTGCTCGCCTTCGCCGCCGGTTTTGCGGTGCGGCCGTTTGGTGCGGTGGTATTCGGGCGGTTGGGTGACATGATCGGGCGCAAGCACACGTTTCTGATCACGATAGTGATCATGGGGGTGTCGACGGCGATTGTGGGGTTCCTGCCGGGTTACGCGACCATCGGGGTCGCGGCGCCGATCATTCTGATCACCCTGCGATTGTTGCAAGGTCTGGCGCTGGGCGGTGAATACGGTGGCGCGGCGACCTATGTCGCAGAGCATGCGCCGAAGGGCAAGCGCGGGTATTTCACGTCTTGGATTCAGACGACGGCGACGCTGGGGCTGTTTCTGTCGCTGCTGGTGATTCTGGCCTGCCGCACCGCGCTGGGCACCGAGGCGTTCGAGGCCTGGGGCTGGCGGATTCCGTTCCTGCTGTCGATCCTGCTGCTGGCGGTGTCGGTGTACATCCGTCTGCAACTGAACGAGTCGCCGGTGTTCATGAAGATGAAGGCCGAAGGCAAGTCCTCGAAAGCGCCGCTGACCGAATCCTTCGCCCGTTGGGACAACCTGAAAATCGTGATCATGGCGCTGCTTGGCGGCACCGCAGGGCAAGCGGTGGTCTGGTACACCGGGCAGTTCTACGCGCTGTTTTTCCTGCTGCAAACACTGAAGATCGACCCGCAAACCGCCAACCTGCTGATCGCCGGTTCGCTGCTGATCGGCACGCCGTTTTTCGTGATTTTCGGCAGCCTGTCCGACCGAATCGGGCGCAAAGGCATCATCATGGCCGGGTGCATTCTGGCGGCGGTGACGTACTTCCCGATCTTCCACGCGCTGACCCAGTACGGTAACCCTGACGTATTCGTCGCCCAGGAAAAGAACCCGGTCAAAGTGGTCGCCAACCCTGACCAGTGCTCGTTCCAGTTCGATCCGGTAGGCAAGGCCAAATTCACCAGTTCCTGCGATCTGGCGAAGACCATCCTGGCCAAACGGGCGATTCCGTACGAAAACGTGGTGGCGGAACCGGGCACCGTGGCTCAGGTGCGTATCGGCGACAAAGTCATCGAAAGTTTCGAAGGCACCGCCATGCCAGCCGCCGACTTCAAGACCCGCAACGACGCCTTCACCGCCAGCCTCGGCACCGCGTTGAAAGAGGCCGGTTACCCGGAAAAAGCCGACCCGGCCAAGACCAATTACCCGATGGTGCTGCTCCTGCTGACCGTGCTGGTGATCTACGTGACCATGGTTTACGGCCCGATTGCGGCATGGCTGGTTGAGCTGTTCCCGGCGCGCATCCGCTACACCTCGATGTCGCTGCCCTATCACATCGGCAACGGCTGGTTCGGCGGGTTCCTGCCGACCGTGGCGTTCGCCATGGTCGCGGCCACCGGGGATATCTATTACGGCCTGTGGTACCCGATTGTCATCGCAGTGATGACGGCGATTCTCGGCATCTTCTTCATGCCGGAAACCAAGGATCGGGACATCCATCACACCTGAGGATAGAGCGCCGCCCGCTTCTGCAAAGAAGGGGCGGCGCCAGCCTCACCGTGTTTCCCAGCGTTGCACGGCAGGCGGGATTGTCGAAGCAGCCGTCACTGACGCATCGATTTCTTCCAGGCTCAAGTGCGCGGTTTCCTTGAGGAAGAACGAGCAGACCGCCACGATCCCCAACGCCACCGCGCCGTAAACTGCTACGCCAAACGCGTCGTGGTTGTTGGCGATCAGAATGGCCGTGGCCACACTCGATGCCGTCCCGCCTCCCAGCGCGGCACCGATCTGGTACGCCGCCGACATCCCTGAATAACGCATGTCCCGTGGAAATTGCTCGGCCAGAAACGCCGGGATCGGCCCTTGCGTTGCGCCCATGAACGCACCGATCACGATGTAGGCGAGTGTGGAGATCAACAGACTTTTCAGGCCCACCAACGGGAAGAACATGAAGAACCCGGCCGCCATGATGAACGCCCCCAGGATCATCACCTTGCGCCGGCCGATGCGGTCGGAAAGCAAGGCAAACAGCGGCGCGGTGATGACAATGGCGACCGACAGCGCGATGTCGAAAATCAGCGCATCGGTGCTGCCATAACCCAACTGCGTGGCGTAGGACAGGAAGAACGTGCTGCCGATGTAGGCGATGGTCACGTAGCCAAACGCGATGCCGGTGCACAGCAACATGGCCCGAGGTCGCGCACGCAACGCTTCAATCAACGGCATGCGCCCGTGGACGTTCGGTTCGTTGAGTGACTGCGCCGGTTTCTGTAACCGCGCATACAGCCCGACCAGCACCAGCACACCGCCCAGCCAGAACGGAATGCGCCAAGCAAAATCGGCAAGGTCATCGTTCGCCGCCACACTGACCACAGCGAACACCGCCGAGCCGAGAATCCCGCCGATGCCGATGCCCATGCTGGTGAAACTGCCCCACAGCCCTCGACGCCCCACGGGTGCCGACTCGATGCCGAACAGCGCCGCCCCGCCCCACTCGCCTCCCGCCGCAAAGCCCTGCACCAGCCGCAACAACACCAGCAACGCCGGCGCGCCCAAACCGATTGACGCGTAGCCCGGCAGGCACCCGATCAGAAACGTGCTGAGCCCCATCAACAACAAGGTGATGACCAGCATTTTCTGGCGGCCGAGTTTGTCACCGTAGTGCCCGAACACCATGCCGCCCAACGGCCGCGCGAAGAACCCCGCGCCGAACGCGCCAAAGGCAACGAGCGTCGCGGTGAGCGGGTCCATCTGCGGGAAAAACACCTTCGGGAACACCAGCGCGGCGGCGGTTCCGTAGATCACGAAGTCATAGAACTCCAGGGCGGTGCCCATGCCGGAGACGAAGAAGGTTCTCAGCGCCGACGGTGAACCCGCCGTGCGTTCAGGGTGACTGGCCATATGGGGTGCTCCTCTTGTTGTTGTTTTTCGGGGCGTTGCTTCAGGGTTTCAGAAACGCTGGTAACCGTTTCTGGCCAACTGTTTCGGGTTGCCGGCGGCGTATTCGAGGACGCCCAGTTCGGTGTCGATGCCAATGGTCAGCAAGGTTTCCCAACGCTCGGTGGCCGGCATGCTCAGATCGGGGCGGAAGCAGATCGGTGCTTCCTCGCCGGCCGCGCCGCACATGGCATCGGCCCGAAGTATCAGGTCGCCCTCGGTCATGCCGCTCAGCAAGGCGTTCACATGGTCGATGCGGGCGTAGGTGGTCGAGGCGTCCGGCGTGCGTTCGCCAGCGCTCAGGCTCGGATCGAGGAAATGGTTGGTGTGGGTGATCCAGCCTTCGGCGTTCGGCAACACCACGGCTGTGGCGGCTGGCGACAGCTCGATGCTGGCGGCACGAAGGGTCGAGTCGGCGCGGGAGAACACCGTCAACACCGTGGACGCGCTGACCCGTGCCGAGCGCGCCAGTTCGATGGCTTCATCGACGCTGCGCGCCTGCTCCAGAATCCGTCGCGCAATCGCATGCACCGGTACACCGGCGGCGCCGTTGTCGCTGGCATGGTGAAGAATGTTGAAGTGCAGCCCGAGCCCGGCACTGTTCACGCCGATCTTGCCGAGCATGCCGAATTCGGTGAACAGCTTGACGGTCATCCCGGCGTCGGTGGTGAGTTGCAGGATCAGGCCGTTGGGTACCAGCGTGTCGTGCCAGTCCCAGGTCTGAATCGTTTTTGGTGCCGCCGAGCCCTGGGGGGCGAAGACCGCCGTCGAGCATTCGCCTTCAGTCGATGGCATAACGGCAAGGATTTCGGTGCGGGCATTCAGGGCCGCAAGCTGCCACAGCGGCAGATCCGCGCCTTCGGCCATGGCGACGATTTCCTCGGCCAGTGCCGGGCTCCAGTCTTCCAGGGCTTTCAGGCTGGCTTCTCCGATGGCGCGCACTTGCTGCGGCGGGATGTCGAGCTGATTGAAGAAGTCCAGGTACAGCGCAACGGTCTGGCGAATCTGCGCGCTGAACGCGTCACCGATCTGGTGCCCACGGGTTTGCGGGTTGCGAGTGTCGGTGACGAAGCAATGAAGGTTCACGAAAGGTTTTCCTTATTTTGGTGTTGTAATCGGAATGCGGCTTACGGCTGGCGGCGATAGATTTCGCGGCCGGCGAAAAAGGTGTTGAGCACCTGGGTGTCGCGCAGGGCTTCGGGGGCGACCGTGAACACATCGCGGTCGAGCACGATCAGGTCGGCCTGTTTGCCGGGTTTGAGTGAGCCGATGCTGTCTTCCAGGCGCAGGACCTTGGCGGCATTGAGGGTGTAGGCCTGGAACATGACCTGGCGATCGATGTCTTCGGCGGCGTTGAGCACGCCTTTCGGGCCCTTGCGGCTGACGGCCTGGTAAATGGCTTTCCACGGCTCGGGCGTTGTGATCGGCCAGTCGCTGGCGCCGGCGATGGTGGCGCCCTGCTTGAGCAGCGAGCGCGCCGGATAGGTGTACATGAAGGCCATGGCGCTGACGTAGGGCTTGACCAGATCCATGCTCGATTCATCGGCACTGGCCCAGTACATCTGCATCGAGGCGATGACGTTCAGCGCCTTGAACCGGGCGAATTCTTTCGGGTTGACCATCTGCAAATGGGTGATCGAATGAGCGATGCCGCTCTGGCGATCCTTGCGCGCCTGCTCGATGCCATTGAGTGATTCGCGCACCGCACGGTCGCCGATGGCGTGGATATGCACCAGCCAGCCACGGGCGTCGGCGGCGCTGACCAGTTCGCCAAAGTGCGCCGGATCGATCAGCAACTCGCCGGACTTTTTCGAGTTCTTGTAAGGCTCAAGCATGGCTGCGCTTTGCGCGGGCGATTCGGCCACGCCGTCCGCGAACACCTTGATGCCCGGCAGCGTCAGGTTGTGCACGCCGAGGAACTGTTGGCGGACCTTGTCCAGCTCATCGAGGTCGGCGGGTGTGGCCTTCGAATCGGCCATCAGCAACGCGGCGACGTGGGCGGTGAGTTCGCCGTGTTCCGAAAGCTTCTTGTACGTCGGCAGCACGCCCAGCGAGTCGTTTTTCACATCGGCGCCGGGCAGTTCGTTGGCCAGCGGGTCCATCCACCCGGTGATGCCCAGACTCTTGTAGTAATCCAGCGCCGCACGACCGCCCGCCAGCAGCGCTTCATCGGTCGGCGGCGGCAACAGGGCCTGCACCGGGTAGAGCCCGGCGTCCACCATAAAACCGTTCGGCTGTCCGTTTGGGTGATGACCGAGGGTGTCTTTCTCTTCGGGCTTGAGGGCCTGAATGCGCGCCGCATCGATGCCGGCGCGCTTGAGCATCGCCCGATTCGCCCAGCCGGTGTGCAGGTCCCAGCCCAGCAGCAACAGCGGCTGATCAGCCCACTCGCCCTGATTGAAACGTTTCTCCAGCGCGTCGGTCTGGTTCCAGTAGGTCGAGGGCAATCCGCCGACGCTGAGGAATTCGCCGCGCCGGGCCTTGCCGTCTTCGCGCCATTGGCGCAAGCGCGATTCCAGTTCATCGAGCGGCAGCATCTGCCCATCGAGATTGGCCTGAAGCATCTGCAAGCCGCCCTTGATCGTGTGGGAATGGGAGTCGATGAAACCGGGCATCACCACTTTGCCGCCCAGATCGATCAGCCGGGTATCGGCAGTCTTGAGGCGCAGCACCTGCGCATCCGAGCCGACCGCCACGACCTTGTCACCTTCGATGGCAACAGCCTGCTGCAACGGCTGGCCGGGTTCGGCGGTGTAGATTTTCGCGTTATGCAGGATCAGGTCGGTGGCCGCCAGACTTTCCAGCGAGGCACAAGCCAGTGCGGACGACACCATCAGGGTCAGAAGCTGCTTCATGAGCGTTCTCGTTATTTTTGTTAGGCTGAGGCCAGATTAGCCAAGCCCGCCGGATAACTGAATGCCGTCTCACGCACAACTTCTGTGCCCATCAGGAATAGATCAATGGACAAAATGAGCGCCCTGACCATGTTCGTCGCCACCGCCGAACACGGTAATTTCAGCCGTGCCGCCGAGGTGCTCGGCAACACGCCATCGGCCCTGACCAAG
This sequence comes from Pseudomonas sp. GW822-FHT03F04, assembly GCF_058801405.1. NCBI lineage: Bacteria > Pseudomonadati > Pseudomonadota > Gammaproteobacteria > Pseudomonadales > Pseudomonadaceae > Pseudomonas > Pseudomonas sp. GW822-FHT03F04. Next base: position 91,523 of record NZ_JBXANF010000014.1, read on the forward strand.
GCCGTGGCGCAACTGGAAGAGGAACTCGGCAGCCGCTTGTTCGACCGCACGACACGACGCATGGCGCTGACCGAGGCCGGGCGGATCTATCTGGAAGGCGCGCGTCAGGCGCTGTTGCAACTGCAACTGGCGAGCGAAGGTGTCGAACAGCTCAAGCACGAATTGCGCGGCGAGTTGCGCATCATCGCCCCGCCCTCCTTCGCCCCGGCCTTTCTCAATCAGGTGTGCTGTCGCTTCCTGAACGAGCACCCGCAGGTGAATCTCGAAGTGGATCTGAGCGACAACTACGACGACCCGGTCGATGGCAGCTACGACCTTGCGCTGCGTGACGGGCCGATCGATCTGCCGGGAGTGATCGCTCAACCGCTGGTGGAAAACCGCGTACAGCTCTGCGCCAGCCCGGCCTATCTGGCGCGCAAGGGCAGCGATGTGTCACTGGACAACTATCACCAGCACGACTGGCTGATCTTCCGTCATCCGTTGCTCAACCGGCATTTCTGGTGGGTCAAACAGGGCGAGCGACGCCTGCGCATGACCCAGCCGACGCCACGCATTGCCAGTGACAATTACGATTTCCTGCTGGCTTGTCTGCTCGACGGCCAGGGCCTGCAATTTCTCCCGCAGTGGAGCGCCGCGCCGTATCTCGCCCGGGGCGAACTGGTGGAACTGATGCCCGAATACTGGCGTGAACCCAGCGCCTTCGGCCCTTGGATCTACGTGCTGTACCAGGCCCATCGGCGCAATACGCGCAAGGTGAAGGTGTTCATCGATTTCCTGAAGGCGCATTGGCAAGCGGCGTAATCCATTTGTGTCATGTCGCTGTCATTCACGGTTGCTAACGTCCTCGCGCCTCTTTGCCCCGACTGCCAAGGTGACCCTCCCGGTGTACTCAAGCCCGACGCGCCAGACCATCATCCTCAGATCCGCTGACATGTCCTGCGACGACTTCGGCGCGCTGTTTTCCCGCATGTTCGGCAATCGTTATGGCGACACACCGCCACCGCCCAAGGACATCATCATCGGCGGCGTCTACGGGCGGCACGACGGGGTCAGTTTCCGGCGCATGCATTACCGGGGTGATTTCACCGTGGCGTTCCCCGAGCCCTACGATGAAATCACCTTTGTGATTCCCACTGCCGGCCGGATCATCTTCAACGACTCGGCCGAATCCCTGGGCCTGCCGCACATCGGGCTGGCCATCGACAAGGCGGACCTGCGCTCGATGCGCTTCGTCGACAATCATGCCCAGCACGGTATGTCGATCAGCCGCGCAGCGCTCACCGAACGGCTGTCGTCGCTGTTGGGCCGACCGATCGTGCACAAGCTGCACTTCGAGCCGAGGGTGGACCTCGGCAGCCCTGCGTTTCAGGGTATTCGCGCGCTGATCGATCTGGCCACCGGCACCGAGTTCGATCTGTTGTTGAACGCCGGTTCGCTGATGCCGTCACGCCTGCGGGAGATGCTGGTGGACGCGGTACTGGAAGCCTGGCCGCACAACTTCAGCGAAGCCTTGCGCCGCCCCGAGGCATCGATTGCACCTCGACATGTGAAGCAGGCCATCGAATACATTCAGGCGCATCCCGAGCAACTGGTCAGCGGGACGGATCTGGCAGGACTGGTGAACGTCAGCCTGCGTGCCTTGCAGGAAGGCTTCCGGCGGTTCGTCGGGACGTCGATTGTCGCGTACCAGCGCCAGGTCAGGCTGGAGCGGGCCTGCGAAGCACTGAAGCACGGCCAATCGTCTTCGGTGACCGATGTGGCCCTGCAATACGGATTCAGCAACGTCGGCCGGTTCTGCCAGTATTTTCAGGATGCCTACGGCGTGAGCCCCGCAGAAATGCGAAAAGGACTGCGCTGAGGCAGTCCTTTTTCTTCACCTTCAGGTTGATCAGAACTGATAACTGGCCTTGAGCCCGCCGCTGAAGCCGTGGCTGTCGCCCCCGCCGCTGGCACCGACTTCGGCGCCCAGGCTCAGCGCGCCGAGGTTGGCCATCAGGTTGACGCCGCCGCTGAACTGATCGCGGTTGTCGAACGCCGCGCGTTGTTCGATATCCAGCCCCAGCAGGTGCCCTTCGCTGTCGACCTGATGATCGCCGAGCACCCGCTCATAACCGACCCGCACACCCGGCACCAGCTGCCACGCGCCCATGGGCATCGGGGCAAACGAGACGTCGAGATTGGCCACGGCGCTGCGCCGGGTTTGCTGGATGCCATCAACGTCGAGGGCCAGTTCGCTGCCCTTCTCCTGGAAGCCCGACAGATCCAGACGACTGACGCGCAGGCCGAGGCTTGGCTCCAGAATCACGCTGTTCATCGGCATCCGATAACCCAGCGCCAGGGTGGCGCCACTGAGATTGCCATGGGTGTCGCCCTTCGCCGAACCGAGGCCACCGCCGAGGTCGCGCTTGCTGTCGTAATCGACGTAACCGGCGCTGATGTTGGCATCGACAAATAGGCCACGCTCCAGGCTGGTGATGCCGTAACGAGCGCCAAGGTCGAAGAAGGTGAAATCGGTATCGACCTCGCCACCCGCCCCGCCGACAGTGCCTTTGCTGTAACCGATGCCGCCGCGCGCGCTGAGTTGCTCGGAGAAGCGTTGGGTGACGCCGACCATCAGGCCCTGACTGTGTTCATTGCTGCTTTGCGCATGGGCCGAACCGTCGGTGCCCAGGTAGCCGGCGAGCGCGGTGCTCCACAACCGGTACTGGCCGACTTTGAGATCGGAACCGCTGGCGAATGGCGCGGCGGCTTGCTCGATCATCGCGTTTTGACGCAGCAGGTAACTCGCCGCATCGGCGTGTACTTGACCGCCGACGGTGGATTCGACGCCTCCGAGGGTGCCGGCGTCGATTGCCGATTGCAGGTAGTAGTTGTAGGCGCTGTAGGTGCCCGACAGCTTGCTGTTCTGCAACTCCTGCAACAGTTGCGCGCCAGCCGCGGCGTTGCCGATCAGCCCTGCCTGACCGGGCAGACTGTTGTACTCGACCATTTTGCCGCGCAGCACGTAAATGGTTTCCTGAGACAGACCCAACCCCTGTTTGAGGTAGTTGTCCATGCTGCCGTATTGCGCGGTCACCTGATCCAGGCCGGCTTGCAGGTAACTCGCCTCCACGCCCAGCAGCGGCGCGTAGATCGCGGCCATGCTCGGCGGCATCATCGCCAGGGTCTTGGCCACACGGGTGGCGGTGTAATCGTTGGTCGCCAGGTAGTTGCTCATGATCGTGGCGTTGTCGACCCCGGCGATGCTTTGCAGCACGGCCGCCGTCCAGCCGGTGCGGTCCTTGCCGGCGGTGCAATGGAACAGCGCGGCACCGTCGACGCCGGCCAGTTCGTTGAACAGCACATTGAGCTGACCGCGCATGCCGGCGTCGCTGACAAACGCACGGTTGGTCTCCTGCATCATCGCAACCGCATCGGCCGCGCTTTTGAACGAGACGGTGGTGATGTTCGCACCCGAGGTGGTGGCGCCGATGATGTCGATGTTCTGGTAAGTCGCGCCGCTGATCATCGTGTCCGGCGTGCCGGCGATTTCGCTGGGGGTGCGCAAGTCGTAAACGGCCTTGATGCCCAGACCGTTGAGGGTCGCCAGGTCCGACGCCGTCGGCGTCAGCGCGTTGGAGCGGTAGAACACACCGGCGCGCATCGTGCCGTCGTGGGTCGTTGAGTAGGCCGTGGTGATACCGGCGATATCGCGGAAGTTGTCGATGCCCTTCAGGCGCGGGGTATCAAGGTCGGCCGCGTGGGCGGCGGCGATGGACAGACTCAACACGGACAGCGAACACAGAAGACGTGGAAACACGATGCAGCCTCATTGGAAACCGGTTGGGCTGCCCACTATCTACAACGCAATGTGACTGAATATGGCAAATCTTCGAAAAGCGTAAATGGCGGCGCGATCTGTCCGGCGGGCGCGCGTTCTGTCCGCGACACGGACTAAATCCTCACCGTGCTTTGACGTTTTTTTTGCAAGACGCCACGTAAATTGCTCGCTTCGGCCATCCTGGGAACCGTCAATGAACGACGCAGACGAAGAAATCCTGACGCAAGCGGCGCACTGGTGCCTGCGCCTGCAAGACGAAACCTGCACGCCTGACGAGCGCCTGGAATTCCAGCACTGGATTCAGACCGACCCGCGCCACGCCTTCGAGTACGCGAAGATGCTCGAGGTCTGGGAGCTCAGCGATCAACTGCCGGACGAGCGCGACAAGTCGAAAAAGCGCAAGGCCACGACGCTGCCGTGCAGCTTCGAAGAGTTTCAACGCAACCTGGCGCAGCGCAACTGATGCGCCGCGATACGCCGGGGTTGTTGATCTGACGCAAAGCTACGACACACCCTGGCTCGCCCAGTCCCGCACGGCCTGAGCGAACAACCGCAGCGCGGTGGGCGGATGACGGTTAGACGGGTAATACAGACATAGCCCGGAATAATTCGGACTCCATTGCTCCAGCAAACGAACCAACCGCCCGGCCTGCATTGCCTCCGCCACCAGTGACTGCGGCACCCAGGCGATTCCCGCACCGGCCAGCGCGGCCTCGACCATCAAGTTGAGGTTGTCCATCGTCAACTGACCTTCCACATCCAGGCTGACGCTTTGTTCGCCCTGTTTGAATTCCCAGCGAAACAGACCACCACCGGTGAAGCGAAAGCGAATGCAGCGATGGGCCTTGAGATCCTGCGGCGCTTGTGGCGCCGGATGCTGTTGAAGGTAGTCCGGCGAAGCCACGGCAGCGAAACACACGTCCGGCCCGAAGCGAATGGCGATCATGTCGCGTGGCACGTCATCGATCAGCCGGATGCCGGCGTCAAAACCGTCGCCGACAATGTCTTGCAGCGCAGCGTCGGCCACGAACTCGATGTGGATGTTCGGATAGCGGGCAATGAACTCAGGAACCACGTGGCGAATCAGCGGCCGGATCGACGACTCCGACGCGCTGATGCGGATCGACCCTGAAGGGCTGATCCGGGCAGATGTAACCTCGTTGACCACGTTCGCCAGATCATTCATCAACGGCCGCACTCCGTTAAGCAACTGCTCCCCCGCCTCGGTCAGCGACACCGAGCGCGTCGTGCGGTTGAACAGGCGCATTTCCAGGCGCGCCTCCAGGTTGCGCATCGAATGGCTGAGCGCCGACGAAGACACTCCCAATACCCGCGCTGCACCACTGAAACTGCGCTGTTCGGCAATGGCGATGAAGGCGGTAAGGCCCGGCAAATCTGCGCGCAACATTGATGAAAATCCCTCACTAAGGCATGCAGCCAACCCTATATTGTTGAGCAATCAGCAGCAATATAGAGTCGTTCACCTCGTCGGGAATCCGGCTCTCACGTGAGATGAACCCATGAACAATTCAGCGAAAGTGATCGTGGTGATCGGTGCAGGCGCCATCGGCCAGGCGATTGCCCGGCGCGTCAGTGCCGGCAAGCATGTAGTGCTGGCCGATCTCAAGCAGGAAAACGCCGATGCAGCAGCAAAGGTCTTGCTCGATGCAGGTTTCGACGTGACCACCACCGTGGTGGACGTCGCCTCTCGCGCCTCGGTGCAAGCGCTGGTCCAGACCGCTACCGCCCTCGGTGACATCAGCGGGGTGATCCAAGCGGCCGGGGTCTCGCCTTCGCAAGCGTCAGCCGCAACCATTTTGCGCGTCGACCTGTACGGCACGGCCGTCGTACTGGAAGAGTTTGGCCAGGTCATCGCTGCCGGTGGTTCGGCCATCGTGATTGCCTCGCAATCCGGTCACCGCTTGCCGGCGCTGAGCGCTGAACAGAACAAGGCGCTGGCCACGACACCGACCGAGGAACTGCTGGCGTTGCCGATGCTGTCGGCCGAGCGCATCAGCGACCCGTTGCACGCCTATCAAGTCTCCAAACGCGGCAACTCGCTGCGGGTCATGGCCGAGGCCGTGCGGTGGGGTAAACGGGGTGCACGGGTCAATACGATCAGCCCGGGCATCATCTTCACGCCACTGGCCCGGGATGAGTTGAGCGGCCCGCGCGGTGAAGGCTACCGGCGCATGATCGAACGCAGCGCCGCCGGGCGTGGCGGCACACCGGATGAAGTGGCGGCCGTCGGCGCATTGCTCATGGGACCCGAGGGCACGTTCATCACCGGCAGCGACTTCCTCATGGATGGTGGTGTCACGGCGGCCTACTGGTATGGGGATCTGGCGCCGGACTAAATCACGCTTCATCCTTTATTCGGGGTTAGAATCCGCCCGGTTCGGCTAACAGTTTAAGGATGACCCCGGCATGTCCACCCTCGACACTTCCCTGCAAGACACCGCCGCCCCCGACGGCGTCTGCTTCGGCTGCGGCAGCAGCAACCCGCACGGCTTGCACATCAAGAGTTTCTGGCATGAGGACGGCGTGCACGTCATGGCCGAGCACATCCCCGAAGCCAAATACTGCGGCTGGCCAGAGCTGGTCTACGGCGGCCTGATCGCGATGCTGGTGGACTGCCACTCCAACTGGACCGCAATGGCTTACCACTACCGCGCGGAAAATCGCGAGGCCGAAAGCCTGCCACGGATCAACTGCGTCACCGGCAACCTCGGCATCAAGTTCATCAAGCCGACGCCGATGGGCGTGCCGCTGACGTTGAAGGCCAGAGTAGAAGGCGAAGTCGGGCGCAAGAGCCGGGTGATCTGCGAGGTGTACGCCGGGGAGGTGCTGACGGCGGTGGGTGATTCGGTGTTTGTTCGGGTGGATACCGAACAACTGGCGGCGGCCGCTCATGGGCGCAATGAAGACCAATGAGTAGCCGAGCAAAAAACATGGCGCTGATTGTCGTCATCAGCCTGATGGTGGTTGGCGGCCTGAATTGGCTGATGAACGAATCCTGGCTGATCGCCACGCAAGCAAGCGGCGAAGATGCTTTCTCGTATCTGATAATCGAGATTTTGCAGGCGGTGGCCATCCACTCGGTGGCAGTGGCATTCATCCCGCTGCTGTTGGCGTTCTTTAGACAGACACTCGCCAGTTATGTCGTGCTGATACTGATGCTGTCGCTCTACATGCTGCTCATTACCGGCCTCAATGCGGTCGGCCCGGCCGTGGCCGGACTCATGATCGCAGCGGTGGCTTACGCGGTGTTCACAAAATCGGTCAACCTGATCCGGTACTTTCGCGCGAAGTGACCCGATTCAGCGTTCGGGGCTGCTGGTGGAAATCAAATGCATGGCCGTGCGCAGGCGCGCTATACCTGTGTAGTGCTTTTCACCACCAGCGCGAGGCGTTGAACCATGGACTTGACCCTCTATTACCATCCGTTGTCGTCCTACTGCCACAAGGTGTTGATCGCCCTTTACGAACACGGCACCGCGTTCGACAAGCGTGTCATCGACCTGTCCAGCGAAGCCGAGCGCGCTGAGCTGCGGGCTCTGTGGCCGCTGGTCAAATTCCCGGTGCTGCATGATCGTGCCCGCCAGCGCAGCGTGCCGGAGTCCAGCGTGATCATCGAGTATCTGGATCACCACCATGCCGGAGCCGGTAGGCTGATCCCCGACGATTGGGACACGGCCCTGCAAGTTCGCCTCTGGGACCGGTTTTTCGACAACTACGTGATGACGCCGATGTCGCAGATCGTCGCCGACCGGATTCACGACCGACGCGGCGACCTGACCAGCCAGCGCACCCTGCTGAACACCGCGTACGGCATGCTCGAACGTCAGTTGGCGACCCGTCAGTGGATCGCCAGCCCGGACTTCAGCATGGCCGATTGCTCCGCGAGCCCGGCCCTGTTTTACGCCAGCACGCTGGTGCCGTTCCCCGGCGACCATGGCCACTTGAATGCCTATTTCGAGCGGCTGGTTCAGCGCCCCGCTTTCAAACAGGTCCTTGAAGAAGCCAAACCGTGGTTTGACTTTTATCCCTTTGCCGAGGCGATTCCCCCACGGTTTCGCTGAACGCGGCCCTTACGCCGGCTGGTGACTGGTCACGCAGTGAATCCCGCCACCACCGGCCGCGATGGCGTCGATGTTGATCTGCACCACGTCGCGGTTCGGGTAGAGCTGTTTGAGCAGGTCGAAGGCCTTTTTGTCGGCGTCCTTGTCGCCGAACTCCGGGGTGATGACCGCGCCGTTGATGACGAAGTAGTTGATGTAACCGGCCGCGAAGTCGTCGTTGTTCTTGTTGAACTTGGTCTTGCGCGGTTTCAGCGGTGGCGACACGGTGTGGATCTGCAACGGACGACCGTCGGCGTCGGTGGCCTTTTTCAGGATTTCCAGGTGCGCCAGCGTGACCTTGTTGTCGTAGGACTTCGGGTCGGTGTCGAGGTTGGCGATCACCACGCCGGGCTTGACGAAGCGTGCGTAGAAATCGACGTGGGCATCGGTGATGTCCTTGTCCTTGATGCCCGGCAGCCAGATGATTTTGCGCAGGCCCAGGCGTGCCTTCAGTTCCGCCTCGACATCAGCCTTGCTCCAGCCGGGGTTGCGGTTGCTGTTGACCCAGCAGCTTTCGGTCATGATCCCGGTGCCGTGGCCATCGACCTCAATGCCGCCGCCCTCGCCCACCAGTTCGCTGCGGATGTAGGTCGCTTGCGCGTCTTGCGCCACTCGTTGGGCGATTTTCGCGTCTTTGGAGTGCTGCTGCTTGTTGCCCCAGCCGCTGAAATTGAAGTCCACCGCGCCGAGGCCGCTTTTGTCATCGATGACGAAGTTGGCGCTGATGTCACGCATCCAGATGTCGTCGAGGTTGGCGATCTGGTAGGTGATGTTGGACGTGCCGCAAATCTCTTCGGCCAGGCTGCGTTCGCTGCTGCGGCAGTAAATGGTCAGCGGCTCGTAACGGGCGATGGCGCGGGCGATCCGGCCCAGCGCTTCCTGGACGTCTTCGGTGAAGTCTTCCCAGATCGCGTCCTGCGCGCCGAAGGCCATGTAGGCGCGTTCGTGTTTGTCGCCCTCGTCGGGCATGAACCAGCGACCTTCGCTGGCCGCCAGCACCCGCGCCGGGGACAGGCCGAGGCCCATGACGGCAGCGCCTACGCCGGCGGCGACTGAAACCTGTTTGATGAACTCGCGACGAGTCGGCATGTGTACGTTCCTGATGTGTAAGGGGCCGCCGAAGCGGCCCGGAAAAATCACTTTGCAGTGGCGGTCTTGAACTTGGTCCAGGTGCGCATGCGGGCGCGCATGTCGGCCTGGGGAATGTCCTTGCCCGGTATCAGACGAGCATAGGTCGCTTCGTCGAGGTAGATGTCCGGGTTATTGCGCATCGCCTCATCCACGTTTGGCCGGGCCTTGGCGTTGGAGGTCGGGTAACCGGTGAAATTGCTGATCGCGGCCATGTTCTCCGGGCGCATCACGAAGTTGATGAACGCGTAGGCGTACTCCGGGTGTTTGGCATCGACCGGAATGGCCATGGTGTCCATCCACACCGTGGTGCCCTCGCGGGGAACGCGGTACTGGAAGCGGGTCTGTTTGCCGGCACTGTCCGAGGTGCGCTGGGCCTGGGTCATGTCGCCGCTGTAGCCGAGGGACAGGCACAGGTTGCCGTTGACCAGATCGGTCACCGGTTGCGACTGGAACTTGCGGATATACGGCCGCAGCTTCATCAGCAAGTCACTGGCCGCCGCCAGATCCGCAGGCTTGGCGCTGCGCGGGTCGCGGCCCAGATAATTGAGCACCACGGCCAGCACTTCGTCCGGCGAGTCGATCATCGAAATCCCGCAATCGGCAAACTTGGCGGCCAGTTCCGGTTTGAACAGCATGTCGAGGCTGTTGACCGGGGCGTCGGCCATGCGCTGCTTGATCTGCTCGGCGTTGTAGGTCAGGCCGATGGTGCCCCAGGTGTACGGCACCGTGGCCTTGTTCGAATGCTCGTAATGACTGCGCAGCTTTTGCAGGCCCGGCTCGATGTCGTTCATCGCCGTGACCTTCGAAGGATCCAGCGGCAACAGGCTGCCGGCACGCATCAGCCGTTCGGCCACGGTGTCGCCGGGGAAGATCAAGTCATAGCCGCTGCCACCGGAGAGCATCTTGGCTTCCAGGGTTTCGCTGCCGTCCATCACGTCGTAGATCACCTTGATCCCGGTTTCGGCGGTGAACTTTGTCAGCGTGTCTTCGGCGAAATAATCCGCCCAGTTGTACAGCCGCAGGGTCTTGTCTTCGGCGTGCACGGCCGGCATCAAACCAGCCAGCGCCAGACCCAGAGCGCCCAGCAACCACTTGTGTGAGGTGTGCATATCAGACTCCTTGAGGATTCCAGCGGGCGTGAAGGTGACGGCCGTCCTGACTCAACAACGCGCCGTACATTTCCGGGCGACGGTCGCGGTAGATGCCCCAGCTCAAGCGATCTTCACGCATGGCTGCCAGATCGAGGCTTTGCACCAGCACACCAGTGCTGGCGCGGTCGGCTTCGGCGAGCATTTTTCCCTTGTGGTTGCAGATGAACGACGAGCCGTAGAAATTCATTTGCAGCGCAGCATCGGTGCCCGCCACTTCACGGCCAACGCGGTTGGAGGCGATCACTGGCAGCAGATTCGCAGCGGCGTGGCCGCGCATGGTCATCTGCCAGTGGTCCCGCGAATCCAGATCCGCGCAGCCCGGTTCCGAGCCAATGGCTGTAGGGAACAGCAGCACTTCGGCGCCCATCAAGGCCAGGCAGCGAGCGGTCTCCGGGAACCACTGATCCCAGCAGATACCAACGCCCAGACGACCGAACGCGGTGTCCCAGACCTTGAAACCGGTGTCGCCGGGGCTGAAGTATTCCTTCTCCTGATAACCGATGGCGTTGGGAATATGGGTCTTGCGGTACACGCCCAACAGGCGCCCGTCGGCATCCGCCACGCTCAGGGAGTTGAAGTAGGCATTGCCGGCCTTCTCGTACCAGCTCAGCGGCAGCACCACGCCGAGCTCACGGGCCAGCGCGGCGAAGCGCGACAGCACCTGACTGTCGCGAAACTCCTCGGCCAGCGCCATGTGATGGTGGCTCTGTTCGATGCAGAAATACGGCGTGGCGAACAACTCCTGCAACAGGATCACTTGTGCGCCCTGTGCGGCCGCTTCGCGCACCAACTGCTCGGCGCGATCGAGGTTACTTTTCAGATCCCAGATGCACGGCATCTGGGTAGTAGCGACTTTCAGCATCGTCATCGATCAACCCTCCACCGGCCAGGCTGGCTGTTGCTGGGTGATGCAATGCACACCGCCGCCACCGTGGGCCAGATGATTGATCTGCACCGGCACCACTTCACGTCCCGGGAACGCCTTGGCCAGCGTTTCTGCCGCGACATGGTCGGCCTCGATGCCGTACGCCGGCATGATGATCGCGCCGTTGGCGATGTAGAAGTTGGTGTACGAGGCGCAGAACACTTCGGCTTCGGTGTCCACCGCATCGGTGGCTTCATACAGCTCGATCAGCTCGAATTTGCGGCCCTGGGCGTCGGTGGCCAGTTCCAGTGCGCGACGGTTTTCCCGCACCACTTCGGCGTACACCGAGCTGCGATCATGGGTGGCGTCCACCAGCAACACACCAGGGCGAGCGAAGGCACAGACGCCATCGACGTGGCCGTCGGTCATGTCGCCGGTGACGTAATCCGGATCGCCCGGCAGCCAGATGGTTTTCTTCACGCCGAGCAGGCGACTGAAGATCTCTTCCATCTCGGCTTTGCTAACGCCGGGGTTGCGGTTGGGGTTGAGCAGCACCGATTCGGTGGTGATCAGCGTACCCTCGCCGTCCACGTGGATCGCGCCGCCCTCGTTGCTCAGCGCCGTGCCGAAGCACTCGCCGCCCAGGTGATTGAGCACGCGGCGGGCCAGGCTTTCGTCCAGATCGTGGGCCGATTTGCCGCCCCAGGCGTTGAAACGCCAGCTCACACCGGCCAGACCTTGCTCCGGATGCACGACGAAACTTGGGCCGGAGTCGCGGCACCAGCTGTCGTTGACTGCCAGCGGAATCAGTTCGATGTTCGGCCCGCACAAGGCTTTGGCGCTGGCGATGGCCGATGGATCGACGACCATTTTCACTGGCTCGAACCGGGCGATAGCATTGGCGACCCGGGCGAAATCTTCCTGCACCAACGGCAAGGTCACGCGCCAGCCCGACTCCCACAGGGCCTGATTGTGTGGCCAGACCATCCAGGTCGCGGCGTGCGTTACCCACTCTGCCGGCATCATCCAACCGTTGTTGTTGTTTTTGTTCTGCTGCATGGTAAAAAGCCCTTTGAGTTAAGCCATTGTGTTCAATGAAAACAGCCTTGGCGGCGTTGACGTGCATGCTAATGGCGGCCTTACGGGCAAACAAACGATGGATTTAGCGGAAAACTGATTAGAGGAACTTATCGATCATGCTGAAACACTGGCCACCCCTCAGCTCGTTGCGCGGCTTCGAAGCCGCCGCGAGGCTGGGCAGTTTTCACAAAGCCGCCGAGGAACTGAGCCTCACGCAGTCGGCCATCAGCCAGCAGATCCGCAGCCTTGAGGCCTATCTAGAGCAGCCGCTGTTTTTCCGCAGCGGACGCAGCGTCAGCCTGACCGACGCCGGCCACGATCTGCTCAGCACCACTCAGGCGATGCTGCAGCAACTGTCGGTAGGGATTCGGCGGCTGGGGCAATACCAGAAACCCAATCAACTGGTGCTCAACACCACGCCGGCGTTCGCGCGGCACTGGTTGTTGCCACGGCTGGGGGATTTCCGCCGCCAGCACCCGAATGTGGACCTGTGGATTTTCAGCACCGACGAAGTGCCGGAGATGGCGACCCAGACCATCGATCTGGCGGTGCGCGACGACATCAGCTCCCAGGCCGAATGCAGCTTCAAAGTGCTGCACGCCGACCGGCTCTATCCGGCGTGTCACCCGAGCCTGCTGAAGGTTCCACCCGCACAGCGCACCACCCTGCACGGCGAGCGGGAAATGGACTGGAGCCATTGGGCGGTGGAATCCGGGATCGATGTCGGCCAGCAGGATCAGGGCCTGAATTTCTCCGATCCGGGCCTGTTGCTGGACGCAGCGTGCGGCGGGCTCGGCATCGCGCTGGTCAGCCAGTTGCTCAGCCGCAAGGCCCGGGCCGACGGGCTGTTGCAGCCCTTGGTGGACGACACCATTCGCGGCCCGAACTGGGCGCTGCTGACCCACCGCGACAGCGAGAGCGATCCGATGGCGCGCAGTTTTACCGAGTGGTTGCTGGCGAACCTGAGCGATCCATGACCGGTGCGTGGCGGGCCATTACCTCGGCGATCCAGTCGATGAACACCCGCAGCTTGCGGCTGATGTGGCGGTTCGGCGGGTAGGCGACATAGAGCGGCATCGGATCGAGGCGCCAGTCTTCGAACAGCGGCACCAGATTACCGCTCGCCTCGTGAGCCTTGGACATGTACTTGGGTAACCACAACACGCCCAGCCCCGCGAGGCCCGCCGACAGGTAGGCATTGCCGTCATCGACGGCCAGCACATGGCGGCCCTTGATCTGCAGATCTTCGTGTTCGTTGTGCAGGGCATAAGGCACGGGTTTGCCGGTGCGCGCCCAGAGGAAACCGACTACCCGATGATGGCTGTCTTCCAGTTCTCGGGGATGCGCCGGGGTGCCGGCACGGGCCAGATAGCTCGGCGCGGCATACACGCCAAGTTGAAGATCCGCCACTTTCCGGGCCATCAGTGACTGATCCCGCAACTCGCCCCCGCGCACCACGCAATCGACGTTTTCATCGATGATGTCGACGATCCGGTCGCTGACGCCCATGTCGATCTGGATCTCCGGATAGCGCGCGCAAAACTCGGGCAGCGCCGGCACCAGAATCAGATTGGCCAAGGGGCTCGGCACATCGACCCGCAAGCGACCCTTGGGCTGGGCTGACGCGCCGGGAAGGCTGGTTTCGGCATCGTCCATATCGGCCAGCAACTTGATCACCCGCTCGTAATAAGCCGCGCCGTCCGCCGTGGCGTTGACCTTGCGCGTGGTGCGGTTGAGCAACTTGACCCGCAGGCGTGCCTCCAGCTGCTGCACCAGATGGGTCACGGTGGTCTTGCTCATGTGCAGGGTTTCGGCGGCTTTGGTGAAACTCCCCGCCTCCACCACCCGGGCGAAGGCTTGCATCGCGTCAAAACGGTCCATAGCCAACCTCTAATAGCGGCTCGATTGTTTGGGATTTACAAACAGTGATCGCCAAGGTTGCGCGTTTATCGCGCCGAGGCAAGTCCCTAGAGTTTCTCCATCGCAGGTTTTCAACCCATTGAAGGAGACACTCCATGACCAACGCTCAGCCAAAACGTGACGTGGTTTTCCCGCCCGGACGCCATGCCCTTTACGAGCGCAACCGCTATTCGCCGGCCGTACGCTCCAACGGTTTTCTGTTTGTCTCCGGCCAGGTCGGCAGTCTTGAGGACGGCTCGCCCGAGCCAGATCTGAAACAACAGGTGCGCCTGGCCTTCACCAACCTGAATGCGATTCTCGGCGCGGCCGGCGGCAGCTTTGATGACGTGGTGGACGTGACCGTGTTCATGGTCGACCCGCAATCGACCTTCGAAACCATCTGGGAAGTGGTGCCCGAGTTCTGGGGCGAAGCGCCGCATCCGACCATTACGGCGGTCGGCGTGACGTGGCTGTACGGGTTTCAGTTCGAGATCAAGGTGATCGCCAGGCTGCCGGAATGACCTGACATCGCATCGATTTGCAGCAAGGGCTGACAGACTTCAGACTGTCGGCCCGCCTTCCTTTTGCGATCCATCGCCATGTCCGACACCTTGTTGAAGCCCAGCCTGCCCGGCATCGCCCTGCGCCGCTGGCGCGTGCTGCACCGCGTCAAGCAGAGCCATGCCGCCGAGTTGTTCAAGGTCACCCAGTCGACGATTTCCCGCTGGGAAAGCGGCGTGCAGGCGATGGACCCAGACGCGCATCGGCAACTCGAAACGTTGCTCGCGGCACGACTCGACAGCGCCGCCGATCAGGCCCTCTCGCGACTGGTCACGGACAGCGCACGCCCGGTTCACCTCGTCTGCGACCTGACCCATCGCCTGCTGGCCTGTTCCCCGGCCCGCGCCGCGCAATTCACAAGCCCACTGAGCGATCTGCTGGGGCAATCGTTGTGGCGCTTTGCGACGGCGGAAATCCAGCACAAGGAGTCCTTGCTGGATGACACCGGTTGGCGAGAAGTCCCGGCGCCGCCGGCACTGGAATTCGTCACCGGCCACAATGATTCAACCCTTGTTCCCATCCGCGAAAGTCTTTGCCGCTGGACGCGGATCGCACTCTCGGACGGCACCGCCGCACGGCTGGTGGAAACGCTGTAGGCCGCGTGCCGCATATTTTATGCGTGGACGATGATCGAGGCCGGGCCTAGGCTTTGAGCCCTGCTCTCTTTATTCCGGCCACCGTATGAACCTCGAAAAAATCAAGGGACGCCTCGACTTCCTGCGCGAAGCGGAACGGCTCAAGGACGTCCTCAGAAGCGCCCACACCTCCTCCGGACGCAGCGAAAGCACCGCCGAACACAGCTGGCGCCTGTGCCTGATGGTGATCGTGTTCGCCGACGACCTGTCCGGGCTCGACCTGCTGAAAGTCCTGAAAATGTGCGTCATCCACGACCTCGGCGAAGCCATCAATGGTGATATCCCGGCGGTCAACAAAGCCGACTTCCCCGACAAGGGCGAACAGGAACGCAACGATTTGCTGCTGCTCACCCGTTCCCTGGACGACGCGTTGAGAAACGAAATCCTCGCGCTCTGGGACGACTACGAAAACGCCCGTTCTCCCGAAGCCAAAGCGGTGAAGGCGCTGGACAAGCTGGAAACACTTTTACAACACACTCAAGGCAAGAATCCGCCAGACTTCGACTATGGCTTCAACCTGGCCTACGGCAAGCAATACACCAACGCCGATCCGCTGTTCGAAACCCTTCGAACCCTGATCGACCGGGATACCCGAGAACGCATGAACACAAACATCACAATCCGCAACGAACGCCCCGAAGACATCGACGTCATCGCCCGAATCACCGAGGCCGCGTTCCAGCGCGAAGAACACTCCAGCCACACCGAACAATTCATCGTCAACGCCTTGCGCCGCGCCGGTCAGCTCAGCGTTTCGCTGGTGGCCGTCGAGAACGACACGGTGGTCGGCCATGTCGCCATTTCACCTGTGACGATTTCCTCCGGAACACAGGACTGGTATGGCCTGGGCCCGATCTCCGTGTGCCCGACCCGCCAGCAGCAAGGCATCGGCTCGGCGCTGATGAAAGCCTCGCTGGCGGAGTTGCAGCGTATCGGCGGTATTGGTTGCGTGGTGCTTGGCGATCCGGGCTACTACGGGCGTTTTGGCTTCAAGGCCCATGCAGGTCTGGAGTTGCCGGGGATTCCGGCGGAGTATTTTCAGGCGTTGGCGTTTGGCGGTGAGTTGCCGGTCGGTGTCGTGAAGTATCACGAGGCTTTCGACGCGACCGCGTAACGGTTCGCTGCCGTTCAAAGCGGCAGCGAGCAACTCGAATTGCTCACAATCCGTGTTCAACGGCACCACCAAAGCGCTCTTGATGCCGTTTCGGCGATCAATATTCTGTCAGTAGCCGTTTTTGCACCTGACAGAAAAGAGCCCACGCCATGCCCAGCCCGAGAACCCTGTACCAGAAACACATCGACAGTCACACGGTCTGCACCCTCGACGATCAGGGCCACGTGCTGCTTTACATCGACCGCCAGGTCGCCAACGAATACACCAGCCCGCAAGCTTTCAGCGGCTTGCGCGACGCCGGGCGCAAGGTCTGGCGCCCGGCTGCCACGCTGGCGGTGGTCGATCATGTGAACCCCACCGCGCCGACCCGCACCGCGACCATGCCCGACGCGGGCGGTGCGCGGCAGGTGTCGTATTTCGAAGAGAACTGCCGCGACTTCGGCATCGAGCTGTTCGACGTGCTGGACAAGCGCCAGGGCATCGAACACGTCGTGGCGCCGGAACAGGGTTTCATTCTGCCGGGCATGGTGGTCGCGGCCGGTGACAGCCACACCACCACCTACGGCGCACTGGGCGCGTTCGGCTTTGGCATCGGCACCTCGGAAATCGAGCACCTGCTGGCGACGCAAACCCTGGTCTACAAACGCCTGAAAACCTTGCGCGTAACGGTCAATGGCGAGCTCGGTGCGGGCGTCACGTCGAAAGACATCATCATGGCCCTGATCGAAAAGATCGGCGCTTCAGGGGCCACCGGTTATGCGATCGAATTCACTGGCCCGGCGATCAGCGACCTCAGCGTCGAAGCGCGCATGACCATCTGCAACATGGCCGTGGAGGCTGGCGCCCGTGGTGCGTTCATGACGCCGGACGACAAGGTCTTCGCCTACCTGCAACTCAAGCCGCGCACGCCCAAAGGGGAAATCTGGGAACAGGCCGTCGAGCGCTGGAAAACCCTGCACAGCGATCATGGCGCGGTGTTCGATCGTGAAGTCAGCCTCGATGTCGCCGCGCTGGAACCGATGGTCACCTGGGGCACCAGCCCGGATCAGGCCGCCCCGATTGGCGGACGAGTGCCGGACCCGGCCGGCGAGCCCGACCCGATTCTGCGTCAGGGCCTGCAACGCGCCCTCGATTACATGGGCCTGACACCCGGCACGCCGCTGAACGAAGTGGTGATCAGCCACGCCTTCATCGGCTCCTGCACCAATGCGCGGATCGAAGATTTGCGTGACGTGGCCCGCGTGGTGCGCGGCAAGCGAGTCGCGGCTCACGTGCGGGCGATGATCGTGCCCGGCTCGACGCGGGTACGCGATCAGGCCGAAGACGAAGGGCTGGCGCAGATCTTTCTCGATGCCGGTTTCGAGTGGCGGCAATCAGGCTGCTCCATGTGCCTGGCGATGAACGACGACGTACTGGCGCCAGGTGATCGCTGCGCATCGAGCACCAACCGCAACTTCGAAGGCCGTCAGGGCGCCGGTGCGCGCACCCACCTGATGAGCCCGGCGATGGTCGCGGCAGCCGCCATCACCGGACATTTGACTGACGTTCGCGCCTTCGCGCCGGGAGTTTGAGCCATGCAACCGTTCACCATCATCAGCGGCAGTGCCGCGCCGTTCCTCGCGTCCAACATCGACACTGATGTGATCATGCCCAAGCAGTTCCTCAAGGGCATTGATCGTCAGGGGCTGGATCGGGGGCTGTTTTTCGATCTGCGCTTTCTCGCCTCGGGTGAGCCTGATCCCGAGTTCGTGCTCAATCAGCCCACCTGGCAGGAAGCGGCTTTTCTGGTGACCGGCCCGAATTTCGGCTGCGGTTCCAGCCGTGAACACGCTGTGTGGGGCTTGAAGCAGGTCGGGATCCGAGCGCTGATCGGCACCACGTTTGCCGGGATTTTCTATGACAACTGTCAGCGCAACGGCGTGCTGGCGATTCAACTCGATGCAGAGCAGTTCAAACAGGTCGCCGACGTCATCAGCGTTCCGGCGACCGCGCACATCCGCGTGAACCTGCCCGAGCAAACCATCGAGTTGGCGGACGGCACATTGATCGCTTTCGAGATTGATGAGCTGCGCAAACAGTCACTGTTGCTGGGGCTGGACGCCATCGGCACGACGCTGCAACGCACCGAGCAGATTCGCGCTTTTGAAGCGCGGCATCTCGCGAAAAATCCCTGGTTGGGCTGAAAACAAAAAAACGGGCGGTTCACTGAACCACCCGGCTTCATTCAACCGACAAGTCGCGGAAATACTCTTCGAGAAACTCCACACACACCCGCAATTTGGCCGACTCGCTGAGCCGTGTCGGGTACACCGCCCAGACGTTGGCGCTCTGGGTGTAATCCTCCAACACCTGCACCAGCCGCCCTTGTTCGAGCATCGGTTTGACGTCCCACATCGAGCGCAACAGAATCCCGCCGCCGCTCAAGGCCCACTCCATCACGATTTCGCCACTGTTGGAGGACAACGGGCCGCTGACCCGCACCGATTCTTCTTGCCCGTCGCGGGTCAGGTTCCAGATGCCGAATGAATTGTTGCGCTCCTTGAGCACCAGGCAATCGTGATCCTTCAGGTCCTCGAGCGATTGCGGCGTACCCCGGCGTTCGAGGTACTCCGGCGTGGCGCACAGCACTCGCCGATTGCTGACCAGTTTGCGCGCCAGGTGCTGGCCCGGCAGGTCATCGCCGACGAGGATTTCCAGATCGAAGCCCTCGCCCACCAGATCGACCACGCGGTCGAACACGTCCAGACGAATGTCGAGCTTCGGGCACGTTCGGGACAGTTCACTGATCGCTGGCGCGACGTGATTGCGGCCGAACCCGAAGCTGCTGCAAATGTGCAGCGAACCCGCCGGCTGGTGCCGGGCCTGGGCAATCTCGCCGAGAAAGTCATCGAAATCACCCAGCAGTTTTTCCGCCCAGATCCGCACTCGTTCACCATCGTCGGTCAATGCAATACGCCGTGTCGTGCGGTGCAACAGCTTTGTCGAGAGCGTGGTTTCGAGCACCGCGATGCGTTTGCTGACGTAGGCCGGCGAATAACCCAACTCATCGGCGGCGCTGGCGAAGCTGTTCTTGCGGATGACGGTGAGGAAGACCTTGAGGTCTTCGGGCAAGGGAAATTGGTCACGATTCGTGTTCACAGGTCGAATTTTTCCACTGTTTATCTCGCAATCGGCGAAGGATAGCAGCGGCCATGACCGTTCGGCGCTTTTTCTGGCAGCCCCGTACAAACGGGGCTAGGGTTGCGTGGCTGGCGATATGCTGGCCATTTGGCAAACATCTCTCGATGGGCGCCATCAGCCGCACTGGAAGAAAAATCAGGGATGGTTTTTGTGGTTGCGGGTTATTACGACCTATCCCTGTGTTTCGTTGCTTTCTATCAAGGACAGAAAGATGACCAACGTACAGGTGAGCTCCCCCCCTTTGCCGTTCCGGCAAACCTCATTATTGACGCCCGCCGCGAGGCCTGACGGTTTTGGCTGACGACGCCTGCGCGTGAGTCGAGACAAAGACCTCGAACCCGCGCGAATCAACTGACCCGCTCCACCGGATCCAGACGGATCAGGCGTTCACGTAGCCGGGAACCACTGTCGCCAGTCGTTCTTGCCGTTGGCTGTCGCCTGCCTGTCAGGGAAGGCTCCCCTCGCCTGAAGGGGACGTTTGGCAACCACCACGAGGAAAACCTCGATATGACTGGCTCAAAACACAACATGCCACCTTACGGCGTCGCTATCCAGAGCGCTATCACGGGAGGCGATCTGCAACAGATGAAGACTTTGTTGAAACAGCGCGATTCAACGAAGCCGGAAGCGAAAGAGCTGCAAACCGCGTACGAAAAACTGGCCAAAGAAGTTTCCCGTCTGGAAAAACACTAAGGCCATTTCCCACATTGCAATGGAGGCAATCACTATGTCAGCTACTCAGCAAAATGTCGGCTTGTTCCCGTTGAGTTACCGCATTGGTACGGGGCTGCCCGGCGCGCAAAGTCTGTTGCTCAACCTGTTAGTGTCCACGCCGCAGCATGAGGTCAGCGGCGGCGCCACCGTCACTCAAGCGACCAACCCGCCGCTCGATATCCACTCTGATGTGTGGGGCGAGTACACCTACCTGACCGTCATGAAGCCCGGCGTCAGCAAAATCCTGATAACCGCCGAAGGCAATCATGGCGGCCACGGCTCCAACTCCATCATCAACTTCAAGATTCGTCTGGTGGTCGGTACTGACTGGAAAGAAGGTATCGCCAATTACCAATACCTCAATGGCACGCACTGGGTCGAGGTCAACAACGTCCCTGTGCACCTGGCGGAAGTGCAGTCAAAGGTCTTCCCACCGTTTGAGCCAGGCCCGGTCATCATTCAGCATTACCCGCCGATTCTGCCCCTGTATGCCGCTCCTATCCAGAGCGCCATCGCCAGCGGCGACCTGGCCCAGATGAAGAATCTGGCGAAGCTGGCCAAGCAGCAACTGGACCAGCAACCGCAATTGCAGAGCGCACTGGAAGCCGCGAAGAAGGAAATCAGCCGGTTGCAGGCACGCTGAGCCGACCACTGAATCCATCATTCACTTTAGGGAGTAACACCATGTCGATCGGACTTTTCCATACCCGCCTCATCGCCAGCAATTCATTGCTCGGCGCGCCGGTTCTGACCCTCGACCTGCTGGTCAATACCGTCAGCAAAAAGGTCAGCGGAGTTGCCAGTGTCTTCCAAAGCACCTGGCCGCCGGTCAATTTCCGGGCGCGAGTCTGGGGCGACTACAGCGAGGCCAAACTGACCTCGGCGGTCGAGAATCACATCGTCCTCGTCCTCGACGGCAGCCCGAGCGGCCCGTACAGCCAGATCGCCGAGACTTTTCATCTCAAAGGCATCCTTGATGGCACCTGGGAGAGCGGATTTGTCGATTACAGCTACGACGGGCATCAAGTGAAACACGTTGCTGTGCATCAGGCGCCGACCATCGAGCCGCAACCGCACGAGCGTCACTTCCAGCCGCTGTATGCCGTGGCCGTGCAGCAAGCGCAAACCAGTGGCGATCTGGCGCAGCTGAAAACCGTGGTGCAGCAGGGCGAGCAGCAACTGGCCCACCAAGGCGCATTACGCAGTGCCCTTGAGCATCTGAACGCAGAAATCGCGCGTCTGGAAGCACGCTAAACCGCACGCCCCGGGCGAGGTCACTGCTGGCCTCGCCCGGTCTTGCGGCGAATCGAGATCAGTCCAATCGTGCCGCGCACAGGACCGTGCGCAAGGATCTCCCATGACAGACATCCGCCCTGCCCGCTACCTCAATGACACCGATCTCAAACGCTACGTGCCGGTGCACGTGGTCTGGGAAATCACCCTGGCCTGCGACCTCAAATGCCTGCATTGCGGCTCACGTGCGGGGCATCGACGCCCCGATGAACTGAACACCCGTGAATGCCTTGATGTGATCGATTCCCTCGCCGCACTCGGCACCCGCGAGATCACTTTGATCGGCGGCGAAGCCTATTTGCGCAAGGACTGGACGCAACTGATCCAGGCCATCCACGACCACGGCATGTACTGCGCGATCCAGACCGGCGGACGCAACCTGACACCGGCGAAGATGCAGGCGGCGGTTGATGCGGGCCTCAACGGGGTCGGGATTTCTCTGGATGGGCTCGCACCATTGCACGACCAGGTGCGCAACGTCCCCGGCTCCTTCGACAAGGCGGTCGACACCCTGCGCCGGGCCAAGGCGTCCGGGCTGGCCGTCAGTGTAAACACCCAGATCGGTGCGGCTACGTTGCCTGATTTGCCGGAGCTGATGGACACGATCATTGAACTCGGCGCCACCCACTGGCAGATCCAGATCACCGTGGCCATGGGCAATGCGGTGGATCACCCGGAACTGTTGCTGCAACCCTACCAGTTGCTTGAAGTGATGCCGCTGCTCGCGCGGTTGTACCGCGAAGGTGTGGATCGCGGCCTGCTGATGAACGTCGGCAACAACATCGGCTATTACGGCCCTTACGAACATTTGTGGCGCGGTTTCGGTGACGAACGCGTGCACTGGAGCGGCTGCGCAGCGGGTCAGACCGTACTGGCGCTCGAAGCCGACGGCACGGTGAAAGGCTGTCCGTCACTGGCGACCGTCGGTTTCTCCGGTGGCAACGTGCGCAACATGAGCCTGCACGATATCTGGCATTACAGCGAAGGCATCCACTTCGGTCGCCTGCGCTCGGTCGACGACCTGTGGGGCTATTGCCGCAGCTGCTATTACAACGACGTTTGCCGGGGCGGCTGCACCTGGACTTCGCACTCATTGCTGGGCAAACCCGGCAATAACCCGTACTGCCATTACCGCACCCTGGAACTGCAAAAACGCGGACTGCGCGAGCGCATCGTCAAGATCGAAGATGCGGCACAGCGTTCCTTCGCCGTCGGACGCTTTGACCTGATCACCGAACGCATCGACACCGGCGAGCACGTCAGCAGCGTCAGTGACAGCGGCCAGGTGATCAAACTCGCCTGGATCAATCAGGGCCAGAAATCCCCGGAGGAAGGACGCATCCCCGTGCAACTGGCGCTGTGCCGCAGCTGCCTGCAATACATCCACCCACACGAATCGATCTGCCCACACTGCCACGCCGACGTCGCGGCCGCCGAGGCTCGGCACCAGACGGACCGAGCCCGTCAGCAGGCGATCATGAACACGTTGACGGGTTTGTTGGGGGTGGCGCCGAGTACTTTGGTATGAAATCGGGTTCAAGCGCCCGCAGGATTCGGGCGCTTGGCCCCCTCAGGCGTCTTGAAAATCCGGCCGTTTCAACCGCTCCGGGAAATAAGTAGCTGTTTTCCATGAAATTTATTTGCCTCAGGGGTTCCCAGAACGCAAGAGCGCTGGTAAAGTGCCGCCCACTGTTGCAGAGGTCCTCTCGGGACTGAAACCAATAGCTACAGGGGCGTCGCCAAGCGGTAAGGCAGCAGGTTTTGATCCTGCCATGCGTTGGTTCGAATCCAGCCGCCCCTGCCATTTTTTCCTCGTTTCACCCTCCTCCGCTTCACCTCTGCCTCAACGGCAAATCATTTTTTCGTATTCAACGTAATCGCCGAACGCACCAGCGCTTTCAGTGCCTTTGCATCTATTTCGTCGTCCTCGTGAACATCAATCGCCCGCCGGGTATTGCCCTCCAGGCTGGCATTGAACAGTCCCGACGGATCTTCCAGCGCCGCGCCTTTGGCAAAGGTCATTTTCACCACGGCCTTATAGGTTTCCCCGGTGCAGATGATGCCGTTGTGTGACCAGACCGGAACGCCCCGCCACTTCCACTCCTCGACGACCTGCGGGTCGGCCTCGTGAATGATCGCGCGGATCTCGGCCAGTTTCTGGCCACGCCAGTCGTTCAGTTCCTGGATTCTTGCGTCGATCAGTGCAGAAGGCTGTTCAGCCGCCGAGTCGCTGCTGTCTTTCTTCATCTCCTTACTCTCCCGAAAAACCTTATCCGCTCTCCAGCGTAGTGCCGACTGCGCCAAACGCCGGGCAAAAAAAAGCCCCGCAAGATGCGGGGCAAAGGAATTGGTTGGTTGCGGCCAACCAAAGGAGCATCGTCAAAAGCGTTAACCGTCAGGCGTTACAGGCACTCCTGGGCAGCCCGTTCAAAACTCGACGGTGTGAAACTTGAAGCCAGCAAGTGGCGCTCGTACAAAAACACCTTGCCGCCGTCCTGCGCCTTGTAGGCTTCCAGCACGTTGTCCGCCGACACTTTGCTCGGCACCACGATCCGGTAGCTGCGCTGGGTCTGCGAGACCGTCGGGTTCATCGCACCGTGCTGCAATTTCGGCACAACGCATTCGGCGTATTGGGCGGGCGTCTTGTGGGTCTGCAAGGTCAGCGTCGGGTCGTTCGGTGCGGAGGCGCAAGCAGTCAGCAACAAAGTGGCAGACGCCATGGCAGGGATAAAAAAGGCACGCATGGATAAAATCCTGAAAATAAACGGTTCGGTTCTCAAGCAACGTTCAGCGTCACGGGCGCTGCCGTTGCGATTTTTGATTTGGGTGTTCAGCCAGCACTCACCAGGGCCTTGAGCGAGTCATCGAACTGCTTCAGGGCGCTGAATTGCAGATCCCGTTGCTGTTCAATCTGCGCTGCAATCTCGGGCGCTGCCTTGTTGTGGACCCACACCGAAGGCATCTGCTTTTGCACTGCGCCTTCCGCCTTGCCGATGTATTGCAGGTTGGCGTCGTAGAAGCGTGCGGCGAACCGTGCTTCGACCTGGCTGTTGCGTTGCGTCAGCAAACGGTTGTGGGTGTCGAGCATCACCACCACATCTGGATGGGCTTGCACCAATGAATCGAGGTTGTCGTAGACGGTCACCGAGAGAAATTGCTGTTGCAGCGAACTCATCAACCAGTCGATGGCCAGTTCCGGATCGGAGCTGTTGACGAAGGCGTCGCGGATCCGCGCATCGAGCGCATCCTTGGCACCATTCACCGCCACGTCGTGATAACGCTCCAGGTATTGCTGGTTCTCCAGCGTGTTTTCGCTGTACAGCACACCCACGGTTTGCGAATGCTGCAGCCCGCTGCTGGCGCCGGCGATGGGCAGAAAATGGCACGTACCGGCGTCGCTTGCGTAAGTCGGTGCGGTCACGGCCACCCCGCCCATCAGCAGGGCGACCACAGCCAGTCGGGTCAATGTCTTCATCGCGCAAATTCCTTCAGCAGCGTCTTCGATGGAGGCGATTTTCCGCCTGTCGGCCGCAAAGCAGAACTTGCGTTTCTTGATGGTCACTATTACTTGAACCAATAGTTGCGCAGCGTGCAGACTGCTGCACACTCGATCACAACGAAAACAAATGAGGATTATCCGTGCGAACCTTTGATTTGATCCGCGATGCCGTGCTGCCCGAATTCCGCGACCGGGTGGCCGAATACCTCGTCGAATACGAAACCGTGCTGGGCCAGTCAGCGGACGATTCGGAGTCGGTGCGGGCCGTCGCCAATCAATTGCGCGGCTATCTGCGCGGGCTCAATACCACGCGAGTGCTGGGCATGGCGGACTGGGAAGAACTGGACCGACGCGTCCTCGCCACCTGGCTCTAGCGATCGCCCGATGACCCGCTAGACTCTTCAGGCTGCGCCCGCAGCACCGGGCCGCCATGGCCCTGTCGCCAGACCTGGAGGTGTCCAATGAGCAATAACACCGAACCGACGACGTTTACCGGTTGGGCCGCCACATCGGCCGGCGCACCGCTTGAGCGCTACAGCTACGATCCCGGTCCGCTCGGGGATGAAGAAGTCGAAGTCGCCGTGGAATATTGCGGCGTCTGTCACTCCGACCAGTCGCTGATCGACAACGACTGGGGCATCAGCCAGTACCCGTTCATTCCCGGTCACGAAGTGGTGGGTCGCATTGTGCGTGCAGGCCCGCAGGTACGCGGTCTGGAAGTCGGCCAGCGGGTCGGCATCGGCTGGTACAAGAGCAGCTGCATGCATTGCTCGTCCTGCATCGGCGGCTCTCATCACCTTTGCGCGACCGCCAAACCCACGATCATCGGCAGCCACGGCGGATTCGCCGATCGACTGCGTACTCACTGGGCCTGGGCGCTGAAGCTCCCGGACAACATCGACCCTGCCCTCGCCGGCCCGCTGTTCTGCGCAGGCTCCACGGTGTTCAACCCACTGGTGGAATTTGGCATCAAACCCACTGACCGGGTCGGTGTCGCCGGGATCGGCGGTCTCGGTCACCTGGCGCTGCGTTTCCTCAATGCCTGGGGCTGCGACGTCACGGCATTCACCTCGTCACTGAGCAAACAGGACGAAGCCAAGCGCCTCGGCGCCCACAAGGTCGTCGCCTCCACCGACAGCAATGCCTTGAAAGCGATTGCCGGTACTCTGGATTTCCTGCTGATCACCGCCAACGCCAACCTCGACTGGACGGCAATGCTCGCCACCCTGCGCGGCAAAGGCCGGCTGCACTTCGTCGGTATCGTGCCCGACGCGATTCCGGTGCACGTGTTCAATCTGATTCCCCAGCAAAAATCCTTGTCCGCCTCACCGGTGGGCTCGCCTGCCACGGCGGCGACCATGCTGGAGTTCTGCGCGCGGCATCAGATCCTGCCGCAGGTTGAGGAATTTCCGATGAGCCGGGTCAACGAAGCCATCGATCATTTGCGCAGTGGCAAGGCACGGTATCGGATTGTGTTGAACGCCAGCCAGTAAGAGACAGGCAGCAAACTTGCCCTCTCACCTGTTCCAGACCTGCTGACTGGAACAGGTGATCGCTGGCAGGCGTCAGTGATGGCAAGGGATAATGCTAATATGCCACCATTTTAATCCTCAGCAGACTCCGCATGGACGCCACGATTTATCATCTCAAACGTTTATCCCCGATTTTTCTGGTTGTAGCACTGTCCGGTTGCCAGTCGCTCTATGGCATAGACACAACCCCCAAGCCGCCTCCGATTGCATTCGAGATCTTTGATGACGCCCTGAAGGGGCTCCCCACCCCCAACTCGATCGTGCGCGAGGCCGACATCGTCACTTATTTTGTGACATCTCCCGCGAACGGAAAGCTGAATTACATCGCGCGATTTGATGCGGACTGCCATCGACCGGATGCACAAATGGGCTACGCGACCAAATCCGGGCTCGTGGTACTCACGACTGAACGCCGGGGCGCCAGCGATCGTAGACAATTGCCAGACAAGCAAAAGAGCCAATACCTGCACAGCAATCAATTCAAAGACGCATGCGCCCAGACCGCAACACCACAATGGCGAGTGTTTTCGACAGCCGAAGATCAAGTCTGGCAAATGATCGACCAGGCCAACCTGAAAGCAGACGGTAATTCCGTGACGTTCTGGTCAGCCCGGGTGCTACCTGCCGAGATACGGACGCCAGGCTCGTCTTCCTTGTATTCACAGGTCCGGCAACGCTGGACAGCCGACTGCGTCTCGCAGCGACTGACTCCACTCAGCATGTTCCAGCTCAACAGATATGGCCAAGTGCTGGGTGGGGAGTTGAAAACCACGATCGAACCGGTTGACCTGAAAAATCTCGACGATGATCAGCGCCGGATCTTTCAGCAAGTCTGCACCAGGCCGCTGGCGCTGGATCAGCTCAGACTTTTCACCGGCCGTGAGCTGAAGCCCTTTGTGTTGCCGGAGCCCGAGCTGGCGCCAACCGTCAAGCAGGCCATCGAAGCCTTGAAGATGCCCGAGCCGGAAAAAAGCGTCGCTCGTCTGCGACAGTCAACGGTCATTACTTCCCAAGGCCAGCCAAGCGAGCCGCCACGCATGGGGCCGATGAATAAATTCCTTCCGGCCAGGGCGGGCAGCCAACTGACCGAACGTTCAGGCTTCGATCTGCATCAGTCGGTCGAATTGAGTTTTCGCGGATTGATCCCCCTCGCCAAATCCACGTTTGCTTATAAAAGACCTCTGGAAACAGAGGAAGAAGGCCTCACCGATCTCAGGTTCACCGGCGACTGGGCGACCATGCCGCTCGGCGCGCATCTGAGTTACACGATTCAAAGGCCTCACAAGTGGTACGAGGAGCCCAAGCCGCTGATCGAAAAACAGTTCAACTGCGACGTAAAGGAACAAAAGGCTGCCAACGAGATTTATCCGTCCTGGACCGGTACTGCCAAAATCATCGGTTGCACTGGCGCAAACGACATCATCGGTGACGGCACGATCACCTACGCGTATCTGCAGACTTACGGACTGTTTGTACCCCTTCACTTCTCCGGAAAAGGCTGGGAGAAAAAATGGTCCCTCAAGGTCTTTGAGTGATCGGTCCCGGCCTGAGCAGCCATTCGATGTTCAGGCCGGTGCCCAGCGCCGGTGCAGTCCTCGAGCCAGCGCATCAAGGGCAAATCCGAGTACACCGATCAACAGCACCATCGCCATCAATTCCGAGTAGGCCAACCGATCCCGTGTGTCGAGGATGAAGTAGCCCAGCCCTGCGCTGACACCAAGCATTTCGCACGGCACCAGCACGATCCAGAGAATCCCGATCGACAGCCGAACCCCGGTCAACACGTGACCGAGCACGCCGGGCAGGATGACTTTGCGCAAGGTTTCCCAGCGTGTGGCACTGAGGCTGCGGCTCAATTGCAGCCAGCGTGGATCGAGCTGGCGTACCCCGGCGGCGGTGTTCAGCAGGATCGGCCAGATCGCGGCGAAGGTCAGCAGGAAATAGATCGGCTGATCGCCCACGCCCATCAGCATGACCACCACCGGCATCCACGACAGCGGCGAGATCATTCGCAAGAACTGAAAGGCAGGTGTGGTCGCCGATTCGAGATGCCGGTAGCTGCCGATCATCAGCCCCAGCGGCACGCCAATCAGCAAGGCCAGCAGCAAGCCGACCACGATCCGTTTCAGGCTGACCAGCACATGTTCGTAGAGCTCGGCCCGCCCTAATAACTCAACAAGGCTGACCAGAGTCGCCTGCGGCGAAAACCGCGCCGCCAGACCATCGTCCCCACCGGCCAGATGCACCCCCAACCACCACAGCAGCAACAACCCCAGCAATCCTGCCGCGCCCAGCAACCCGTGGACGATGGGTGAACTCGACTTGCTCATCAGAGACTGAACTCCTCGCTGCGCTCAAAGCCTTCGGGCAGGCCGAACGCCTGCATCCCGCCGACCGCTGCAATGGCGTTGCGCACGAAGCGGTCGTCCACCAGATCCCTGGCCGTGTGCTGCGGATCGAGGCTGGCGACGAAGCCCTTGTCGCCTTCGATCAACGTGTCCTTGAGGCGCTTGACCAGTTCTTCGGTGTAGCTGGGGAACGGGTACGGCTGGAAGTCGATGCGCTGCTCGTCCCAATGGCTGTGCTGGATTGCGCCGCTGGCCAGGTATTGCTCGCGATCTGCGGCGGCCGGCGCCAGTACGCGGTTCAACACGGTCTGGGCATGGGGTGTGTAGCGGTTGTCGCCGTCCCTGGATAACAGCTTCGCGGCTTCGGCGCGGTTGTCGCGGGTCCAGAGTTGCGCCTTGACGATTGCGTTGACCACTTTCTGCGACCACTCGGGGCGGTTGTTCAGATCCTGCTCGTGCATGAACACCACGCAGCAGGCGTGATTGCGCCAGACGTCGCCGGTAAAACGCTGCACCCGCCCGACCTTGAGTTCTTCTGCCAACGCATTGAACGGCTCGGCAACGATGTAACCGGCGATGCGTTTGCCGGCCAGTGCCGGCGGCATGTCCGAGGGCGGCAATACCACCAGGTTGACCTCGTTGGCGGCCAGCACGGCGCTTGCCGGTTTGCTCACCGGCAGCAGTCCGTGATCGCGAAACAACTGCTGCACCACCACGTTGTGGATCGAATACCAGAACGGAATCGCCACCGTTTGCCCGGCCAACTGTTTGACCTCGGTGATCCCTGGGGCCACGGTCAGGCCGGAGCCGCCGACATGGTTCCAGGCCACGACCTTGGCCGGCACCTTACTGCCGTAACGGGCCCAGACGGTCATTGGTGACAGCAGATGAATCACGTTGACCTGCCCCGACAGGAACGCCTCGATCACCTGTGCCCAACTGCGCAACAGCACCGGGCGCTCGGCCTGGATGCCTTCGGCTTCGAACAGCCCGTTGTTGTGCGCCACCAGCAATGGCGTGGCGTCGGTGATCGGCAGGTAGCCGATGCGCACCGGCGCGTTCGGCTCCGACGCAGCGCGGGCATTGAGGCTGTTGAGCAGCGGCAGAGCGCCGCCTGCGGTCAGTAAGGCGCTGAGTTTGAGGAAGTCACGACGTGTGTGAGTGAAGTCGTCCAGGCACATGATCAATCTCCGACGGTTCGGGCAAAGGTTGGGTAAGTGGATTGCGGCTCGCCCGCCGAAGGGTTTTGAGGATATCGATACGCAGCGCACCCAGTTCGTCCACCAGCTCGGCGCGGGGCTGAGGCAGGTCGACGCGCCATTCGCCGAGGATCCGCGCCGGGCTGTTACCCAGTAGCAAAATCCGCTCGGAAAGCAGCAGGGCTTCGTCAATGTCGTGAGTGATCAGCAGCGCTGCGGTGTTGTGCTCGGCGATCAGTTGCAACAACAGCTGTTGCATGTCGGCGCGGGTGATTTCATCCAGCGCACCGAACGGTTCGTCGAGCAACAGAACTTGCGGCTGCCGTGCCAGGCACCGGGCCAGTGCGGTGCGCTGGGCCATGCCGCCGGACAACTGCGCCGGGTGAAACTGCCGGGCGTGTTCCAGGCCGACAGCGGCGATGGCGTGGTCGACCCGTGCCTTGCGTTGCTCGGCACTCAGGTGCGGTTGACAGGCGAAGTCGAGGCCGAACGCCACGTTCTTTTCCAGCGTCAGCCAGGGCAACAGGCTCGGGTCCTGAAACGCCACCGCCACCCGTGGATGAGGACCGCTCAGCGGTTCACCGAGCAGGCTGACGCTGCCGCGCTGCGCCGGTTGCAACCCCGCCAGCACCCGCAACAGACTGGATTTGCCGACGCCGCTGGGACCGAGGATCGACACCACTTCACCCGGCTGCAACTGCAAGTCGAACGCCTCCAGCACCGTGTGCCAGCCTTCGGCGCGCGGATAGCCGAGACTGATATCGCGGGCATGCAGCAACGGCTGAGTCATACCGCCGCTTCCCGCTTCTGCCGTTGCAGTTCGGTGCGCAATTGCACCAGGCTCGGCGTGACGATCGGCACGAACGCCGACTCGCGCCAGCGCCGGGCGAACCCGCTGCCATGTTCGGTCAGATAGGCTTTGCCGCCACTGGCCTGCAACTCCAGTTGCACCGCGCTGGCCGCCGATTCGGCAAGGGCGATGCGCAGCTGGAACAACGTAGCGGGCCTTGCCAGGAAGCGGCCATCGAGCAGGCCCTGTTTGAGTTGTTCCACCGTTTGTTGCAACTGTTCGCGCTGTTCGTGCAGCGGCTCCAGCAGGATCGAGCGACCGTCCTGCAAATGGCTTTGCACTTCGCTCAATGCGCGCCGCGCCAGACCGATGGCCAGACCACATTGCAAGCCGAGGAACGCCGGGCGCACCGCCGGCAAAAACGCCCGCGCATCGTCATGCAGCAACCACTCGCGACCGACCTGCACCTGGGCAAAATCGATGGCCGCCGTGTTGCTCGACTGCAAGCCCATCAGTTGCAGATCCGCCGAACGCAACACACCAGTGGCCTCGCCGGGAATCGCCAGTACAAACGGTGAGCCGCCCTCCTCGTGCTCAATCGCAGCGGCGACGACGAAGCCGCTTTTGCGCAGATTGGTCACCCAATGCAACCGGCCTCCGAGGCTCCAGCCGTTGCCTTCGGTGCGAGCGCGCACTTGCAGGGCCTCGATGCCCGAGAGGAATTTCATCGCGTTCGACAGCCCGGTCGCGCCGGCCAGTTCGCCGCTGATCAACGAGGGCAACAGCCGCTCGCGCAGTGCCACGTTCGGGCTCTGCAGCAGGTATTCGATAAACGCCCGCTGGCCCCAGAACACGAAAGCCGCTGCCAGCGAATGACTGGCCACTTCGGCCAACACTTCCACGGCGTCGCTGATGTCGCCGCCGCTGCCGCCCAATGACGGACTGATACCAACCCGCAGGACATCGGCCGCCGCCAGTTGCGTCAGCACCTGCTGTGGGTCGCTGTCGCCCAGGTCCAGGGCCTGGGCGTGGTTGTCCAGCCATTGACTCAATGCCGGATCGAGCATGTCGTTTCTCTCCTTGTACGCAGCGTCAACCATAGACCACGCTGCCTGAATCGATCCGCCGGTCACGCGCGGTACGGCGCCAGCTCCGGGTTGAGCGGCGTATCGGCGAACACGTTGGCGAAGTTGCACAGGGTCGCCAGGCTCACGCCGAGAATCACTTCCAGCGCGTTGCCTTCGGTGTAACCGGCGGCCTTGAACTGGTTGTAGGTCTGTTCACTGACGTTGCCACGGGTGGCGATCACTTCACGGGCGAACGCCGCCAGCGTCTCAAGCTTTTGCTCGGGAACGGTCGCCCGCTCACGCAATGCGCTGACCACTTCCTGTGGCAGTTTTGCCTTGTTCAGCGCGACGGCGGTATGACCTGCGACACAGAAATCGCATCCATGGTTAGTCGCTGCGATCAACTGCACCACTTCGCGCTCGGCCAGGCTCAACTCGGCTTTGCCATTGAGCGCCGATACCGTAACGTAGGTTTCCAGCGCGGCCGGCGCGTTGGCCAGAACGGCCAGCAGGTTCGGAATGAAACCGGAATTCTTCTGTGCATTCTCAAGAAACGGCCGGGCCGCTTCGGGCGCGCTTTGCAAGGTGTGTAGCGTGACGCGTGACATGGGCTGGACTCCTGCTTTTGGGGTGTCGGGCCAGTCTGTTGGTTATAAGAATTCCGATCCATATTCTAAAGTAGCGATTACTTGCTCCTGAGTGTTTCCATTAGATGATTTCGTCCAGCCCACTGGTTGATTGGTTATTAGAGAGCCTCGAACTCGACGCCAGCCTGTTCCATGTCGGCCGCTATTGCGGCGGCTGGCACGCCAGCACGCATGGCCTGGCGCGGGCCAGTTTTCACCTCATCGTTCAGGGCCATTGCTGGCTGCACATCGAGGGCGAGACTCAGGCCTTACGCCTGAATGCCGGCGATGCGGTGTTCCTGCTGCGCGACCTCAACTATCGGCTGTCCAGCGCTGAAGACTCAGGCATCGCGCAGACCTTGCCGCGCATGACCATGACGGCTCTGGACAGCCAGGCAGAGGATGGCGTCGGGCTGGTCTGCGGGTTCTTCCACTTCAAGTCAGGGCTGTCGTCGCTGATCATCGAAGGCTTGCCGCACTGGATCGTCCTGCGAGCGGGGGATCCTTCCTCGAGTGCGGCGCGGGCCTTGTTCGAGTTGATCCTGGAAGAATGCGAACGCCAGCCGACGCCCTCTTCGGCGCTGCTGGAGCGGCTGAGTCACCTGCTGTTTCTGTATGTGCTGCGCCAACAGATGGCCGACAACCCGTCACTCGGCGGACTGGTAGCACTGGCGCGCAATCCGCAATTCGCGCCGCTGCTGGACCGACTGATCGAGCAACCGCAACTGCCGTGGTCACTGGAAAGCATGGCGGCCTGCATCGGACTCTCGCGCTCGGCGTTCTTCAAACGCTTCAACGAACTCGCAGGGCAGTCGCCAGGGCAGGTACTGCTGGCGCTGCGCATCCGCCATGCCTGCCAGTTGCTGAAGAACAATCACACGGTCGAGCAGGTTTGCGCTGCCGTGGGCTATCAGTCGATTGCCGCGTTCACACGGGCGTTTGCCAAGTCGGTGGGGGTGCAACCGGGGGCTTATCGCAAGCAGCATGAGGGGCGCTGAATAAATAACCTAAAAGAATTAATAAATACAAAATCAGTATTTATCGTTATAAAAATATCGGCGTACTCTCAGCTCATCCCGTCATTGATCACAGTGAAGTGCGCCATGAATCCAACCGACAACCTGATCGACTTCGCCGCCTACCGCAAACGCCGTCAAGCTCAGCAACGGGCCCGGGCCATGTGGGAAATGTATGCGCGCAACGCCGGCTACCAGGCTTTTCAGTGGGTGCAGGCCGCTCGTTCCGACGAGCCGCGTCAAGCGTGAACGCACGTGAACCCTCGCGCTTTCTGGCGAGCGCCGACGAACCCGTGCTGGATCTGAACAACCTCGAATCACTGGAAGAAGACCCGATCTGCGAGCGCGTCGCGCAGAACCTGCAACGCCTGCGTGGCAAGCGGCATCTGTCGCTGGATGCCCTCGCCCGCCAGTGCGGCGTGAGCCGGGCGATGCTGGCGCAGATCGAGTCCGGCCGCAGCGTGCCGTCGATCAAGGTGCTGTGCAAAATTGCCAAGGGTTTGAAAGTGTCGGTGGCGGCGTTTCTGGAGCACCGTGCGTTCGAAGGTGTGGCCGTGTTGTCGGCGAGTCAGAGCAAACGGCTGGTAAGCGCCAACGGCGCATTTGTCAGTCGGGCGCTGTTTCCGTTCGATGTGGCGCGCCAATCGGAATTCTACGAATTACGCCTGAGCCCCCTGGGTGAGGATCACTCCGAGGGCCACGGCCCCGGTGTGCAGGAAAATCTGGTGGTGTCACAGGGCGTGCTGGAGATCAGCGTCAACGACGAGCGTTATCTGCTGTCGACCGGCGACTCGATCCTGTTCTACGCCGACCAGCCCCACCGCTATCGCAATCCGGCTGACAGTGAGGCGGTGGCCTATCTGGTTGTCACCTACCCCGAACGTCTGGACTGACAAACGCCTTCACCGAATTCCAGAAATGCAAAAGCCCCCGCAGCATCAAGCTGCGGGGGCTTTTTCATGCGCGGTCAGAAATCAGCAGGTGCAGCACATCATCGGCATGCCGTTGCAGCTCATCATCATCGGCATGCTGCAGTCGTTCATCATCTTCATCATCAGGGCGCAGCAGTTTTTCATCATGTCCATGTTCATGCCCGGCATCGGCATGATTTTGCACATCATGCAGTCGGCCATCATGGTGCATTCCATCACGCACTTCATCGAAGGCATCGGCATGCCCATCATCGGCATCATCATGTTCATCATCGGCATGGCCATGGCCGCCTGGGACATGCACATCATGCTCATGTTGCCGCAATGCATCATCATCGGCATGCCGCAGTCCATCATCATCTGCATCATTTCGCAGCTGTTCTTGAACATCGCCATGTCCATGCCGGCGGCCGGCATCATCTTGCACATCATGCCGTCGTCCATCATTTCACAGGACATGGTTGCCATCATCATCGGCATGCCTGTCATCGGCATCATCGGCATGTTGGCGTTCATCGGCATTTGCATCTGCATGGCGTTCATCATGGTGAAGCTCCCTGAGGATTAAGAACTGGATGAGAAGTTGATGGGGCTGATTCTAAGGATTGGCCAAACCGGAACAAGCTGCCCATCGAGCAGCAAAAAGTGCTGTTCAAACGCTTCAAGTGCAGCATTCCGTGCGCCTTGAACCGTTGCAGCAGCAGAGTAGACGCAATGACAGATCTATCAAATGCAAGAACAGGTTTTTCAACGTCCTGGATATGCGATCCAATACCAAGCAAATAACTTAAAGAAATAATCGTTCTAACCAGCGGGAATTATTTTCACGCCACCAGCTTATTCCATTAGTTAACGACTAATCCACTTTTTAATCTTTTATTGCTATTACCACCTCCTCCTATAATTCGGGACAGTTCTTAACAATAAGGAAGTTCCATGCCGCAACGTTTCCTGATGGCAGCACTGTTCCTGGCGGTCGCCGGTTGTGCCAGCCCTCCTCCTGTTTCCGTACATACCAAAGACCCCGCCAGCTCAACCCTGCAAGGCGATGCCACACGCCCGGCGCAGGCGCAGTGGGTGCGCACCGAGTTGTACTTCTCGGTGGGGCCGATTGATGGCAAGGAAGGCGTGGTAAGCCCGGCGCGCTGGCGCGAGTTTCTCGATCAGGAAGTGACGACGCGTTTTCCGGACGGTTTCAGCGTGTTCGATGCGTATGGGCAGTGGAAAGACCATGATGCGAAAACGCCTGAGCGGCTGGCGACCAAGGTGATTGTGATCCTGCACGAAGGCAGCCCGAAGCGTGAGAGCGACATCGAGGCGATTCGTCTGGCTTACAAACGGATTACAGGGGATCTGTCGGTGCTGCGTTTGTCGCAACCGGCGCAGGTATCGTTCTAATCGCTGGTACGCTGCAGAGCTTGCCGAGGTGTCGACACCAGGCGGCTCAACACCGCCAGCAACAGCGCGCCCACCAGCAACACTCCAATCCCCAAAAACGCCCCCAACCCCACCACCGTCACGCTGGAATACAACATGTACACGCACAACCCGAAAAACAGCAGCGGCAAAATCGGATAAAGCGGCACCCTGATCGGCCGTGGCACTTCGGGAAAGCGCTTGCGCAGGATGATCAACGCCAGGCTGCTCAAACTCAGGAACAACCAGTACACCGGCGTCAGGTACTCGACCATGGTGTTGAAACCGCTCTGGGTAAAACTGCCGAACAACACCAGCAACAACGCCACCGCGCCCTCGGCCAGCAAGGCCTTGCGCGGCACGCCATCGCGTTCGTCCCATTCACCGAAGCGACGCAGTTGCGGCACGTCGCGGGCGGCGGCGTACGTTGTGCGGGCACCGACCAACAGCGTTGAATTGATGGTGGCGATGGCCGCGATACCGACCATCAACAGAATCAGCATCACCCCCGGCGCACCGAATGCGCGGTTCAACAATTCCACCGCCGGCGCGCTGCTCGCGGCCAGGCCTTCGAACCCCAGGCCTTGGACGAACGCCCAGTTCAGTGCCAGGTAGATCGCCATCAACACCGTCAGTGCACCGAGCATGGCAATGAAAATTCCGCGTCGGCCATCGCGCACTTCGGCGGACAGCGTCGCCGCATCACTCCAGCCGCCGAAGGCCAGAAACACGAAGATCATCGCAGCGGAAAATCCTGCCGCCCCCGTGTGCTCAGGTGTGACCGGCGCACTCGGCGCAAGCGGTTCGACACCCTGCCACACCAGCCACACACCGGCGCTGGCAATGCTCAGAAAGCCCACGGCAAGCAGCCCCACCAGCACGGTCTGGGTGATGAAACCGATGTGCTTGCCCGTCAGATTCAGCAGCACCAGTGCGGCAATGATCGCGCCGGCAAACAGCCCCGATCCGTACTGTCCCAGCGGAAAAACCGCGTTGAAATAGTCGGCAAACATGAACGCCGACAACGCGATCCACCCGGTGTGCATCACCGAGAAGCGCGACCAGGCGAACAGGAAACCCATGCGCTCGCCATACGCGGTGCGCAGGAAATGATAGTCACCGCCCGGATGCGGAAACGCGGTGGCCATCTCAGCGAAGCACAAGGCCCCGAACATCGACGCCAATCCGCCGAGGACCCAGACCCAATAGAAGTGTTCCGGCCCGACGTTCAAGGCAACGGTCGGCGCGGTTTTGAGGATGTCGGTGGTGATGACCATGCCCAGCGTGATCAGCAATGCCTGGAATACCGGCAGATGCCGCTTGGGGCCATTGGTTTGAGTCATGAGTGTTCCCGCTGATGAACCGCCATCCTTGGCGGCAAGACTCAGAAGCCGTAGGTGGCGGTGGCGTAGTAGTAAGCGCCGTTGGTGCCGATCGGCGAGAGCACGTCGTACGGCAGGTTGCCGCCGTAGTTGATGGCCGAGCCGGAGCGTTCCGGGTAGTTGTCGGTCAGGTTGTTGCCGCCCAGGGCGATGCTGAATTTCGGGGTAAATTTGTAGGTCACCTCGCCATCCAGTTGCCACACCGCGCCGTAGGTTTGCTCAGGCTGCGAGTCGCCGAAATCGAACACCCGGGTGGTCTCGCCCTGACGAGTCAGACGGCCGAGCAAACCCCAATGTTCGCTGGCCCAGTTGGCAGAAAACACGAAGCGATCCTTCGGTGCCGCATCGGTGAGGGTGTTGGTTTCCTCGACGCCGACCAGTGCATCGTTGCCTATCCCCAACGCGGTCAGTTGCGACGGCGTGCCCTTGGTGCTGGTGACTTTGGTGTGGTTGTAGGTGTACGCGGTGGTCAGGCCCAGTTGCCCTTCGTAGAACGGCTGGTGATAGTTGAGCACCAGTTCGGCACCGTGGGTGCTGGTGTCGGCGGCGTTGGTGAAGAAGTTGACATCGTGCACGCCCGCCACGCCAAAGTTGTCATTGATGTAGCTTTCCAGCGCGTCGCTGCCGATGCGTTGCGACAGCGTGATGCGATCCTTGACGTCGATGCGGAACACGTCGAGCGACGCGTCGAAACGTTCGTTCAACTGGAACGTCAGGCCGAGGCTGTAGTTCTTCGAAGTTTCCGGATCGAGCTTCTGCGCACCGAGGGCACGGGCGATCGGGTCGTTGACCGAGAGCACGCGAATGTCGGTGAGCGTGCCGCCGTCGCCGAAGTTGCTGGTGGTGCTCTGGAAGCCACTTTGCGCCAGCGATGGCGCACGGAAGTTGTTCGATACCGCACCGCGCAACGCCCACTGCTCGGTCAACTTGTAGCGACCACTGAGCTTGCCGGTGAGTTTGCTGCCGGCGTCGTCGTAATGCTCCCAGCGTGTGGCGGCGTCGACGAAGAAACGGTCGGTGAGATCACCGGACAATTCGGCGTAGGTGCCGAACACGTTGCGGTCCAGGTCCGATTCTTCACTCGGGCGCAAACCGTTGGCGCCGTCTGCACCGGAGCCGATGTAAGAGGCCTCGTCACCGGCATACGTCAGGTAGTTTTCGTAGCGGTATTCGCTGCCGAGCGCGAGGACAAAGGAGCGTCCGCCCAGGCGCAGTTCACGGCTGAAATCGAGGTTGGCGGTGGTCTGACGCAACTCGTAATCGCCGGTGTCGAATCGGGTCGGCGAGTCTTCGCCCAGGCTGACGTTGAGGGTGCGCCGGGTGGCTCCATCGAAACGGTTGCGACCGTGGGTGACGCTGCTGTCGAAGTCCCAGTCGTCGCCGATCAGGCCTTTGAAGCCGGCCGTGGCGGAGATGTCCTTGTTGTCGCCGATCGACTGCGGCAAATAACCGTTGGGGTAGAACTGCGGCTGCTCGGACGGATAGCGATAAAACTCGGCGCCTGTAGTGTGCCGCTGGTTGTAGGTACCAAACGAATAAGCCTTGCCGCCGGCCAGCGGCAATTCGCTGTTGAACCAGAGGTTGACGTCCCGCGCGATGCCGTCGCCCATCACGTAGTTGCGCTGGTTCGGTGTGTCGGCAAAACCGTCGTAGCCGGCACGGTTGGTCGGGTTGCGATTCTTGTACTCGGTGCCGCCACGTATGAAGCCGCCCTCTTCGCCCAGCCGCGTGCCGATCTTAGCGGTGGTCACACTGTTCTGGCCGTCGGTGGTGGTTTTGCCGATGGCGTCCTGATGGGTGTGATAGGCGCCGTAGCTGGTGGACACTTCACCGCCCTCGGGGGCGTCGTCGAGGATGATGTTGATCACCCCGGCAATCGCGTCGGAGCCGTACTGCGCACCCGCGCCGTCACGCAGCACTTCGATGCGTTTGATGGCGCTGATCGGGATCGAGTTGAAATCCACCGGCGCCGTGCCGCGACCGATTTTCGACGAGTCATTGACCACCGCCGAGGTGTGCCGACGCTTGCCGTTGACCAGCACCAGCACCTGATCCGGGCTCATGCCGCGCAACTGTGCGGCACGCACGTGGTCGGCGCCGCCAGAGTTGGACTGGCGCGGAAAACTGAACGACGGCAACAGCGTCTGCAACGCCTGACCGAGTTCGCCATCACTGGCGCCGGCGGTCTTCAGGTCTTCGGCAGTCAGCACGTCCACCGGTACCGGTGAATCCAGCACCGTACGTGCGGTGCCCCGGGTGCCGGTGACCAGCACGGTACCCAGCCGTGTGTCATCGTCGGCGCGCGCGGAAGTCTCTTCGGCTTGCGCAGGAAGTTGCCAGATTGCACTGACAACAGCGATGGCGAGTAATGAACGCGAACGGTGAATCATGCGACAGCTCCTTGAATCGCAGTTAATAACCGGCCGCTGCCGAATCATTAAGCGTCGGCAATCAGTGCACAGTAATTTCTGCTGTAGTTTTGATGTTCAGAAAGGCAGCGAAGTGTGTCGAACAACTATCGACTGTTAGAGTGCAAGAACCCAAAAGTTAGTAGAACCCCCTGTTTACCGATCCTAGATGAGTGGTCGCCCGCCGCAAAAGAACCAATAACGCTTAGGTTATGCCCAACGAACGGAGTGTTGCCTGAGCAACACTTGTGTTTACGCAACAACATGAACAACCAACTAACGAACAACTAATCACGCACAAAAACTCACGCCTCGCTGTTGTAGAGCACGTTTTTAATCTGTGTTTTTTTCGGCGCGAAGTTAAATGCCGTCAGTCGAAATCCTTTTCCCGCCAGGCATCTTCGGCTATGTCCAGCGCATCACCGCTGAAGCGCTGTTCAATGAACGGATCGGCGTGCAAATGAAAGCCGTTGCGCTCCCAGAAGCCCGGTTGTTCCTGATCGGTGAACTCGAGCCCGCGCAGCCATTTCGCGCTCTTCCAGTAGTACCTACCTGCCACCACCAGACGCAGCGGCCAGCCATGTTGCGCAGTCAGCGGCTGACCGTCGTAATGAGTGGCCAGCAGACTGTCCGGGTGCAACAGATCTTCGAGACGCAGGTTGGTCTGGTAATCGTGATCGGCGTGGGCCATGACGAAGGACGACGTCGGCCGGATGTCCAGGGCCTGCAACAGATCCTGCAGGTGCACCCCGCTCCAGCGGGTGTCGAACTTCGACCAGCGTGTCACGCAATGAATGTCGCATTGCAACGAGCGTTGCGGCAGCGCTTGCAGATCGGCGTAGGTCAGCTCGACCGGGTTTGCCAAGGTGCCGAACAGGCGCAGTGACCACGTCGCCAGGTCATACGCCGGCACCTCGCCTTCGTGCAGGATCGGGAAACGCTCCGTCAGCACCTGCCCCGGTGGCAGCCGTTCGCCCAGCGCCACATCGGCTTGCGGCGAACGGCTTTTGCGCAGGCGCGCAGCCTTGTCGTGCATGTCGGTTCCTCAGTTCGCCACAGGAATCCACGACGCTCGCGCCACATTGGCGGTATCGCCGAAGGACGGCAGTTTCTGCCCCAGATCCCGCACGTTTTTCACGTCCAGATCCAGCAATTGCTGGCGGGTGATCAGGGTCGGCGGCACCAGCACCTTGTGCCCCGGACTTTCCCCGGCGATCAGCAGCGCCAGACTGCGCACGCTGATCGCGCCGGCCACTTGCGGATTGACCGCTGCCGTCGCGGCCCAGGCACTGTTCGGCTCTTTCATGATCTGGATGTCGGCGGTGGAAATGTCGGCGCTGTAGATCTTCACTTTGCTGCTCAGACCCGCCTCGTCCACGGCGATTTTCGCGCCTTTGGCGAACTCGTCGAACGGCGCGAAGATCACGCTGATTCCCGGATTGGCCCGCAACACGGCGCTGGCCTGATCGGCCACCGAGTTGGCAATCGGCGGATTGAGCGTGCCAAAACGGGCCTTCTCGATGATCCCCGGATTGCTCGCCTTGACCTGGCTCCAGATCTCGTCGCGGCGTTCCATCGGTGTGAAGCCGCTGATGTAGACGTAGCCTGCGTCGAAACGGGTGCCGTTGTCCTTGACTGCTTGATCGAGTGCCAGACGCGCCAGCGCGTGGTGATCCTGCTCAACCTGAGTCACTTGTGGCGTGTTCAGGTCGACGTCGAACGCAACCACCTTGATGCCTTTGGCCAACGCACGGTCGATCGGCCCCTTGAGAGTTTCCGCCAGACCCAGTTGCACGATGATCCCGTCGACGCCAAGGTCGGCGGCCTGATCGATCATCTCGCCCTGACTGGCCGCCTGCTGTCGCGCGTCGAACACCCGCAGGTTGGCGCCCAGCGCTTCGGTCTGTCTCTCGACGCCGCGCAGGTAGGCTTCGGGGAAATCCCCGGAGAACAGATAACCCACCAGCGCGATCTGTACCTGACCTTTATCGAACGGTGCCGGCGCCCCCGGCAAGGCTTTGGCCTGGGCATTGAGCGCCAGTGCCGAGAGCAAGGCACCAGCGAGACAATGGCGTGCGAACTGCTTGATTGAACCGTGCATGGATCTTTCCTTGAAGCTTCAATGAACCGGCTCAGCGCGCCCGATGCGCGAGGCCGAAGGTGAACATCAGGGCCAGCACCAGCACCAGTCCCTTGACGAAATCCTGCGCGTAATACGGCGCGTTGAGCATGGTCAGGCCGTTGAGCAACGAGGCCACCAGCAACGCACCGACCAGCGTGCCGAACGCGTTGGGCTTCTTCGCGCCGAGCACGGCAAAGCCGATCAGCGCAGCACCCAGTGCATCCAG
This sequence comes from Pseudomonas sp. GW822-FHT03F04, assembly GCF_058801405.1. Taxonomy (NCBI): domain Bacteria; kingdom Pseudomonadati; phylum Pseudomonadota; class Gammaproteobacteria; order Pseudomonadales; family Pseudomonadaceae; genus Pseudomonas; species Pseudomonas sp. GW822-FHT03F04. Next base: position 133,650 of record NZ_JBXANF010000014.1, read on the forward strand.
CACCAGACCGTTGCCGGAACTGACATCGCCGCGCCCCAGGCGCGCCGCCAACAACAATCCGCCGAGCGACGCCAGCAGCGCCGAGAGCACATAAGCGAGCAGCTTGAAGCGCTGCACCGGCGCACCGGCCAGACGCGCCGCCTGCTCGTTGCCGCCAATCGCATAGAACAACCGACCGATGCGCGTGCGTTCGAGAAACAGCCACACCGCCACCGCGACAACCGCCGTGATCAACACCGGAATCGGCACGACGTCCCACAGCCGCCCGCGCCCAAGCGCCAGAAACAACGCACTGAACGCGCCTTCGGCTTCGTCGCCATTGGGCAGGGTCATGCCCACCGCAATCGAGCGTCCGCCGGTGGGAATCAGTTGCACGCCGATCACCAGGAACATGCTGCCGAGCGTTGCGAGAATGTCCGGCACGCGCATCTTCACGATCAGCCAGCCGTTGAGCAGCCCGACCAGCGCGCCACCGGCCAGGCTGATCAGCACCGCCGGCACCGCGCCCCAACCGAGCACCACCATCACGTAACCGGCGATCATCAGGCTCATGGCCGCCACCGCACCGATGGACAGATCCAGCCCGCCGACAGCCATGGTCAGGGTCACACCCAACGCCAGCAGCGCGACAATCGACACCGACTGCAAGATGCTGAACAGGTTGCCGACCCGCAGGAACGCTGGTTCAGCGACACTGAAAAACACCACGATCAACGCCAGCACCCACAGCAGGCCGTAGCGAATCAACGCTTGCACGAAGCGCTCGGACGGCGCCGGGGCGGATGACAACAGGGAACTCGAATCAGGCACTCGCTCTACTCCTTGGCGCGGCTTGAACAAAAGAATTTTCTGGATCAGTGCCGGCCAGCGCGGCGACCAGGGTGGCGCGATCCAGCCCGGCACGCGGGTACTCGGCCACCACGGCGTGATCGCGTACCAGCAGGATCCGGTCGGCGATTTCCAGGGCTTCATCGACATCCGCACAGATCACCAGCGTGGCACGACCGTCGGCGCTATCACGCAGCAGCTGACCGATCTCGCGTCGGGCACGCACATCAACGCCTTGAAAGGGCTCATCGAGGATCAACACCCTGCCCTCGCCAAGCAGCCAGCGACCGAGCACGACTTTCTGTTGATTGCCGCCGGACAGCGCGCTCATCGGCACATCGATGCCGGCGGTCTTGATTCCCAGCGCCGCGACTTGCGCTTCCACCGCTGCCGCTTCGGCGCGGTTGCGGATGAAACCGCCACGGGTGAAGCGTTCGAGGAACGGCAGGGTCAGGGTGCGACGCAGGGAAAAATCCGGCACCAGCGATTGGCTGGCCCGGTCTTCGGCGGCGAAGAACACCCCGCTCTGGATCGCCACCCGAGGCGAGCCCGGTTGCCAGTCGGCGCCATCCAGTTGCAATGATCCGGACAAGGGTTTGCGCAGACCGAACAGCACTTCGGCGATCTCGCTTTTGCCGGCACCGAGCAATCCGGTCAGCACCACGACTTCGCCTTCATGCAGGGTCAGGTCAAAGGCTCGGGTGCGCGGCAGCAGTTTCACGTCGTGCAGCTTCAGCACTTCGCGCCCCGCCGCTCGCGGCGTATAGACATGCGTCTCCAGCGCCTGGCCGAGCATGGCCTCCAGCGCCTGAGGCAATTGCCGGGCACTGAATTCGCCGGCCAGTTGCCCGTCACGCAGGACGATGGCGCGATCCGCCACCCGTTGCAGATCCGACAGGCGATGGGAGATATAAATGATCGCCACGCCCCGACTGCGCAGCGTGTCGATCAGGCCGAACAGGCGCTGCGCTTCGGCATCCGAGAGCGCTGCTGTCGGTTCGTCGAGAATCAGCAACCGTGGTTGCAACGCGAAGGCGCGGGCCAGCACCACCAGTTGCCGCTCGGCCTGGCCGAGGTGCTCGATCGGTTGTTCCAGCGGCAGCACCAGACCGAGCCCGGCAGCAATGTTCGCGGCGCGCTCCAGCAGGCGTTTGCGGTTGAGCCAGAAGTCGCCGTCCGGCCGGCACAGTTCATCGAGCAGCAGGTTTTCTGCCACGCTCAATCCGGGCGCGATGCCTTCGTTGATCTGTTGATGAACCGCAACGATGCCGACCCGCCGAGCGGATAGCGGCGAGTTGAATTGCCGGGGCTGACCGTCGACCTGAATCTCGCCGCTGTCGGCCGATTGGCTGCCGGCGAGGATCTTCACCAGCGTCGACTTGCCCGCGCCGTTGGCACCGAGCAACGCAACCACTTCGGCAGGAAATATCTCCAGGCTGACCCGATCCAGCGCACGGTTCGAGCCGAAGGTCTTGCTCAGTTCACGTACACGAATCAGCGGCTCGGAGGCCACGGCGACAGGCGCACTCATACAAATCCTTAAAGTCGATGGGCCAGTGTGTGGCGCCCATCAGCAAGAAAATTCTGCAGAGCCTTTGATCGATTCAGCGCGTGCCGTCATGGCAATCGAGGGTTCTATTATTTGAAAGTCTGATTGGTGAGTCAGTAAAAGCTAAACGATCTTAAAAACAACAAACAAATACCGTTTTGGTATTAGCTTAGGCCCGGTACCGCCGTGCATGTCCGCGAGATCGGAGCAGGTGCACTCAAGCCATCACTCCGGCAACCCCGCAAGTCGAAGCCCTTCAATGAACCGGGCAAAATCCTCGGGCCGTTGAATCGGCAGCCAGTCCTTGAGGTGGCCAAGGCGCAACGCCGGATTCAGCGTCTGCAAACGCTGCATCGCCCAGCGGGCTTTATCCGGACGCCCGCCCAGCGCATGACTGGCCGCCACCAGCGCCGCCGCCACCAACAGCGTGGGCAGGTTGCCCAAGGCTTTTTCGGCGAAATCTGCCGAGGCCTCGAAGTCCCCGGCGAAGTAATGCGCCAGAGCCATGCCGACGTGCATTCTGAACATTTCCGGGTCCAGCGGGCTCAAGCGCGCAGCATGGTTCAAGTCCTTGATGGCCGGCGCGGTTTCACCGCGAAGTGCACGCAGGATTCCGCCAAGAAACCACGCGGGTGCGAGATTGGGATTGAGCAGGCGCGCGCGGTCGAGCAATGCGATGCCGGCGTCCACATCCCCCGCCAGGTGCGCAAGCGCATGTCCGCCGCGCGTCAACGCCACAGCGTCATCGCGCCCCAGCGTGACCGCCAGACGCGCCAGGCGTATGCCCTCGGCGATCTCGGCTGGCCGATCTGTCATCCAGCCATTGAGCTTGCGCCAGAAGTGACACCAGGCGGCCATGCCATAGGCAGAAGCGAATTCCGGATCGAGTTCGAGGGTCTTGTAGAACATCGGCAGCGCCTGCTCGATGGCCTCCTGGGTGCCGCTGTGCAGCTTTGCCATGGCGCGCAAGTAGTAATCGTAGGCGTCCAGGCTTTCCGTCGGTTTGCGTTTGGCGCGCTCGATCTCCGCGCGCTCCAGTTGTGGCGCGATGGCCCCGACGACACTTTCGGTGATTTGATCCTGCAGCTTGAAGATGTCGTCGAGGGTGCCTTCGAACCGCTCGGCCCAGATGTGTGCCCCGCTCGTGGCGTCGATCAGTTGCCCGGTGATGCGCACCCGGTTTCCGCATTTGCGCACACTGCCTTCCAGCACATAGCGCACGCCCAGTTCCTGACCGACCCCTTGGGCATCGACCGTGCGCCCCTTGAACGTGAAGCTCGAATTGCGTGCGATGACGAACAACCAGCGCAGACGCGACAACGCCGCGATGATGTCCTCCACGACACCGTCGGCAAAGTAATCCTGTTCGGGATCGCCGCTCAGATTGTAGAAAGGCAGGACGGTGATCGAGGGTTTGTCCGGCAGCGCCAATACGCGGGGAGATGCAGTTGAGCTCTCGTCGGTGTCAGGCACCGGCTCGGTCATATCGGAACTGACTTGACCAATGAAACGATAGCCCTTGCGAGCGACCGTGCGCAGCAGACGCTGCTCCTCGCCGGTATCACCGATAGCCTTGCGCACGGCGTTGATGTGGCTGGTGATCGTCGATTCGGAAACGATGCGACCGCTCCATACCGTGCCGAGCAATTCGTCCTTGCTCAGCACGCGTTCGGGGTTGTTGACGAACAGCAGCAACAGATCGAAGACCTGCGGGCCGACGGCCACGACCTGCCCGCGCAAGGTCAGCTCGCGACGTTCCTGATCCAGTACATAGTCTTCAAACGTGAATGGCACAGCGAACGTCCCTTGGCGACGCGCCTTCAACTCCGTGTCCCGGGCGGCAGATGGTGAGAAGTCGAGAACGATAATACGCCTGACTTGAACACGCTACTGCGTCCATTCCGGGGCGCAGGCTGGACAAAAATGCAAGAGTTCGACAAGGCAAACCCAAGGTCGCCACAAGGACTTCTCTCCCCTGCACCGGCACTCTCCATTCCAACGACGCCAATGGTTGGCGTCATCGAGGAGAGACCCCATGAAGATCGTCGTTATCGGAGGCTCCGGCCTCATCGGCTCGAAACTGGTGAACCTTCTTCGCGAGCGCGGCCATGACGTGCTCGCCGCCAGCCCCAGCACGGGCGTCAACAGCATCACCCGCGAAGGTCTGGCGGCCGCCATGGACGGCACCGACGTCGTGGTCGACGTGGCCAATGCTCCGTCGTGGGAGGATCAGGCCGTCCTCGACTTCTTCGAAACCTCGAGCCGCAACCTGCTGGCGGCCGAGGCTGCTGCCGGGGTGCGTCATCACGTTGCACTGTCGATTGTCGGGTGTGAACGCTTGCCCGAGGCCGGCTATATGCGCGCCAAGGTGGCCCAGGAAAACCTGATCAAGGCATCCGGCATGCCTTACTCGATCCTGCGGGCCACGCAGTTTTTCGAATTTGTCGGTGGCATCGCTGAATCCTTTGCCGTCGCCGATGAACTTCGCGTGCCACCAGCGCTGATTCAACCGATTGCTTCTGACGACGTGGTGGCGGCGCTGGCAGACGTCGTCCTGGCCGCCCCGCTCAACGGCTCAGTGGATGTCGGCGGGCCTGAAGCACTGCCGCTGGACGAATTGGTCCGACGCTTCCTGCAGGCGAGCCAGGACAACCGCAAGGTCGTACCGGACGTGCATGCACGCTACTACGGGACGTTGCTCGACGATCAATCGCTGGTCACCGGCAAGCAGTCGCGCCTGGGTGCCATTCGTTTTGAAGACTGGATCGCTCGGTCGACAGCGCGATAGTCATTCGCGCCATTCCCTTCCCTTTTTGCCAAGGAGAAAAATCATGGTAATTCGATTTTTGTTGAGCGCCGTTTTTGCAGCGCTGTCGATCAGCGCCGCATCGGCCGCCGAGCCACCCGCCGGCAAGGTCTCGGTGGTCTTTGATCGGCCGATTCCCAACATCCCCGGCAAAAGCATGAGGGGTGTGGTGGTCGAATACGGGCCGGGAGCGGCATCACCGTCCCATACCCACCCGAAAACCGCCTTCATCTACGCCACGGTTCTGGAAGGCTCGTTCCGCATCAAAGTCAAAGGCGAGCCGGAAAAGATCTACCACGTCGGCGAAAACTTCGTCGAGGAGCCGGGCTCCGTGCACCTGGTGAGTGCCAACGCCAGCGATACCCAGCCTGCACGCTTGTTGGCGGTGTTCGTCCTCGACACCGACGAAACGGCGCTCGTCACGCCCCTCAAAAAGTAAGCCTGCAACCGACCTTCAACGTCGATGAGCCAGCGATCGCACTAGCCGATCGCCCAGGCTCTGCACGCCCTGGACGAGGATGACCAGCACTACGACGGTGGCGACCATCACTTCATTGTTGAACCGTTGATAACCATAGCGGATCGCCAGATCGCCCAGTCCGCCGCCACCGATCACTCCTGCCATGGAGGAAAACCCGATCAGCATCACCAGCGTCAGGGTGATGCCCGCCAGCAAGGCCGGCAGCGCTTCGGGCAACAGCACTTTGAAAATCACGTGGCGAATGTCGCCACCCATGGCGAGGATCGCTTCGATCCGGCCCTTTTCAACTTCGTCCAGGGCGTTTTCGACGATCCGCGCAAAAAACGGAAAGGCACCGATGGTGATCGGCACCACGGCGGCCGTGCTGCCCAGCGTGGTGCCGACCACCAGCCGGGTCAGCGGGATAAGGGCGATCAGCATCACCACGAATGGCAGCGAACGACCTAGGTTGATCACTGCGCCCAGTGCCTGATTGATCCGGGGCAACGGGTACAAACCCTGGCGGCGACTGATGAACAGCAAAACGCCCAGCGGCAGGCCGATCAACAGCGTGAACAGCCCGGCAAGCAGCACCATGTACAGGGTTTCACCGGTGGCGTTGAGCACCAGTTGCAGGATTTCATTCCAGTCGACGGTACGGTTCATGAGTGGGCCGCCCGTACGCCGTATTGTCGGAGAAAACTGAGCCCCGGCGCGTCGTGCCCCAGCGGTAAACCGCAACTGGGCCGCAGCGAGGCACCGAGCGCGGAATCCGGAGTCGCCAGCAATCGGGCGACCGGCCCCGCCTCCACCAATCTTCCGTTGGCCATGGACGCAGCGTGATCGCAGATCGACTTGACCACGTCCAGCTCGTGGGTGATCAGCACAATGGTCAAACCCAACTGCCGGTTGATATCGCGCAACAGCTCCAGAATCGACGCGGTGGTTTCCGGGTCGAGGGCGCTGGTGGCTTCGTCCGATAGCAGATACGCCGGACGCGCCGCCAAGGCCCGGGCGATGCCCACCCGCTGCTTCTGCCCGCCGGACAGTTGCGAAGGAAAGGCTTCGGCCTTGTCGCTCAACCCCACTAGATCCAGCAACTCCCGAACCCGCTCGTGACGCTGTGGTTTGGCGACTTTGGCGATTTCCAGCGGCACTGCGATGTTGTCGAACACGTTGCGTGAATGCAGCAGGTTGAAGCCCTGAAAGATCATGCCGATGCGCTGACGTTGCCGGCGCAGCTCACCGTCGGACAGCGCCGTGAGGTCTTCGCCATCCAGCAGAATCCGCCCGGCGTCCGGGCGTTCGAGCAGATTGAGACAGCGCAACAGCGTCGACTTGCCCGCGCCGCTGCGCCCGAGAATCCCGTAGATCGCACCATCGGGAATACTCAGCGATACCTGATCCAGCGCCGGTGTCGGCGCTGACGGGTAAGTCTTGCTCAACTGCTCGACGAGGATCATGGCTTGGCGTCCGCCACAGGGATCACCGAACCCTTGAAGTTCTCGGCGATGTACTTGGCCACTTGCGGCGAAGTCAGGTCCTTGGCCAGTTGCTGAATGCGCGGATCGTTTTCCAGTTTCGGCGTGGTCACCAGAATGTTGGCGTAAGGGTTGTGCTCGGCTTTCTCCAGGCCCAGCGCATCCTTGGCCGGCACTAGCCCGGCTTCCAGCGCGTAGTTGCCGTTGATCACCGCCAGGTCCACGTCGTCCAGCGCACGAGGCAGTTGCGGCGATTCGATTTCGAGAATCTTCAGGTGTTTCGGGTTTTCGGCGATGTCCTTGGGTGTCGCCTGATCGGCTGCCGGGTCGTTGAAACCGGGCTTGAGCTTGATCAGGCCGTTGTCCTGCAACAGGTACAGCGCACGGCTCAGGTTGGTGACGTTGTTCGGTACGGCGACGGTGCCTTTGTCCGGCACTTGGGCGAAGGTTTTGTGGCGATGTGAGTAGATGCCCAGCGGTTCGATGTGCACCGTCGCGGCCACCGCAAGTTTCTCGCCGAGGGCTTTTTCCTGGGATTGCAGATACGGCAGATGCTGGAAGTAATTGGCGTCCACATCGCCGTGAACCAGCAGCTCGTTGGAGTTCACGCCCTGAGGGATTTCGATCACCTTGAGGTTCAGTTGTGGATCGATCTTCTGGATGTACGCCAGAATCTGCGCGTGGGGCACCGGGTCGGCGGCAACGCGCAATGGCTCTAGCGCTTGAGCACTGAATGAAGTCACCAGCGCGCCGAGGACGGCCAGAGTCAAACCTGTTTTTTTCAGCATGCGAAGAGTCCTTTTGCGAGTGATGAATCAGGCGTTGGCGGTCTTGCGAAGCGGTGTCCGGGTATTCGACGCATCGGCATAGAAGCGCTGAGCGACATCGGGATGGGAGCGCAGTCGGCCCTTGAGGTAATTCCAGCCGACGTCACGGAACAACGGATTGAGCGGATCACTCGCCGGCCCCCGCGCTTCGCGCAGCAACACCGCCGGCAACGGGTACAGCGGCACCACCGCGTCGAGTTGCGCGCCAAGGAAAAACGCGATGGACAAGCGCTCGCTACCCGCTGGCGGCGAAACCACGCGATGCACCGTGGCGCGCAGATAACCGTTGGTGGCCAGTTCCAGCAGCTCGCCGATGTTGACCACCAGGGTGTTGTCGCGAGGCCGCGCATCGATCCAGCGACCTTCTTCGATTTCCACTTGCAGACCGGCCTGCTGGTCTTGCAGCAGGAAGCTGAGGAAGCCCGAATCCTTGTGCGCGCCGACGCCCTGATTGCTCGCCGTCGTAGGCTGCCCGGGATAGCGAATCAACTTGATATGTTCGTTGGGTTTATCGCCGTACAACTGGTCGAAGGCGTCTTCCGGAAGCGCGAGCGCCTGGGCAAACGCACGCAGCAGGCGCAAAGACATTTGGGTCATGGCTTGCTGCCAATCGAGCAGCAACGGTTTGAGTTGCGGCAATGCCTGCGGCCATTGATTGGGGCCTTGCAGGCGCGCCCACAACGGACTGTCGGCCGTCAACGGCAAGACGTCACGCTCGGCCCCCAGATCGAACTGTTCACGCTGATCGGGCTGGCCGCGAGTGATCTCCGAAGCGGCGCGGTTGTAACCGCGAAAGTGCGGGGAATTGACCATGCCGACGGCGGTTTTCTCGTTGTCGGGCAAGGCAAAGAATTGGCGGGCGTGGTCTTGCACTTGCTGGAGCAAGCCAGCGTCGATGCCATGGCCGGTCAGGTAGAAAAACCCGACGTCGCGCGCGGCGTGGCGCAAGTCATCGAGAAAGGTCTGGCGCTGCTGCGGCGTACCGTCGAGCAGGGACAAGTCCAGGATGGGTAATGCGGTGATGTCTGAGGTGTGCGGCATGACTCACTCCCGTGTGAATCAAACCTGAAGAGCCTGTGATCGATTCAGCGTGTGCCGTCATGGCAATCGGGGGTCTGTCGGTTTGATGCTTTGATTCGTCTGTGAATCAAAACTAAACGATATATAAAACTCCGAACAAATATCTTTTCTGCATTAGCTTAGGTCTGTCTATTGAGGGGGTACAACTGACCTCAGGACCGACCGCGGCAATCGACTTGCCGTTACCGTCGGTCCTGAATCAGCTGACGGCTACAGACCGACGCGCTTCAACCCTTCGCGCATGCCTTGATCAGCCTGTTCGCACCATTGTTTGAGGGTGAGGTTCGGCGGCAGGTTGCTTTCCAGGCTCTTGTATTCCCCATCCGTGAACACTTCGCCTTTACGGCCAAACTGTTCGTTTTTATCGCCGTCACGCTTGTCGAAATCGCCAGGCATGTTGCCAACGAATGCAACCATCTTGTTGGCGTTCTCGGTGCTATCTGCTTTCAGGAACCCCTTGTCGACGCAGCTTTTGATCAGGCCTGACATGTTGCGGCCGTTGTCGTATATCCCTTTCAGGGTGACGGCGTCTTGCCCTTCGGCGTGGGCGAGCATGCTGGTGCCAAAAGCGGCTGCCATGGCGAGAATCAAAGAAGCGGTTTTCATATTTATTCCTTTAAATGTTGGAGAGTTTTGAACTCTTTTTTGGGTGAAGCATGTTTTGGTTGAAGCAAGTCTTGTTGAAATGACGCGCCGAAAAGGCCGCGTCATGGAGATGGCAATCAATGTGCAAATATGGATTTAGCTGACAACGGCCCCTTTGGGCCCGCTGGCAATCAGCGCCGCCCCACAGGCTGTTTTCATACCGTCCAGCGCAATGGGTGTGCCATCGACGGTGTAGGTGCTGCTGCCCTCGACAATCGGGAATACCCCCTTGCACAATGGGCAACTGACCTTGTGACCGACCCCGGCAATCGGCTTGCCGTTGAGGTCGGTCCGAGAGAAGGCTTCGAGGACTTTGCCACCGTGGGTGGTGGAGTCGCCGAGGCGGATTGCGTCTTTCATGTTGTCTCTCCTTTGACCTGGTTACTCAGCCATCCACACGTCTTCGTACCCTTGGGTATCGATGATGAATTTTGCGCCCGTGGCGCAGGGTCGTCAGCCTTCGAGCCACCAGTTCAACAGCGTCTCGTCATCATCGTCATCCAGGTTCTGATAGATGTTGGCGTAATACCATTGAATCCCGGTTCTATCGCGAAATCGGTCAAAAACCTCGTTGATCTTGTTCATCCCGTTGCTCGCTGGAACAGCCAACGAAAGATTGCCCTCAAACACGCCGTCCAGCGTTCCACCCAGTTCACGCCGCACATCACCTTCCAGCTCAGCGATATCCACAGCAGAAATGGAATCGGCGTAGATGTGAATGCAAAAGTTACCACCTCGTTCAAGCACCACCGCATGGGTGTTTTTGTTTTCGATCGAGATGACGTCTCCGCGAGCCATATTCAGCGCCAGCCCGGGTGAGGACAGCAGTTCATAGGTTGTCGCGCCTCGATGACGAGCCGGGAGCTCCTCGTATACCGGGCCATCAGAGTGGCTGCCTGCAAATACCTTAATATGAACAGGGTTGGTTTTATCGACCAGGCGAAAATCCGGTTTTACATCTTTCATATTCGTCTAATCCCAGACCAGACAACCGTTTCCAAAGGGGTAAAATCAATACCCTTGAAATCGATTGCCGCCCCCCCTGAACTCCTGTGCGTTAAAGGTGACTGCGTAAAGGGAGTCAGATTTATATAATGCAAAAGTGATGCAAACATAATCCGCCCCCTTTATTCACGTATCCTTTATTCAGCGTTTTCGCTCAGATCGCGTTGCGGCGCTCCCATTTCCCGCTGCTGGCGCGCCAAATGCTGACCCCATCAATTTTCGGGGTGCCCTGCTCTTCAATCACCGAGTACCGGTAACGTTGCTTGAGCCCTTTCATCCTTACAGCTTCCACATGGGTCGCTACGCCTGACGCTTCCGCCGTGTCGGTGAGAACTGTTTGCTCGTACTCTGGCGGCTGCCCCGTACCCAGCGTGTCGAGCCGTGCCGATCCAAGCACTGCCAAAGCTTTCGTGCTCAGATGTTCAGAAAATATGCTTGTGAGGGTGGACCTGGCAGCTTCGTCCGCCGATCTTCGATATTCAGGATCGCCCTTGTAAGCCTCACTCCTCTTTTTTGCATGGAAATCCATCTCCCATTTCAGCATCTGGCGCAGAAAGTCTTGCACTGTTTCGGTTGGCGACATAAATAATCTCTCTCAACAATCACATGGAGAAGGGTTGCGAAATATCCGGGTTTCAGTATGTCCGTCAATTCTCGCTTGGTACAGAATCGAATGGGGACGAGTTGCCCCTTCATCGTACTGAGGCGTAACACGCACTATAACGTTACTGCCCCCCTTTACGGCCTCAGCAATATCACCCTCGAAATCGCGGAACTCACCACGATTGACATTCGGAGCCTGAGGGAAAATATTTCCCTTGCCACCACTTCCACCTAATCGATTACCAATGGCATGACCGGCGTCATCCGTATCACAACCTAAACCTCTAGCAAACGCACGTGAGCTAGCGTTGGTATTGGTTCCAGTACCTAAGTCTTCTGGCCTGATTTTCGCTGTTACACTCTTCAGTGTGCCATTTTCATTGTGACGGTATTTTGTTATGGGACTTGCACCCCAAAGGCCCAATGGGTCAACCCATTCGACCGGATTGGGTGCAAAGGCATAAAGATTCAGGCCGCCCAAATAACCAATAGGATCTTTACTGATAAAGCGACCGACATGGGGGTCGTAGTATCTGTACCGGTTGTAATGCAGCCCCGTCTCATGATCGTGGTACTGCCCCTGAAAGCGGATCGGGTTAGTCAGTCCATGCTGATGCGCCAACGTCGAACGCTGCTCGCGGATTTCGCCCCATGCTTTGTAATGTGCACTCCAGACGATGTCCCCGTTTTGGTCGGTCAATTCTTGTGGCGTACCGAGATGATCACATTGATACCACGCCAATAAATCAAACGGCTGCGCAATCGGCTTATGGTTCCATAACGGATCATCATCCAGGCTATAGCTGCCACTGTAATCCGGCTGGTTCTGCAGGCGAATGGACTCATGCCTTAGAGCCTGGGCGATTGGAACGAAAGTCCCGGGCTCAAAGATGTAATGCACAGTGCGGCCCGAGCCACCGTCGACCTGAGCCGGAGAGCTTTCCCAGGCAAGGTTATTTCCATCCCAACCGTAAAGAGTGAAGCCGCAACCGTACTCTCGTTGTTTACGGGCGTATTCAGCACTGTTCCATTGCGAACCGGCTTGCGGTCGTTGCTGGTAATGGGCGCTGGAAAATTTGTGCAGGCGTCGCCCAAGGGCGTCATATGCAAAGTCCACCGCCAATCGGGCGTCGTCAAAATGAACGAGACGATCAAATAGATCCCATTGCATCCGATAGCGACTTCCATTGTGCCAACGCTGAATCTGGTTACCACGCTCGTCATACTCATAATGGGTACCGGCGTACTCGCGGATCAGGTTGTCAACCAGCTTGCTATGCGGTTGCTCTTGATCTAATGGTCGTCGGATATGCGCGGTTTTGTCGTTGAGCAAATTGCTGGCCGGGTCGAATGTAAATGTCTCCATACCCAGACGGCTGGTGGCGTTCAGCAAGCGACCGACCGGATCATAAACATAAGTTAGTGTGCCGCGACGGGTATCTTTGATGTCAGTCAGTTGACTCGCTGCATCATATTTGTACTCACGCTTCAGTAACGTCGACTTATCGTCCTCACGTCCCAGCATTTGCTCCTGCAGACGTCCTAGTGGGTCCCAACACTGAGTCTGCAACAGATGATTACCCTGATGACGAGTGACTTCGCGATGCATATCGTCACGCTCATAGGCAACCAGTTCATGCTGATCAAGGCGCAACCCAAGCAAATGACCGCTGCCATAGGTCAGCCAACTGACCCGATGGCCGTCAGGGCGAGTAGTCGCAGTACGATGATTGAGTACATCGTATTCGTGAAGCCATACTGCAACCGTCGGCTTTTCCAGGCCGAGATAATGCTGGTGTTCTCGCAGAAGGTTGCCAGCCGCATCGTGGAACCATTCCAGGCGAGAGTCGGCGTTGGTAGCCATGACTAGATTGCCGTTGCCATCATAGGCGAAAGCTTCGCTTTGTGACTGCTCACCTAATGTGGCACGGCGCTCGGTCAACCGCCCCATAGGGTCGAAACTGACATCAATACGTCGCTCCCCATTGACGGTGCAGCGCAATCGGCCAGACTCCGGATCATGCTGATAGCGAGTAGTACGCCCGTCGAAGCCGACCTCCTCCAGCAGCCGCCCCATCTGATCGTAGTGGAGCTGAACGCGTTGCTCGTTTTCGTTTTCCAGCGCTTGCAATCTGCCTAATCGATCCCATCGATAGCGCAGAGTTTGCTCAGCAGCATCAACTCGTTCAGCAATCAGTCCAGCAGCGGTATAACTCCAACTGGTACAGCGCCCCAACGCATCGACATGGGCAAGCAGCCTTCCCTCTGCATCGCGTTCAAAACGTTCTTCGCTTTTGTCTGAATGCTGAATGAGTGCCAGTTGCCCCGCCTTATACTGATAGCGAGTACTTTGTCCGCAAGCGTCGGTAAAGCAGATCATCAACCCACGTTCGTCATACTCCCAAACGCTGGACTTACCGGAACAATCTATGTACTTCACCAACAGACAAGCGTCGTTGTACTCAAGTTTTTTCTCGTTGCCACTGGCGTCTTTTATCGCCGTCGGTAATCCCGCCGAGTTGTAGGCGTATTCAGTCTTGTTGCCCAGCGGATCAATGGCTTCAACCACATTACCGTGATCGTCATACACTCGCTGCCAGAGACCGCCTTCAGCATCACGTGTTTTGATTAACTGATTCTGATCGTCGTAGGCGAAGTAAGTAACAGTATTGTCAGCGCGAGTATGTTCTAACAGGTTACTACGGTCATCGTAGCTATAACGGTCGTTACTGCCATCAGCATGAACGTGACGGATGAGATTTTTTGCTTCGTCGCGGAAGAACCACTCTGAGCGCCCATCAGCATGACGGATACGATAGGTGTAACCGAGACTGTCATAGTAGTGCCAGGTCTCGTTACCGTGGGCGTCGGTGACATAGGTCAGACGAATATTCTCATCCCACTCCAGACGAGTATCGAAACTTCCATCATCTGCCCATTCGCGCACAGCTTTAGCATCTGCACCGTCTCCTGACCACTCCAAATTCATGCCACGGCCCGTGCGGTCCGTGTAGCGCGTAATCAAGTGATGCAGATAATGATAATTCCAGGCTGCACCGTTTTCATCCTGGGCCTGGATCAAGTCCCCCGCGCCATCATACTGATAACCGCAAAGCTGGCGTCGAGGAGTACCGTCAAAAATCTCCCATAGTCCAATCAAGCGGCCGTAATCGTCGATCATTGTACCCAAGTGAAGTTGGACCTTGGTAACGTCGCCTTGATAGGTCATCAGGTCTGACAGCACCATCCTTTCGCCATGGTGGTGTTCATAATGCAACATCATTCCGGCGCCATTGCGCAGTACCACGCCACTCAGCAAATAACGCTGCCCATTTCGAATGTATGTCTCCTTACGTTCAAAACCCCGGCATAACAAAAGTTGGTCTTCACTCACACGAACGAGCGTAAGATTTTCGATAGCGTCGAAATGGAACAGACCTACTTTGGGAAGTGGGAACTCATGGTCTCGGCCATCAGAGTCATGGAACACCAAGCCCTCGTCAACACGATCAAATCGGGTGGTAAACGGAGTTATCCATCGTGCGCCAATTACGTCCTGGTCATATTCCTTCAAGCGCGAGCAATAAGTGCGGGTCCAGTCAACCGGAAACGCTCCCGGCAAACTGAAATCAATGTGGCGCAAAGATTCTGAACCCAACGCGAAACTGATGCTTCTTTTGGTCGCCGCACACACTCGGTTCTTTTCTTTGTTGGGGCGATTTTTCGCAGGTACCTCATGCTTGCTGACCTCAGTCTTACCCTCGCCCGCCTTGCGTTTTGCCTGGCTGATTTTGTCGGGTTTAATGTTGCCACTTTGTCCATGGGCATTACGTAGACGCCAAGTGGCGACAGCGCCCGCCAATACCATTAACAGCGCGCCGACCGAGTTCTGAATTTGAGTATCGCTGAGCCTGTTAAGTTGAACTCTCAGTTCTGGACCCATGGCTCGCAACGATGAAGTCCCTGCAAGGACCTTTTTTTTCACTTCATCTGGAAGCAGATGCTCGGAGGCTTTATTGGCAACCCCCTTGCCCGCTGCCTTGTAGATACTGGCGACTGCACTGAAGATATTACTAATGGCCGCCTTGGGATCATGCAACAACTGATCACCTGCCGTGCTAGCCAGATGTTCGGCGTCCTGCAGATTGCCTTTGGCGTCAAGTTTGCCATTGACTGCCTTTTCCAAACCAGAAGCGATTTCCTCGATTACTTCTTCACCAAGCTTGCCAGCGGATTGAAGTATTTCACCCAACTTGGCCTGAGCTTGCTGAACAAAATCATCAATGGTGCCGACGATATCGGCATTGAGATGGCCAATGATAATTTCAATCACCGAATCGCCCAACAGCGCTTTTCCTGCAAGACTCAATTCCTGTCGAACCAGAAACAACGTAGGACGCAGACTCATCCGAGCGGCGGCCATGGTGGGTGGCGCAGGCAAAACACCAATCAGGTTGATACCTAAACTTACCCAGTCCAATGGGTCGCGCTTAGAACTGCCCGACAGCTTGACGATGTCATTTAACGCATCGACTAACGCCATGATGTTACCCACCACGGGTAGCGCACCGGCGACACTCTTAATACGATCAAGAGTGACGACACCGCCACTCGTCGACTGCAGCCACGCGTCAAATTGCGCGGCGCTGCGCCCTACATCTCCCACTTTGACGAGGTTCAATGGAACAATAGCGACCTGCGGTTCACGTTTTTTAGCAATAACAATATCAGTCGACATGAAAGTATCTCACCCGCAGGGAGCTCGGGATTTCAGGAAAGTATTTGAGCGTGCATGACCCTGGCCCACAGGCATTAGCGCATTCGCTTTCCTGAGGACAAGAGCAAAACGTTTAGGGATAAATCAGCTGATGACAGCGCCCTTCGGGCCACTGGCAATCAGCGCAGCTCCGCAAGCGGTTTTCATGCCATCCAGCGCGATGGGCGTGTCATCGACGGTGTAGGTGCTGCGGCCTTCGGCAATCGGGAAAACCCCTTTGCACAGCGGACAACTATCCTTGTGGCCAACCCCGGCAATCGCCTTGCCGTTGAGGTCGGTTTGGGAGAAAGCTTCGAGCACCTTGCCACCGTGAGTGGTGGAATCGCCCAAACGAATTGCGTCTTTCATTGCGTCACTCCATTGACTTGTGGGTTACCTGAGGTTCACGTTTCATAACAGCATCCTCAATCGTCATGACAGCATCTCACCCGCCAGCAGGCCCGGGGTTTTCAAGGAAGGTTTTGGAAGCGTCGGCGCCGGCAGACTCGGCAACTTGCCCGCCTTGCTCGCCGCCCCGAGCAGCCCGGAAGCACTCGGCATCGCCGCACTCGCCAGTTTCGGCAGCCCCGCCGCTCCGCCCTGCACGGCGCCTTTCACCTGCTGCGCCGTTTGCATCGCGCCTTGTGCGGTCTGCACCGCGCCCATCCCTGTCTGTGCCAATTCCTTGCCCTTCTCCAACAGATCCCAGTTCTTGCTCGGCAGCGCCTGCGCGACCATCGCCTGCACCTGACTCGGCACA
Source organism: Pseudomonas sp. GW822-FHT03F04 (assembly GCF_058801405.1). Classification (NCBI taxonomy): domain Bacteria; kingdom Pseudomonadati; phylum Pseudomonadota; class Gammaproteobacteria; order Pseudomonadales; family Pseudomonadaceae; genus Pseudomonas; species Pseudomonas sp. GW822-FHT03F04. The sequence goes on from NZ_JBXANF010000014.1 coordinate 150,450, forward strand.
TCTTCCGCGCCCGGCGGATTCAACGGCCATTCCGGCTTGCCGATGTAGCTGCCCTCGCTCCAGGTGTCCGCCGGGTCCTTGCCGAACAGCACCCGCGCTGGCCCCGGTGCGGCGCCGGCAACACTGGCAAAGCCCTTGCCGTCGAGCTTGCCCTTGATGCTCTTGCCGAGGGCGTCGATGACTTCGTAATCACCCTCCTTGATGCCCTGACGCCCGGCGTACTGGTTGAATAATTCGAGATTGCCCTTGCCCGGTTTCGGCGGTTCCGGGAACACGCCCGCCAAGGATTTCGCCCCGGTGTAGGCGAAGTTCGCCGCATGCGCGGTGTACGGGCCGCTGGTGGCGTGGGTGATGCCGCCGGCGTTGTAGGTCGTGGCGCTGCCGCCGCCCTGGATCACCAGTTCGGTCTTGGCGGTGATGGTGATGCGGTCGGCGTTGGCGGTGATGTTGAGTTTGGCCAGCAGGTTGATGCTGTCCTTGAGCGCCTTGACGTCGATGTCGCCGGACGCCGCCACCAGACGCCAACCCATGCTCTGCACGAACAAGCGCATGCCACGGCTGGCACTCGCCAGCAAGCGTTTACCGATGGAAAAACTGGTGTGGCCGGTGCTGCTCAGCGCCAGGTGTTCGCCGGTGGCGATGTGGCTGGAGCGCGGTGTGGTCAGGGCGATACCGGCCGGACTGGCGAGCACCAGATGCGGCTCGGTGAACTCGGGGAATTCGTTGGCGGTGAGGTTCGCCGGACCCGAGCCGAGCACGCCTTGGTGCTGCGCGTGCAAGGCCTTGGCCACGTCGTCCTGGTCGCCCGCTTCCTGGGCTTGCAGCTCTTTGGCCTGCGTGGCGAAACCGTCCTGCTGATCGCTGGCGGTGGCCAGGCGTTCGGCGGTTTCCGGCAGGTCCTTGTGGTGCTTGGATTCGTTCGGGCGCGGCTCGGTGGTGATCAGCAGGCCGGCACCGGCACGCACCGCGCCATGGCGATCGGTTCTTAACTCGAAACCTTCGCCGCGTGGCTGGCCACCGCTTGGACGCGGATGGGTCAGGTAACCAAGGTTGAT
>NZ_JBXANF010000015.1:0-145668 GCF_058801405.1 Pseudomonas sp. GW822-FHT03F04
TTGGATAGTTAGCAGCCAATAGCGACCATGGCCTTCCGGCCGACAGTCGTGTTGTGTCAATGTCCGCTTCTGGCCGAAAGCTGACGCCCGAACAATGGGAACTACTCCCCATCAACCTGCTTCAGCCAGTTCCAGAATGGATCGTTCGATTCCAGCGCATCCATACTTTCAGTGTCGCGAACAACCTCCGACGCTCTCACCGGAATGCTCAACCCAAGCGTTCGCTCTACATGGACCCGCAACAGAAGCGGCGGAGGCGGGTAATCGTCATCGCCGTATTCTTTTTCACGCACTTCTTCAGGTGTCAGCTGGAACTGTTCTGGCCAGCAGAGTTCGTCATACCCGATGGCCAGCAGGCGTAATAGATCCTGCACGTTATCGGTCAACACACAGAGCATGTCGGATCCTGACCCCGAACCTAGATGGACAATTCGTTGTTGCCCGTTGTCGTCCCGCCACAGTCCGGCCCATGAACCATCGCCACCGGTTCTCAAGAATATCGTTAGTCGGTGATTCACTTCGGGATCGTCACTTCGGGTCCATAGCGCGGTAAAGGCAGGATCCGGGACGTAGAAAGTTGTCGTGGCGATATCGCTGTTTTCAGGTTCCGGATGCAGCGTCATGTAGCGCACGCCATCGCGGTGTGTCCGGACACAGCCGTGTTCTTCCAATAGCTGAAGGGTTTGCTTCAGTTGCGGCGGCATCGGATTGCTGATGGGGAAGGCCGCGCTGATTTCCTCGGTGAACTTCATTTCTTTCTTGATCCAAGCGTGTGTTGACGAAGGGTAATGGGGATGACGATAAACAGACCATCCCTCCAATGAGATCTTTAAAAAACAAAGGGTGAGGGCCGCTCCTGATCCACCCGTTTAACCACCCCAAAAATCCCCGTTTAAAAGACACCATCCGTTACGTCCTCGAGGCTACATCACCTTGCGTCATTGCCTACGACTACGCCAGAATCCGCCGGCTTGTGCGTCCAGGGCGCGGGTCTTATCGTTCCATGGTCACTGAAAAACAGTGATCGGGTTTGGTAGCCCGGTTCCCCATATGACGCATAACGTCACCTAGCGCGGATGCTCTTTCGGCATCAGTCTTATGGTGGCCATGCGCAGGGCGTCCTCGGGCGCGCCGGATTTTCCATATGGGCCGGTCTACCAACCTTCGTATGGCCACCACCCCTCGTTTGGTAGCGAGAGTGATGGCTCCTTAAGTCCCATATGGAGTTTCACCATGATCAAACCAACACCCAACCCACCAGAAACCGACCCGGTTTCCCCCTACCAATTCCCCGATTCCCGAACCCTCAACGAAGCCGCCGAGCGCGCCCTCGATCATTACCTCACCCCGCAACAACGCATCATGGGCAGTCACACCAAACACGATCCCATGTTCCTGGCCAACCCCGCCTACAACAGCGAATCCCTCCTGGCCAACGCCAGCGAATCGCTCGGCTCCGTCACCGAAATGCTCAACAACTTCGCCGCCATCCTGGAACCCGCCCACCGCAAAACTGCGCTGGGTATTGCGCAGGTGGTCATGGTTGCGGGATTGGCTGTGAATCAGGCGCTGGATCATGTCGAAGTGAAGACGTGATCGGCTGATTGCTGTCGCTCAACAGCCGGAAAGAAAATGGCGAGGTTGTCAGGTGTATCTGACGACCTCGGCCATATTTTTATTTTTTCAGCACATCTCAAAACAAAGGCAACAAAACAAAGATGCCTCTCTGACCGCTCCCGGCCCGATGATAGAATCCGGTTTTTGAAAAGGGAGTTTCATCTGTGGTGGCTGGAAAAAAGAATTGCCCCTATTGCGCAGAAGTCATCATGGCTGACGCCATTTTATGCAAGCACTGCCAATCCAACCTTGGGCAGAAAGTACGGATTGCGCCGGAAGCGGCACCACGGTCAGAAGGAAAAGTGCGCTTCCCCAGCAAACTCCTCGCTGGAATCATGACTGCCGTCGCCTTGTACTGGGCTTTTGGTGTTTATCTCAGAGACAAGCCGCAAAACAACGAAGAAGCCCAAGTCCAGGATGCCATCGACCGATGCCGCCAGGAGGTAGAGAGCTACTCTGGCCCGGCACTCGGAAAAAGCGTAATCGCAGATGCCTGTCAGAAGCTGGAACACGAACTGCGTAAGAGTTTTAGCCACGCACCCTAGAACAAACCGATTACAAAGCCCGCCGTTGAGCGGGCTTTTTTGTTCTTGGGATCAGACCGGCATCCAGTTCGACAGCCTTGTCAGTCAGCGAGCTCTGAACTTTCCACCCGCTTGGTCACCACTTGGCGAGCATCCCGCCGCACCGCCTGTGGAGGCACGCCGAATCCTCGAATGAACGCTTCCCGCATATGGCGCCGATCACGAAAACCGGATTCGCTGGCGACCACATCGAGGGAATGTCGGCTTTGTTCGATCATCAATCGAGCGGCCTCCAGTCGAAGGCCTTCGATGGCTTTGGCGGGGGATTGGCCGGTTTCTGCGCTGAATATGCGGGTGAATTGGCGAGGGCTCAGGTGCGCCACGTCGGCCAGTTCTTCGACACTGAGCGGTCGGTTCAGATGCTGTCGTGCATAGTTCAGCGCGCTTTGGATGCGGTCGGATTTGGGGGCGAGGTCGAGCATTTCCGAATGTTGCGACTGGCCGCCGGACCGGTGCTGATGCATCACCAGTTTGTGTGCCACCGAGCGGGCGACCTCGGCGCCCAGATCCTTCTCCACCATGCCGACCGCGAGGTCGAGGCCGGCGGTCATGCCTGCAGAGGTCCAGAAGGGGCCGTCGACGATATAGATGCGGTCAACGTCGACGCTGATTTCGGGGTGACGCTTCTGCAACGCCTGCGCGTAGGCCCAGTGGGTCGTGGCGCGGCGTCCGGTCAACAGGCCGGCTTCGGCGAGGATGAAGCCGCCGGTGCAGATGCCGACAGTGCGCCGCGCCTGATTGCCGGCCTGACGCACGAAATCGAGCACCGCAGAGGCCGTATCGGTTTTTACCGGATCGTTGACCCCGACAACGATCCAGGTATCGGCCAGTCCGGGCGCCTCAAGCGGGCGGGTTTCCATGGCCAGCCCCAGCGAGGAGCGCACCATGCCGCCGTCCGGCGAGAAGTTTTCGACGCTGTAGAAGGGTTCTTCGGTGATCTGATTGGCAAACTCGAAAACGGCTTGAGTCGCCAGGGAGAGCACCTGAAAACCGTCGGTGAGCAAGTAGCCGATGCGGTGCATGGTGATTTCTCGGATGTCTTGAATCACTACCATATACGTCATTTGAGATGTGGCCAAGCCGTCGCATTCTGTTCTCCAGTACTTCCCACAACCCTGGAGACTCGACATGACTCAATCCCGCCTCGGTACCGCCCTGATCACCGGTGCGTCGTCCGGAATCGGTGCCATTTACGCTGAACGCCTTGCTCGCCGTGGCCATGACCTGATTTTGGTCGCGCGAAATCGCGATCGCCTGAATGTTTTGGCTGAGCGCCTGAGTGAAGAAACCGGCCGCCACGTTGAAGTTCTAGCGGCCGACCTGTCCGAAAGGGCCGATCTGGCACGGGTCGAAGATCGTCTCAAAACGGACGCCAACATTTCTTTGCTGGTGAACAATGCCGGGGTTGGCGCGACTCAGCCCTTGCTGGAGTCGGACGTCGACAAACTCGACGACTTGCTCACGCTCAATGTGAACGTGCTGATGCGCCTGACTTACGCGGCGGTCCCGGGTTTCGTTGCCCGTGGCGGCGGCACGCTGATCAACATTGCTTCGATCGTGGCCATCGCCCCAGAGGTGTTGAACGGTGTTTACGGCGGCTCCAAGGCTTTCGTCCTGGCGTTCAGCCAATCCTTGCGTCACGAACTGGCGGACAAGCATGTAAGGGTTCAGGTAGTCCTGCCGGGCGCGACGGCCACCGAATTCTGGAGCGTGGCCGGCACACCGCTGGAGCACCTGCCGGAAGCGATTGTGATGCGGGCGGACGATATGGTGGACGCTTCGCTGTCCGGCCTCGACCAAGGCGAGTTCGTCACCATTCCGGCGCTTCCTGAAATCGCCGACTGGAATGCCTACGAGGCGGCGCGCCAGAAGCTGATGCCTGATCTGTCGCGCAGTGAGCCGGCTGCACGCTATCGCAACTGATGCAAAAAGGGGACGGATTTATTTTCTGAAAATAAATCCGTCCCCTTTTCCCGTTGGCGCGACTCTCCTGTCAGCCAGACAGGGGGCCCAATGGGCACACAGGTTGGTATGGAAAATCAGGAGTGAACCGGGTAATCCACGTAGCCACGCTGGTCGCCACCGAAGAAGGTGCTCGGGTCTGGGGTATTGAGCGACAACCCGTCGCGAATTCGCCTTGGCAGATCGGGGTTGGCCAGAAACGGCCTGCCGAACGCGATGATGTCCGCGCGGCCATCAATCAGGGCCTGTTCCGCCGTCTCGGGGTCGTAGCCTCCGGCGATCATCAGCACGCCATCCCAGGCCGCACGCAACTGACTGATGATGGCATCCCAACGCGGATCGTAGTTTTCATCCTTGACGGTGCCTACGACGGCGGGCTCGACCAGATGCAGGTAGGCCAGTTTCCAGCGATTCAACGAACGCACGATATAGCCGAACGTCGCTTCAGGCGTCTCATCACCCATGCCCATGAAGCGCCCCATCGGCGTCAGACGAACGCTCACGCGCTCTTCACCGACTTCGTCGACCACGGCGGCGACCACTTCCAGCAACAGGCGTGCACGATTTTCCAGGTTGCCACCGTACGAATCTTCACGCTGGTTACTGTTGCTGTTGATGAATTGATCGAGCAGATAACCATTGCCCGCGTGAATTTCCACGCCATCCATCCCGGCGTTCAGCGCATTGCGCGCGGCCCGGCGGTAGTCGCTGATGATGTCGGCGATTTCCGACGTCTGCAGTGCGCGCGGTACCGGAACATCTCCCCAGATACCGTTGCCATCCGCGTCGACGATGAAGGTCTTGCCCGGTACGGGCAATGCGCTCGGGGCCACCGGCAATGCGTTGTCGGGTTGAAAACTGGGGTGCGATACGCGACCCACATGCCAAAGCTGCATGAAGATCAACCCGCCGGCCTCGTGTATCTGGCTGCTGACTTCGCGCCAGGCTTGCACCTGTTCATCGCTGTAGATTCCAGGCGTCCAGGCATAACCCTGGCCCTGGCGGGAAATCTGCGTTGCTTCGGTGATGATCAACGCGGCACTCGCGCGTTGGCGGTAGTACTCGGCGTTCATGGCCGTCGGAATGTCGCCGGGTTGTCCGGCGCGCGAGCGGGTCAACGGCGCCATCGCCACTCGATGGGGGAGTGTGTAGGGGCCCAGGGCGATAGGGCGGAACAGGTGCTGCGTCATGAGTGTTCTCCAGTCTTTGAAAAGCGTCGGCAGAGGGTGTCGGACGTTGGGTTGGGTCTGGCACCGGATGGCCTTACGTTAAGCGGCTGCGCAGCGCTTGATAATCCACGCGTGTCGCTACGCTGCATTGCGTGAAGTGCAACGCTGCGACGTTCAGGACGGTTGATCCGAGCGGGTCAGAGGAAGGTTCAACCAGCGCCGGCCGGTGGCGTTCGCCACGGCATTGCCGATGGCTGCCGCCATGGGGCCCTGGACGATTTCGGCAGCCCCCAGAAACGGTTGTCCCGGTTGGTCGAGCAGATGAACGTCGACCTTTTTCGGCACCTGTGGGAAGCGCAGGATCGGGTAGCCACTCCAGTCGTAGCTGCGTATGCCGCCGGCGTCGTAGGCGACTTTTTCATACAGCGTCCAACTGGTGGACTGGACAATCCCGCCTTCGACCTGGTTGCGCAGCCCATCGGGATTGACGATCTGTCCCACGTCCACTGCCGTGACGACATGATCGATCTGCACTTCGCCGGTCTGCGGATGCACCCGAAGACGCACGGCGATGGCGCAATAGCCCATGATGTTTTTGTAGCGAGCGAATGCGAAGCCGAGGCCCGTGCCAGGCTCGCTGCTTTTTTGCGGCCAGTCGACGGCGTCGCGAACCTTTTCCACCACGGCCCGTGCCCGGGAATCCGTCAGGTGCGCAAGGCGCAAGGCAACCGGATCGACCCCGGCCCTGGCGGCAAGCTCGTCCAGGCACGCTTCAATCGCGAAGATGTTGATGTGCGCGCCCAGCGAGCGCATGGCCGAGGTGCGAAACGGCATCTCGGTGACGAAATTCATGTTGATGCGTTTGGAGGCTAGCGCGTACAGCGGCACTGCATTGCGATCGCCGTCGCCTTCAGGTTGTGCGATCGGCACCGAAGGCGCGGAGACGAAGGGTCGAGCCAGAAGTCGCGCTGGAAGCAATCGTCCGGCATTGACGATGCGTTCGTTGTGCGGTGTTGTCCACAGTTCATAATTCCAGTCCTGCATTCTTCCGTGTACATCAAGGTTGGCTTGCACTTCGGTGACCATCGCTGAACTGTAAGGCTCCCAGAGGTTCTCCTGTTCGCGCATCCATTGCACTCGCACCGGCGTGCCCGGCAGGCGCATCGCAATCAACGCCGCGTCGGCCGCTGCATCGTCTGCGCCGTTGTGGCCGTAACAGCCGGAGCCTTCGGTATGGATACAGCGAACGCGCTCTGGCGGTAATCGCACCATTTCGGCGATCCCGGCACGCAGGGGATACACACCCTGGGTGTGGGTCCAGACGGTGAGGGTGCCGTCCTTGAACCTGGCCACGGCGCATGACGGGCCGATGGAACCGTGCATCAGATACTGCTTGGTCACGCGTGCGCGATAGCTGTTGTCGGTCGTACCCTGCGGCGTGCCCTCCTGGCTGATGGGGTAGCGGCGCGAGGGGAGGCTCTCCAGCAACGCATGAATGTCCTGCGCTTCGGGTATCGCCTGCCCGCCAGTCCAGCGCGCCGATTCGTATCCGCTGCGCATGGCTTTGATTGCTTGCCACTCGTCACGCGCCACTACGGCCAGATAGTTGCCGTCGCGAATCACCTGCACCACACCGGACTGCGTTTTGATCGACTGCGCGTCGAAGGCTTCCAGCGTGCAGCCCGGCCGAGGCGGGCGAATGACCCGGGCGTGCAACATGCCCGGCAGCCGTATGTCCTGAACAAACGCGGCGCCGCCGCTGACTTTGGCTGGAATATCCAGCCGTTGCAGCGAATGGCCGATCACCTTGAATGACGTCGCGGACACGCTAGGCGATTCGGGCTTGGCGTAGAGGTGCAGATCGACGTTTCTGACGGCATCGGCGTAGGACATTCTTTGTCCGGTGGGGCCGTGAATGATGCCTTCCCGAGTCGTCAGTCGGGCAGGTGCCATCTCCCAGCTTCGCCCGGCCGACGCCAACAGCAGCTCACGCACCTGTGCCGCCGCGTTGAACAGCGCGGTTCCGCTGTCGAAAATACTGTGGCTGCCGGCGGTATAGCCTTCGTTTGGCGTCAGTGCAGTGTCGGCGGTAAGCAGGTTGATCGCTGTCGGGGACACCTCCAGACGTTCAGCGGCAATTTGCAGCAAGGCTGTTTTGACGCCGGTGCCCAGTTCAACCTTGCCGGTGTAGACGGTGATGCCTTCAGGGCCGACGCGGATCCAGGCATCAAGCCAGGGGTTGGTGCGCAGGCTGCCGGGGAGGTCAGGCGCCAGCACCACGGTGCCAAGCGTATCGACTTCGGTGTCCGCCCAGGCACGCCGCGTTGCAGGCACCAGGGTAAACGCTACCAGCAAGGCGCCTCCACGCAAGAACGCGCGGCGACTGTGATCGACCTCTTTGACTCCTGTCATGGCGCGCTCCCGTTTTGCCCGGCCACCAGGCTGATCGCTTCGATAATCCGCAAGTGAGTGCCGCAGCGACACAGGTTGCCTGCCATGTGCTCGCGAATGGTCTGTTCGTCCGGGTGTGGGTTGCTTTCCAGCAACGCCTGCGCGCGCATCAACATGCCGGCAATGCAGTAACCGCACTGGGCCGCCTGTTTGTCGATAAAGGCTTGCTGCAAAGGGCCGGGGTGTTCGACGGTGCCGAGGCTTTCGACCGTTCGGACTTTTTTGCCATCGAGGCCCGCGCAGGGTGTCAGGCAGGAAAAGACAGGCTTGTCATCGACGATGACGGTGCAAGCGCCGCATTGCCCCAGGCCGCAGCCGTACTTGGCGCCGTTCAACCCCAGATGATTGCGCAGCGCATAGAGCAGCGGCATGTCAGGTTCCAGCTCCAGAGTCTGGACGGCGCCGTTGACGTTGAGCGTGAGTTGGGTCATTTCGTCTCCTGACGTAGCGCTTCGAGGGTGGCAGAAAGGTCGGTCCAGGGCTGGTCGGGTCTGGCTTGTCGACGCAGGTATGTCGCCAGGGCTGTGAGTTGATCGTTGTCGAGACTGGCGGCAAACGGCGGCATCACCGGCCCGGGCAAACCCGGTGTTGCCGGGACACCTTCGAGTACTGTTTTCAGGAAGTTGCGTGGGTGTAAGGCTTGCAGCGCTGAGGTGCGATCCAGCGACGGACGCCCGTCGATTTCGCGCATCGGTGCTGCGGAGGCATGGCAACCGGCGCAGGCGCTGGCGAACAGCAAGGCGCCCGTGGACGGATCTGAAGGGCCTGCATTTGTCGTTGCGACATGCGTTTCGGTGATCGTTTTTTTTGCCGGCAGGCTCAGCAGATATTCGGCAATCGCCTGTGCATCACCGACCGGCAAGCTGGCCAGACCGAGGCTGACCGGGCGCATCGGGCCGGCCGCCGTGCCGTGTCCGTCCACCACGTCTGCCCGCAGGTAGCTCACCAACTGATCGTTGCTCCACGCGTTTGCACGGTGAGCCATGCCGAGCAGCGACGGCGCTTCCCAGCCATCAACAGCACCGCCCGACAAGCTTTCGCCGGACTTCTCGGCACCGATCAGGTTCAACGGAGAATGACAGCCTGCGCAATGGCCGGGCCCTTCGACGAGGTAACGCCCGCGATTCCAGGCATCAGACTGCTGCGCCATCGGCGTCAGTGGTTTTGCATGCAGGAACAGCAGATTCCAGAACGACACCAGCGGGCGAATGTTCATCGGGAAATTCATGCGGTTCTCGCGGGCCGGCGAGTTCACGGCCGGGCCGCTCATCAAATAGGCATACGCATCGGCGATGTCGTCTGCGGTCATGCGCCGGTAGTGAACGTACGGAAAGGCCGGGTACAGGAAGTGGCCGTCGCGGGCGATTCCTTCACGCATCGCCCGTTCGAACGCCGGCAGCGACCATTGCCCGATGCCGGTCTGCGGATCGGGTGTGATGTTGGTGCTGTAGAGCGTGCCGAACGGCGTCACCAGGGGCAGTCCCCCCGCCAGGTATTGGCCGCCGGGACGTGTATGACACACCGCACAGTCACCGGCCTCGACCACTCGCGCACCGCGCTGCAGTTGCTCGGAACTGAATGTTCGCGGGCGTTCGACGGGCGCAATCGCCGGGTGCCACATCAGTACGACGGCCCCGATTGCACCGAGCGAAGCGAGAACTGCTGCGCTGATCCATAGAGGCCTGGATCTCAAGAGGCTGCTAATCATGAGGGTTTGACACACGAGAGGCGCGCGGCGGGCATTGATGACGGATTCGGGATCATGAACAGCTCCTTGTGCGACCGGGGGAAGGGCGCCGATGGGGAGCCCTGCGCCAGGTGCCCAAGGGTAGAGAAGGCGCTGGTGTTCGAGTATTGCCGGGCCGCGCAATAGCGTATTGCGCCAACTGCAACGCTCTGGGTGTTGCGGATGGCGCATCACTCAATTGCCCGAAGGATGGATTCTAGGTGTCGACCGGAGCCCTTAGCCTTGCCATCACTTTTACGAATCAGATGAGGTGTCACCATGCTCACGGGTAACCCGGCTGCGGCGGCCAAGGCCGAACAATCCGCTTCACTCTCCGGCCTGATGGTCGCGTTCCTGGCGTTTTGCTGTGGCGCGGTCGTGGCCAACCTCTATTACGCTCAACCTATTGTCGAACTGATCGCGCCGCAGATCGGTCTGTCCAGCGCCAATGCCAGCCTGATCGTTTCACTCACTCAGATGGGTTATGCGTTGGGTCTGTTGTTGCTGGTACCGCTGGCCGATCTCATGGAGAACCGACGTCTGGTGGTGGGGTTCACGCTGGCGGCGAGCGTGGCCCTGATGTGTGCCGGCCTCACGCATTCGCCATCGATGTTCCTCGTTTTGTCGTTGCTGATCGGTCTTACCTCGGTAGCGGTGCAGATTCTGGTGCCACTGGCAGCGCATCTGGCGCCCGAAGCAACCCGTGGCCGCGTGGTGGGTAACATCATGAGCGGTCTGTTGCTGGGCATTCTGCTGTCGCGTCCGCTGTCGAGCCTGCTGGTGGAAGTGTTCGGTTGGCGCGGGGTGTTTTTCAGCGCGGCGGCACTGATGGCCTTCATCGCCCTGATTACTGCGATTGCGCTGCCGCGTCGTGTTCCGACGCATCAGGCGACTTACGTGGCGTTGATCGGCTCGGTGTTTGCGCTGGCCCGTCGTCATCCGGTTCTGCGCCAGCGCTCCTTGTATCAGGGATTGTTGTTTGCCAGCTTCAGTCTGTTTTGGACCCTCGCGCCCATCGAGCTGATGCGTCACCACGGTTTCAGCCAGGTACAGGTTGCGATTTTTGCATTGGTCGGCGCCGTCGGTGCAGTCGCAGCGCCGATTGCCGGACGCCTGGCCGATGCCGGGCATGGCCGGCGCGGGACACTCGTTGCACTGCTGCTGGCACTGGTCTCATTGTTGATCGGCGCGTTGCCCGGCAGCAGTTACATCTGGCTGGTGGTCTGTGCGGTGCTGCTGGATTTCGCCGTGCAACTGAACATGGTGCTGGGCCAGCGTGAGGTGTACGCCATCGATCCGCATAGCCGTGCGCGCCTCAATGCCGTGTACATGACCAGCATTTTCGTGGGCGGGGCGTTGGGGTCGCTGGTGGCGAGCCCCCTCTACGAGCATTTCGGCTGGCACCTGTCTGCCGTCACCGTGGCATTGCTGCCGGCACTGGCCCTGGCGATGTTCCTGGGGCGCAAGGCCAATGCCTGAGGAACTGGCATCGAAGAGTCCGAGGGGGCACGGTCATACAAGACGCCTGGCGTTCGGTGATGCACAATCATCGCCGTTCCTTTTTGACCGGGTTGCGCTTATGGACAAGTTACTGGCACTGAAGATGTTTGTTGAAACCGTGCGGTGCGGCGGATACTCCTCTGCGGCGCGCAAACTCGGTATTTCGACTTCATCGGTGACTCGCCAGGTCGCGGGGCTGGAACACGAACTGGGTGCCAGTCTCCTCAACCGCACGACTCGCAACACCAGTGTGACCGTCGCCGGGCAAAACTATTTCGAGAAGGCCGTGGCCATTCTCGATGCCATCGACGAGGCTGACGCGGTCGTCGCCGACCGTGGAAGCGAGGTGCAAGGGCGCTTGCGCATCAGCGTTCCGGTGGAGTTTGGTCGAAGGATCATCGCCCCCCATCTGGGCCGATTGCTCGAGCGACATCCGGGACTGGAATTGAGCATTTCGTTGAGCGATCAGGTCAGCGACCTGCTGAGCGAGCAGATCGATGTGTCGGTGCGTCTCGGGTCGACAGTGGTCAGTGAAGACATCGTCAGCAAGCGGGTCGGCGCGTTCGAACGCTGGGCGGTGGCCAGTCCGGATTACCTGAGCCGTCACCCGGTGCCGTGTCATCCCCGTGACTTGCTCGAGCACTCTTGCCTGCGCTTCGATTACGGTGGCCCGCACCAGAACTGGACGTTCCAGGGTGATGAGGAAACCCTCCAGCTGAATGTGCACGGCCGCCTGCAAAGCAACAATGCCGACATCCTGCGAGAAGCGGCAGTGGCGGGTGGCGGGGTGACTTTGCTGGCCGATTGGCTGGTGCGCGACGATGTCGCTGCTGGCCGGCTGACGCGATTGCTGGCAGGTTATGAAATCAATCCCGGCAGTGCGAGCAGTTGCATCAATGTGCTGTATTTGCCCAATCACCGGGGTTCAAGCCGGATCAATGTGTTCATTGATTTTCTTGAAGAGATTCTTGCGCCAGGTTCATAGACCTCACGTACGACATCCATGTCCCTTTGATGTCGTCACAGTGGCGTAGGAAGTCTCCGATACTTATTTCGCGGTTTCCTACATTTTGTTTGCCTCTCCAGCAAAAAACGTGGTTATTATCCGGCGGCGCTTCGGGTCACAAACCCGGCGCCAGAAGATTGCCGTGTGTCTACAGACCCGGCAGTCGCAGCCGATCGGGACCACCCTGGCGCTGTCACCCACCGCGCAGGTTGTTCCTCGTCGTTGACCCTCAAATGGAAGTCGAGGTTTCAATTGATCACGCGGTTTGCAATCGACGATGCATTGGACAGGGCGACGGACGTCGTCAACGATTCTGTCATCTCCCCAGCTGCCTGCGCGGACCGCGCCGCGGTGTTCTTCGCCAGCCTTTCTCCCCCCGGTTTCCTGTGTGTGCCTGCGTGTGACGCGAGTCTGCATGCGCGCGCCGCGCCATCTTCCTGAATTCGAATGACCGAACCGGTACCTGATGCCGGGCCTGACTGGCAGGGCGCGTGCTGTCTCTGCCTGATCACAAAAATAATGCAGTCATGGACGGTAGCCTCCGATGCTCGACAACACTTCCTTGCGTGGGACGAATCCCGCGCAGCCCGACGTTTCATCCTCGATTCCGTTCGACACCGATCTGTGCGTGCACGGTCTGTTTGAAGCGCAGGTGCTGCGCAACCCCGTGGCCATTGCCGTACGCTGGCAGGAAGAGGCGCTCAGTTACCGCGATCTCAACACCCGCGCCAACCGCCTGGCCCATCACCTGTGCAGCCTCGGAGTCGGGCCGGACGTGCGGGTCGGGCTTTGTCTTGAGCGCTCGCTGGAGATGCTGGTGGGCGTGCTCGCGGTGCTCAAGGCTGGTGGCGCCTATGTGCCGCTGGATCCGGCGTATCCGACGGCGCGGCTGGCGCACATGCTGGCCGACAGCGCGCCGCCGGTGGTGCTGACCCAGAGCCAGGCGCGGCATGTCTTGTTGGCCGCGCTTGAACAATCGGCCACTGCACCGACGGTGCTCGACCTGGGCGATTCAACACATTGGGCTTCACAGTCACCTGACAATCCCGATCCCTACGCGACAGGCCTGACACCTCGGCACCTGGCCTACGTGATCTACACCTCGGGTTCGACCGGCACCCCGAAAGGCGTGATGGTCGAGCACCGCGGTCTGATCGCCGTGAGCGCTGCCTGGGCGCAACTCTATGCGCTGGATGAGCCGATCAATCACCTGCAAATGGCCGGTTTTTCCTTCGACGTGTTCAGTGCCGATCTGATTCGTGCGCTGGGGTTTGGCGGCACACTGGTGCTGTGCCCTCGGGACACTTTGATGGATCCGCCGGCCCTGTATCGCCTGATGCGGGAAGCGCAGATCGGTTTTGCCGACTTCGTCCCGGCGCTGCTCAATCCCTTGTTGGCCTGGATCGAAGAGACCGGTCATGACTTGTCGTTCCTGCGCACCGTGGTCTGCGGCTCGGATATCTGGACTGCCCACAGCGCACGGCAATTGCGCAGGTTGTGCGGTGAGCGGGTGCAGATCGTCCAGGCCTATGGCGTGACCGAAGCGAGCATCGACAGCACCTGTTTCGAGTTCACCGACGCCAGTCAGGTCGACACTGTGCTGCCCATCGGTCGGGCACTGCCCAATACCCGGATTTACCTGCTCGATGCTGACGGCGCACCGGTTGCCGAGGGTGTCGCGGGCGAACTGTACATCGGTGGCGTCGGCGTGGCGCGGGGTTATCTGAACCTGCCGCAACTCACCGACGAGCGCTTCATCGACAACCCGTTCGTGGTGGGTGAGCGCTTGTACCGAACCGGCGACCTTGCGCGTTATCGGGCTGACGGTCAGCTGGAGTTCCTCGGCCGCAACGACTCCCAAACCAAGTTGCGCGGCCTGCGCCTGGAGCTGGGAGAAATCGAAACCCGGCTGGCGGACATTGCGGGCGTGCGTGAAAGCGTGGTGCTGCTGCGACAGGACGGCCTCGGTGAACCTCGACTGGTCGCTTATTACTGCGAAAAACCGGGCACAACGCTGAGCCCGCGTTCCCTGCGTGACCAGCTGCAAACCAGCCTGCCGGATTACATGGTGCCGACCGCGTTCGTGCGTCTTGACGCGCTGCCGCTGACCGCCAACGGCAAGGTCGATCGGCCCGGTCTGCCGGCGCCGGACGTTGAGGCATTCGACCAACGGGATTACCAGGCACCACAAGGCTCGCTGGAAACCGCGCTCGCCGCGATCTGGGCCGAAGTGCTCGGCGTCGAGCGAGTGGGGCGTGAGGATCAGTTCTTTGCCCTCGGCGGTCATTCGCTGCTGGTGATGCGCGTGCTGGCGCAGGTTCGTCACACGCTGGGGCTGGAAGTCGCGCCTTCGACACTGTTTGCCGCGCCCGTTCTGGCAGCGTTCGCCGAACGGCTGCAAGCCAGTCAGGCTGCGGCTCGTCCAGCCATTGCGGCCCTTTCACGGTCGGGCGCGCAAACGTTGTCGTCTGCTCAGCAGCGCCTGTGGTTTCTGGCGCAAATGGAGGGGGGCAACGCGGCGTATCACATGCCGCTGAACCTGCGCTTGAGGGGTTCGCTGGATGTGCCGGCGCTCGAACGCAGCTTCAATCAACTGGTGGCGCGCCATGCTGCGCTACGCACGACGTTCATCGCCGTTGAAGGGGAAGGGCGTCAACTGGTTTCGCCGCCTGCGCACAGCATCCGGCTGACGGTGACTGACGTGCAGGGGCACGATGCGCAAGAGCGCCTGACCCGCTTGATCGACGAG
Organism: Pseudomonas sp. GW822-FHT03F04; assembly: GCF_058801405.1. Classification (NCBI taxonomy): domain Bacteria; kingdom Pseudomonadati; phylum Pseudomonadota; class Gammaproteobacteria; order Pseudomonadales; family Pseudomonadaceae; genus Pseudomonas; species Pseudomonas sp. GW822-FHT03F04. The sequence continues at coordinate 14,765 of NZ_JBXANF010000015.1, forward strand.
GAGGGTGCCCGGCCGTTCGATCTGAGCCACGGCCCGCTGATGCGGGTCAGCCTGCTGCGGCTGGCGGCAGATGATCATGTACTGATGCTGACCCAGCACCACATCATCTCCGATGGCTGGTCGATGGGCGTGCTCACCCGGGAACTGGGCCAACTGTACGAAGCAGCGTTGCAGGATCGCGACGATCCGCTGCCGCCATTGCCCGTGCAGTACGTGGATTACGCCGTGTGGCAGAAGCAATGGCTGACCGGTGAAGTGCTGGAGCAGCAAAACCGCTATTGGCGCGAAACCCTTACCGGCGCGCCGGTGTTGCTGGAGTTACCGACCGATCACAAGCGTCCGCCCGTGCAGGATTACCTCGGCGGTTTTGTGCCGCTGGTCTTTGACGAAGCCTTGACCGCGCGCCTGAAAGCCTTGGGCATGCAGCAAGGCACCACGCTGTTCATGACTTTGCTGGCCGGTTTTTCGCTGCTGCTGTCGCGCCTGTCGGGGCAGAGCGATGTGGTGATCGGCGTGCCGTCGGCCAACCGTCCGCAACAGGAGCTGGAGGGGTTGATCGGCTTCTTCGTCAACACCCTGGCCCTGCGCATGACCCGGTCTGGCACACCATCGGTGGCGCAATGGCTGCAACAGGCGCGGCGGGTCGCGCTGGGCGCTCAGGAGCATCAGGATTTGCCGTTCGAGCAAGTGGTGGAGTTGCTCAATCCGCCGCGCAGTCTGGCCCACAGTCCGCTGTTCCAGGTGCTGTTTGCCTGGGAGCAGGATCAGGATTCCGATCTGCTGCTGACCGGGCTTGAAGTCACGCCGGTCGAGAGCAGTCATCACGTGGCCAAGTTCGATCTGCAACTGGCGCTCAGTGAACGGGACGGGCAGATTGTCGGCGGTCTGGAATACGCCTCGGGTCTGTTCGAGCGGGGCACTGTCGAGCAGTTCGGCGAGTACCTGCGTCGGGTACTGACGCAGATGGTCGAGGACAGCGAGCAGTCGCTGGCAGGGATCAAGCTGCTGAGCGCCGAGCAACATCAGCAGATTGTTCATGACTGGAACCGCACTTCACGCGATACGTCGTCACTGCCCGATTGCGTGGCGCGATTCGAGACCCAGGCTCGGCAACGTCCCGAAGCCGTGGGGCTGCTCGCCGAGCGCGAGCAACTGAGCTACCGCGAGTTGAATCGGGCGGCCAACCAACTTGCGCATTACCTGATCGAACAAGGTGTCGGCCCCGAGCATTGCGTCGGTTTGTGCCTGGAACGCTCGCCGCAAATGGTCATCGGCCTGTTGGCGATCCTCAAGGCCGGCGCGGCGTACGTGCCGTTCGACCCGGCTTATCCGAGTGAGCGTCTGGCGTTCATGTTCAGCGATGCCGCGCCGACTATGCTGCTGACGCAATCGAGCCTGATGGCCGGACTGCCGGCTAACGAGACGAAAATCTGCTGCCTGGACACTGACGCATCGCAATGGGCACAACACCCAACTGATGATCCGCAGGTCACGGTGAGCCCGGAGCACCTGGGCTACGTGCTCTACACCTCCGGCTCCACCGGGCGCCCGAAAGGCGTCGCCCACAACCGTCGCGCGCTGGATAACCTGATCGCCTGGCAACTCGATCAAGCCACAACACCACATCGCGTGCTGCAATTCGCCTCGCTGAATTTCGACGTCTCTTTCCAGGAAATCTGCAGCACCCTGTGCCAGGGCGGCAGCCTGTTGCTGATGACTGAAGACAGCCGCAAGGACCTCGCCGCATTGCGCCCGACCCTGGTGGCCGAAGGCGTGCAACGGGCGTTCCTGCCTTTCGCCGTGTTGCAGCAACTTGCCGGCCTGACCGAGGCTGATGCACCGATGCCGGCCGGTGGTTGCGAAATCATCACCGCCGGTGAAGCCTTGCAAATCAATGACGAGCTGCGCGGTTTTGTCCGTGGACTGGGCGGCGCGCAGTTGCACAACCAGTACGGGCCGACCGAAACCCATGTGGTCAGCCAGTTCAGTCTCGACTGCAACGAGGTTGAATCCTGGCCGGACGCGCCGTCCATTGGCCGTCCCATCGCCAACGCGCGGCTGTACGTGCTGGACGAGCATCTGAATCCGGTGCCGGTCGGCGTGGCGGGCGAGTTGTACATTGCTGGCACCTGCCTGGCCCGGGGTTATCTGAATCGCCCGGACCTGACCGCCGAACGCTTCCTGCCGGACCCGTTCACTGACGAACCGGGCGCGCGGATGTACCGCAGCGGTGACCTCGCGAAGTTCCAGGCCGACGGCAACGTGCAGTACCTGGGTCGTATCGATCAACAGGTGAAACTGCGCGGCTTCCGCATCGAGCTCGGCGAGATCGACAGCCTGTTGCACCAGCAACCCGGCGTGCAGGAAGCCGCCGTGCTGTTGCGCGAAGACGTGGCCGGGGACAAGCGTCTGGTGGCCTATGTGGTCGGCTCCGCGACCAGTGAGTTCTTGCGTGCCGAACTGCAACGCCAGCTGCCCGAACACATGATCCCGAGTGCCTGGGTCCGGCTTTCGAAATTGCCGCTGACCCGCAACGGCAAGCTCGACCGACAGGCGCTGCCGGCACCGGAGCGCAGTGCCGGAGCGACCTACGAGGCGCCGCGCAACGACATTGAACGGCAAATGGCCGAGATCTGGGCCGAAGTGCTCAAGTGCGAGCGGGTCGGCATCCACGACAACTTCTTCGACCTCGGCGGCCATTCGCTGCTGGCGACGCGGATGATCTACGCGATCAATCAGCGCATGGGCGCGCAGATGTCCCTGAGCAGCCTGTTTCAGACGCCGGTGTTGATGGATCTGGCGGCGCAGGTCTCGACTGATGATCAAAGAATCGAACCGGCGTTCATCCAGATCGAGTCGGATCGCAATAATCGACATGAACCATTCCCCCTGACCGATATCCAGCAGGCCTACTGGTTCGGTCGCGAAGCCACGGTCAGCCTCGGTGGCGTCAGCGCCCACGGTTACGAAGAACTGCGTATTCCCGAGTTCGACGCCGAACGTTTCGAGTTAGCGCTGAACCGCATGATCCAGCGGCACGACATGCTGCGCGTGATCTTTCTCAGCGACGGCACGCAACAGGTGCTGCCGATGGTGCCGACCTATCGCATGCCCCGCAGTGATCTGCGCGGTCTGCCCGCTGACGTGTCGCAGCGCACCCTTGAAGCAACCCGCGAACGCCAGTCCCATCAGGTGCTGGATGCCAGTCGCTGGCCGCTGTTCGAGTTCAGCCTGTCGCTGCTCGACGACGGCATCACTCATTTGCACATCAGCCTCGACGCGTTGATTGTCGATGCCGCGAGCACGCAGATTCTGGCGCGCGAACTGATGGCGTTCTACGTCGAACCGACGTTGGAACTGGCGGAACCGGGCCTGACTTTCCGCGACTACGTGCTGGCCGAACAGCAACTGCGCAACGGCCGCCGCTACGAACAAGCGCTGAGCTACTGGCGAGAGCGGGTGACCACTCTGGCCCCGGCGCCAGACCTGCCGCTGGTGCGCCAACCCGAAAGCATCGCCAACCCGCACTTCACCCGCCGCGACCGCGACATGTCGGCCGCGCAGTGGACTCAGCTCAAGGCCGTCGCCAAGCAGTTTGCGGTGACGCCGTCAGTGATGCTGCTGACCGCCTTCAGCGAAGTACTGGCGCTGTGGAGTCGCACGCCGCGTTTCACCCTGAGCCTGCCGCTGTTCAACCGTATGCCGCTGCACCCGGATGTCGACGAAATCATCGGCGACTTCACCTCGCTGGTGCTGCTGGAAGTCGGCATCGACGGGGCGCTGAGCTTCACCGACAAGGCTCGCGCCGTGCAGGCGCAACTGTGGCGCGACATCGACCATTCGGTGGTCAGCGGTGTGCGGGTGCTGCGCGAATTATCCCAGGCTCGGGGCGTGCAGCAGACGGCGATGCCGATCGTGTTCAACAGCACGTTGTCCGAGGCGGCGCCGGAACTGGCCGAATTCAACCTGGCCGACGCGTTGAATGCCAAACACATGCACAGCATCACCCAGACCCCGCAGGTGTGGCTCGACCACACGTTGCTGGAGCTGGAAGGACGCCTGTTGTTCAACTGGGACAGCATCGACGAACTGTTCCCGGAAGGGATGATCGAGCAGATGTTCGTCGCCTATAACACGCTGCTGGATCGCCTGTGCGAGCCGCAAGCATGGGCGGCGAACACGCCACAACTGTTGCCGCAGGCACGGTTGCCAGCGCCGGTCGACACTCAGAAAACGCTGCCCCTGATGCACGAACTGTTCGAGCATCAGGCCCTTGTCACGCCGAATGCACTGGCGGTAATCGGCGCGCGACAACTGACTTACGCCCAGCTACGCAATGAGGCCCGGCAACTCGGCGCCCGCCTGCAAGCGCACGGCGTGCTGCCGAACCGGTTGGTCGCGGTGGTGATGGAGCGCGGCTGGGAGCAAGTGGTCGCGACCCTTGCGATTCTGTATGCCGGTGGCGCTTACCTGCCCATCGAACCGAGTCAGCCAGCAGAGCGGCTGCGACATATTCTTGACCGGGCCGAGGCGAGTCTGGCCCTGACCCAACCGGCGCTGCTCGACAAGATCGAATGGCCGGCGCAGGTCACGACCATTGCCGTGACCGAAGAAGTCTCAACCGATGCATTGCCACTGCAACCGGTGCAGGTGAACGAAAGCGACCTCGCTTACGTGATCTACACCTCCGGCTCCACCGGCCAGCCGAAAGGCGTGGTGATCGACCATCGCGGTGCGGTCAACACCTTGCTCGACATCAACCGCCGTTTTGCCGTCGGCCCGACCGACCGTGTCTTGGCGATCTCGTCGCTGAGTTTCGACCTGTCGGTCTATGACTTCTTCGGCACGCTGGCCGTGGGCGCGGCAGTGGTCATCCTCGACCCGCAACTGACCCTCGATCCGGCGCACTGGCTCGAATTGATCAAGCGTCATCAGGTCAGCCTGTGGAACTCGGTGCCGGCACTGCTCGGCATGCTGGTCGAGTACGTGGAGGGCGAGAGCGGCGCGTTGCCTGCCAGCTTGCGGGTGGCGATGCTGTCCGGTGACTGGATTCCCCTCACCTTGCCCGAGCGGGCCTGGACCTTGCAGCCGGATTTGCAACTGATCAGCCTGGGCGGCGCCACCGAAGCGTCGATCTGGTCGATCTGCTATCCGGTGCAACACGTCGACCCGGCGTGGCGCAGCATTCCCTACGGCAAGGCCCTCGATCATCAGCGCTTCTACGTGCTGGATGAAGCGCTGCAAGTGCGACCGACCTGGGTCGCGGGGCAGCTGTACATCGGCGGTATCGGTCTGGCCAAGGGGTACTGGCGCGATGAAAAGCTCAGCGCGGGCAGTTTCTTCAACCATCCACTGACCGGCGAACGGCTGTATCGCACCGGCGACCTGGGGCGCTTGCTACTGGACGGCAACATTGAATTCCTCGGTCGCGAAGACAATCAGGTCAAGGTGCAGGGCTATCGCATCGAGCTGGGCGAGATCGAAGCCGCGCTCAATCGCCATCCCGGCGTGCAGAGCGCGGTGGTGCGGATTCTTGGCAGCACGCTGGGCGAGAAACGTCTGGCGGGTTATGTGCTCAAGGCCGATCCGGCGTTGCAGGCCAGTGACTTCACCGACTACCTGACGGACAAGCTGCCGGCGTACATGATTCCGACGTCGTTCACCTTCGTCGAAGCCTGGCCGTTGTCCTCAAACGGGAAGGTCGACAAGAAGCGTCTGCCGGAACCTGAGCAAGTCGAGGAACAAGGGCCGGCGCTGGAAGTCGAGGGCCCGCAGGAACAGCGGCTGGTGGAAATCGTGCAGGGCGTGCTCAAGCGCGAATCCATTGCCGCCAATGCCAACCTGCTGAACCTCGGCGCGACCTCGATCGATATCGTCAGGATCAGCAACGCCTTGTCCGGCGCCTTGCAGTTCCGCCCGCACGTGGCGCAACTGCTGGCCCAGCCGACGTTGCTGCATCTGCTGGGCATGTACCGCCAGAACCGGGCGCGGCAGGAATTGCTCGGCAACGTGCAGCAGGCACCGGAAACATCGCAGGACATCATCGAAGATCCGCAGCAGCGGGCGCAGTTCAAGGCTGAGCAACGCGGTCGCCGTGACTTCGCTCAAACCTTGCCGGAGGTGGCATTGGACTTGCCGCAAGACCCAGCGTTCGCCCGGCGTTTGAGCGATTACCGCTCGGTGCGCCAGTTCGGCGCGCAGCCGATTGCGACTCAAGCGTTCGCGCATTTGTTGGCGGCACTGGCCCAGGGGCAGCTCGACGGTGAGGTGAAATACCAGTTCCCGTCGGCGGGCGGGCTGTACCCGATTCAGGCGTACCTCTACATCAAACCGGATCGCGTGCTCGGCGTGCCCGGTGGCGCGTATTACTACGATCCTCGCCAGCATCGCTTGCTGGCGCTCCAGAGCGGACTGCTCGACCCGGACACCTACGACTATTTCGTCAATCGTCCGGTGTACGAGAACGCCGCGTTCTCGCTGTTTTTCATCGCCGACATGGCGGCGATTCGTCCGCTGTATGGCGAGCGCAGCCGCGACTTCTGCCACATCGAAAGCGGTGCGATGGCGCAACTGCTGAGCATGACCGCCGTCGAGCAGGGCCTTGGCCTGTGCGGAATCGGTTCGGTCGAGGAGCAGCAACTGACGGCGCTGTTCGACCTCGGGCCAAGCCATGAATTGATCTACTCGATGATCGGCGGGCTGCGCACGGCCGATGAGCAGCACCGCGCGCCGGTCGAGGCATTTGCCATCGAACCTGTGACCGAAAGCCTGGACGACGAAGACATGGAGGAGTTCGAAGTATGAATGCCGATCAATTGCTGGCGCTGTTCGCTCGCCATGGCGTGGTACTCGAGGTGGACGGTGACAGGCTGCGCTGCAAGGCGCCTCGCGGGTTTCTCACCGAAGAACTGACCCAGGCGCTCAAGCGTCACAAACAGGAACTGATTGTCTTGCTCGGTGGCCGGGATGACGCCGTGATTCCCCGCCGTGTTGGCGAAGAAACGGCATGGCCGCTGTCGTTCTCGCAGCGGCAACTGTGGTTTCTCGATCAGTTGGAGCCCGGCAATCCGTTCTACAACGTGCCGACGGCGGTGACGCTAAAAGGGCAACTGAACGTCGCGCTGCTGGAGCGGGCGCTGAACGAACTGATTGCCCGCCACGAAGTCCTGCGCACGACGTTTTGCAGTGTGGAGGGCGAACCACGTCAGGTGGTGCATCCGTCGATGCCGCTGTTGTTGTCGGTGACGGATCTGCGCCAGCTGTCTGCCGATGAGCGCGAGCAAAAAGTGCGATTCGCCGTCGAACAGGACGCCCGGGCGCCGTTCGATCTGGCCACCGGGCCGTTGTTGCGCGCGTCTTTGTTACGTGTGGCGGACGATGAATACCTGTGGCTGTACAGCGTGCATCACATCATCGCTGACGGTTGGTCGATGGGCGTGATCCTGCATGAGGTCGCCACGCTGTACGGTGATTATCTGCGTGGCGATACACCGACTCTTGCGCCGCTGCCGGTGCAATACGCCGATTACGCCTGCTGGCAGCAACAGCGCGTGGGCGGTGCGGTGCTGGACGCTCAACTTGATTACTGGCGTCGTGCCTTGGACGACGCGCCGCTGTTGTCGACCCTGCCTGCCGACCGGCCGCGACCATTGGTGCAGCGTTATGTCGGTGCCACTTTCCGTTCCTCCGTCGATGGCGGCACCTTGCGCGAACTCACGGCGCTGGCCCGCCAGACCCAGGGCACGCTGTTCAACGTGCTGCTGGGCGCGTTGGCGGTGTTGCTGTGGCGCCACAGCGGTCAGCAGGACTTGTGTATCGGCACACCGTTCGCCAACCGCAATCGTCCGGAAATCGAGCCGCTGATCGGTCACTTCGTCAACACGCTGGTGCTGCGTCAGCGCCTCAATCCGCAGCAGACCTTCGCCGAATTGCTGCGCGACGTGCGTGGCCAGATGCTCGATGTTCACGCCCATCAGGACGTGCCGTTCGACCGTGTGGTCGAAGCCGTCAACCCGCCGCGGGATCCCGGTCATTCGCCGTTGTTCCAGGTGATGCTGGTACTGCAGAACACCCCCGGCAGCGGCGTGCAGATGTCCGGCCTGCAACTGGCGCCGTACAGCACCAGCAGCGCCACGGCCAAGTTTGACCTGGCGTTCGAGTGGGTCGAGCGGGAAGGGCGGCTGGACTTGCTGGTGGAATACAACACCGACCTCTACGACGTCGCGACCATCGAACGCCTGAGCGGGCACTACCGTCATCTGCTCGAACAGATCGCCGCTGATCCCAAGCAACCGATCAATGCATTGCCGTTGATGAACGAGGCTGAGCGTCAGCAGGTGCTGGTCGACTTCAATCGCACCGCGCCACTGACGCAAGCGGCGCCCTGCGTGCACCAACTGGTCGAAGCGCAGGCCGCGAGCAACCCTCAGGCCTGCGCGGTGGTCTTTGAAGGTGAGTCGCTGAGCTACGCCGAACTCAATGCCCGGGCCAACCGACTGGCGCGGCACTTGCGCACGTTGGGTGTCGGCCCGGATGTGCGCGTGGCGGTGTGCATCGAGCGCTCGCTGGAATTGCCGGTGGCGTTGCTGGCGGTGCTCAAGGCCGGGGGTGCTTATGTGCCGCTGGACCCCGATTATCCGCTGGGGCGCTTGAGTCATATGCTCGGCGACAGCACACCGGCGGTGTTGCTGACCCTCGGCTCGGCGCACGGGATATTGCGTCAGGCACTGCAAGGTTCGACCTGGGAAGCGCCGATCCTCGACCTCAAAGAGGACGCTGTGAGCTGGGCGTCGTTGCCTGCGGACAATCTCGATCCGCGCAGTGTCGGCGTCACCCCTGACCATCTCGCCTACGTGATCTACACCTCCGGCACCACCGGATTGCCCAAGGGCGCAATGGTTGCCCACCGTGGCCTTAGCAACCTGCTGTTGTGGTGTTTGCAGGTCTGCGGCGAAGCGGGGGCGATGCTGCACAAGATCCCGTTCGGTTTCGATGCCTCGGCCTGGGAGACGTTCTGGCCGCTGGCAACCGGTGGGCGACTGGTGATTGCACGGCCCGGCGGACATTACGAACCGGCCTATCTGGCGCGCGAAGTTTGCGAGCAGCGGGTCACGGCGTTGGTGTTCGTGCCGGCGATGTTGCAGCTGTTTCTGGAGGTCGAAGAAGTCAGCCTGTGTGCTTCGCTGACCGATGTGTTCAGCGGCGGCGGTGAACTCCCGCCAGCCCTGGCCCGGCGTTTTCAGGAGCGCCTGCCCCATGCTCGGTTGCACAACGTCTACGGCCCGACCGAAACCACGGTGATCAACAGCGTCTGGACCCTGGAGCCCGGCGCCGAAGTACCGGCCCGGCAACTGCCGATCGGACGGCCGATTTCCAACAACCGTTTTTATGTACTCGATGACCGCGATGAGCCGGTGCCGGTGGGTGTCACCGGGCAATTGCACATTGGCGGTGTCGGCGTCGCTCGGGGTTATCTGGGGCTGGTGCGGCTCAGTGCCGAACGTTTTATCGACAATCCGTTTGTGACAGGCGATCGGCTCTATCGCAGCGGCGATCTGGCGCGCTATCGGCCGGACGGTCAGCTGGAGTTTCTGGGGCGCAACGATTTTCAGGTCAAGTTGCGCGGCGTGCGTCTGGAACTGGGCGAGATCGAAGCCCGGCTCGAAGCGTTTCCCGGCATTCGCAGCGCCGTGGTGCTGATGGTCGGCGAAGCGGCGCAGGATCAGCGGCTGGTGGCCTGTTGTGTGGTCGCCGAATCGATGGATGAAGCGGCGGTGCAGGCCCATCTGGCGACGACACTGCCCCGAGCGGTCGTCCCCGGCAGTTATCTGTGGCTGGACGCGCTGCCACTGACCGCCAATGGCAAGGTCGACCGTGCCGCGCTGACGGCGTTGGCGGATGAAGAAATGGTCAATCGTCAGGTCAACCTGAGCAGCCCGCGCGATCACATCGAGCTGACGCTGTACCAGATCTGGAAACGCCTGCTGCTGGTGCCGCAGATCGGCATTCGCGACAACTTCTTCAATGTCGGCGGCACCTCCATCGCCGCGATCAAGATGGCCCATGAAATCAGCCAGGTGTTCGCGGTTGAAATGCCGGTGCGCGTGGTGCTCAGCTACCCGACCATCGAAGCGCTGGGCGGTTGGCTGCGTGTCGGGGCCAACCCGGCGGTTGCGCAGGGCAATCTGATCGAGTTCCGTCGAGGCTCGGGTCACAGCAACGTGGTGTGCATTCACCCGGCGGGCGGTACGGCGTTCTGTTACCTGTCGCTGGCCAAGGTGTTGCCGGATGAGGCCGGCGTTTACGGCGTGCAATCGCCGGGGCTGAATCCGGGGGAGAGTACCGAGCCGACAGTCGAAGCAATGGCCGAGGCCTATCTGCGGCTGATCGAACCGCTGACCGCGCAACCGCTGATCCTCACCGGATTGTCGTTCGGTGGTCTGGTGGCCTATGAAATGGCGCGGCTGTTGACGGCGGCGGGGCATCGTCAGGTGACCGTGGTGCTGCTCGATACCCAGGGTAGCGACGATCCGGGTTTCCGCGAGCAGATCGGCACCGTGGACATGGCCGAGTTCCGCGACAAACTGGTGCGCTTCAACGGCATGTACCCCGGCATCGAAGACGCGCAAGTCGAGCGCTATTTCCACATTTACAACCACAACCGAATGGCGATGGCCGCCTATGAATGTGCGCCGCAAGCCCGGCGTGTGGTGCTGATTCAGGCCCGAGAAGATTTCAGCCGCCATCAGTTGCATGAACTGCGCGGATTCTGGCGTCGCCGCGCCGGCCACGGCTATCTGGCGAAACTGGTCAGTGGCGGGCACTGGGACATGCTCGAAAGCGCGGAAATCCATCGGGTCTCGCAGATCATCCGTCGGGAGCTGCAACGCTTCGACGCGCAGGAGGCGAAATGATGAACGCGTCCAATGACCTGACGTTGCTTGCACGCTTTGACGAACAGGTACGGCAACATCCGCAAGCCCCAGCCGTCATCGATGGGTCGGTAACCCTGACCTACGCCGAACTGGCCAGCGCCAGCGAGCGCATCGCCCGAGGGTTGCTGGCGCGTGGCGTCGAGCCCGGCCAGTCGCTGGCGCTGTGCATGCCGCGTTGCTGGCAATGGCTGGCGGCGATCCTTGGCGCATTGAAGGTTGGCGCGGTGGTCGTGCCGCTGGACCGTGCCAGTCCGCTCAAACGCCGTGAGTTGATGCTGGCGGATGCAGCGTGTGTCGGCCTGATTACCCAGGATGAGGAATCGCTGTGGTCGCCTTCATTGTGGCAAACCAGCGTCGAGGCCTTGCTCGATCAACCGGACATTCCACCGCAAGCGCTGGCTGAAGACTTTGCCGAGGTGATGTTCCTGTTCTACACCTCGGGCACCACCGGCACGCCGAAAGCGGTCGAGATCGGCGAGCGTGGCTTGCTGCGCCTGGCGCACACCGACGGCTATATCGAAATTCGTCCGACGGACCGCTTCGCCTGTCTGTCCAACCCGGCGTTCGACGCTTGCAGTTTCGAACTGTGGGCACCGCTGCTCAACGGTGGCTGCTGCGTGATGATTGCCGACGAGGACGTGCTGGATGCGCGCCGGCTGGCCGAGGTGCTGGAGCGGACGCGGGTCGACAACCTGTTCATGACGGTGTCGCTGTTCAACACCTTGATCGCCGAGTGGCCGTCGTGTTTTTCCAGCGTGCGGCAGGTGCTGATTGGCGGCGAGCAGATCAGCGCCGCAGCGGTCCGTGCCTGGTATCGGGCCAACCCTGAGAGCCAGTGCCGGATTCATAACGTCTATGGCCCCACCGAATGCACCACGTTTGCCCTGTGCTGGCCGATCAGCCGCGACTTTGCCGGCGACTCGGTGCCCATTGGCCGACCGCTGCCGGACACCGGCGTGCAGGTGCTGGATGAGCAGCAACGGCCGGTGCCGGCGGGAGAGGTGGGCGAACTGTATTTGAGTGGCAGCGGCGTCGCCCGTGGCTACCGCAATCGCCCTGAAGAAACGGCCCGTCAGTTCGTCCGTTTGCCCGACCTCGACGGTGGTGCACACGTCCATTACCGCACTGGCGATCTGGTGCGGTGCAATGCCGATGGTTTGATCGAGTGTCTGGGACGGGTCGATCGCCAGGTGAAAATTCGCGGCTTCCGGATCGAACCGGGGGAGGTGGAGCAGCGGATGCTGGAGCATCCGGGCGTGGCGCAGGTGTATGTCTGCACCCGGCGTCAGGCGGCTGAAGATCATCAGCTGCTGGCGTTTATCGTGCCGCGCGGGGAGCTGGACTATCACGCCTTCGAAACCCACTTGCGAGCGCAACTGGCGCCGTATATGCGGCCGCATCAGTTGTTCCTGCTGGAGCGCCTGCCGCTGACGGCCAATGGCAAGATCGATCGTGATGGCTTGCTGGGCCAACCGCTGAATCCGTGGCATCCAGTTTTGGCGGCGATGGACAACGACAACGCTTCGCCGGCGTTGGACTGGTTGCTGGGTCAGGCCCGTTCGCTGCTCGGTCAACCGAGCCTGAGCGCACAGGATGACTGGCTGGGCAGTGGCGGCGATTCGCTCAAGGCCATGCGCTTGCGCTCGGCGATTCGTAGCCGTTGGCAGCGCGAGCTCACCATCGACACGTTGCTCAATGAACCGTTCTCGGCACTGGCCGAACAACTGACCGCTGAGCTGACGTGGCCTTCGATCTATCCGTCCGCGCCACCGATCAGCACGGCCCGACGCTTGCCAGCCACTGCCGAACAGCGCCGCTTGTGGCTGTTGCAGCAACGTACGCCGAACTCGACCGCTTACAGCGTGCCGTTGATTCTGCATCTCGCGACAGGTGTCGATCTACCAGCGCTGGCCGAGGCTGTGGGACGTCTGGTGCTGCGCCATCCCGGATTGCGCACGGCGTTCGTGCCCGGTGCCGATGGCCTGGATCAGGTGATCGCCGAGCAAGGCCCGGCCTGCCGAACCTTCGCAGTCGGGCATTTCACCGAAGACAACTGGCAGGCGTTCGCGGAACTGGTGTTCAGCACACCGTTCGACCTGACCACGCCGAACCTGTTTCAGGCGTGGCTGTTGCCGTTTGCCGATGGCCGCTGCCGGCTGTTGCTGAACCTGCATCACATCATCGTCGATGGTTGGTCGGTGAACCTGTTGTTCGACGACCTGACGCAGCTCTACAACGATGCTGTGCAGGGTTGCGAAAGCCCTGAGCCGTCAGCACGTCTGACGACGCTGGAATTTGGCCAGTGGCAGGGCCAGTGGGGCGTCGATCCGCATTATCGCGACCAGCGTCGCGCATTGGCCGAGTTGCATCGTCGGCAGGAAGAACCGTCGCCCGCACTGATGCCAATGCGCGAAATCAGCCCGGATGCCCGGTTGCATCGAGAACCCTTGGGTGCCGTACGCAGCGCCGCCCTCGAGCGCTTTTGCACGCAACAGCGACTGACCCGTTTCGAAGTGCTGTTCAGTGTCTTCGCCTGGAGCCTGTACGCCTTGACCGGATGCGAGCGGCCACGGATCGCCAGCCCGGTGTCCAATCGGCCACTGGCAGAGTTCGAGGACAGCGTCGGCATGTTCGCCAACACCGTGCTGATCCCCACCACCGTAAACCACGCACTGACCCTCGGCGAGCAGTTGCGCCAGCAGACCGCTAGCGTGCGTGAGGTGCTGGCATTGCAGGACGTGGCGCTGGCGGATCTGGTGGAAGACCTGCGGCTTTCATCGAATACCGCACTGTTCGATTTCATGTTCGTGCTGGAAAACACTGATTACGCCGCACTGGCCGACTCAAACCTGCGCGCCACCCTTGAGTTCAACGAACACCTGCACGCCAAGTGCCCACTGACCTTGTTGATGGTGGGCAGCGGCTCGCAGCTGGAGTGCTGGTGGGAATATCAGTGCAGCTATTTCGATGCAGAACAGGTGAGCACGCTGAACGCATTGTTCCGCCGTGGTCTGGACCTGTTGCTGGAAAGCCCGGCGGCCACGCTCGACAGTCTGCTCGGTCCTTATCGACACGGTTTGGCTCCGGCCAGTGAAGGGCCGAAGGGCGAGCTGCCATTCAACACCCTTGCGGACTGGTTCGAGCATCAGGTCCATTGCACGCCGGATGCGGTTGCATTGGTTAAAGGTCAGCGCCGCCTCACCTATGGCGAGCTGAATGGACTGGCCGACGTTCTGGCTGCTGACTTGGTCGAGCGTCATCCGTTGCCGACCGGGAATGCTCCGTTGCATGTCGTGCTGTTTCTCGACGCGTCGGTGGAGCACATCGTCGCCTTGCTGGCTCTGGCCAAACTCAACCTGACCGCCGTGCCGCTTGATCCAGCTTACCCGGTGGCGATCCAGCGTCAGGTGCTGGAGCAGGCGCAGCCGCATTGCCTGTTGTTCAGCGACGCGACCGAAGCGGCGCTGGATGAGCTGAACGCGGGGCGGTTCGCCGTGCACCGGGTTGACCTGCGAACGGAGACAGGGCCATTCGAACGCCCACGTCATGCCGGTGAACGACCGCTTTACACGCTGTTCACCTCCGGCTCGACCGGTACGCCGAAAGGTGTGCAAGTGTCGGAAAGCACCCTGTGCAACCTGCTGCAATGGCAGCGCACGGAAGGGCAGTTGCCGGCGAAAGCGGTGACCTTGCAGTTCTCCATGCTGTCGTTCGATGTGTCGTTTCAGGAGATTTTCAGCACCCTCTGCGGGGGCGGCTGCTATCACCTGATCACGCCGCGCTGGCGTCAGGATGCCGAGGCGTTGCTGGGTTACATGGTCGAGGCGCGGATCGAACGGTTGTTCCTGCCTTACGTGGCCTTGCAGCATCTGGCGCAAACCGCCGTGGCCCGGGGCATCTATCCGTCGGCGTTGCGTGAGGTGATCACGGCTGGCGAGCAACTGCTCTGCACGGACGCGCTGCGCAACTGGTTCGGCGGCATGCCGCAAGCTTCGTTGTTCAATCACTATGGCCCGACCGAAACCCATGTGGTCAGCGCCTTGCGCTTGCCAGCCGTGGCGCGGGACTGGCCGTTGCGGGCGCCGATTGGCCATGCCGTTGGGAATGCCCGGTTGCTGTTGGTCGATGAACACGACCGCCCGGTGCCGAACGGCTGCCGTGGTTACCTGCTGGTGGCGGGGCCGATGGTTGAGCGTTGTTATCTGGCCGATCCTGCGCTGAACGCCGCGCGATTCGTCGAGTTGGCAGAGGGCCGCTTGTTCTATCGCACCGGCGATCTGGCGCGGGCCGACGCCCAGGGTTGCCTGCACTATCTGGGGCGCGACGATCAGCAGATCAAACTCAGCGGCCATCGTCTGGAACTGGGGCAGATCGAGGCGGCGCTGATGCAGGTGCCGGAAGTGGTCAACGCGGTGGTGGCGGTTCAGGTCGATCCGCCACGCCTGACCGCGTGGCTGCAACTCGATGGCGAGCCCGCGACGTCTCAACAACTGGATCGTCAGGTGGCGCACCGACTGCCATCCCATGTACGAATCGATGAATATCGGCGGATCGACGTCTGGCCACGCACCCCCAGCGGCAAGATCGACCGCAAGGCTTTGCCGAATTTAGGTGCGGCTTTGGAGCGGCGCAGCACACCACAACCGGTTGTTCAATTGACCTCGCTGGAACGGCAACTGAGCGAGCTGTTCCAGACAGTCATCGGGCGGGACATTGAGCCGGAGCAAACCTTCTTCGAGGCCGGCGCCACCAGCCTCGGCCTGATGCGTCTGCATGCGCGTTACACCCAGGAACTGCCGCACAAGGTGACGATGGCCGATCTGTTCGAACACGTCACGGTACGGCGTCTTGCGGCGCATCTGTCGACCGCGCCAGTGGCGGCGGTACGCGTACGACAAGCCGATGCAGGCCATCAACCGATGGCGATCATCGGCATGTCGGTCAATGTGGCCGGGGCGCAGAACCTGTCCGAGTTCTGGGCGATGGTGCAGGGTAACGAGCTGGGCATCGAGCACTTTGCCGCGGAAGAAGGCCTGATCGGCGCCCGCAGCCAACTGGCCGGCATGCTCGATTTCGATCCCGAATATTTCAGCATCAGCCGCCAGGAAGCACGGCTGATGGACCCGCAACAGCGGCATCTGCTGATGGGCTGTGTGCAGGCTCTGCAACACGCGGCCATCGTTCCGTCGGCGGATGGCCCGCGCATCGGCCTGATCGCCAGTTGCGGCGAAACCACGTACTTCCAGCAGATGCTGCGCGACACCGCGGAAGGCGATCTGCCGGACGGTTTCCAGATGGCGCTGCATCACGACAAGGACTTTCTGGCGACCAAAGCCGCGTATCACCTGGACCTCAACGGCCCGGCCCTGAGCGTGCAGGCGGCGTGCGGCAGCTCGCTGATCGCCGTGCACCTGGCCAGTTCGATGCTGCGCCAGGGCGACAGTGATGTGATGCTGGCGGCCGGGGTGTTGATCGACCCGACCCTGAGCGATGGCTATCGTCATCGCTCGCAGCACATCTTTTCCGCCGATGGCCTGTGCCGTCCATTCAGCGACGACGCCAGCGGGACCATCGGCGCCAGTGGTTATGGCGTGGTGGTGCTCAAGCCATTGGCCAGGGCGCGGGCGGATGGCGACCGGATCTACGCGTTGCTCGAAGGCTCTGCACTGAACAACGATGGCCGGGCCAAGATGAGTTACACCGCGCCGTCGGTGGCCGGGCAGAGTGCGGTCATCAGCGACGCCTTGAGTCGCGCCGGATTGACCGGTGCCGACATCGGCTACATCGAAGCCCACGGTACCGGCACCTTGCTGGGCGATCCGATTGAAGTCGCGGCGTTGACCAAGGCCTTCGGCGATGCGCCGGCCGGTCAATGCGCGTTGGCCTCGGTGAAGAGCCAGATCGGACATCTTGGGGCGGCGGCCGGGGTGGTCGGGCTGATTCGCGCAAGCCTCGCGGTGTTCCATGGCGTGCTGCCGCCGAACCTCGGGTTCGGCCGGATCAATCCGCAGATCGATCTGGAGCATTCGCCGTTCTACGTACCCACCACGTCCCGGCCATGGCCGGAAGGGCGGCGGCGTCTGGCCGGTGTCAGCAGTTTCGGGATCGGTGGCACCAACGCCCATGTGATTGTCGGCGCCGCACCCAAGGCGCAGGACTTGACCGAGGAAACGCTGCCACTGCTGATGGTTTCGGCCCACAGTCGAGCGGAATTGCTGCGCGATATCGCGGCGATCCGCGAGCACATGCAAGCGCATCCAGAGCAGCAGACCGCGTTGCTGCGCCACTTGCAGTCAGGTCGCCGGCAACTGCGCTGGCGCTTTGCGATGGTCTGCCGGCCGGGTGACGAAATTCCTTTGCTGCCGACAACGATCAAGGAAATCACCGCGTCGGGTGTACAGATGATCGCCCGTGATCATTCAGCGCAGGCATTGCTGGAGGCGTGGTACGAAGGCGCAACTATCCAGTGGCCGCAGCGCTCGGCGCCACCGCCGTGGGATTTGCCGCCATCGTCGTTCGATCTTCAGACTTATCGGTTTCAACCCGCTGCCGAAATCGTTGCCCCCGTTTCGGCAGGTATCGAGCGGCAACCGCTGGCGCAGTGGTTCCATCAGCGGCAGTGGGTGCGTGTCCAGCGCCTGAGTGTGAAGGCATCTGATGCCAAACGAGAAACGCTGATCCTTTGCTGCCATGAAGCACCCGGCGCGGCATTACTGGAAAATCTGCGAACGGTTTATCACCGCGTGATTCAAGTCCGCACCGGCAACGGCTTCAAGCATCTCGGCGCAGATCGTTTCGAACTGGATCCTCTGGACAACGAAGCCCTGAATCGTCTGCTCACCGAGGTCACAGAACCTGAACCCGGCGAACTCGACTGGCTGCACACCTTGCCGCTGGCGGTGTCAGGCGCAGTCAACGAGCAATCTCTGGATCTGGCGCAGTGGGCCTGTCTGGACACGGTCAGCGCGCTGATGCAGGCCTGGGGGCAAACTGCACGGACGACACGTCTGCGGTTGTGGTTGATGTCGTGGCAGGCGTGCCCGGTGGACGGCGAGGTTCGGCGTCCCGAACTGGCGGCACTGGCCGGGATCACCGAAGTGGTGCCGCAGGAATACCCGGTGCGTTGCCACTGGCTGGACTGGCCGTCGCCGCACCTTGATACGCAGGCCGGGGAATTGGCGGCGTTGCTTGTCGATCCGGCCGCGTTGCCTCGGCGAATGGCGGTGCGTGACGGTTACCTGTGGCAGCCACGACTGATATCCCAGCCATTGCCGAGCCTGGCGACCACCTCCAGCCTGTTGCCGGACGACGGCACGTTTCTGGTGCTGGGCGGCACGGGCGGGATCGGTCGGACCTTGTGCGAACACCTGCTGCAGGCACCCGCACGACGTGTAGTGTTGCTCTCGCGTCAGGGGCAATTGCCTGCAAATCTCGCGACTTATGCGCCGAGAATCGACTGCGTTCAGGCGGACATCGCTGACCTGTCGAGTTGGCCGCAGGTACTCGATCAACTGGCCCGGCGCTACGGCCAACTGTCCGGGGTGATTCATGCGGCAGGTGTCGGCGCGGGCAGTCTGATTCGCCACCGTGATGCCCGGCAGATGGCTGAGGCGATGGCCGCCAAGACCCGCGGCATGCTGGCGGTCGAAAGCCTGATCGAACAGCTTACGCCGGGCTTCGTCCTGTACTGCTCGTCGATGTCGGCATTGTTCGGCGGCGTGGGGCACCTGGACTATTCAGCGGCCAGCGGTGTGCTCGACGGCTTCACTCATTACCGGGCGGATTCGGCCAGTACTTGCCTGCGCCTGGGGATCAACTGGGACATCTGGCGCGACATCGGCATGGCCACGACCAGCAATGGCGGGGACGCTGCGCACCAGGAACATCTGACGGTCGGCTTGTCGGCCGAAGAGGGTTGTCGGGTATTCGATCTGGCGATGGCGGCGCAGTTGCCGCAATTGTTGGTTTCCACCACCGGCATTGACACGGCGCGGCGCTTCTATCCGGTTCGCCATGGCGCCGTGGGGGCGCAGGTCGAAGCGCCGAAGGGCGTGGATCTTTCCGTGCGTCTGCGTGAATGCCTGTGCAAATGGCTCGGTGTGACGGATCTGGAGGACGATAATTCGCTGTATGACCTGGGTGCGGATTCGCTGACCTTGCTGGACCTGATCGACGAGTTGCAAGCGGCCACCGGTGAGGTGTTCCAGCTGTCGCAGTTCAGTCACAAGGTCAGCCTGAGCGAGGTGTTGGGGTTGGTGAAAGGCTGCTCGGTCGAGGCGCCAACTGCCACGCAGAGCAGTTGGAGCGGCGCGGTGCGGATCGATCAGTGGCATGTCGGCGCCGGTCGCGAGTGGCTGTATCTGATTCACCCGGTGGGCGGTGATGTTCAGGCCTACCGGGAACTGGTTTCGGCGTTGCCTGCGGATCTTGGGGTGTGCGTGATTGCGGACCCTGCGTTGCGTCTGCCGGCGCTACCGAACATCAGTATCGTCGAGCGCGCCCGGTTGTATCTGGAGGTAATCAAGGCCCACCTCCCGGCCGGCTGTGCCTGGCGCCTGGCGGGATGGTCGTTCGGTGCCTGGGTGGCGCAGGCGCTGTGTCAGCAAGCCCAGGCTGACGGTTTCAGGCAACCGCTGCTGTACCTGATCGATCCACCCGCGCCGGATGCCGGTGCGGAGCTGGCCGGCATCGACGAGCGGACCATCGAACAGGTGTTCCAGCGTGAGTTCGCCCAGCGCTGGCCTGACGTTGAAGGGCAGGCGATGTCCGAGGAGCGTCAGGCTTATCTGCAACGGCTGACAGTGTGCTGTCGCAACAACATGACCAGCATGGTCGACTTCCAGCCACCCGCGTTGGCCGCCACAGCGGTGCGGATGTTCATCGCCGGGCATGCCAACCCTTATGGGCTGGGCAACAACTGGAACATGAATGACCTGCAACGCAACTGGCAGGCATTGCTGCCGCAACTGCGCAGTTGGCAACGGCTGGACACTGATCACTACGGCATCGTGGCGGGACGTTGGGCGCGGATGCTGGCCGAGGTCATTGGCACGGAGGGGCCGTCGATATGAATGAGCCGATTTCAATGCCTCGGTGGTTGCCGACCTTGGCGCAGGTGCTGTGCGAAGAGCAGCCCGATGTCTTGCTTCAAAGGATTTACAGGGTCGATGAACCGCAGTCGCTTCGGCCAGTTCATGGTTGGCAAGCCGACGTGGTGCTGCCGATGCTCTGCGAGGCCTTGCCGGAACATCGGCCAGCGCTGCTCGCCTTGCAAAGCCTGCATCAACGGGCGGCGCTCGGCTTGTCCGGGCGTCAGGGCGAATGGCGGGCCACGCTCAAACCGGTGTTGCTGGCGCTGTATCGACGGGCCTATGCCTACGACGCGGCGTACGCCCAGGCCCATGCCAGTGCGATGACATATGGTCTCGCACCGACCAACACCGCGATGATCGCCGAGCACTTCGGCGATGCCGAGGCGTTTGCGGTGTATTACGCGCAGTTGAATACCGAAGCCAGTGCTACGGCGTTTGCCCAGGCTCATGCGAGTGCCAATGTGGAGGTTTCGGCCAAAGCATTCGCGACTGACGATGCTGACGCGTACGCGCAGGTGTGTGCGGCGTCGGCGCGGGTGTACGTCTGGGCCTGTGCGCAGACCGACGAGCAGCGGCGTGTGCTGTTCAGCCACCTCGCAGAAGGTCTGGCCCTGAACCTGACAACGCTGCAATCCCGTTCAACAGGAGAACGACATGAATGACGCACAGCTGCAATTCGAGGTGGTGATCAATGCCCAGGGTCAGTATTCCCTGTGGCCGGCGGGCAAGCCGATGGCCAGCGGCTGGAGTGCAGCCGGGATGCGTGGCGAACGCCAGGTCTGTCTGGATTACATCAACGAGCACTGGATCGACATGCGCCCGCGTTCTCTGCGCGAGCAGTCATCGGCGTCGTTCCAATAAGAAAGGTGAGAGAACATGGATCAGTTGGCACTCAAGGCAATCGAGCGCATCGCCGCAGAAAAGCGCGCACCGTATCAGCGCATCACGGTCGACCGGATCACGCCGATCATCGGTGCCGAAATCGGCGGCGTCGATCTTTCGCAACCGCTGAGCGACGATCAGCTCAGGGAAATCCGCCGGGCCTTTCTGGAGAACCACGTGCTGGTGTTCCGCGATCAGCATCTGACGGTCGAGGAACACAAGGCGTTTGGCCGGCTGTTCGGCGAACTGCGGGCCTTGCCGGTGGAAGACATCGACGGCGATGACCCGGAGCTGGTGGTGATCCGCGCCAATGCGCAATCGCGCTACGTGGCCGGCGAAACCTGGCACACCGACGGCACGGCCGACCTGGCGCCGTCCATGGGTTCGATGTTGTACGTCAAGGAAACCCCGGCCATCGGCACGGGCGGCGATACGTTGTTCGCCAACATGCACCTGGCGATCGAAATGCTCTCGCCGACGATGCAGCAGTTTCTCGGCGAATTGACCGCGATTCACGACGGCGCAATTCCGTGGAAGGGCTATGAGGCGCCGGCCAACCTGCCAAAAACCGAACACCCGGTGGTGGTTCGTCACCCGGAAACCGGGCGCAAGTCGCTGTTCGTCAATTCCGGTTTCACATCGCACATCGTGCAGTTGTCCGGTGGCGAAAGTCAGGTGCTGTTGAACATGCTGTTCGACCTGGTGGCTCGGGAACCGTCTCTCAGCTGTCGCGTACGCTGGGCGCCGAACACGCTGGTGTTCTGGGACAACCGCTGCACCCAGCACCACGCGATCTGGGATTATTTCCCGCATTCGCGTTATGGCGAGCGGGTGACGATTCTCGGCACGCAGCCCAAGGCTTGAAAACATCAGAGGGAGCAATGCGCTCCCTCTTTTTCTAAATGCCGCGACGAATCAGTTGCTCGACGATCAACTCACCGAACGCCAGATTGCCGTGCAGCGGGTCATCCACTTCGCAGAACGCCTCACGCTGAAAACCCTGCTCATCATTCGCCGCCTCGCGCACGTCGATCAGCTCGACGCCAAGCCCTTGCAGGCGTTCGATCAGCAATGACTGTGCGGCCATGAACACGCGCGTGTCGGAGAGCTCCGGCACCCGTTGCGGCGGCAATACGGCGAACACCTTGAGGTTCAGCGCCAGGGCCTGTTCATAGAAAGCCAGCGCAGGGCGGGACAGGGTGTCGATGACCGCCTCGAACAACGGCCCGGCGAGAAAACCGTCGTCGAACTCACCGTGCGCATTCTGGTAGCAGGTCCAGTTCGGCGCGGTGGCGAGGTAGTGCAGGCTCAGGCCGAGGGTGCTCACCAGCGGCACCTCGACCTTTGCCAGATGCGGTACTTTCAGCGTGTCGAGGGCCTGGCGATACAGCCGATCCATTTCCCCATCCCGAAAGACCACGTCATTGCGCGCCAGGCTGAAGAAGTCGACGGTGAAGTCCCGACCGGTTCCCAGCGGGCCGCCGCCGAAAGGCAGTTCACGGGCCTGCGCTGCCTTGCCGATGACGCCGGCATGGGAGTCGCCCAGCAGCAGAAACCTAGGCGTAGTAATCGAGTACGGCGTCTTCACAGACAAGATCCTCGCTGGACACGCGGGTGGAGGGGGAGGTGGTCGGCGCCTGCACCGATTGAACCGCGTCGAGCCCTGCAAAGAATTGCTGCATCACGAACGCCACACCTTCTGGTGTGACTTCCCGTTGGTTGGGCTGGTAGAACGCGCCCTTGAACGGCGTGCCGGTGATGATTTCGTAGGACGGGAAATAGTCGACGTCGGGCAGGTCTTCACACAACTGCCCGGCGACGGCGCGCAGCACCGACTTGGAGTAGGTCGTCGAGCTCAGCACATGTTGCCCGGTAGCGGTTGCCGTCAACGGCACCGGTGACACGGTGAGCAACAGGCGCAGTTGCGGGTTGATCGAACGCATCAACTCCAGCGCCCTGACCATGTCGCCATAGGTGTCCATGAAGCCGAAGTTGCAAAATTGATGGAGTTGCGGATCGAAGGTGCCGCGAACAGTGCCGGGGCACACGGGATATACCAGACCGGTCTCGCGATGTTGCCAGGCTTCGGTCAGCCCGAGGGTGAAGACGAACACTTTGGCGCGGCGCAACGCTTCGCGGATGGCGTCGAGGGTGGCCTCACGCGACTCGAACAACGCCTGCTCGCTGGCAAATCCGTCAGGCTCCACGGCGGGGCGGAACGGATCGAAGAAACGCCCGTCATGTACCCAGACCTCATCCGGCGGAGCGCTCACGCCCAGCGCCCATTCGAGCCATTGGCACAACATCGCCGGGGTATACAGATTGCCGGTGCGGAACGAAAACACCCCGTAGTTGTGGGCTTTCCAGTCGGCCTCGGGCAACGCGTCGGGGGCGGGTTCCGCATCCAGCCAGTTCATGCCGCGCGCAACCAGCGCGCGGCCGATGTGCTGGGCAAAACAGGAACCGGCGGTGACGATGGCGTCCTTGTTGCCGATCTCGAATTGCGGTGTCCACAGCTCACCGATGTCCAGCGCGGACTTGTCGGCCACGGCCGTACGCCAGAAGGAACGTGGGGGCAGGCATTGATAGGGATTCACGACGAAAGGCCTCCTTGGCGAGTCGTTGAGCGTAAGGCTCAGCGGATTTGATAGTGATAGATCAGATCGTCGAACCACCGATCACCGATCTGGTAGGCCTGCGGCACACGACGTGCGAACACAAAGCCGCATTTCTCCAGCACCTTGCAGGACGCGATATTACCGTCGGTCACGGTCGACTCCAACGAGTCCAGCCCGATGGATGCGGCATGGTCGATGATTGCCTGCCGCGACTCGGTACCAAAACCTTTGCCCTGATGTTCCGGCAACAGCAGGCAACCCACCTCGGCATGCCCGGGCGAGAGAATGCGCAACCCGGTCACGCCCAGCTCCTGGCCGCTGACCCTGTCGATCACCACCAGGCACAACCAGTGCTCTGATTGCGGCCCCCACGCCGGGAGCCGATGTTCGAAACCTTTGCGAACCTGCTCCTCGGCAATTTCGCCGAACACGTACTGCATGGTCTGCGGCTCGGAATGCAGCCTGAGGAACAGAGGCCAGTCGGACTCGAGCATCGTGCGCAGGTCCAGTCGATCCGTGGATAGCTTGAGCATCCGCTGCTCCTTGCTAGGATGGAAAAGGGAGAGGGTTTTTTACTGGGTGTGGGGGGAAAGATCAATGCAAAAGCAGGCGTTTACGTAATGACGTTGTTCATGGAATTCCTTTCCGCAAAAACTCGGGTCTGACGACCTTCGAAGACGATTGATATCTTTTTGATATCAAAAGGCTACTTCAAATGGAGTGATTTTGGAAAGCCATCCTGGGTTTCGCTGACGGCGTCTTGTACGCGCAGGGCCAGATGGCTTGCCTTATCCGCCACTACGGCCAGGCCTCGAAGGCGCCACTCGTGCGTGGAAATGGTTCCATGAAATAACCTGAAAGTGGATCTCGTGGAGGGGCCAATCAATCCCTAAGATTCTTCTGCAGCTTATGAAAACAGCAGGTTTTTTCATTACTTCAGGAGGGTCTCCCGGAAGGGGGATTCATTGTCATGACGCCAGCCAGCAGCTATCCACTCGCCTGGAAACTCGCGGCCACCATTCTGTCGGTCGCCACGTTATCCGGCTGTGAGCCACCCACCCGGGCGGACTTCATTAAATATCCGACCTTGAGGCAAAAGTGGGCAATGATCTGCGATGCGCGCAGTCATGCAGCGGAAATCAACGTGGAGGGGTGCAAGCATTGGCGCGACTGGCAAGCCGCCAGTCAACAACCGGTACTGGACAATCTGATGAATCAGAATCTGGGTAAATGAACGGTCGCGAAGCGATCTCGGCAACAGTCGGTTTTTGGGCAAACGGTCATCCCGGGGCATTGAAGCGCCCGGGATTTTCGTCGTTACATTAACGCGCTCGTCGAGCCCGGCGCTCAGCCTGCCAACGTCGCGTTATCAATCACAAACCGATACTTCACATCACCCTTGAGCATCCGCTCATAGGACTCATTGATCTGATCCGCGCGAATCAGTTCGATGTCGGACACGATGCCGTGCTCGGCGCAGAAATCCAGCATCTCCTGGGTCTCGGGAATGCCGCCGATCATCGAGCCGGCGATGGTGCGCCGTTTCATGATCAGGTTGAACACGTTCGGCGATGGATGCGGCGAGGCGGGGGCGCCGACCAGTGTCAGGGCGCCGTCACGCTTGAGCAGCACCAGGAACGCATCGAGATCGTGAGGGGCGGCGACGGTGTTGAGGATGAAGTCGAAGCTCTTGGTGTGCGCAGCCATTTCTTCGGGATTGCGCGACACCACCACTTCATCGGCGCCCAGTGCTTTCGCCGCTTCGCGCTTGGACTCGGAGGTGGTGAACGCAACGACGTGCGCACCCATTGCGTGGGCCAGTTTGATGCCCATGTGGCCCAGGCCGCCGATGCCGACTACGCCGATCTTCTTGCCCGGCCCGGCGTTCCACTGACGCAGCGGCGAGTAAGTGGTGATGCCCGCACACAGCAGCGGTGCGACGGCGGCCAGTTGTGCTTCGGGGTGGCGGATGCGCAGCACGTAACGCTCATGCACCACGATGTTTTGCGAGTAGCCGCCGAGCGTCCAGCCGGGGGCGTCCGGGGTCGGGAAGTTGTAGGTGCCGATCATGCTGTCGCAGTAGTTTTCCAGGCCGGTTTCGCAGTCTTCACAGTGTTTGCAGCTGTCGACGATGCAACCGACGCCGACCAGATCGCCGACCTTGTATTCGGAAACATGGGCACCGACCGCCGAAACGCGGCCGACGATTTCGTGTCCCGGTACGCAAGGGAATTGTGTGCCGGCCCACTCGGAGCGCACCTGGTGCAGGTCGGAATGGCAGATGCCGCAGAAAGCGATGTCGATCTGGACGTCATGGGCCGCAGGGGCGCGGCGATTGATCTGGATAGGCTCAAGGGGTTTGTCGCCCGCGTGGGCACCGTAGGCTTGAACTAGCATGGGAACGTCCTCGATGGATCTGTCGGACAGCCATCCTCCCGCTCCGAACCCGCATTCCGTTAGTGCATTTCTACTGAATTCTTGCCTGATCCTGTGCGTCAGCGCCGCGCTGAAAGCTGCTGGGGGGCCAGAAACGCATCGTGGAAGTAATTGCGCAAGGCCTGCATCGCCGGGCTGAATTCGCGCTCGCGGTGCCAGGCCAGGCCGACGCTCATCGGGGTCACCTTGTCGGTGATGGTCAGGGTCTCGATGCGCTTGCCTTCCAGCGACCAGGGACGGTGCACCAGGTCCGAGAGAATCGCCACGCCACTGCCATTGGCGACCATGCTGCGTACGGCTTCTACAGAACTGGTACGCACCCGCACGTTGGGTTGTTGGCGGGCGTTTTCCCAATAGCGCATGGCACTTTGTTCCGCTTCATCCACGGTCAGCAGGATGTAGGGTTCCAGCGCGACATCCGCGAGGCTGACGGCCGAGCGCTCACAGAGTGGATGGTGGCTGGGCAGCCACAGACGACGTTCGGAGTTGAACAGGGTTTCCGAAACGATGTCGGGGTGCGTGAGGTTCGCGGTAAGCACCACCGCCATATCGAATTTTCCTTCCAGCAATCCCTGTTCGATGGCCTGCCGTTCCTGCTCGTGGACTTCGATGGCGACGTCCGGGTGCCAGTGCTCCAGTCGTTGCAGATGATGTGGCAGAAAATAGCCGATCACCGTGTAGCTCGCGGCCAGGCGAATCAGGCCGCTGGCGCGAATGTCGGGCAGCGGGCTGTTCAGCGCGTCGTCGACGCTGCGCAAAATCACGTAGGCGCGGTTCAGGAAGTGCCGGCCGGCATCCGTCAGGCTCATGCCTTGAGCCGAGCGCTGGAACAGCAACGTGCCGAGCATGCCTTCCAGTTCCTTGATCGCCGTGGTCACCGCCGACTGGGAAATATTCAAATGAATCGCTGCCTGGGATATCTGCCCGATCTCGGCGGTGGCAACGAAGTAGCGAATCTGACGCAAGGTCAACGACATGGGTGTTCCTGTTTTTCAGGTATCTGTTTTTCAGAAGATACCCTATCTGTTAATAGATCTTCCCAAGGGGGTGGCGGGAATTTAACGTGGCCTGCATGAAGTCACAAGTGTCAGGAGCAAGGGTTATGCAGGCAGTAGATTTCAACTCGGACATGGGCGAAGGCTTCGGCCCGTGGACCATCGGCGATGGTGTCGACGACGAACTGATGGCGTTTATCAGTTCCGCCAACATCGCTACCGGTTTCCATGCCGGCGATCCCGGCACCATGCGTCGCACTGTCGAGCTGGCCAAGCGTCTGAAGGTCGGCATCGGTGCTCATCCGGGGTTTCGCGATCTGGTGGGGTTCGGTCGCCGACACATCAATGCACCGGCTCAGGAGCTGGTCGACGACATCCTTTATCAACTGGGCGCACTGCGTGAACTGGCGAGGGTGCAGGGCGCGGCGCTGCAACACATCAAGCCTCACGGCGCGCTGTACATGCATCTGGCCCGGGACGAAGAGGCAGCGCGTCTGCTGGTGGAAAACCTGCAACGGCTGGAGCCCGATCTGTTGCTGTATTGCATGCCCGATTCGGTTATCTGGCGTGTCGCCAAAGAGCTCGGCCAACCGGTTGTTCGCGAATTCTATGCAGACCGCGAATACGACTTGAGCGGCTCCATCGTCTTCACCCGCAATGTTCGGGCCTACGATCCGGGATTTGTCGCCGCCCGTGTGCTGCGCGCTTGCCAGGAGGGCGTAGTGCGTACGGTCGAGGGTGAGGATCTGGCGATCGAGTTCGACTCCATCTGTCTGCACAGCGATACGCCGGGGGCGCTGGCTCTGGTCGAAGCCACCCGCAATGCGCTCGATGCCGCCGGGATCGAGGTGCGCCGCCCCCGCTGAATAAAAACGAAACACCCGGCACACAGACGCCGGGGTTCAAACATTTTTTTGCCTGCCTTTCTACAACTATTCCAAGAGGAACAGACATGGCCGAACACTCTGTCATCACCCCGTTACCCGGGACTTTCTACCGAAAGGCCACGCCGGATTCGGCGAATTACGTCGAGGTCGGCGATCCAGTCAGCGCCGACACGGTGATTGGCCTGATCGAAGTCATGAAGCAGTTTTCCGAACTGACCGCCGGGACGGCGGGGCGCCTCAGTGCCTTCCAGGTTGAAGACGGTGATCCGGTGGAGCCGGGTCAGGTCGTCGCTACGCTTGATAGCGAGTGAGGGCGTGAACATGACTCAACCTATACGTAAATTGCTGGTCGCCAACCGTGGCGAAATCGCCGTGCGGATTATCCGTGCCGCCAAGGCCCTGGGCATCCCCACAGTCGCCGCATGCAGCGAGGCAGATATCGACTCTCAGGCAGCGCGCCTGGCCGATGAGGTGCATCTTCTGGGGCCAGCCCGCGCCGATAAAAGCTACCTGAACATAGAGGCGTTGCTGGGTGCCCTGCAAGCGACGGGCGCCAATGCGGTTCACCCTGGATATGGTTTTCTGTCCGAGAACGCGGGGTTTGCCGAAGCCGTGATTGCCAGCGGCGCGATTTTCGTCGGCCCGGACCCGGACACGATCCGGCGCATGGGTGACAAGGCCGAGGCGCGGCGTACTGCCCAGGCGGCAGGTGTTCCAGTGGTGCCGGGCTCGCCGGGCGAACTGTTTGATGTCGAGTCGGCGCTTCGGGCGGCTGAATCGGTCGGTTACCCGTTGCTGATCAAAGCCTCG
Organism: Pseudomonas sp. GW822-FHT03F04; assembly: GCF_058801405.1. Classification (NCBI taxonomy): domain Bacteria; kingdom Pseudomonadati; phylum Pseudomonadota; class Gammaproteobacteria; order Pseudomonadales; family Pseudomonadaceae; genus Pseudomonas; species Pseudomonas sp. GW822-FHT03F04. The sequence goes on from NZ_JBXANF010000015.1 coordinate 43,419, forward strand.
GCCGGCGGTGGCGGGCGGGGTATTCGTCTGGCAGAAAATGCCGCGCAATTGAGTGAAGAGTTTCCCCGCTCGCAACGCGAGGCACAGGCTGCTTTCGGTAATGGTGCGGTGTATCTGGAGCGCTTTATCGGCAAGGCCCGGCACATCGAAGTACAGGTTCTGGGCGACGGGAAAAACGCCGTGCACCTGTTTGAGCGTGAGTGTTCGCTACAGCGCCGGCGTCAGAAAATCTTTGAAGAAGCACCGTCGCCGGTACTCGACGCGCAGCAGCGGGAGACACTCTGCGCCAGCGCCGTACGCCTGACCGAATCCCTTGGCTACAAGGGGGCGGGCACGCTGGAATACCTGTATGACGACGTCTCCGGCGAGTTTTTCTTTATCGAGATGAACACCCGAATTCAGGTGGAACACCCGGTCACCGAATTGGTCACCGGTATCGATCTGGTGCAGGCGATGCTGCGAATTGCCGGTGGTGAACCACTGGGCCTGAAGCAGAGTGACATCCGTCTGAATGGCGCGGCCCTGCAAATGCGCTTGAATGCTGAAGACCCGGCCCGGGACTTTTTCCCAAGCCCCGGTCTGGTCGAATCGTTGGTCTGGCCGCAAGGCGAAGGTGTTCGTGTGGACACTCACCTGTATGAAGGTTATCGGGTGCCACCGTACTATGACTCGCTGTTGGCCAAGCTCATTGTGCATGGGCCGGATCGCTCCACAGCCCTGGCGCGTGCCCGGACAGCGGTGGCGCAAACCCTGCTGACCGGCATGGCCAGCACCTTGTCGCTGCACGCTGAACTGCTGCAGCAACCGTGGTTGCAAACCGCCGATTTTCATACCGGGACGCTGGAAAACTGGCTGTCCGCACGCCGCAGCGGAGGTAAAGCATGAGTCGTCCGATCCGCTACAGCTTTGGTGCCGATGAGCATCTGTTTGCCGAAGTCAGTGAAAGCATGTCCCTCGAGGCGTTTTTCAAGGGCATGGCGGTCACCCGCGCCGTGGAGCGGTTGAAACTCGATGGCGTACTCGATGTGTGTCTGGCCAACGCATCCTTCCAGATCCGCTTCGATCCGGATCGAATTGCACCGCAGGCCTTGCTCGATGCGGTGCAGGGCGCCGAGGCAGAAGCCGTTGCCGAGCGCACTTTGCAGACCCGGATCATTGAGATTCCGGTGCTGTACAACGATCCCTGGACCCACGAAACGCTGATGCGTTTTCGCGACCGGCACCAGGACCCGAGCGCCACGGATCTGGAATACGCCGCGCGCATCAATGGTCTGGCGGATGTCGATGCGTTCATTGCTGCACATAGCGGGGCGCCATGGTTTGTCTCGATGGTGGGGTTCGTCGCCGGTTTGCCCTTCATGTTCCAGATGGTCGAACGCGAACGTCAGTTGCAGGTGCCCAAGTATCTGCGTCCACGTACCGACACGCCGAAACTGACACTGGGTCACGGTGGTTGCTTCGGTTGTATCTACTCGGTGCGTGGTGCCGGGGGCTATCAGATGTTCGGTGTCACACCGGCCCCCATCTACGACCCGCAGCAGTCGCTGGCGTACCTGAAGGACCACATGGTGTTTTTCCGCCCGGGTGACATTGTGCAGTTCAAGCCGATGGATCGCGCAGCGTATGACCAGGCCGTTGCGGACGTGGAGGCCGGGCTTTTCGATTTACGGATTCGGCCGGTGGAGTTTTCACTGGATGCGTTTCTCGCCGACCCGGTCGGTTATCCCGCGTCGCTGCAGGAGGTGTTGGCATGATCAAGGTACTCAAACCCGGTCTCGCCACGTCGGTTCAGGATCTGGGCCGCGAAGGTTACTACCACCTCGGCATCCCGCCCTCCGGCGCGCTCGATCAATATGCGCTGAGTGCGGCCAATCATCTGGTCGGCAACGCGGCGGATTGTGCCGCGCTGGAATGTACGTTGCTGGGCCCTGAGCTGGCGTTTCAGCAAGACGCACTGGTTGCGGTGTGCGGCGCGCACATGGCGCCTCGACTCGATGGTGTGGAAATGCATCACGCCACCGCGTTCGCGGTGAAGGCCGGCCAGGTTCTGCGTTTCGATTTTCCCAAGGCGGGTGCCCGGGCTTATCTGGCGGTGGCAGGCGGAATCGACGTGCCGCTGGTGTTGGGCAGTCGATCGACTTATGCGCTCGGGACGTTGGGCGGTTTTGCCGGACGACGCTTGATCGCCGGAGACGAATTGCCGGTGGGCAAGCCCAGCGGCAAGGGGCGTCCCGGGGCCAGTCTGCCCATGGCGCTGCGCCAGTCACTGGGCGGGGAGATCACCCTGCGCGTGGTGCCGGGACTTTATTACGATCGCCTGACCGACACGGCAGCGAAGAGCTTTTTCGCCGAGGCGTGGACAGTCGGATCGGAAGCAGACCGCATCGGCTATCGCTTCAAGGGCGGCAGCGCGCTGGACTTCCAGCCGCGAGAACAACCATTTGGTGCAGGCTCCGATCCGTCGAACATCGTTGACAGCTGCTACCCGATCGGCTCGATTCAGGTACCCGCCGGCCTCGAACCCATCGTGCTGCATCGCGATGCCGTATCGGGGGGTGGTTACGCCATGATCGGCACCGTCATCAGTGCCGACCTGGATCTGATCGGCCAGATGCAGCCCAACCAGAAGGCTCGCTTTGTAGCGGTCAGCCTCGACGAGGCCCTGGACGCACGGCGCTCCTACAAGAAAAGACTCAGCTGCCTGAGCAAGCTTTTCCCTTCCTGACTCTGCCCGCCGCACCGCGCGGGCCCTGCCACACGCCAGGCCAACGCCGCACTTCGGTGCGGTGAAGGCTACCCGCGCTTCAACCTTTGACTGGTTCTGGAGTACACGCATATGGCTGCTTTATCGCAATCGAGTCAAACCGGGCAAGATCCGGCCCATCATTCCATTTCCACCGAGGCCCGCATGGGCCGACTGTCTCTGACCATGGCCTGGTGGGCCGTGTGCAGCGCCATGTTCTACATCGTGGTCGGCGCTTCGCTGGCCTTGTCTTTCGGCGCACGCAATGCGCTGATCGGGATGGTGCTGTCGGTGATCAGTTATGGGCTGGTCAACAGCGTTCTCAGTCGTTTCGCCATGCGCAGCGGATGGTCGGTCGCGTTGTTTTCAAGCGTGTTGTTCGGTCGGACCGGGGCCTGCCTGGCCACGCTGATTTTCTTTTCGACGGCGATTTACTACGCCGTGTTCGAAGGATCGGTGATCGCCGTGGCGCTCAATCACCTGTACCCGGAGCTGGTCTATCCACTGGCTGCCCTGCTGGTGGTGCTGTACAGCGTGCCGATGATTCTGGGTAGCGTGCAGCACTGGCTGGACAAGCTCAACGGCGTGTTGTTGCCGGTGTACCTGGGCGGTTTGCTGGTGGCGGTCGGGCTGTCGATCAGCCGTTATGGTTACCAGCCGCAATGGCTCGATTTCGGCCCGGCAACCCCCGCGACCTTCGGCTGGTGGGATTGCTTTGTGGCCTACATGGGCGTCTGGATCCTGATGCTGTTCACCTTCGACTACGCCCGTTTCGGCAAGCCGCAGGACGCTCAGTATCACGGTCGCTGGAACTTCGGCATGCCGTTCTATGCCGTGACTTTTCTGCTCAACGGCTCGGCAGGCATCTATCTGGTCAGCAGTATTCCTCATGAAGGCGCGCTGAACGAAGTCTCTGTGGTGATGGCAATTCTGCAGTTGATGGGGCTGTGGGGCCTGCTGTTCGTCTGGGCCACACAAACCCGGATCAACACCGCCAATTACTACCTGGCGACCCTCAATATGCAGGCATTCTTCGGCCGCTTCGGCATACGCGGTTCGTACCTGCTGTGGGCATTGGTGGTCGGGGTGATCGTGTACGGCTTGATGCTCGCCGACGTGTTTTCCTACCTGCTCAAGGCATTGGCGTATCAGGGCATTTTTGTGGTCGCCTGGGTCGGTGTGGCATTGGCGCAGATTGTCTATGGCAGCAATGACGAAGGCGCACTCCAACGCAGCCCGGCGTTCAACCCGGTCGGCCTGATGGCGTGGTTCGCCGCCACGGCGCTGGGGTTGTTGCTGATGTGGGTGGGCGGTGTTCCCGGCAGTTTTTCTGCGCCGGCGACGGTGGTGCTCGCGTTCAGCTTGCAGGCGGGGCTGGCTTATCGGCGACGGTGGGTAGGGCAGAGGGCAGTTTAAGAGGATCGGTGTTGGCCCGCTCGACTGCGGGCCAGCGTCGCGAGTCCATACTTATGTGATTCTGGTATCAGTGCTATCCAATTAGTGCCGTTTATCAATCAATCGCCGAAGGGTAGTTTGCCTCTCCATACCGTATTGATGGAAAGGAGAGGCAAATGATGCGAACCACGATGAAGGCCGGCGTGCTGGCCGCGATGATCGGGATGTCCGGTGCTGAAGTAGAGGCGGCGGATTACCGGCAGAACCCGTTCACCTTGACTTACGGTGGCGCGATCACCCGCAACGAGCCGGGCAAGGTCAACATTCATCCGGTGACCTACACGCTCAATGGCCTGGCCATTTCCGCCAACGTTTACACCCCCGCGAACTACGATCCGGCCCGGCACTATCCCGCCGTTGTCGTCGCGCACCCCAATGGTGGGGTGAAAGAACAGGTCGCCGGTCTTTATGCTCAGCGTCTGGCCGATCAGGGCTACATCACGATCACGGCGGATGCCGCTTATCAAGGCGCGAGCGGGGGAGAACCACGCAACATCGACAAACCGGCCAACCGCGTCGAAGACATTCATGGCATGGCCGACTTCATTGCCAGCTACCCCGGCGTCGACAGTGCTCATCTCGGTTTGCTCGGCATCTGCGGCGGTGGCGGTTATTCGTTGAAGGCCGCGCAAACCGACAAGCGCTTCCGCTCGATTGCCACGGTGAGCATGTTCAATTCCGGGCTGGTGCGCCGCAACGGTTATCAGGACTCGCAACTCGACACCATCCAGCAGCGTTTGCAGCAAGCCTCGGCCGCCCGCGCCCAGGAAGCCGCCGGCGGGGAAATCCAATACGTCGGCGATGCCAAACTGACCGACGAGCAGATCGCCAAATTGCCGTTCGACCTGTACCGCCAGGGCTTCGAGTATTACGGCAAGACCCACGCGCATCCCAACTCGACCTTCCGATACACCCTCAGCAGCCTGCTGGACCTGATGAGCTTTGACGCCACCGACCAGATCGAGCTGATCGACAAGCCATTGCTGATGATCGCCGGCAGCAAGGCCGACAGCCTGTATATGTCGGAACAGGCCTTCGCCAAGGCCACCGGGACTCAGGACAAGACCCTGTTCAAGATCGAGGGTGCCACGCACATCGAAACCTATTGGGTGCCGGCCTACGTCGATGTTGCCATGGAACAGCTGACGGCGTTTTACGCCCGAACCCTCTGATTCGAAGGAAGCCATCCATGAACAAAACCTTGTTGGGCCTCGCCATGTGCGCGGCCACACCTTTTGCCAGCGCTGCTGAAGTCGCGGGCGGCGGCAGTGAGCCGTTGAACGCGCAGCAGATCCGACGTGCGGGTTCTCAGGCTTCATTCGTGGGGCCTGAAGATTATTTCTCCGGTCGGGTGCGCGTCGATCCACTGTTCAACGACACGGGCGAAATCAATGCGTCCGGCGCTTACGTGACTTTTGAGTCGGGCGCTCGTTCGGCCTGGCACACCCATCCTGCCGGTCAACGATTGGTGGTGATTTCCGGTGTCGGGCAGACCCAGGAATGGGGCAAGCCTGTGCAGGACATTCACCCCGGCGATGTGATCGTCTGCCCGCCGGGCGTCAAGCATTGGCATGGCGCTGCGCCCAACAGCACCATGACCCATCTGGCGGTGACCGGCTCGGTGAACGGCAAGAATGTGGAGTGGCTGGAGAAAGTCGCCGAAGACCGGCCGGTGCCGCCGGCAGCTCCGACAGAAGTCGCGGTCTCCGAAGTGCTCTCCGCGAGGCAGCAGGCGATCGTGCCGATTGGCGCGGCCATGGCCAGCAGCAACATGCCGCGTCTCAACGCCGCTTTGAACGAAGGGCTGGATGCCGGGCTGACGGTCAGCGAGGCAAAGGAAATTCTGGTGCAGTTGTATGCCTACGCCGGTTTTCCACGCAGCCTCAATGCGCTGGGTGAATTGATGAAAGTGGTCGAGGCGCGCAAGCAACGCGGCCTCCACGATGAGCCTGGGCGCGAACCCGGTCACGCCGTGGCGACAGGCGACGCCTTGCTGGCCGTGGGCAAGGCCAATCAGACCCGTATCGCCGGGGCGCCGGTTCAGGGGCCGTTGTTCGACTTCGCGCCGGTCATCAACCAGTTCCTGCAAACGCACCTGTTCGGCGACATCTTCGAACGCGACAACCTGGACTGGCAAAGCCGCGAACTGGCCACGGTTTCAGCCCTGGCCGCTACGCCCGGCGCCGAATCGCAGCTGCGTTCGCATATCGCGGCCAGCCTGCGGGTGGGATTGAGCAGCGTGCAATTGCATCAGTTGACGCAGGTGCTGACCCAACACGGAGAAGTCGAAGCAGCGGTGCGCGCCAGCGAAGCACTGGAAAAACACCTGGCCCAACCCTGAGCAGCGTCAGCTTCCGTAGCGCAACGCATCACGCAGCAGGGTGAAGGCGGGTGAGCTCTGGCGTCGGCTGGGGTAGTAGAGGTGATAGCCGGAAAACGGCTCGCACCAGTCGGCGAGTACCCGAATCAGCCGGCCCTGCGCGACATGCTCCTGCACCAGGTCTTCCGGCATGTAGGCCAGCCCCAGCCCCTGGAGCGCGGATTGCAGGCGCATGGCAATGTTGTTGAACACCAGTTGCCCCTCGACTCGCACATTCAGGGCTTGCCCGTCCTTCTCGAATTCCCACAGCAGCAGGCTGCCATGGGTCGGCATGCGCAGGGTGATGCAGTTGTGTTCCATGAGATCGGGTGGAATCAGCGGTTTGCGATGGCGGGCGAAGTACGCCGGGGAGCCGACTACTGCCATGCGCATGTCCGGCCCGATGCGCATCGCGATCATGTCCTTGGCCACCTGTTCGCCCAGCCGCACGCCGGCGTCGAAGCCTTCGGCGACGATGTCGGTCAGGCCGTAATCGACGATGATCTCGACATTCAGGTCGGGGTTGTCAGGCATCAACTGTGTGAGGACGGGTTGCAGGATCGTGATTGCGGAATGCTCGCCAGCGGTGATGCGCAACTTGCCGGCCGGTTTGTCGCGAAACTCGCTGAGCAAGGCCAACTCGTGATCGATCTCCTCGAACCGGGGCGCGATCACTCGCAACAGATGCTCACCCGCTTGGGTCGGCAGGACGCTGCGCGTGGTACGCGCGAGCAAACGCACGCCCAGACGCTCCTCCAGTTGACGCATCGCCCGGCTCAAGGCCGGTTGTGACATGCCCAGTTTCGCCGCCGCACGGGTGAAGCTGCGCTCTTGCGCCACCGCCGAAAAGATTGCGAGCAGGTCGTAGCTTTCAACGGACATTGATGCGCCCCTGTTATGAACTGCTGGCGATTATGCCATCAGCCATAACAATCAGCCGACCTTAAAAACGTGCGCGACAGTTCGGGGCAGATCGATTTTTTACGCATTCTTTACGGTGGCGGATTTTGTTCGCATCGATACTGGCCGCGTTTTTTTGACCGCACCGCAGCCTTTTATGCCTGAAGGCCCCGGTCAGCGTATTGCCCAAGGATGGCATGCCACTTCTTCCCGCCGTTCGAGAGCCGCGACCCTTGAGTAAAAACAACGAAAATTCCCCGTCCAAATCCTCAGGCGCAGCCATGCTGGTGGCCGCTGTCGGTGTGGTTTACGGGGATATCGGCACCAGCCCCCTCTACACCCTCAAAGAAGTCTTTTCCGGTCACTACGGCGTGCAGCTCAATCACGACGGTGTGCTGGGCATTCTGTCGCTGATTTTCTGGTCGCTGATCTGGGTGGTCTCGATCAAGTACGTGCTGTTCATCCTGCGGGCCAACAACCAGGGTGAGGGCGGCATCATGGCGTTGACGGCATTGGCCCGTCGCGCGTCGGCGCCTTACCCGAACATGAGCAAAGTGCTGGTGTTGCTCGGACTGTTCGGTGCGGCGCTGTTCTACGGCGACAGCATGATCACCCCGGCGATCTCGGTACTCTCGGCGGTAGAAGGGCTGGAGCTGGCGTTCGACGGCATCGAGCACTGGGTGGTGCCGCTGTCGGTGGTGGTGCTGGTGGCGCTGTTTCTGATCCAGAAACACGGCACGGCGCGGATCGGCATCCTGTTCGGCCCGGTCATGGTGCTGTGGTTCGTGGTGCTGGGCGCGCTTGGGGTCTACGGCATTTTGCAGCGCCCCGAGGTGTTGCAAGCGCTGAACCCGATCTGGGCGGTGCGCTTCTTTACGGTCCATCCGGGCATGGGCGTGGCGATTCTGGGCGCAGTCGTCCTGTCGCTGACCGGTGCGGAAGCCTTGTACGCCGACATGGGCCACTTCGGTCGCAAACCGATTGCCCGTGCCTGGTTCATGCTGGTCCTGCCCGGTCTGGTCCTGAATTACTTTGGTCAGGGCGCATTGATCCTCGGCAACCCGGAAGCGGTGCGTAACCCGTTCTATCTGCTGGCCCCGGAATGGGCGCTGCTGCCGATGGTCGCGCTTTCCACGCTGGCGACGATCATTGCTTCGCAAGCGGTGATTTCCGGTGCGTTCTCCCTGACGCGCCAGGCCATCCAGCTGGGCTACGTCCCGCGCATGTTCATCCAGCACACTTCAAGCCAGGAGCAGGGCCAGATTTACATCGGCACCGTCAACTGGGCCTTGATGGTCGGCGTTGTGCTGCTGGTGATCGGTTTCGAATCTTCCAGCGCACTGGCTGCCGCTTATGGCGTGGCGGTGACGGGCACCATGTTGATCACCACGCTCCTGTCCGCTGCCGTCGTCTTGTTGCTGTGGAAGACGCCGCGCTGGCTGGCGATCCCGATGTTGTTCGGTTTTCTGTTGGTGGATAGCCTGTACTTCGCGGCCAACGCGCCGAAGATCCTGCAGGGCGGTGCGTTCCCGGTGATCGCCGGTATCGGTCTGTTCTTCCTGATGACCACCTGGAAACGCGGGCGCAAGATCATCGTCGAGCGGCTGGATGAAACCGCGTTGCCGCTGCCGTTGTTCATCAGCAGCATTCGTGCGCAGCCACCTCATCGCGTGCAGGGTACGGCGGTGTTCCTGACGGCGCGGGCCGACGCGGTTCCCCACGCGCTGCTGCACAACCTGTTGCATAACCAGGTGCTGCACGAGCAGGTGGTGCTGTTGACCGTGGTGTCCGAAGACAGCCCGCGCGTGCCGGTGGATCGTCGTTTTGAAGTCGAGTCCTATGGCGATGGCTTCTTCCGGGTGAACCTGCATTTCGGCTTTACCGAAGAGCCGGATGTGCCGCTGGCGCTGAGCCTTTGTCACTTGGCCGAACTGGATTTCAGCCCGATGCGCACCACGTATTTCCTGAGTCGTGAAACGGTCATTCCGACCAACCGCATCGGCATGGCCAAGTGGCGCGAGTACCTGTTCGCGTTCCTGCTCAAGAATGCCAACAGCAACCTGAAGTACTTCAAGTTGCCGCTGAACAGAGTGATCGAGTTGGGGACGCAGGTCGAAATGTAAGGACGGGAAGCAGCTCAGGGCTGATCGATGCTGACGGTGACACACAGTCCGCTGTTTTCGTTGACGTCGGTAAACCCCAGATCAACCTTGAGCCCCGTGCGATCGGCAATCGCCTTGACGATGGACAAACCCAGCCCCGAGCCCGACTCATCGGTGCCCAGGCTGCGATAGAACGGGTCGAAGACACGCGCCTGTTCTTCCACGGCAATCCCCGGGCCGGTATCGCTGACTTGCAGGACGACCGTCGCTTGCTCCCGTTTGACCGAGAGGTCGATACGCCCGCCGGGCGGGGTGTAGCGGATGGCGTTGTCCACCAGGTTGCGGATCAGGATCAGCAGGTCGGTTTCGTTGATGCTGACCTGTACGTCCTCGCTGCTTTCGACGCCGATATCGATATTCTTGCGGTCCGCCAGCGGCAGCAGGTCTTCCAGAATCCGCCGATAGATGTGCAGGACTGAAACGGTGGTCGGCGCTGTACTGGAATTTGACTGCGCGGCGGCCAGGCTCAGCAGTTGATCGATCAGGTTCCTGCTGCGCTCTATGCCCCGGGACAACGGCAACAGGCGTTCGCGGGCGGCTGCCGGTATTTCCGTGGCGGCCAGTCGTTCGGCCTGCAGGGACAGGGCGGTCATGGGCGAGCGCAGTTCGTGGGCCGCATCGGCGACGAAGCGCCGCTGGTTGTCCACGGACTGGGCGACGCGGGCGAGCAGGCGGTTGATGGCCACCACAAACGGCCGGATCTCGCTCGGCACATGGCTTTCGTCAATCGGGTGCAGGGCTTGTTCGTCACGCTGGTCGATATCGGCCGAGAGCATGGCGATGGGGCGGAACATCTTGCGCACCAGATCGCCGACCACCAGCAACAGCACCGGAAACAGGATCAGAAACGGCAGCAGACTGCGCCAGGCGCTTTCGCGGGCCTCCTTGTCGCGCACGCCGGTTTCCTGGGCGACGACGATGCGCTCGCCACGGGCCGTGGTTTTGACCAGCACGCGGAAGTCTTCACCGGCCACCCTCAAGGTCGACAGGCCATCGGACAGGGTCGTGGGGAAGGGCAGTGGCAGCAGGGCGTCATCGTTGCCGACCGCTTGGCTGCCGTCGGCCAGGTATTGCACGATGACCCGGGATTCTTCGTTGTCGTCATCCACGGCCTGAGCGGCGGGGTAGTGCAGGGTCATTTGCTGGCGGTCGAACAGGGCCGCCACCTGGCGCAAGGACTCGTCCTGCATTTCGTGGGCCTCGTCCAGCGCCGAGACGAAGGCGAAAACCGCCGCCAGCAGCGCGACGATCAGGATGGCCAGCGACAGCGTGACCGACAGCCGCAGTTGCACCGAATCCCTCAGGCGCCTTTTGAAACCATCCATCCCATTCCCCTGACGTTCTTGATGACGTGACTGCCGAGTTTGCGTCGCAGGGCGTGAATCAGAAACTCCACCGCGTTGCTTTCCACTTCGTTGCCCCAGCCATAGAGCCGGTCTTCCAGTTCACTGCGCGAGAGGATCGCCCCCGGCCGGATCAACAGGGCCTGCAACAGGGCGAACTCGCGGCTGGACAATTGCACCTCCGCGTTTTCCGCAGTGGTGGCTTGTTTGGACACCAGGTCCAGCGACACCACGCCATTGTCGAGCAACGACAGGGCGCTGCCACCCTTGCGCCGCAACACCGCACGCATCCGCGCCAGCAGTTCGGCCATGTCGAAAGGTTTGAGCAAGTAATCGTCAGCACCGCCGTCGAGGCCACGCAAGCGGTCGTCGAGACCGTCCCGGGCGGTGATGATCAGCAACGGCACCGGGTTGTTGCGAGCGCGAATGCTGTCGAGCACGTCCAGTCCGTCCTTGCCGGGCAAGCCGAGGTCCAGCAACACCAGGTCGTAGTGCTGGGTGTCCAGCGTGGCCAGTGCGGTGAGCCCGTTTTTCACCCAGTCAGTGGCGTAACTGGCGTCGTTCAGCGCACCCTGGATGGCATCGCCGATCATCGGATCGTCTTCGACCAGTAATATCCGCATGACCCGCTCCCCAAAAAAATAGCGCGACGGGCTGGGCCGTCGCGCTTGTATTGAAGCATCTGTGCAAGAGTTTGTCCGGCCCCGGATCAGGCGTTGCCCTTCAGCGAGTCAAAGGCTTTGAGCAACTCGTCCATCCGCGCCTTGCAGTCTTTCTGTTGCGGGGCGCTGGCACGCAAGGTGTCGAGCGAGCGGTCGATGGCCTTGTCCAGCATGTGCCAGTCCCCGGCAGCACGCGGCTTGATCCCGGCTTCGGCCGAGTCCCAGGCGGTTTCCAGATCCTTGATGCGGGTCTTGGCGCCGGGCAGGTCGTTTTTGTCGACGAGGGCGGCGACATCGGTCGCAATCGTGCGGAACTCGGACAGATCCCCCAGTTTGGAGGCGGCCTGGCCTTGTGTGCTGACTGCACCTGCAGCGGCGTTTGCAGCAGGCTTGTCTGCCGGTTTCGAGCAGCCGGCAGCAATGCTCAGCAGGCAGATGGACGAGACGATGGCGACGTGACGAATGAGGTTTTGAATCTGGCGCATGACGATTCCTTGATGAACAGTTGAAGGTTTATTCAGTGATTGCTTTGCGATTGCCGGTGCTGATCTGCGCGGCCGTCACCAGCAGGACGATGACGCAGAGGAAGATCGCGCTGGTCCAGGTCGCGCCCATACCAAGGCCGCCGTAGGTTTTGGCCTGGGTCAGCAGGTCGCCGAGGGACGCGCCGAAGGGGCGGGTCAGGATGTAGGCGATCCAGAATGTCAGCACCGTGTTGCCGCCCAATCGCCAGGCAATGAAGGTGGCGGCGATCAGTGCGCCGAAGATGACGGCGCCGACAGTGAAGCCCAGGCCCAGCGCTTCGGTCGCCAGGTCGCCGGCGGCCGTGCCGAGGGCAAAGGTGCAGAGCACTGTGGCCCAATAGAACAGTTCTCGACGCGGGGTGACGATTTCGCGGATCGACAGGCTGCGTTCCGTCCGGTACCAGACCAGGAAATTCACCACCAGCAATACGGAGAACACCGCGGTGCTGGTGTAGAGGCTGACGTCCAGCATGTCGGTCAGGATGTCGGTGATCTGCGTGCCGACGATGCTCACCAGCACCACGGTCAGCCAGTAGATCCAGGGCGTGTAGGCTTTGGTACGCAATTGACCGAACAGCGCAATGGCCAGCAGCGCCGCCATGCCGAGGCTGGTCGGGCCCGCGCCGAATCCGGCATCCACGGCCAGAAAGTCGGCACCGGTTTCACCCACGGTCGTGGACAGGATCTTGATCACCCAGAAGGACAGCGTCACTTCGGGTACTTTGTTGAGCCAGTCGGCTATGGCGGGTTTCATGGGTGGGATGCCTCTCCTGAGCAGCGCTGGAAGTGCGCAGGGGGAGAAGGTATCCAGTGAAACTTAGCTGAGCCTGAGGACGGAACCTTGCGGTCTCGTTTCAGCGCTCGCGCAAGGCGACGGCGCTGTAGAGACGCTGTTCATCAAACGCGTATCGGACATCCACCGTGAAGGGGGCGAGGCAGGATTCCAGATCGGGCGCCAGGCTGTGGATTGCGCAGTGTCCTGGTTCGGCCAACAGTTCCACGATCAGGTCACCGGCACGCACGTGGCGTTGGCAAAAGGAGAAGATGGCTTTGTAGAACGCCTCCCTGATGCTGAACTGCAATGTGCCTTCGCAGAAACCCTGTGTCGCGAAGTCTTTTGTCGGAGGACGGCCCAGCACCCGTCGATATAACGGCGCCTCCAACGGTCGGTTGCTCTGGGCATCAATGCCCAGGGCTGCGATGTGGCGCTTGAGGGCGAGGGCCGCCGCACAGTAGTTGTCGGTGTGCGAGATGCTTCCGCAGACACCGGGCGGGAACAGCGGTTCGCCCCCGGAACCCTTACCGATTGGCAGGCCCGGGAATCCGAGGTGTATGAGCGCTTCGCGGGCGCAGTTGCGCCCGGCAGTGTATTCGCGAAGGCGCTGCCGGTTCATCCCGACCGTCAATCCACGTTCCGCTTCGAGCAGGCCCGCAGACCACATAGCGCGGTCGCGGGCCTCGACGATGCAGCAATCTTCCCCGAGCAAGGTCGTAAAGCCCGTCATGCCCGGTCCAGCTCAACCGGCCGTGTAACCGGCGATGGTTGCAGTTCCTCCTTTATCAACGCACCGAGCGTTTCGACTTGCGGGGTCGTGAGCATGGACATGTGGTCGCCGGGGACATCCTGCAACTCGGGTACCTGGAGCAGGAGTTGCTGGCAGACACGGACAAATCCCGCTCGCAGTTTTTGCCGCAGGCTGGCGTCTTGCGCCAGAAAGACGGCAGCCCTTCCACTGAACCTGCCGTCGGGTACATAGCCGGCGAAAATCTGGCAATGCTGCTTGTAGAGCTCTTGAGCGGCGGTCCGCAACTGATGTTGCAATGCGTGGCTGCCCGGATCTTCCTCGGTGGATTCCAGCCATTCGGGAAGCGTATCCGGTTGTGCGCACAGTCCTGCCTGCTCTTCCAATACTCGCGGATCGATCAATGTGGCATCCAGCAAGATCAGTCGTACGGTTTTTGATTGCTGCTCCAGCAAGCGTGCCGTCTCAAAAGCGATCGTGCCCCCGAAGGAGTGTCCCAACAGCGTGATCGGCTCCTCGCTCCCACGGTTGAGGATCGCGTTCGCGTAACGATTGGCGAGTTCCTGGACGCCGAGCAGGTGCTCGCCGTCGCGGTAGGTCTCGAAGGGCTCCAGCGCATGGAAGTTGCACGTTGACGCCAGTGCTCTGGCCAACTGGAAATAGGCAATGCCATGCATCCCGCAGCCCGAGAACCCATAGACGTCGGGCAAGCCCGGTTGCTCGAACCAGCGTGTGATTTTGACCTCCCGGGAATCGCTCACGGTGCTCTGCTGATCCAGGAAGCGGCTCAGCGCCTCGACGGTCTGGTGATCGAAGAACGTGCGCAAGGACAGTTGGCGGTCGAATTCGCGGTTGATACGCACCAGACAACGAATCGCCAACATAGAATTCCCGCCCAGTGCGAAAAAGTTGTCGTGCACAGACACCTGTTCGACCTGCAGGACCTGGGCCCAGATGGCGGCCAGTCGATGTTGGGTGGCGGTTTGGGTGGCGACGCTGACCGTCTCGCCCGAGGTGGGTGGGGGCAGGCGGCTGCGATCGATCTTGCCGCTGACGTTCAGTGGCAATTGCTCCAGAAACACCCAGGCGCTCGGCACCATGTAGTCCGGCATGACGCGTTGCAACTGCAGTTTCAGGGCATCACTCCGCAGCGTCTGTCCAGGGCGCGGGACGACGTAGGCAACCAGTTTACGGGTGGCGGGATCGTCCCCGTGCGCGGTGACGATCGCCTGCCTTACGCAAGGACAACGTCTCAAGGCGGCCTCGATCTCGCCCAGTTCGATCCGCAAACCACGGATTTTCACTTGGAAATCGATACGGTCGAGGTAGATCAGGCGCCCATCGGGCAATTGGCGCGCCAGATCTCCCGTGCGGTACATGCGGCTGTCCGGCGGGCCGAACGGGTCGGGCAGGAACCGTTCTGCGGTGAGGTCAGGACGATTGATGTAGCCCCGCGCCAGGCCATCGCCAGCGATGTGGATTTCCCCTGTGCAGCCCACTGGAACCGGATTCAGATAGCGATCCAGTACATACAGGCGAGTATTTTCCACGGGGCCGCCGAGGGTGGGGGACTGGCCGGCAACGATGTGCGCGCGACTGGAGTAGATGGTGGTTTCGGTGGGGCCATAGAGGTTCCAGACACGGCGAGCGAAGGTACGCATGCCGTCAGCCAGCGCATCGTCCATGGCTTCACCGCCACTCATGGCGGTGTCCAGAGTCAGCTCGACCTGGCTGTCGATCAACATGCGCCACGTGGCGGGTGTCGCCTGCAGGACTGTTGCGCCGTATTCGTTGGCCAGTCGCGCCAATGCCATCGGATCAGAGGTGTCTTGCTTGCTGGCGAGCAGGATCCGGGCCCCGCTGATCAGCGGGAGATAGACCTCAACCGCAAAGATATCGAAGGCGGCCGAGGTCACGCTCAGCCAGACGTCCGAAGCCGTCAGCCCCGGTGCGGCCTGCATGGCCGCAAGCAGATTGCTCAGGGCCCGGTGTTCGATCTGCACGCCTTTTGGACGCCCCGTCGAACCTGAGGTGAACAGGCAGTAAGCCAGCTGTTGCTGACCGACCTCGATCTGTGGATCGGTCGACAGCTGCCCGAGTAGGGCCTCCCGATCCCGGTCCAGGCAGATCGTCGGCAGCGCACAGTCAGGCAAGTGTCCGTGCAGATCGTCACAGGTGAGAATCAACCCGACTCCGGCGTCATCCAGCATGGTTGCGATCCGCTGCGCGGGATACATCGAGTCCAGCGGCAGATAAGCCCCTCCGGCCTTGAGAATGGCCAGCAGACTGCTGATCAACCGGGGGCCGCGTTCAACCAGTAGCGCCACGACGGTTTCCGCTCCCACCCCTTGCGCGCGCAAGTGCCAGGCCAACTGGTTGGCCTGACGGTTGAGGGTCGCGTAGCTCCATGCCTGCCCTTCAAAAATCAGCGCAGTGGCCTCAGGGGTTCGTTGGACCTGTTCTTCAAAACGCTGGAACACCGGCAATTGCTGTGCGGCACTGAGTACCGTGGCATTTCGGGTCAGCGATAGCGAAGGGCAGTCCATCGGGGCCAGAGGCAATGTGTCGATCGGTGCCTCGGGAGTGTGTGCGAGGGCTTTCAGGATGGCCTCGAAGTGCCGCGTCAGGTGCGCCATCGTCTCGGTGTCGAATTGATTGGCGTCGTATTCCAGGCGACCTTCGAGCGCTGTCTGAGCTGAATATGCCAGCAGCTTCAGGTCACAGCCGAGGCTCTGAGGCCGGGGCGAATCGGATTCTCCTCGTTCGAACATGACGGGCAGGTGTTCAACGGTCGGGTGATCACCTTGTCGGGCCAGTTCTGCCAGCACACCTGCAAAATCCGCATCGGGATTCTGCTCGGCCTGTGCATGGGCTTCACGTGTCAGAGACACCACCGCCGTAAGGCTGAGTCCGCGGCGAAGGCGGGTACGCAGGAGCCGTGTATCGACCAGGTTGCCGACCCCGCCTTCCGCTTCGCCGGGGGGGCGACGCATCGGGGTGTAACCGAGGCAGATCTCGTCCTGCTGGCTGTAGCGATACAACAAAGTGTTGAATGCCGCGATCAACGCAATATCGAGTGTCGTGCCATGGTGTGCGGCCAGGCGTTCGATGGGCTCAAGCGTTGAGGGCTCGATACGCCAGGCGGCTACGCCACGCTGACGTGGCCGGGAGGAAGGCGAAACTCCGGTTCGAGGCAGTTCCAGGGTCCATGAGCGCTGAGGCGCTGGCGGGTGGGTGATCGACGTTTCGGTGGGGGCCGTGGCGGGTTCTTCACGTTGCAGCCAGTCCGGAGGCGGCAATGCCTTGCGGTCGACCTTGCCATTGAGGTTCAGCGGCAGGCGCTGCAGCGCTATCCAGGTGTCGGGCACCATGTAGTCGGGCAAGCCGTGACGCAGGGTGTGGCTCAGTCGTTCGGGGTCGAGCGTGTGCTGGTCGGCGCAAACGAGGTACGCCACCAGCCGTTTTTCGCCCGGGGAAACGTCCAGCGCGATGACCACCGCTTCGCGGATCCCGTCGCAGGCCAGCAGTTGATTCTCGATTTCCCCCAGTTCGATGCGGTGCCCGCGAATCTTCACCTGGAAATCGATACGGCCGATGAACTCAAGTGTGCCGTCCGCGCGGCGGCGTCCCAGGTCGCCGGTCTTGTACATCCGGCTGCCGACAGGGCCGAAGGGATTCGCGATGAACTTTTGCTCAGTCAGCTCCGGACGTTTGAGGTAACCCTGTCCGACGCCGATCCCGGCGATATGGATTTCGCCGGCCACACCATCCGGGGCGAGATGCAGTTGTTCGTCCAGCACATACACCTGAACGCCAGGAATGGCCTGGCCCAATGGCATTTCTGCAGCGACTGCGGTCGATTGCAGGTCTTGCTTGCACCAGGTCGCAACGTCCGAACACTCGGTCGGCCCGTAAGAGTTGACCAGGGTCAGCGGCCTGCCTCGCAATTGCTCGATCAGCGAGCGGTCGACCGGTTCGCCACCCAGTACCAGCGTGCGCAGGCTGGCGGTTCGGGGCGAGGCGGCAAAAGCCCGGAACGCGGACGGCGCGCAGTTGAGCCAGGTCGGGCGATAGGCCGTGAGGGCCTTCAGGAAACCGCCGGCATTGGCAGGCGAATGGGCTGGAATCATGAGGCATGCACCGGTGCACAAAGGACCCAGAATGTTCTTCTGGGTGAGGTCGAAACCGATCGAACTGGCGAGCATCACCCTGTCGTCGGCAGACATCTGCAAACCGTCGCGGACATACCATTGCACCAGGTTGGCAAACCCCCGGTGATAGTTGAGTGCACCCTTGGGACGTCCCGTGGAACCCGAGGTGTAGATGCAATACGCCAGATCGTCCATCGCCACGGGCCATTGCGGGTCCGTCGAGTCGAACGCGGCGAATTGTTCGGGCTCCTCCACAGCGATCGACTCCACCGATTGACCCTCGAAGCGATCCTGCAAATGACGGGAGGTCAGTACCGTTCGAACAGCCGTGTCTTGCAGGATGAAATGGATTCGCTCATCCGGATTGTCCGGGTCGATGGGCAGATAGGCACCCCCGGCCTTGAGCACCGCCAGAATGGCGACGACCATTTGTGGGCTGCGCTCAATGCAGATGCCCACCAGTGCGTTGCGGCTGACACCGGCAGCACGCAATCGCCCGGCCAACTGATTGGCCTGGACATTGAGTGCCCGGTAGCTCAAACGGGTGTCCTGGAAAACCAGTGCGACAGCGTCCGGAGCACGGCGCACCTGTGCTTCAAACCAGCGGTGTACAGGCAGGCCAGGGGCGAGTGGCATGTCATCCCCGGTGCACGCGAGCTTCACGGGCGCGAGCAAGTCACTGACGGCGGCGCCCGGATCACTCAGGGAGGCGGACAGAATCCGCTGGTAGTCTCCGGCGAGTGCCGCGACATCGGAGGGGGTGAAAAGCATGTCGTCGAACTCGAACACGGTGTCAAAACCACTGTCGGTTTCGACGATTGCCAGGTTCATTTCGAAGGCGGCGGTGATGTTGGTGCTGGGTAGCAGCTCGAACGTGCAATCGCCGACCCGCACGGGCGGCCGTTGTACGGAGGCATGGTTGAGAAAGATCCGGAACAGCCCGCCCGAGCCGGCTTCCTGGCCCAGACGCAGGTGGCCGACCAGTTCGTGAAACGCCAGATGGCGATGCATCATGGCGCGCAGTACTCGCGCCCGAACATGCTGTAACAGCCCGGAAAACGACAGGCCGCGCGTCAGGCGCAGCCGCAGCGGAACCACGTTGACGAACAATCCGGTCAGGTCTTTCTGGTCGGCGTTGTCACGGGTGGACAGCGGCATGCCAAAGATCATGTCTTCGGCGCCGGTGTGCCGATGAAGCAGCAGCGCGCAGACGGCCATGTGGACCATGAACGGCGTGAACGTGCCGGGACCGGTCAACGCCCGCAATTGCCCGGTGGTTGTCGGTGTCAGTGTGTTGACTACATCGCGGGCCTTGCGCGTGAGTTGTCCGCTGGCAGGCCTGGCACAAGGGAAACGCTGGGGGGCAGGGCGATCCGCCAGTTCCGTGAGCCAGTAACCCAGCGAATCCGATGGGGTGGTGGTCTTTTGGCGATTCACGTACTCGCTGTAGGACAGCGGCAGAGGGGACGCTGTATCGGTCCCGCCGGTGATTGCCGTGTAACGAGCCAATAGATCGCGCCACAGAATCTCGATCGAGCTGCCATCGAAAACCAGATGATGGATGACGAACAGCAACACATGCTGCTCGGGCCCGGTTCGCAGCAGCACACAACGCAACAGCGGACCGCGGCTGATATCCATCGGCCTTTTCAGCAACGCATCGATGCGCGCGGCAAGGGTATCGCGCTCGCCGTCGGCGATCACCACGTGCTCGAGGGTGGCGTCGAAGGTGCCGGAAATGATCTGGCGGGGAGTTTCTCCCTCCAGTACAAACCGCGCGCGCAGGTTGTCGTGGCGCTGTACCAGCCAATCGATGGCTTGCTGCAAGGCAGGGATATCGAGTGGGCCATCAATCGATACACGCACCGGAATGTTGTGGGAGGTGGCGGCCTGATTGACCTGTTCGCTGATCCACAGACCTACCTGAGTGTCGAGCAGCGGCAATGAGCAGTCGTTGGGAAGGGTCGGGTTCATGAGGCTTGTGTCTCGACTTCACAGGTTTCCAGCCAATCGAAAATCTGCAGTGCGCGATCCTTGGATTCGCAGGTGAAAAAGGCCGTCAGCACGGTTTCCAGGGCCACCGGAGGCGCCATGACGAACTCGCCGTTGCTGCGGTGCTGGATGATGGTGCTGGCGCCCATTTCGCGGCATTGCGCGACCGTCTTTTCGATGGATTTCAGCACGCCGCTTTTCTTGACGCTGAAGTCGTACTCCAGGCCGATTCGGCGCTGCGGCAGATCCAGTTTCAGTTGCGGCGTATTCAGTTTGAGGTCGACGTCATAGACATCCAGCCCGAGGCAGATGTCCATCAGATAACGGGACGAGATGCCGCCACCGGAAATTCTCGGGGCCAGTTCCAGGATGTAGACCCGTTGGTCGGGCGTGATGCGAAACTCGGCGTGGAAGGGCGACTGATCCAGCCCGATGGCCGCAATGATCCGGCGCAGCGCAACCAGGAAAGGCTCACCGGCCTGCATGTCGAACGGCCTGGAAATCTGGGCGTTTTCGTGGAATGTCGGTCCTTCCAGGCGTGGGTATTTATGGTGCAGCAGCAGCGGTCTGATTTCGCCATCCAGCACATAGCCATCCACCGAGAACTCTTCACCGTCGATGTACTCTTCAATCAGGATCTGCGAGCCGCCACGCTGGCTGCTCATCAATGAGCAGACCCGACGGGTCAGCGTCAGCGCCTTGTTGAACGCGGCCTGGTCATCGACCCGGATCACCCCGGCGCTGTAGAAGCCGTTGGAGGGTTTGAGCACGACCGGCAGATTCAGCGACACCTCGACCTGCTGCCATGCCTGCTGTGCGCTGACATCCTGGGGCAGGCACAGATAACGTGAAATGAAATCGGCGGTCGCGGGGACCGACTTGAAGGCCGCTTTGTCCGTCAGCGTGAAAATGGCGTCCGGATCGCGCGCGGGCAGCCCGAAGAGGCGCTTGAGGACATCCACCTGAACCTGGAACCCGTCGTTGAATGAAACGACATGGTCGAACCGTTGCCCGGCGCCGACGGCCTCCAGTGCCGCGGACAACTGTTGTTCCCAGGCGCTCTTTTCGTTCTGCAGCAGTGCGGGCGGTACGAAACAGACGACATCTCTGTCGTGTTCGCGGCAATACGCAACATAATCCTGAAGGTCACTTTCACGGCCAAGGGCCAGAATCTGCATCATCTTTCCATCTCTGAATACAAAGTCATCGGGCGAGACGGCGCCGTTCGACGCGCCGGTCCGGTCGGTTGAAATCGCACCTGTTCCGTTCAGGTGTTGTGGAGCGAGTCATGCAGCGTTTGCCACAGCTCCAGCGTGAGGGACTCGATCACGTCGAAACGATCCTCCAGGCGCACGAGGATCAACGGTGAGTGGGTTGCCTCGAACTTGAGTGCCAGCATCGACAGCGCCCGCCAGTGGTTGATCAGCGTCTGGGTCAAGGTCGTCATCGACCCCTGGCAGTCTGCGCGCTGCAGCGATTGCGCGAGCAAGGTCAGCCCGGGAATCACGTAAAGCACCACAATGTGATCGAACAGTCGGCGTGCGGCCGTTGCGCCAGTCTCCGGCACGTCGCGAAAACGCGACATGCACAGGGCTCGATAAGCCGGGAGGGCACCGCGGTAGGTATCGTTGGTGAGAAATGAACAGGCCTGACGGTACAGACTGGCTCGTACATCGAAGTCGACAGGCTGCCCGGCAGGCTGCATCACGACAAAATGGCCCATGTGGTCGTAGGTTTCGGTGCGTACCCGATCGGTGATTGCCGTCGCGAACGCTTCGATCGGCAGCCAGGCTTCGCAGCCGTGGGGTTCGCGATCGACGATCAGTGAGTCGAAGATCCTTACATGGGTGGCGGCGTCGTTCATGCCGATCACCAGCACCGCATGCAGATAACCCGGTTTACTGCTGTAGACCGGGGCGTAGTCCAGATACGCGGAATTGACCCACACCACGATTCCGGGGTATTCGCCGAGCAGGGCCTGGAGTTGCGCTACCCAGTCTGAAGCAATGGGCACCCGTGTCACCTGGGCACCCAACACCTTGCAGGCGCGAAGACCGACGTCCTCGACGGCGAACGTGTATTCCGGCATACCCCATTCATCCAGGCCGGCGCGCAGGAGGTAACCGTCACCGGCCTCCAGCAACTGCGCCTCGTGGAGCACGGCACCGCTGCGGCCGGACAACTGCGCCAGGCTTCCGGTGAAGCAATTGATGGCCAGGGGGGCGAAGCGCACGACTTCATTCAGGTTCACAGGGCGCCCTCCGTGGCGGGGTGATGATTGACCTGCAGGCGGTTTTCGGCACCTCGTACGGCTTTGGCGATCCGCCAGAAGTAAATGAGCCCGATGGCGAGTTCGAATACCGAACCGATGATCCAGCAGGTCACCAGCGACGAGGGATCATCGCGATTGCCCATGGCGACGTAATAGATCAGCGGGATGCTCATGAACCACATCAGCACCAGCCGCACGATCAGGGAAAACCGGGCCATCCCGATGCTTTCGAGAACAGCGGCGCCGGTCATCGAAAAAGCAAAGGCACCGGAAAACGTCCACAGGACGCGCTGGGTATCGATGGCCAGGTCGATGATTTCCTGGTTATGCCCCAGGTCGCCAAAAGCCTTGAGCAAGACTTGCGGCATCGTCACCTGGACGGTGGAGACCAGCAGGACGTAGATCAACTCAATGACCACGGTCACCCGCACAATCGTCGCCAGCTCGGCATATTGCTGTTTTCCTGCCGCCGTGGCGCACAGGATGCTGCAGCCGATGCCCAGCCCGATGATCGGGATGATGCCCAGGTAGTTGATCGTCAAGTTGACGTTGTTGGCCGCCAGCGCACTGGCGCCCAGTACCGCAACGATCCAGATGAACGCCGTGTTGCCGAGTTGATCCACCCCCGCCGACAACCCGCTGGGTACGCCTCGGCGCAGCCGGAATGCCAGGCGACTCCACAGGTGTTCACTGCGGGCGATGAAGATATTCATCAGCTCGCGCCAGACCTCGCGCGGCAGCATGAGCGCGTAGCAGCCCAGCATGGACAACGTACCGATCAGGGTCCCGATAGCCGCACCGGCCATGCCCATTTCGGGCAGCCCGAACTTTCCGAACACCAGGCCCACGGTAAAGATCGAGTCGACCACCTGACCGACAATGCCGACCATCAGTGTTTCACGGGTGCGTCCCACGCCGTTGAAGAAGGATGACAACGCCGTATTGATCGCCATCACGCCACCGAAAATCGCGGCCCAGAGCATGTACTGCGACTCAAGGCTGACGATTTGCGCGGGACGCGAGCTCAACTGCGGAATCAACGCGATCAGCGGGGCGGCCATGAACAGCACCGCACCGCAGGCCAGTCCGAGGAACAATCCCAGCGCCCCTTCACCCCGGGCTTCTTCGATGCCCGAGCGGCCGTTTGCCTGGGCAACGAAAGAGCGTGAAACCCCGACGGTGCTGCAGAAGAACGCGATGATCGCCATGCTGGTAAAGACCGCCGGCCCCGATGCCGCCAACGTATCCGGTGAGTAATGCGCCAGGCATAACCGGTCGACGAGCATCATCAGCAGGTTGCCGACCATTGTCCCCATCA
The DNA here is from genome assembly GCF_058801405.1 of Pseudomonas sp. GW822-FHT03F04. Taxonomy (NCBI): domain Bacteria; kingdom Pseudomonadati; phylum Pseudomonadota; class Gammaproteobacteria; order Pseudomonadales; family Pseudomonadaceae; genus Pseudomonas; species Pseudomonas sp. GW822-FHT03F04. The sequence goes on from NZ_JBXANF010000015.1 coordinate 66,823, forward strand.
ACGGAAACGAGACGACGGCGATACGTTTGGCCACCGCGGCGTCAAACCAGCGCTGCATGCTCGAACTCCTTTGTCCGTTGGCCGGCCGGCTGATCATCGAGTACCTCGTGCAAGTGAGCAAGCAGGCGGTCGGGGTCGCCGATCTGTGCAAGCAAAGACAGCAGCAGGCGTTCCATGCCGAAGGCTACGCAGGCTGAGTGCATGGCGGGCTCAGGGGGTTGCGGGCCGATTTTGAATGCCTGCGTGAACAGGTCGCGGTGCAGGTTGCGCGATCCGACGCTGACCTGGCGCTGCGGCCAGGGAATCACTGCTTCGAGCTTGACGCCCATCGCCAGTTGAACCTTGCGGGTCACCTGGGCCGACTCACCATAAAAGACATCGCTGGCCCGCTCCACGAAGGTCGATGGCACCAGGCGTCTGATCAGTTCCACGCCACTGTCGAACAACACCTGACACATGTGTTCGACTTGCGACTGCTGACCCAATAGTACGAATTCACGCATGGTGAAACTGGCCAGGCGTGTCGGCTCGTCGAGGACGGGCTCGTATCGGTGGCAATGGCCCAGCGCCGTGAAGCACTTGAGGTCCCAGCGCTCTGTGCTGCCGGCCAGGTGGGAGAATGTGTGATAGCAGGTCGAGGGGCTCAATACCCAGTCGCCCTCGTGATCCTTTTCAGAGTGATCACTGCACGCATGCGGGCTGGCGGTCATCGGGATGCAGGGCAGCTTGTTGAAAAAACCGATCTTCTCCAGCGCCTGTCGCTCGATCAGCGTCGTGCACGAGTGTGCCGTGGCGCTGATATGGCGGCTCATGGTGTTGATCAGTGCCCGGTCCAGAGCCTCGTAGGCCTGGTGGAGGGTGTCGCAAAAACGGTAGCCGATCAGGCCATTGCCGGAAGCGACGACCGAGAGCAGGCGACGAGCCTGTAAATCCTGCAGTGCGAACATGTCGATTATCCCGCTTGGTTCATCATGGCGATCACGCTGTCGACCAGCGCCTCGCGGCTGTCCAGACAAAATGGCTGCAACGCGGCATCGTCGAAGACGAATTGCAGACGGTCTTCGATGGCGACCAGCAGCCGCATCTGATCCAGGGAGTCGAATACGATCATGTCCAGCGGCGATGTCGGGCTGACTTGCTTGGCAGTGGCAAGCGTGTGCAGAACTTCATCGACCACTCGGGTCAGGTCCACGTGAGTCAGGGTTTCCATACGATGAATCCTTCCATGTAAAGCGTGTCCAGGGCGATGGAACGGAACGTCGCGAGTGCGACATCCGGTGACATGATCAAAGGCTGGCCCTTGACGTTGAACGACGTGTTGATGGAGCAGCCATGGCCGCACACCTTGCGAACCTGGGTCAGCAGACGCCAGAAGCTCTCGTTGACGTCCTGGCTGACCACCTGGATCCGCGCACTGCCGTCGGCATGTGCCACACCGCTGACGGCAGCCATGGCGTCTTCCCGAACCCGTGCGGTGCAGAGCATGTAGCGGGTCGGCTGCAGTTTTTTCGACTCGAACAACTGATCGCAATCGATATCCAGAACCGCCGGCGCGAAAGGGCGGAAGGGCTCTCTGAACTTCACCAGACCATTGATCCTGGCCTTGATTTCATGCCCGTTGGCCCGTCCCAGAATGGAACGATTGCCCAGCGCCCTCGGGCCGAACTCCATGCGTCCGTGAAACCAGGCAATGATCTTGTCCTCGGCGATGTCCTGGGCAGCCCGGGCGAAGTATTCATCCGTCAGCCCTTCGTAACGCCATTTCAGGCTGCCATCCGCCGCGGCTTCCTCGAGTTGCCGGCGTATGTGTTCGACACTGTATTCAGGGCCCAGGTACGGGGAAAACCCGCTGTCCATCAGCTCACCCTGTTGCGCCGCCAGATAGAGCGCGGCACCCAGTGCGGTTCCATCATCACCTGACGCCGGTTGCACGAAGGCCCGCTCCACCGATGGCAAGTTGCACAGCCGTTCGTTTGCCTTGCAATTGAGGAATGAACCTCCCGCCAGGCACAGCGATGTTTCACCGGTGCGCTCGAGCCAGAAAGCAACGAGTGACTCCAGAAGCGAGGTGAACACGGTCTGCAAGGCCGCGGCAAAATCGGCGTGCCGGTCACCGAGTGCCTCGTCACTGGCTCGAGGTGCCAGGTTGAACAGCGTCGCCAGAAACTCCATCGCCGCGGGATAACCTTCCTCCGCCCGGCTGAGTGCCTGGGCAGGCCAGCGGATGTTGATCGAGCCGGTTTTCGCATCGAATTGTGCAAGCTGATTGAAGGCTTCCAGGTACGCCGTACCGTTGCCATAGGCTGCCAGCCCCATGACTTTGTACTCGTCGCTGTTGAAGGCGAACCCCAGGAATCGGGTGCAGATGGAGTAGAGCAGGCCAAGGGAATTCTTGATGGGTTGGCCATGCAGTTTCTTGAGCGTGCGGTCTTGTGCCTGGAACACCGTCAATGATTCGACTTCACCCATGCCGTCGGAGACGATGCACAGCGCACGTTCGTAACCGCTGGTGAAGTAGGCCGAAGCCGCGTGAGCAATGTGGTGATCTACGGCTTTGAAACGCGGTGCGACATCCTCCCAGCCGGCTTGCTCCAAAGCCTTGATGACGGATTTTGCACTCAACACCTCATCGAAGGATTCCGCCGACTGGGTGAAAAAGCGCCGGTAGCGGTCATAGTCGAATCCGTGGGCGATCACTTGAACATCACCCGGTTGCAGGTGTGCCGTGCGCAGGCAGTAGTCAATCGCATGAAGGGGCAGTTCACCCGTGCCTTTGTCGCCGGTGAAGCGTTCTTCGGCCGCCGCCGCAATGACTTTCCCGTCAATGATCAGGCAGGCGGCACTGTCCAGGCCCTGACAGATGCGCTCGTCGATTTCCAGCGCTTGAGGGTGAGCGGCGCGATGGGCGCGCTGCGAGTTGGGTAATCCGCTGATTCCGAGAATGATCATGGTTCGATGACCTTGAAAATGGAGATGGCGTTATTGCCGCCAAACCCGAAGGAGTTGTTCTGGATATGCCGTAGCGGGCGCGACAGACCACCCGGTTGGGTGACCAGATCGATCTCGTATTCGAGGCTGTCCGGCTCGATGTGAGTGGGCGGCAACAATTGATGCCGCAGGGACAGGCAGCTCGCCACCGCTCCGATCGCTCCTGCGGTGGCCATCATGTGGCCAACCGTGCCTTTGATCGCGGTCACGGCCGCCGTGGGGTAGGTGTTGGCGAAGATCGTGCTTTCCGTGAGGTCATTGGCGCGGGTTCCGGTGCCATGGGCATAGATTGCGCTGATGTCCCCGGCTTGCAGACCGGCCTGTTGCAGTACCTTTTGGTGGCAGGCGGACACGCCGGCCAGATCCGGGTTGGTCGGATGCGCCGCATCATTGTTGCTCGCGACTGCCAGCAGTTGGGCATAGGGCGTGGACACGACGTCCTTGGCTCGCTGCAACACCACGAAAGCGCCGCCTTCGCTGATGGTGATGTAGCGCCGGTCACGGGAAAAAGGTTTGCATTGCTGTTCGCCCAGTGCGTTCAGGGTGTAGAACCCTGACCAGACTTTCTTTGAAAAGGCATCTCCACCGCCCACCACGGCGGTGTCGACCGCACCGCTGCGCAGCATGCGCAGTGCGAACTCCAGTGCCACGTTCGCTGAGGCACAGGTGTTGTGGAAGCACAGCGCCGGGCCTTGCGAACCGATGGCTCGCGCAACATTGCGGGCAATCGCGTGGCTGGAATAGGTGTTTTGGCGCCAGCCTTCGTCATCGTCTTCCAGATGCCGGTCGAGGATGTCGGCTTCGGCCTCGTTGTTGCCGACGCACACCAGCGCATGGCGCAGCGCAGCGGATCCGGCATCCAGGCCGGCGTCCGCGATCGCCTGCATTGCCGCGTCCACCGCGTACAGCGAAGAGTCGGGCACGTTCGGCCCGGTGACCTCAGGCGCGCGCTGTTTGAGCAGGGCTTTCTGCGGCGTGTCGATACGGCCGGCCATGAAGTTCGGCTTCATCCCTGGATAGACCGCCGCCTGGGCGCTGAAATTGGCCTGGCGATCGATCAGCGCGGTCCAGAACTGTTCGACATCGAGACCAATGGGGGTCACCGCTCCGAGTCCGGAAACGTAGATTGTGTTCAAGGGGTTTTCCTCTTGACGGAAATAGCGTTGTGAATCACCAGCCTCATGCCCTGTTCATCCCAGGCACAGGCATCCCAGGCGAGGAACGAGCCAAAGTGCCGAACGCGTGTTTTCAGATTCAGGGGGGAGGCGGCAACCTCGCGATTCAGATCGATCTGCAGTGCATCAAACCGGGCAAACACGTAGCTGGCCGCCGCGCCACCCGCACGACGCTGCTGCAGCACCAGGGCGAGATTGCCCAGCGCTTCGGTCAGGACCAGCAACGCCGGATCGGCCATTTGCGCCAGGTAGGGGTGCCGTGCAATGACCTGCTGCAGGTCGATGACAGTCTGGGCCTGGGTGCCCTCGTCATTCAGATCGATCTGCTCCGGCAGAAACCAGTACAGCGGTTCACGCGCAGGGCTGACGGGTTGTGTCGATCGACACACCTCATCCATGAACGCCGGTGTCTCGATGAGATCGCCGGCGAGCGTCGAAAACGAACAGCAAAGGCCGGCGTCGCCATTGATCTGCGTGTGCGGCCCCTCGTTCACGTAAGTGACGGCTTGCCCCGGGCGCACGAACGATTTGAACAGCAGCCGTTCGACAACCGTGGAGGAGGGCGCGGGCCGAGTCGGTTGCTGCAGTTCTCTGAGCAGCAACATCAGGCCCGGCACGATCGGGTCGTTTTCGAAGTGCACCTTGAACACGTCAAGGCCTGGGTCAAAGATTTCGGCTCGGGTGCTATTCATGATGGCGCGAAATCACGATGCTGGCGGCGTTGTCCGTCTGGGCCAGCAGCAGAGCGGCATGCTGGCCGGGCTTCAAGACCTGTACGCCCTCCAGGAAGGCCGCGAATACAAATGCCCGGTTGTACTCATTCGCCGTGGTGTCGTCGGCGTTGTCGTCCGGCGGACACTGAGCGGCCAGCAGCGTCCGGCTGCCGCTGTCGAGAAACAGCCGCGCATCGCCGGGTAACGTCTTGAGCGACTGTTGCACGTCCTTTTCAAAGCGGATAACCGCGCTGAATTGATTGCCTTGCTTCAGGGCCAGGTAGCTGACTCCCGAAGACACCCGGGTTGCAGAGGGTGCCTGCCGGGCGATGTCATCGAGTGCTTCGGGGCAATAGGTGTCCCCGACAAACACATGACTTTTTGCCTGATCGTGATCTTGCAGGTGAAGCAGGCCGTGAAGCATGGCCAGCGCCGGTGTGAGTACCCCGGCATTCAGGGTCGCATTGCCACCGCCGATGTGCTGGCTGATGTTGATGAAGGTCGAGGCCGAGCTGGTCGTGGCATAGGGGAACTGCTGAGCCGACAGTGCCTTGTGATCGAGTCTGGCCTGGCGCTGAAAGCGCAGCATGGCTTCCAGGTTGCCGTACTCGGTGCCCACGATGACGGTTTCATTGTGGGTCGCGTCCGTCGGGATCATGTAACGCGCGGCGAGGTAGAAGCAGATTCGACTGAAGGTGTCGCGGAACCGATCGCCTTTGGCATCGACCCATTCATTGAAGTCTTCGGGCAGCAGTTCAGCGTCGCCAGACGCCGACGGTGCAGGCGGATACAGCGCGTAACGCTCGATCGAAAATTCGAGAGTCGCTGGGTTCATGGGATGCTCCGAGCGGAAATGCGCAAACGCATTTCGATAGAGGCGGAGGCATCGCGAATCCGGCCATGGGCCGAGCGCGATGCCGCCGAGGGTCCAGGGTTGAGCCGGCGGACGCTTTGCAGGACCGCCGATTGACGCGTCAGGCCTTGGCGCCCTCGATTTCACGCCACAGCTCGCCAACCGTGCGCGCACGAACCAATGCATCCTCATCCAGCTCTGTGCCGAACTCGCGTTCGACCGACATCACGACATCGATCAGTTTCAGCGAATCAATGCCCAGCGCCTGCAACTCTTGGGACTCATCGATGGGATGGGTGGCATCAAGTTCGGCAACAGTTCTCAGGATTTCTACAAAACGGCTATCAACAGGCATGGTCTGGCTCTCTGGTTTTTGTATGAGTCAAATGCGGGGAACGCTGAAGGTGTCAGGACGCAAGCGCGGCGTGGATGTCGCAGACGAATTCCCGTGTATCGAGGATGGCGGCGTTGAATCCTTCCGCGACCTGGTTCGCTTCGATGGAACCGTCGGCGATCAATTGTTCGATGGATTCGCACGTTGCCTTGGCGTGGGCCTCTTCACCGCTTTCATCCATGTGGATGGTGAAAAACTCGTCGCGGGCGATAACGTTCGGAAATTGCCGGATCAGGGCGTTGTGGATCACGGCGATCTGGAAGTCGGCCTCGGTCTCGACGCCCAGGGCGTAACCCAGCGCAAAGCCCAGGTCTGCGCTGTACCCGGCGATCAGTCGGTCGACGAAACGTTGCGCGGTGTCGGGTCTTTCACCGACGTCGTAACCCAGGCTGCGCACAAAGTTGCTGAACATCGTGGAGTGGCAACTGGGGGTGTTTTCTTCGCGAATGATGCTCTTGATGTAGGCGCGCCAGTTCTCGTTTGTATGAGCTTTCAACGCTGCCGGCAGCACCTTTTTGTTGAAGCCCTGGCTTGAACCCCAGTAATACGGTTGCAGGAACGACTCGAACGCACGGGATGACATCTTTCCGTCCAGCAGCGTCAGGTACATCGGATTTTCGATGTGTTCCAGATCCATGATGCCGTGCTTGAGCAACCGGTTCAGCCAGGGCAGGGTCGAAGGATCGTCTCGCGAGGAAATTCGTTCGTGATAGAGCTGATTGGCCGCTGACCGAGCGGTGCCGGGCGCAATACCCTGCGCTGCGGCCAAGGTTGTTTCCATGGTCGTCATTGCGTTTTACCTTCCTTGCGTCAGTGTTTTCCTGGGTGTGGGGTTGCCGGTTTCAGCTGGCCAACCCACCGTCGAGCGTCAGTGCCGTGCCGGTCAGGTAAGGAGAGTCGAGCGTGGCAATGCAAAAGTGCGCGACGTCAGCGGGCGTGGCCAAGCGCTTGAGCGAAGGCTCTCTGGCCAACAGCGCTTTTTTCTCCTCCGGCAGATGGGCCAGCATTCCACCGTCGACGTAACCTGGCATGACGGTGTAGGCGCGAATGTTGAAACGGCCATAGTCGTGGGCAATGTTCAGGGCCAGGGCATTCAATGCAGCCTTGGAGCAGGAGTAAGGCGCTGCACCGGTTGCTCCACGTACGGCTGCCGTGGAGGAAATGAACTGAAAAATGCCCTTGCGTGCCTTGATGAAGTGGGGGAGCAGGTGGCGGGCTACGCGAGCCGCGCCAAAGACGTTGACATCGAATGCAGCCTGCCAGGCGTCATCATTGAGCGTATGAATCAATCCGTCGCTGGACAGGGCAGGCGCATAGATAACCGCGTCGATCGTCCCGAAGTCCGCGATGACCTGCTGGACGGCCGACCGGACGCTTTCATCGGACGTGACGTCCATGAACAGCCCGCTGGTGTCTGCCGAGCGCTTGGTATTGATGACTTGATAGTTGTTGTTTTCCGCCTCGCGGACAATGGCTGCGCCTATTTCACTGGAACCGCCAACTACCAGAAGATTCTTGTTTTGCATATATAAAGCCATAAATTCAGAGGATTAAAAGGCAACCCTTGCACTGCTGAAACCTAAGTTTCAGGACCTCTTCATCAATATCCGGTTTGATGATTTTCTTGCTGTTCTGTCGAGTGGCTTTCGTCGGCAGTACTTGCACTTTCAACAGTGCAATGAGTTGTAACAATTGGTGTGGCGGAGGGACTATGCAGCAAGCTTAAACGGGCTGTCAAGGATCTTGGATCCAAAAAAATCAACCAATAATGCAAAATAAAAAAATCATATAATGCTAATAAATCCATATAAAACAACGTCTTAAAAAATATGTGCATGAATGGCATGCATAAATGAGTTCTATCGATAGAAAAAATAATTCGACTCTTTGAAAGTATTAAATGAGGGCAGAGCGCCACTATCTGACTGTTGTTGCACTTTATTAGTGCATTGATAAGGGCGCACAAGATCAAGGATTGAAAACTTCACGTTCTTCAACTTTGGTGTGAAGTCATCCGGCCTTTGAGCAGGATTTAATAATTAAATTGAGGTTTTGTTTAAAGTCGGTTAGGTCGTTGTCTTTTAGTCGTCTGACGGGAGAGCACAAGGTGCGTTGTGACAGGTGATCGACAGGTCTGTCCTGCAGAGGATTGCGGAGCAATCAGTCCAGAGAGACTGGATCGTCGGCCCGTTTTTCTCCCGACACGCCTGGCCTAAGGTGGCCTCCAGATATTTATTGGAGGTCACCATGAATCACCCAACCCTGTTTTCTTCGATCCAGATCGGCCCGCATGCCTTGTCCCACCGCGTGGTCATGGCGCCGTTGACGCGCATGCGTTCCGAGCCGGGCGATCTGCCCGGTGCGTTGATGGCTGAATACTATTCGCAGCGTGCCACCGCCGGTGGCCTGATCATTTCCGAAGCCACTGTGGTCTCGACCACCGGCAATGGCTATCTCGGTTCGCCGGGCCTGTACAACGACGCGCAAATTGCTGGCTGGAAAGCCATCACCGATGCGGTTCACGCCAAGGGCGGGCGGATTTTCCTGCAACTGTTTCATGCCGGGCGCCAATCCCACAGCGACATGCAGCCTGACGGCGCTCAACCCGTGGCGCCTTCGGCGGTCGAGTACGATGGCGTGGCCTACACCGCCAGCGGCTGGGTCCCGAGCACACCGCATCGCGCCTTGAGCGAATCGGAAGTGGTGGCGCTGGTCGAGGATTTCCGTCGCGCCTCGGCGCGAGGCCTGGAAGCCGGATTTGATGGCGTGGAAATCCACGGCGCCAACGGTTACCTGATCGACCAGTTTCTGCAGGACGGCAGCAACCGCCGCACCGATGCCTACGGCGGCACGATCGCCAGGCGTGCGCGGTTCCTGATGGACATCACCCGGGCGGTGATTTCGGTCTGGGGTCATGAGCGCGTGGCGGTACGTCTGGGCCCGAGCGGCAATTTCGGCGACATGAAGGACAGCGATCCTGAAGCGCTGTTTGTGTATGTCGCCGAGCAACTGGCCGAGCTGAAACTGGCGTATCTGCACTTGATCGAGCCGCGCGTGCTGGGCAATTCGATCGATGAAAGCAAGGATCAGAACCCGGTGGCGGCGCAGTTGATCCGCCAGCATTACGACGGCGTGATCATCGCGGCGGGCGGTTTCAATGCCGCGTCGGCCGAGCAGATTCTGCAAGCGGGGGATGCCGACCTTGTTGCGTTCGGTCGCGACTTCATCGCCAACCCGGATCTGCCGGAACGCATCCGTCATGACCTGCCGCTCAATGCCTACGACCGTGACACCTTCTACGGTGGCAGCGCGGTCGGGTTTACCGATTATCCGTTTTATCAGCAGAGTGCCTGATCGGTTTCAACTGCTGCGTTGAGGGTAATACCGCCATCGCGGGCAGGCCCGCTTCCACAGACGATTGTGGGAGTGGGCCAGCCCGCGATGGCGTTTTTGTTGGCAAGACGTCTCTTTGCAAATCCCCCGCCCGCATCTACTCTGCCTGAACTCTCCCCACCCCCGAGTACCCCCGCCATGATGGACAGCCTCAGCGGTATCACGGCCTTCATTCAGGTGGCCGAAACCCGCAGCTTCACCGAAGCCGGGCGTCTGCTGGAGATATCCTCGTCGGCCGTCGGCAAAAGCGTGGCACGCATGGAGGAACGCCTCGGTGTGCGGCTGTTTCACCGCAGCACCCGCAGCGTCACCCTGACCACCGAAGGCGAGCTGTTTCTGGACCGCTGCAAACGCATCCTCAGTGAAGTGGAAGCCGCGCAAATGGAGCTGCTGGAGTTGTCCGCCACGCCACGGGGCAAGGTGCGCATCAGCGTGCCGATCCAGAACGTGCTGATCATGCCGGTGCTGGCCGGGTTCATGCGTGCCTACCCGGACATCGAGCTGGATGTGGACATGTCCGACCGCATGGTCGACGTGATCGAGGAGGGTTTCGACGCGGTGATCCGTACCGGCGCACCTCAGGACTCGCGGCTGATGGCGCGCAAGCTCGGTGGCTATCAATTGCAGTTGGTGGCGTCGCCTGCGTACCTGGAGCGCAACGGCGCGCCGACGCACCCGGACGATCTGAGCAAACATGTGTGCCTGCTGCACAAGTTTCCTGCCACGGGGATGATCGAGCGCTGGCCGCTGCGGGTGGGCGACACGCACATCGAACCGAGCCTTTCGCGTGCATTGACCTGCACCACGATGGACCCGCTGACGTACCTGGCGCTGGATGGGGTGGGGATTGCGTGTCTGCCGGACTTTTCAATCCGTGAGCCGTTGGCCGATGGCCGGCTGAAGGTGGTGCTGAAGGACTACACCGACCACACCGGCAACCTGTGGATGCTCTGGCCTGCGTCGAAGCAGACGGCACCGAGGTTGCGGGTGTTGATCGACTTTTTCAAAGACAACATTCTGAAGGTCTGACACTCAGCGTTGCAGGGTCTCGGCAATCGGCGACTTGCTCAGACCGAAACTGAGCATCACGGCCAGCCCGAGCAGACCGACCCCGGCGCCCAGCCACAGCGGCGAAGCGATGCCGGCATGGTCGACCATCAAGCCACCGAACAACGAACCCGAGGCGATCGCTACTTGAAATGTGGTGACCAGCATCGCCGAACTCGCTTCCGGCAGTGTCGGCGATGTCAGTTGCATCCAGCTGCTGACACCCAGCGGAATCGCCCCGTATGCCACGCCCCACAGCAACACCGCCAGCGTCACGCCCAGCCCCTGCAAGTGCGGCAAGGCCAACTGCACGATCACCATCAGCAACACCACCGCGCCCAGGGAAGCACGCAAGTGCGAAGTAATGGTGCCGGCCATGGCAAAGTTCGCCAGCATGCCGACCAGACCGAAGCCCAGCAGGATCGCAGTAATCGCACTCGGCGAGAAACCGGCTTCATGGCCAAGGAACGGCGCGATGTAGGTGTACGCCGCGAAATGCGCCGCCACCACCGTGCCCAGCAACAGCATGCTGCGACGTGCATTACCGCGCGACACATAAGCCAGCAGCGCGCGTACTTTCAGGCCCTCGCTGGAAGGCAGCGAAGGCAAGGTCAGGGCTTGGGCTGCGAGCGCGAGCAGTGCAAGCCCCGCCGTCAGCGCGAGCGACATGCGCCATGAAAACAGGCTGCTGATGAACGTCCCGAATGGCACGCCGAACACCGTCGCCAGGGTAATCCCGGCGAAGATCAACGCCGTGGCCTTCGCTGCGTTCGATACGTTGACCAGTCGCCCGGCCACCGCAATCGCCACAGCCCAGAAGCCGCCCAGTGCAATGCCAACCAATGCGCGTCCAGCCAGCATGATCGCCAGTGATGGCGCCAGCGCCGAGATCAGATTGGCGGCCACCAGCAACAGCGTCAGCAACAGCAACAGATGCCGTCGGTTCATGCGTCCCGCGCCCAGTATGATCGCGGGCGCCGACACCGCCGCGACAACACCCGGCACGGTGACCATCAGCCCCGCAACACCCACGGTGACGTTCAGGCTATCGGCGATCTGCGGCAGGATGCCGACCGGCAGGTATTCCGTGGTGACAAAAGCAAAGGCGCCGAGGGCCACGGAGTACACCGAGAGCCAGGAGGAGGGGACCTCTTGTGTGGCCGTCGCCGTGGTGGGTAATGCCTGTAGATCGTGCATGGGAGAGCTCCACAATAATGAGTGGAGCCATGCTAGGCAGCGCGTGCCTGCGGAAAAACGGGGCACAGTTCCAATCACTGCGGAGCGATTGCTCCACAATCGAATGGCGCTGGCCCCGGCCGTTCAGTTGCGATTCTGGGCGACGATTGCAAAGTTGCCCGGCGCTTTTTCCAGCAACCCCAGGAATCTCACCAGATCGACCGTGCTGCCATCGACCTTCAGGTCTTTCGAAGTGAGCGCATCCTTGATTCCCGCAGTACCACCCAGCAGTTGCACGAACAGGTCTTTGGTGACGGTCAGCGTTGCGTTGGCATTCGCTGCCGGCGGGCCTTTTCGGTAGTGCAGCACGGCGTTCTCGATCCACAGCACGAAGGATTCGCGGGTATCGGTCAGCAGCAGATTGAAGGTCCAGTTCTTGCCGTCGGCGGCCGGCCCGTCGAGGCTCGCGGCCATGGCTTCGAGGAAGCGTTCAGTGGGCGTCTGCTTCATCAGTTCGATCAAGTCCGAACGTCTGACGCCTTTGGTGGGCGGGCCGTTGCGCAGTTCCTGAGCGGCGGTCAGGTAGCTGTTGCGCCAGGTCGCGGACTCCGATTGGTAGCCCAGCTGTTCATAGGTCTGGGCCAGCAGTTCCTTGGCGGCCTTGTCGTCGGGTGCGTCGAGAACGGCCTGATCCAGCAGTTCGGCCACCCAGCGGTATTCGCCTTTGTCATAGGCCACGCGTGCGGCCTCGACCACTTTGGCGTGGCCGCCCATCAATTCGACATAGCGTTTGGCGGATTCCTTGGGCACCAGCGGATTCAAGTGCGCCGGGTTGCCGTCGTAGGCGCCGAGGTACATCTGGTAGATCGCTTTGACGTTGTGTCGCACATCGCCGTAATAACCACGGGTGCCGAAGTACGACGCCAGTGAGTCGGGCAATTGGATTTTGTCGGCGATCTCGTTGGGCGTGTAGCCAGCGTTCATCAGCCGCACGGTCTGATCGTGCATGTATTTATAGACGTCGCGGTGCTTGGTGATGAACTCGCGGATCCGCTCATTGCCCCAGATCGGCCAGTTGTGTTGGCCGAAATAGACTTCTGTGTCGCCGAGTTCGTCGAGGGCGATCTGCGTGTAGTCGGACCAGCGCAGCGCATCGCGAACCTTGGCGCCGCGAATCGGCAGCAGGTTGTGCATGGTCTGCGCCAGCAATTCCGCACCGCCGTAGGCCTTGCGTTCGGGGATCGAGAAGGTCAGCTCGGCCGGGGCTTCGGCGCCCGGTATGTTGTGAAAGACGAAGCTGACGCCGTCGAGTACGAGTTCCTGCATCGGCTGATCGATGATTTGCGTCGGCGCCAGAATGCCGATGCTGCCGTAAGCGACGTTTTTGCCCAGCCCGGTATCCACCATGCCGGTTGCGCCCGGTGTCAGGTTCTTGCCGAACTGATACATCGAACGGCGCGACATTGCCGGCCCGGCCAACACGTTTTCGCTGGTGGCTTCCTCCATGAAACCCACCGGTGCCACTACAGGGATCTTGCGCTCGGCGACTTCCGCGACCGAAGTAATGCCCAGCACTCCGCCGAAATGGTCAGCGTGGTCATGGGTGAAGATGATGGCGGTCACGGGCTTGTCGCCCAATTGTGCGCGGGCGAATGCCAAGGCTGCGGCGGCGGTTTCCTTCGAGGTCAGCGGGTCGACCACGATCCACCCGGTTTGCCCTTCGATCAACGTCATGTTGGCGATGTCGAAGCCGCGCAACTGGTAGATGCCGTCGGTGACTTTGAACAAACCGATCTGGGCGTTGAGCATCGCGTGGCGCCACAGGCTCGGGTTGACGGTGGCAGGGGCCTTGCCTTCGACGAATCTGAACGCATCGAAATCGATCAGCACGGTGCCGTCGGAACCGAGGATCTGCCCGGTCGGCCGGGCGATGAGGCCGCGTTGGGCATCTTCCAAATCCCGGGTGTCATTGAGGTCCAGGCCCTTGATCGTGGCTTCGATCACCGCTGCGGTCGCTGGCGTTGCTTCGCCATTGGCAACGCTCGGTGGTTTGTCACAACCGGCGAGGGATACCAGCGCCAGGGCGATGAGTGTGTGGCAGGTCGATCTCATTCTTGTTGTTCTCCGATGATCAATCAGCAGAGAGTAGGGAGAGGAGGGTGATGTATCCAATGCATTGTTTACATCCAGCCAATGCGTGGCTAGCATCGGCGACATGGATCTCAAACGACTGACACATCTTCTGGCGCTGGCCGATGAACGCCATTTCGGCCGCGCCGCCGAACGCGTGCACCTCAGCCAACCGGCCCTGAGCCGCAGCATTCAAGCGCTGGAGAGCGAAACCGGCCAGCGCCTGTTCGATCGGGACACCGGCGACGTTCGCCCGACGCCGGCCGGGGAGTTCCTGATCGAGCGGGCGCGGCGGCTGCTGTTCGATGCACGCTCGCTGGAACGTGATCTGGCGCTTTACGGTGATGGCCGGCTCGGCAACCTTGCGTTCGGCGTCGGGCCGTTTCCGGCGGCGATGTTGATGCATCAGGTGGTGCCGCGATTGCGCCTGGAACACCCGGCGGTCACGTTGCGTGTCGAGGTGAACAACTGGCAGATTCTTGAATCGAGACTGCGGGGCGAAGAGATCGAGTTCTTTGTCGCGGACATTCGCAACTTCTCGGTGGATTCCGATCTGCTGATCCGTTCGCTGGGCCAGGCTTCGGCGGGGTTCTTTGTCCGGCCGAAACACCCGCTGGCCGGGTGCGCGGTGACGATGAGAGACCTGGAAAAGTACGGCATCGCAACGACGCGCCTGCCGGCCGTGGTGAAGGAAGAGACTGCGCATACCCTGGGCATTTCCACTCGCCAGGCCTTGCCGCTTGCGCTTGAGTGCGACGATGTGGCGTTGCTCAGAACGGTGGCCTGTTCGACCGATACCATCCTCGGCGTGATCCACGGCGCAGTGGCTGAAGACCTGCGCATCGGTAACCTGATCGAACTGCAGGTCGTGGACAGACCCGGGCTGCATTCCGAAATCGGCGTCGTCAGCCTGCCCAACAGAAGCCTGTCACCGACCGCCCGCTGTGTGATCGACGCCATCGTCGACGAGATGGCGCAACTCAATATCTCGACCTGAGCGAGGCTCCGGTCGGCGGCCAAAACGCCAAAGCACAAGACTTCCCGCTCAAAAACCGGATAATGGCGGCCATTCTGTTCAGCTCGCTATTCTGGTAGTCCCCCATGGAAATCAAGGTCAACTTTCTCGACAACCTTCGACTTGAAGCCAAGTTCGACGACTTCACGGTGGTGGCCGACCAACCGATCCGCTACAAGGGCGACGGCTCGGCACCGGGTCCGTTCGACTATTTCCTGGCCTCGTCGGCGCTGTGCGCGGCTTACTTCGTGAAGCTGTATTGCGAAACCCGCAATATCCCGACCGATAACATCCGCCTGTCGCAGAACAACATCGTTGACCCGGAGAACCGCTACAACCAGATCTTCAAGATTCAGGTCGAGTTGCCGGCAGACATCTCCGACAAGGACCGCCAGGGCATCCTGCGCTCCATCGACCGCTGCACGGTCAAGAAAGTGGTGCAGGCCGGCCCTGAGTTCGTGATCGAGGAAGTGGAAAACCTCGACGCCGACGCCCAGGCACTGCTGATGCCGGGCGCGAACTCCAGCGCGAGCACCTACATTCCGGGCAAGGATCTGCCGCTGGAGCAGACCATCGCCAACATGTCGGGCATCCTCGCCGACCTCGGCATGAAGATCGAAATCGCTTCGTGGCGCAACATCGTGCCCAACGTGTGGTCGCTGCACATCCGCGACGCGCACTCACCGATGTGCTTCACCAACGGCAAGGGCTCGACCAAAGAGGGGGCGCTGGCGTCGGCACTGGGCGAGTTCATCGAGCGCCTGAACTGCAACTTCTTCTACAACGATCAGTTCTGGGGCGAAGACATCGCCAATGCGCCGTTCGTGCATTACCCGGACGAGCGCTGGTTCAAGCCGGGCAGCAATGACGAGCTGCCGACCGAGATCCTCGATCCGTACTGCCTGAAGATCTACAACCGCGACGGCGAGCTGCGTGGCTCGCACCTGATCGACACCAACTCCGGCAATGAACAGCGCGGTATCGTTTCCCTGCCATTCGTTCGCCAGTCGGACGGCGAGGTGGTGTATTTCCCGTCGAACCTGATCGAAAACCTGTACCTGAGCAACGGCATGAGCGCCGGCAACACCCTGGCCGAAGCTCAGGTGCAGTGCCTGTCGGAAATCTTCGAGCGCGCCGTGAAGCGCGAAATCATCGAAGGTGAATTTGCATTGCCGGACGTGCCGCAAGAAGTGCTGGCGAAGTACCCGGCGATCATGGCCGGCATTCAGGGCCTGGAAGCCCAGGGCTTCCCGGTGCTGGTGAAGGATGCATCGCTGGGCGGCGAATTCCCGGTGATGTGCGTCACGCTGATGAACCCGCGTACCGGCGGCGTGTTCGCCTCGTTCGGCGCGCATCCGAGCTTCGAAGTCGCGCTGGAACGCAGCCTGACCGAACTGCTGCAGGGCCGCAGCTTCGAAGGCCTGAACGACCTGCCGCAGCCGACCTTCGAAGGTCAGGCGGTCACCGAACCGAACAACTTCGTCGAGCACTTCATCGATTCCAGCGGAGTGGTGTCGTGGCGCTTCTTCAGCGCGCAGGCGGAATACGAGTTTGTCGAGTGGGACTTCACCGGCCAGGGTGAAAACTCCAATGCCGAGGAAGCCGAAACCCTGTTCGGCATCCTCAAGGGCATGGGCAAGGAATCGTACATGGCGGTCTACGAGCACATCGGCGCAACCGCCTGCCGCATCCTGGTGCCGGACTACTCGGAAATCTACCCGGTGGACGACCTGATCTGGGACAACACCAACAAGGCGCTGTTCTTCCGTGAAGACATCCTGAACCTGCATCGCTTGAACGAAGAAGAACTCCAGTCGCTGGTCGAGCGTCTGGTCGAAAGCGAGCTGGATGACTACACCGACATCACCACGCTGATCGGCATCGAATTCGACGACAACACCGTGTGGGGTCAACTGACGATCCTCGAACTGAAACTGCTGATCTGGCTCGCCCTGGGACAAATCGAGGAGGCTAAGGAAGCGGTAGAGATGTTCCTTCAGTACAACGACAACACCGTCGAGCGCGGTCTGTTCTATCAGGCCGTCAACGGGGTGCTGGAGATGCAGCTGGACGAGGATCTGGAGCTGGCCGACTACGAAGCCAACTTCCGCCGCATGTTCGGCAACGAACGGATGGACGCCGCGATCGGCTCGGTGGACGGCAGCGTGCGCTTCTACGGCTTGACGCCGACCAGCATGAAGCTTGAAGGCCTCGACCGTCACCTGCGATTGATCGACAGCTACAAGAAACTGCACGCGGCCCGGGCCAATGTGACGGCTTCGGTTCGCTGACAGCGATGACAACAAAAAAGCACCTTCGGGTGCTTTTTTGTTTTTAAGATGGACGCCTGTCAGAAGGAGCGATGCAATGGATCTGAAGTTCAGTCACGTCGATGTGCTGGTCAACAACCTCGAAGAGGCCTGCGCCTACTACGCGCAAATCCTGAAAGCCAGAATCTCCAGAACCCTCGTCTGGGAACGGGGTGGCCTGCATGTTCGCTACGCGGTTGCGTTGATCGGCCAGGAGCGTTTCATGCTGGTCCAGCCATTGGCGGGCAACCTCAAGGAACTGCTGGACTCGTCGGGGGAGGGGATGATCTACCGTCACTGCTATTCGACCCCGGACATCGAGAAGGCCTACGACGAACTGGTGATCGCCGGCGTGCAGCCCGAAGACGAAAACGGACAGCCCCTGGAGCGCGCCAACCTGCAATCACCGTCTGGCACACGCATCATCTGGCTGCCCAAGCGCTTCGGGCATTTCTCTATCGAGATTCTCGAAGAGCAGGCGCTGGAGGCGTTCATCACATCTGCATTTGCCTGAGTTTTTAAATGGGGACAGATTTATTTTTAAAATAAATCTGTCCCCTTTTGCATAAAATACATGCGTTGTGATGCATCCGATTGCGCGTCTGCTCCGTAAATTCAGCACCCTCATTCGAAGGGTCGAAGAATTCAGGAGACACACCATGCACTCGCTCATCAAACGCATTGCCATCGCCTGCTTCACATTGCTCTGCCTTGGCACGGGATCGAGTTTTGCTGCCGATACCGTGATGGTCGGCGGTGCAGCCATGTACCCGAACAAGACCATCGTTGAAAACGCCGTCAACTCGAAGGATCACACCACGCTCGTTGCTGCGGTCAAGGCGGCCGGGCTGGTCGACACCCTCAACAGCAAGGGGCCGTTCACGGTCTTCGCCCCCACCAATGAGGCCTTCTCCAAATTGCCCGCCGGCACTGTCGATACGCTCGTCAAACCGGAGCACAAGGCCGACCTGACCACGATCCTCACCTATCACGTCGTTGCCGGCACTCACACGGCAAAACAGCTGATGGATGACGCCAAGATGCACGGCGGCAAAGTCATGCTCAAAACTGTTCAGGGCGAATCCCTGACCGTCATGCTGCACGACGGCAAGTTGTGGGTGGTGGACGCCAAAGGCGGGAAGGCTGCGATCACCATTGCGGACGTGATGCAGTCCAATGGCGTGATTCATGTAGTGGATACGGTGTTGATGCCGAAGTAATCCTTTAAAGGGGACAGATTTATTTTTTAAATAAATCTGTCCCCTTTTAGGGGCTTGGAATTGGCCAGCGTGCCCTCATAACAAGGGTTACCTCCAATATCCCCCGAAGGGAAGGACAGACCATGACCAGCCAAACCGAAACTGCCATCCTCGCCGGCGGCTGCTTCTGGGGCATGCAGGATCTGCTGCGGCGCTATCCCGGCGTCCTGCAGACGCGCGTCGGTTACACCGGTGGCGATGTGCCGAATGCGACCTACCGCAATCATGGCAACCACGCCGAGGCCATCGAAATCGTCTTCGATCCTGCCGTTATCAGCTATCGGCAGATCCTTGAGTTCTTCTTTCAGATACACGACCCGACCACGCCCAACCGTCAGGGCAATGATCTTGGCCCCAGCTATCGTTCGGCGATCTATTACCTCAACGAACAGCAACGCGACGTCGCCGAAGACACCGCCGCCGATGTCGACGCCTCACGGCTGTGGCCTGGACGAGTGGTGACCGAAATCGAACCGGCCGGGCCGTTCTGGGAGGCGGAGCCGGAGCACCAGGATTACCTGGAGCGTATTCCGAATGGCTACACCTGCCACTTCATCCGCCCGAACTGGAAGCTGCCGAAGCGCGCCTGAGGTTCTTTAGCGTCAGTGTGAATGAGGGGAACCGGTCTGTTTTCTGAAAAATGGACCGGTTCTTTTTTGTCCTTGAGTCTGAAAGGTAGCTAAGCAAGTTAGCTATATGCTAGTTTCGCGTCCTCATCACGACCAGCCCGGACCGATCCTGCACATGACGTTACCTTCATCACCGCCAAATCCGACCGAAGATCCCCGCAGCCTGCAGATCGCCAGTGATGTCGTCGGCCAGCAGTTGCAACAGATCGCCATCCTGACGCGCAAGGCTGCCAGCCATCTGGGCACAGCGCTGGGCATCAATCAGACGGATGTGGCGGCGCTGGAACACCTGATCACTGACGGGCCTCTGCCACCGACTGAACTGGCGGCGCGTCTTTCAGTGACTACCGCCGGTATCACGCAGGTCATCGATCGACTGGAACGCGCCGGGCACGTGGTTCGCGAACGACAGCTCAATGACAAGCGCCGGGTGCTGGTGTGTCCGGTTCCGGAGTCGGTGGCGCAGGCCTATCGGCATATCGCGCCAATGCTCAATGGCCTGAGCGCCGTCCTCGGAGCACTCGACGGCAAGGATCGCGCCGTGGTTGAAGCATTCCTGGGCCAGGTGATCGAGGTCTACCGCACCACATTGCCGGGCAGCCCTGTGGCCACGTCTGAAAACCAGGACGCGTGATGAAACCAAAAAAAATACTGGTGACCGGCGCAAGCATCGCCGGGCCTGCTTTGGCCTATTGGCTGTCCCGCCAGGGTATGGACGTTACGGTGGTCGAGAGGGCGCCTGCGTTTCGCGATGGGGGGCAAACGATCGACGTGCGGGGCGCCGGGCGTGTGGTGATTCAGCGCATGGGTCTGGAAGATTTGATTCGGGCGAACACGACTCAGGAACAGGGCATCGCCTTCGTTGACCAGGATAACCGGACCCAGGCGTTTCTGGGTGTCGATGCGTTCGACGGGGAGGGGCCGATTGCCGAACTGGAGATCCTGCGGGGCGAGCTCGCCAGGCTATTGATCCAGCACAGTCAGGATCGAGTGACCTATCGATTCGGCGACAGCGTTGCAGCGATGGAAGACGATGGTGAGCAGGTTCATGTGCGTTTCGAGCAGGGTGCCGAGCAGGTTTACGATCTGGTGATCGTGGCTGAAGGGATCGGTTCGACAACGCGCAATCAGGTGTTTGGCAACGAAGTCCAGCGCCGTCCGCTCAATCTGTATACGGCCTATTTCACTGTTCCTCGGCAGCCGAGCGATGGCCAGGTCATGCGCTGGCACAATATTCCAGGTGGTCGCTGTGTCTGCTTGCGGCCTGACAATCTGGGTACCACCCGCGCGTTTTTGTCTTTTCAGCAGGCGCCGTGTGGATACGAAAAACTCGCGCAGGACGAACAGAAATCCTTGCTCAGGCAAATATTCGCCGACGCCGGTTGGGAGACACCCCGCGTGCTGGCTGCACTGGAGGAGGCCACCGACCTTTATCTGGACGCGGTGGGGCAGGTCAAAATGCCTCGTTGGTCCAAGGGGCGCATCGCGCTGGTCGGGGACGCGGCTTATTGCGCATCGCCCATCAGTGGCATGGGCACCAGCCTGGGTCTGTGCGGCGCCTACGTGCTGGCCGGTGAACTGGGGCGCCATGCCGACCATACCCAGGCGTTCGCGGCCTATGAAAAATTGATGCGGCCCTTTGTTGCCCAGGCGCAAAGCGTGCCTGGATTTGCCCCCAGACTGGCCTCGCCGCATTCGCGCCTTGGCATCGCCCTTGGTCACGCGGTGTTGAGGCTGGCGAGTGCGCCGGGGTTCAAGCGCCTGTTCGGGAAGATTCTTTCGCCGAAGGCTGATGCTATCGAATTGCCGGAGTATGACGAGCAGCCGTGGGTGTAGAGCGAGAGCATTCAATGGGACAGATTTATTATCAAAAAATAAATCTGTCCCCATTTTGTTTAGAATTGCGCCCCCTGCAGTTCTGCAGGTTTGCCATGGAAAGCAGCCGTCCGCACCTGCGCCAGGCAATCGGTTTCTACAAATTGAACAAGGATAAAGGCTCATGGGAATGAGAACGGCAGCGTTGGTTTTGTTGCTTGCAACGTCACTGACCGCCTGTGGAGGAAGCAAGGACAAGGCCAGGGAACTGGTCGATATCAGCGGCGCCTTCAAGGAGCATTACGATGAGGTGGTGGAAACCGTAATGCGAGATTACTCGCCACGTTACATGGCGGTGATGGATGAAGAAATCCGCGAGGTTGTGGAAGACAAAGTTCCCTTCGATGAGATCAGAAACCTGCGGATCGATACCTTGGCGGCTCACTTGCAGCCGGACGAACTCAATGCGGCGATTCGTGCCCACGATAACCCCGCGCAGAGCAAAGACATTTTGAACAACACGCCTGAGGGCCGCAGCTTTCTGGACAAGATCTTCGACGCTGAAGACTCCGTCGAGAATACCTTCCAGGCCCTATTGAAGGAGCGTGAACCCGCCATCCTTCAAGCGCTGGATAAAATCAATAACAAGAGGCTGGATGGCTAGGCGTCCCTGACGCACGCTCAATCCACCTTCACCGCCGCTGGCGGAGTCCACTGCCCGTCGAGCGCCGCCGCCATGAAGCATCCTTACTTCATGGCCGCCACCCGATGGCGGCGTGTCGCTGAAACGATAGCTCATGTTTGATCGAGTCAAATGGCGGTGACGGTCATGCTGCCGATTCAACCGGTCGATGCGCCACACCGGTTCCTGTACCCTGCAGCCTTTCACTCCCACGAGCATGGAAAATGGATTCTCACTCGATTCTGGCTTTTACCCTGGTGGCCGCAATTGCCATCGCCAGCCCAGGCCCCGCGACGCTGATGGCGATCAACAACAGCCTGGCCCATGGTCAGCGCAGCGCGATCTGGTCGTCGCTCGGCAATGCCAGTGGCCTGTTCTGTCTTTCAACCGCTGCGATGCTCGGGCTCGGGGCGTTGCTCGCCAGTTCCGAAATGCTGTTCAACGCGGTGAAGATCATCGGCGCCGGTTATCTGTTCTATCTCGGGATCAAGCAACTGTTCAAAAAGGACGCGATGCTTCAGGACAGTCCTCAGGACGATTCGAAGAAAGCCCGGCCCACGCGCCTGAAACTCTACAAGTCGGCATTCCTGACGGCCGTGACCAATCCCAAGGCGACGATGTTTTTCACCGCGCTGTTCCCGCAGTTCATCGACCAGGGCGCGACGCTGCTGCCGCAGTTCCTGATCCTGACGTCGATTTTCATGGCGCTGTCGGTGACGTCCCTGACGCTCTACGCCGCGCTCGCATCCCGGGCCAAAGGCGTGTTGACCCGTCCGGCGTTTTCCCGCTGGGTCAGCCGGGTGGTGGGGTCGACGTTCATCGGCTTCGGCGCCGCCATTCTGACCATGCGCCGGCAGGCTGCCTGAGGGGCAGCGTCCATCGCCAGCGTCAGCGGGTCATAAAGCTGCGAATCGCCTGCGTGGTTTCCACCGGCGCTTCTTCCATCAGCCAGTGACCCGCTCCGGCGATCACCACTTCGGTGACGTTGTCGGCGGCGTTGCGCATCACGATCGCTTCGTTGTTACCGAAGGACTTTTCACCGCCGACGGCCAGGACCGGCATCGTCAGCTTGTTCTTTGACGACGCTTCGTTGTCCACCGCGTCCTGGCGAATGGCGCGGAACTGAGCGAAGGCCGCGTGCATCGCGCCGGGGCGGGCGTAGAGTTTGGCGTAATGCTGGCGGGTGGCTTCGTCGACTTTTTTCGGGTTGCCGGCGAACTCGTTCCAGAAGCGATCCAGATAAATGCGCTCACGGCCGGCGACCAGTCGCTCCATGTCCGGGCCTCCAAAATCGAAGTGCCAGAGCATCGGCGAACGCACGATGTCGTTCCACGGCGCAATACCCGGAACGGGCGCATCCATTACCACCAGGCGATCGGTCTGTTGCGGATACCGCGAGGCATAGGCGAACGCGACCATGGTGCCGATGTCGTGACCGATGACGACCGAATGCTCGATGCCCAGCGAGGCGAGCACGGCGCGGATGTCTCCCGCCTGGGTCTTCTTGTCGTAGCCACCGTCAGGAATCGACGACAGCCCCATCCCGCGCAGATCAGGAATCACCACGGTGTGATCCTTCGCCAGATCGGTGGCGAGAGGCACCCACATGTCCCCGGTATCACCAAAACCATGCAACAGCACCACGGCCGGGCCTTTGCCGCCGATGCGCGTGTGGATCTTCGCGCCGTCCACGGCAATGTCTTGCGTGCGGAAGGAAGCGGGGAAGGGTTTCACGTCCGCATGGGCCGGAACACTCAGGGTCACCAGCAAGGAAGCGGTCAGCAAGGCGCGGATCATCACGGTGACTCCAGAGGTGTAGGTGGGTGGAGCGTAGACCGCTTTTACAACGCTGCCTTTTACCGTTGAGCGTTTTGCGCGGGAGTCTGCCTCTGGCTGACTTGAGGTGTGGTGCAAAGCCTGTCGAGAAAGGTCGAAACCTGCCGTTTGCCGCGCAAATGCACCACCGGGACGTCTGGCCCGATTGACTGGCGCACGTTGTCGATACCCGGGCGGTAACCCCGGTCAAAGGTCCATACGAACTTCAGAAACGTCAGGAATTTCCGGTCGATTTTTTCTCTGCAGCCTGTCGCGAGATCCGGGCGAGGGCGGTTCATGATGCTGCGTCGGATCACGCGGGCGAAGCAGGTGAGTCGTCGCGTATCGAGCCAGATAATCAGGTCGGCGCGGGGCAGGCGAAGGTCGAAGGTTCGCCGGGCATAGTTGCCTTCACACACCCATGAATCCGCGTTGATTGCCTCGCGGACCCGTGTGCGGAATTGTTCTGCGTCGGGCTCGACCCAGTCTGGTTCCCAGAACAAGGTATCCAGATGAACCACGGGCAGGTTCAGGCGCTGGCCGAGGGCGCGGGCGAGGGTGGATTTGCCACTGCCGGCGTTACCCAGAATCACAATCCGTTGCATAGGGGCGTCCTGTCGAAAAAAGCCGGCAATTGTGCAGGTTCCGGATGTTCAATCAAAGCGGATTCAGTCGTATTTCTTGCCTGACCCGCCGATATCAGGGAAGCTCCCGCGAATCCTGTCTCGGGCAAGTTGGCTGTACGATCGAATCGTTAGGGAAGCGTTGAATGGCGTTCAAGGTGTTGGTAGTCGGTGGGTATGGAAACTTCGGCAGCATCGTCTGCCGGCATCTGGCGTCGATGCCCGATGTTGATCTGGCGATCTCGGGTCGCGATCCGCACAAGTTGCTGCGCAAGGTCGAGGCGTTGCAAGCCGCTTCAGGAAAAACCTGCGCCAGTTGGTGCGGTGATGCCATGGGGCCCGGGTTTCAATCTGCGTTGGGCTCGATGGGAATTGAGCTGGTCGTCCACACTGGCGGCCCGTTTCAGGGGCAGTCCTATGCGGTTGCCGAAAGCTGCATCGAGGCCGGGGTGAACTATTGCGACCTGTCCGATTGCCGAACCTTCGTCAACGGTATTGCTGTACTCGATGCGCGCGCGAAAGAGGCGGGCGTGGCGATTCTCAGCGGTTGCAGTTCGGTGCCGACCCTGTCTTCGGCCATCATCGATCAGCAGCGGTATCGCTTTCAACGCATCGATTCGATCGAACATGGCATTTCCTCTTCCGCCAAGATGCCGGGGCTGTCTACCGTTGAAGGTGTGCTTGCCTACGCGGGCAAACCGATCAAACAGCTCAAGGATGGCCGGGTTCACGAAGTACCGGGCTGGCAGGATCTGACGTTGCGCAAGATGCCGCATCTGGGCACCCGCTTGCTGGCCAACGTCGACGTGCCGGACATGGACATTTTCGCCGGTCGCTACGGCGCCCGGACCTTGAGCTTCAAGGCTGGAGCGGGGTTGAAACTCGGCGGTGTCGCCAATGCTCTGTTTGCCCAGGCCCAGAAGATGGGGCTGATTCGGGACCCTGCGCCCTGGGCCGCACGACTGCATCGTTTGGGCACCTGGTTCGAGCGACTCGGCGATGGCAAAAGTGCGATGTACATTGACGTGCAAGGTATCGGGGTTGAAGGGCAACCGCTGTCCATGACCGCTCAGCTGACGGCGTGGAACGACAAGGGCCCGGAAATCCCGAGCTGCGCCGCTGTGGCCCTGGCCACCAAAATGGCCCAAGGCTATGTGCCTGAACCCGGCGCCCGGCCTTGCGTGGGCGAAATCACCGTCGACGAATACATGGCCGCGATCAACGACCCTGAAAACCTGAGCCTGTCCGTGCGTTTCTCCGACGGGCAGCGCTGACCATGCTTTACCTGTGCCTCAAATACATTCATGTGATCGCCGCGGTTTTCCTGTTCGGATTCGGCATGGGTTCCTACCTTTACCTGATCGCCGCCAGCCGCACCGCCAATCCTCAAGTGATTGCTCACGTGGCGAAAATGGTCGTGCGCTTCGACGCCTGGATCACCACCCCGGCAGGCTTCATTCAGATCGCATCGGGCTATGGGCTGATCAAGCTGGCCGGCCTTCCGTTGACCACGGAATGGGTGCTGACGTCGTTGATCATCTTTCTTTGTGTGGGATCGCTCTGGCTGCCGGTGCTGGTGCTTCAGAAGCGCCTGTACGTGATGGCTTCGAGTGCGATCGAGACCGGAGGAGGGCTCGCGGACGAGTACGGGTCGGTGTACCGCCAATGGTTCTGGATGGGGGTGGCCGGTTTTCTGGGGATGTTCGTGATTGTCTTGATGATGGTGACGAAGATGACGCCCGTGCAGGTGCTAGGGCTGTTGCTGTAGCGAAGCCTTCAGAAAGCGTTGCTCATGATCGGGATCAGGCAGAAGACAGGTGTCATATTGTCCAAACAGCCGATAACGATTCAGTGCAATACGATCGTAGGCCCAGTTCCGAAGCCCGCGCGGGAAAATGCGCAAGCATTGCAATGGACGCCAGCGGGCGGGCAGTAGGGCAACGACTTCGAAAAAGGCATCGGAGCGCTCCCAATAGTGTCGGTCGCGGATGACCGCCATGGTGTCGAACTGATCGAGGGGTAAATCTGCCCAGGCGAGCAGCGCCTGCCCTTCGGGAGATTGCACCGCCGCCAGCCGGACTCGCTGCTGGCGGTCATGGCGAATCAGGAATTTCGCCCAGCCATTGCACAACTTGCAGACGCCATCGAACAACACCACTGTCTCGCCGGGTTTCAGCAGGGGAGCCGGTGACGGGCGAATCCGGGAAACGGGCATAGACATCGGTCCATAGAGGCCTGGTTTCCCGGATCATATCCTTAAACAGTCACGACAATCTTTCCGACCTGCTGGTTGGCTTCAAGAAAGCGATGCGCCTCCTGAATGTCTTCAAGGGCGAACGTCTTCGCGATGATCGGCTTCAGCGCGCCCGAAGCGAGGCCGTCGCTGATGAACGTCTTGGCTCGGGCCAGAGCCGCAGGGTTCGCGACGACCTCTGCGTAAAGGTAGCCCTTGAGGGTCAGGCATTTGCCCAGCACGGTGAACAGCGGGAACGGCGTGGGCTCCGGGCTCAAGGCGCCGTACTCAAGCAGAATGCCGCCCCTGGCCATGCTCTGGGTGAGCTGTTCGAAAGCCGGGCCGCCGATGGGATCGAACACCACGCGCGCGCCCTGACCATCGGTCAGCGCCATGACGGCGGCGACGATATCCTCTTCATCGCTGACGATGACGTGCGCGGCGCCGGCGTCCAGCAACGCCTGCTTCTTGGCCCGGGTGCGGGTCACGGCAATCGAAGTCGCGCCCACCATTCGGGCAATCTGGAAGGCCGCCAGGCCGACGCTGCTGGAGGCGGCAGTGACCAGTACAAAATCATTCTTCGTCAGTCTGGCCTGTTCGACGAGCGCGCCCCACGCGGTGACGTATTGCATCCAGGAAGCGGCGGCCTGTTCAAAGGACAGGTTCGACGGGTGTTTGACCGTCAGCTCGGCGGGCACGTTGGCCAGCTCGCCGTAGGTGCCCCATTTGGCGATGTCCAGCGGCGGAATCAGGCTGATCGCATCACCGACCTTGAACTCGCTGACACCGGCACCGACGGCAACCACCACGCCGGCCGCTTCATAACCGAGGCGGCTGGGAAACTGCGCTTCCTGCAGATAGGCGTGATTGCGGAACATGACCTCGGCCCGATTCAACCCGAAGGCCTTGACCTCGATTTGCACCTCGCCGGATGCCGGAGCCGGCACATCGACCGATTCCAGTTTCAAAACGCTTGCGTCGCCGTATTCATGAATCCTGACAATGCGTGCCATGGTTACCTCTTCTGTGATCAATGAGGCCGGTGTGAACGACCTGAGTTCCAGTGATAACGCGCCTGTTGGAGTTGGGCGCGTCGTTGCCATGGCCGTCAATTTAGGCTTTGGCCCGGGTCGGATAAAGACCTACGATAGCGCAACACTAGAAACGCAGGGTTTCCAATGGATCGCCTCACCTTGATGGCCGTCTTCGTCAAAGCGGTGGAGCTTGGCTCCTTCAGCGCGGTGGCGGATGAGCTCAATCTGTCCCCGCAACTGGTCGGCAAACAGGTCAAGATGCTCGAGCAGCATCTGGGTGTCTCGCTGCTCAATCGCACGACCCGCAAACAGAGCCTCACCGACTTCGGCCGCACCTTCTATCAACGGGCGAAGCTGATCCTGGCCGATATGGACGCTGCGGAAGAAATGGCCGCGATGACTCGAGGCGTACCCAGCGGCCGGCTCAGAATCAACGCACCGGTCACCTTTGGCGTCAGCACGCTGTCGCCTCGGCTGCTGGAGTACATGGTCAGGTATCCGCAGGTGTCCGTGGATCTGACCTTGTCCAACGAACTCGTTGACCTGGTGGAGGGCGGATATGACGTGGTGTTTCGAATCGGTGAGCTGTCCGACAGCGGTCTGAAGGCTTTGCCTTTGAAGCCTTATCAAATGGTGTTGTGTGCAGCGCCTGCCTATCTGGCCAGACGTCCACCGATTACGACCCCGCTGGATCTTCAGGAACATGAATGCCTGGCGTTTGCCTATTCGGACGGTCGCTCACACATTCGCCTCGAAGGGCCGGACGGTTGCATCGACGTGCCGATTAAAAGCAGATTGACGATCAATCAGGCCGACCCCTTGCTGTCGGCCGCGGTGGCAGGGCTGGGTGTCGTGCTGTTGCCGTTGGAACTGGTCAAGGATGCGCTGAGAAGTGGAACGCTGGTGAACCTTCTGCCGGACTACAACGTCCCGGTCTCCCCAATGAATCTTCTGTATGCACCGGACCCTAGGCTGACGCCCAAGCTGCGAAGCTTCGTGGATTTTGCCAGGGCTGCGTTTGGGGCTGATGCGTGAAAGGGGAGCCTGGCTGTCATCAGACTCCATCGTTCAACTCATTTCGAGGCTGTCAGAAACCCCGGATCGAATGACGTATTGGCGATCCTCGCAACGTCCGATTCAGCTTCCCATTCCACGGTGTCACCTGCAATTTCGCGCACGATCCACTGCTGTGGCGCCGTCCACAAGAGTTCGATGTAAGGGCCGTTGAGCGCCTTGTTTGCAATCAGCAGCGCAACCTCATCGGCCGGGCCCGGGCACATGCCACCGACGGCCATGGGCACGCGTTCGCCTATCAGACGGGTGAGCAGGGACAGTCGCTCGGCGTGGGAACTGAAGGGAACTCGATGCGCTGCGCCTGCGTTATCCGTCAGTTGCAGATAGCCCGATTCGTCCGCGGCACAATGGATCAGAGCAAGATGCAACGGTGCCTGCCCCTGACCTTTTGCATAACGTGATGTGATGATTACGAATTCCTGAGTGGGTGAATTGACCGGGGCGTTGCTCAATTCGGTTCTGATTCCTTTGCCTGGCCTGTTGCCCATTGTGCCCTGGCCAGTCCGTAGCACTTGCACCACGCCGGGGTAGTGGACAACGTCAGCTCGGCATCATCGCGCTCAAGCTTGATATCTACCGTTTCGACGCTTGAATCGCCGCGTCAAGCAAAGGCCCCGTGATCAGTCGTGCCTTGTAGTCACTGACAAAATAATTGATTCGATTGGCCAGGTATTGAATGGACAGCCAGCCCAGGCCGTGGTGATCGCGCAACTCATCGTCGTTGAGCTTGATCAGAGCGTCATAACTCACAAAAGACGCTTCGCAATTGACGAGCAGATACAGCGATCCGTCTTTAGCCCGCAGAAGGTCCCAATAGCTGTCGTTCAGGTGATAGGTTGCCGGCGTGAGTTCAAGTAGCTTCATGTGCGTTCCTTGCTGGCGCTGATGGGGGCGCCCCCTTTTTTATCGGTGGCTGTAGCTTTTCCCTGATGTTTACCCATGCGGTTTTTCCACGGAAAGTACTCTACAAAAACCGCACGGTTGACCACTCCGGATTCACCCACCTGAAACCCGGGCATTTGTTGCAGGTCGAGTTGTAGGCACTGAGCCGCAAGTGACTTTTGTAACGCGGGATCCGGGTGAAAGGACTCTGGACGGGAGTAGCTTTTCTCAAGCGTCACATCGCAATGCGCAATTTGGCCCTTCGCGTTAGCCGTGAAATCAAAACGGGCTATGCCGAACGCGTTGATTGAGTGCCCGGCCAGCAGGTTGTCCCAGAAAAAGCGGCTTGCAAGACCAGCCTTCCGGTGTTTCAGGTCGTAGTCGGAAATGGATGAAACATCGCCCTTGGCGATTAGCGGCGCGATAATCTCAAGGGAGCCATCGACCGGGCTTTGAAGATCTTCCGGGATGGTTGACCAAATCTCGCTCCAGCACACATCGGTTACCAGATTGACGAAGCCGGGGGGGGAGTCCGGGTCAGTTGACTGCGTCTCGCAGAGCAATACGTCACCTTGCCGGCTGAGCTTCATCCGCAACTTGACGCTGCCTCGTATGCCTTCGCTATTCGCCAGCAACACTTTCTCGGCCAAGGTGTTACGTAAAACCCTGATATAGCGCCTTGCCTCCATCGCATTGATTTCTTTTGCAGTCATGAGCGTTGGAGCAGACTTGCCGCCACTGTCCATCCAGGCATTTATTCGCTGGTCGGTGGTCAGCTGGTGACAGCCAGAAAGGGAAGCCAGGCCTGTCAGTAAAAGCAAAGACGAGATCCGTCGACAATCGATCCATGATTTCAATGTATTGCTGATCACTCATGTGTTCCTTGAAAAAAACGAGGCGCCATTTTGCCTTGAAGCCAGACTGCCGTACATTTGCAACGCACATCTCGATTGATCGCAAGAATCAAACCGGACTCGGCCGCAACTCGTGCACCAGATCAATCAGCGCACGCAATCGCGCCGGCACGAAGCGATGGCCCGAGTAATAAAGCCTCAACCCGCCAAACGACGGACACCACGGCATCAGCACCGGCACCAATGCGCCGCTTGCCAGTTCTTCCTGGATGAACCACTCGGAAATGAAACCGATGCCCAGGCCCAGCACCACGGCCTGTTTGATCGCCAGCAACTCGTTGAACACGAAGCGCGTCGGCAGATCCATCTGCAATTTCTCGCCATCGCGTTCCAGCTCCCAATGGTAGATACCTCCGTGGGCCATGCGCATGCCGATGCTCTGGTGGGTGAGCAGATCCCGCGGGTGTTCGGGCACGCCATGGCGTTCGAGATAATCGGGCGTTGCCACCATGAGCATACGGATGTCGCCTGACAGCGCCACCGCAATCATGTCTTGCGGTACCGACTCGGCCAGGCGAATCCCGGCGTCGAAGCCCCCGGCGACGATGTCGACCATGCTTGCCTCGCTGACGACGTCGATGCGCACCTCGGGATAGCGCCGAGCGTACTGATCGAGCAGCGGCTCCAGCAGCAGGTAGGCCGCGCCGTGCGGTGCATTGATGCGCAGTGTGCCGCTGGGTTCGTCGAGACCGACGCTGGCCTCTTCGCCGGCACTCTTGATCTGCGCCAGGGCAGGGGCGATGCGCTCCACATAGCGTTGCCCGATGTCGGTGAGGGCAACGCTGCGTGTGGAGCGATTGAACAGGCGCACCTTCAGGCGCGCTTCGAGGCCGGCCACCGCGCTGCTCACCGCCGTGGTGGACATACCCAGTTCCTGGGCCGCGCCGCGAAAACTGTTGCGTCGGGCAACGGCCAGCACCACTTCCAGCTCGGTCATTCCTGTTCTGTGCATGGATTGTCCTGAAAATAGGGATGCTTCATCAGCCAAAGGATAGCTTATCGGAACAATCAACTCTTCTTAGACTTCGCGTCATACAGGCTCGATTCAGGC
Organism: Pseudomonas sp. GW822-FHT03F04; assembly: GCF_058801405.1. NCBI lineage: Bacteria > Pseudomonadati > Pseudomonadota > Gammaproteobacteria > Pseudomonadales > Pseudomonadaceae > Pseudomonas > Pseudomonas sp. GW822-FHT03F04. Next base: position 98,027 of record NZ_JBXANF010000015.1, read on the forward strand.
GAGTCATTTTCAGCGAGGAGTTGTCATGCAGCGCATTGAACACATCTACATCAACGGCGACTACGTCCTCCCACACGGTCAGGAATGGTTTGACCTCCATAACCCGAGCACCGAGCAAGTCATCGGTCAGGTTCGACTGGGCGATGCGCTCGATGCCCGGCGCGCCATCGCCGCCGCCAAGGCTGCGTTCCCGGCCTGGTCTCGCACCACGCGCGAGGAGCGTATTGCCGCCCTGCAACGCATGCATAAGGCCGTGGCGGCCAGAGAGGAAGAACTGCTGGAAGCCATCCTTGAAGAGTACGGCTCGCCTGCGGTTCGTGGGCGCTGGATGGCGACGTATCCGGCGGATGTGATTGCACAAGCGATCGAGGCGCTGGAGGCGTTCGACTTCGAAGAGCAGGCCGGTATGGCCAAAGTCATTCTGACGCCCGTGGGCGTGACCGGTCTGATCACGCCGTGGAACAGCAATGCCGGCTTCATCTGCAACAAACTGGCTACCGCACTGGCGGCAGGCTGCACCGCCGTCATCAAGCCCAGCGAGATGAGCGCGTTGCAGACGCAGGTCGTGATCCGGGCGTTGCACGAAGCGGGACTGCCACCGGGTGTCTTCAATATCGTCAACGGACGGGGCGATGTGGTGGGCGAGGAGATCGCCCGCCATCCCGACGTGGCCAAGATCTCGTTCACGGGGTCGTCCGCAGTTGGTCAGCATCTGGTCAGAACCGGTGCCGACACCCTGAAACGCGTGACCCTGGAACTGGGCGGCAAGTCGCCCACCGTGGTACTCGATGACGCGGATTTCCAGGCGGTCATGCCGTTGGCACTGCACGCCGGATTCCTCAACAGCGGCCAGGCCTGCATCGCGGGCACGCGCATTCTTGTCCCGCGTTCACGGCTGGCAGAGTTCGAGCAGGTCGCGAAGGAGGGCGTCGCACAGTTTCAATCGGGCGATCCGCGCAACGCCGACACCGATATCGGCCCGATGGTCAGCCAGAAACAATGGGAGCGGGTGCAGCGCTACATCCGTATCGGTCAGGAGGAGGGGGCGAGGTTGCTGGCGGGTGGCGAAGGTCGTCCGGAAGGCCTGCAGGCCGGATGGTTCGTCAAACCCACGATCTTCACGGACGCCAACAACCAGATGCGTATCGCGCGTGAGGAAATCTTCGGCCCGGTGCTGACGATCATCCCTTACGAGGACGACGCCGATGCGATAAGAATCGCCAACGATACGGACTATGGACTGAGCGCTCTGGTGCTGGGCCAGAACCCCGAACGTTGTGTGAATATCGCCCGTCAGATCGATTCGGGACGCGTGCTCATCAACACCCTGGCCCACGAACCGCGCGCCCCTTTTGGTGGCTTCAAACATTCGGGCCTGGGGCGCGAAATGGGCAAGTGGGGGATGAGCGCGTATCTGGAGCCGAAGACATTGATCACCCATGACGCGGTGAAGTGAACGCTGTGTGTGGCATCGGAAACCGGGCGGAATTCATTCCTGGTTTCCAGCAGCGTTTCGAATGATTGCCCGGGTTTGAAGTTGACCGTCCATGCTGCTGTATCGCAGCATGGCGCCTCCCGAACACCAAGCCTGGAAACTCATGTCTGACCCTTTGGATCTTGATGAATTGTTGGTACATGTCAGCGATGAAGCCTCGTTCATTCGCTTCATCCAGGCGCTGGGTGCTGATTTTGCCCACGAGCGATCACTGGAAGAGCTGTCACCTTCAACGCTCGATTGGGCCGGCGCTTCAGAGTGGGAAAACGGATCCGTAGACTCGTTTCTCGATGCCGCGGCCGCGTGGGCAGATTCAAGCAGCCGATCCACCTCAAACGACGGAGCGGTGTCGAACGTATGGCAGCGCTGCGCCGCTATTCTGTTGGCCGGAAAGTTTTATGAGTGAGCCGCACGCGACCTTCGCGTCTGGCCGGAAGAGCCCATGCCCAGAATGCTACCGGACAACGAACTCAAGGCGCTTTCGGTGGAAGCCGAGGTCAATGGATTAACGCTGAGTGATCTTGCCGTCACGTGCGCGAAGTTCGGAATGACACCGCGAGATCTGCTGAACGAGCTCTCCGTAGCGATTGCGGAAAGCTATCTGGAGAGATCGCTGGACTATGAATTTTGCGATGGTGTGATGAACGGAATCATCAATGCCGTGGTTGAGGTCGGCATGACTGACGATATGCCTGAGCCCGCCTTCTCGCTCTATCAGGCGTTTGATCTGGGTGAATGGATCCGCAGCGAGGACCCGCCGGGGACTGATCCCAGTGAGAAATACGCGAGGCCAGTGGTTGAGGACATAATGCGTGCGTTGAGGGGCTGAGGTTCAGTGTCGATTCTGACGGGCAACTGACGTGGAATCGAGCTTGTACCTCCGGCCGTCACCCGCTGCCATCGATCACACCGACTCATCCGCCGAACACCAACGATTGCGCCCCAGCCGCTTCGCCTGATACAGGCAGGTATCCGCCGACTGCAGCAGCATGGCCGGCGTCACTGTGTCGTCAACCGGATGGCGGGTCGCAATGCCGGCGCTGGCCGTGACGTACCCGAGGGGATGCCCGGAGTGTTCCAGTTCCAGCGAGCGGATGGCTTGCAGGATGTCCTCGGCGACTTGAATGGCGCCGGCGTTCTCGGTGTTGGGCAGCAGCACGGTGAACTCTTCGCCACCGTAGCGCACGGCAAGGTCGCCGGGGCGTTTGACCGCTTGCTGGATCGCGCGTCCGACGGCGTTGAGGCAGTCGTCGCCGGCGGCGTGGCCGTAGCGGTCGTTGTAGCGTTTGAAGTGGTCGACATCGAGCATGATCAACGACAGCGATGAGCCCTGGCGCCGGGCCAGACGAATCTCGTCTGCCAGTGCGTTGTCCAGGCGCCGGCGGTTGCCGAGCCCGGTGAGGCTGTCGGTCAGTGCCATGTCGCGCATGGCCTGGTGGGCGGAACGGATCTCCCGCTCCATCGCGATCCGCTGGCGCAGCTGGCTCAGCACGATCAGTCCAAAACCGGCGAGGACCAGGATCAGAAAAATCAGCACGAAGCCGTTTTTCAGCAAGTCCCGACGCCATGGCGCGGTGATGGAATCTTTCGACAGGCCGGCCTCAACCACTAGCGGATAGGTGGTCAAGGCGCGATAGCCATAAAGCCGTTCAGTGTCATCGACCACCGCTCGGATCTGGGCGATGCCTTCGTTGGAGGCGGGCAGGTAAGTCTTGAAGATCTCGCTGTTCGCCAGGCTTTTGCCTACCACAGAGGCGATGAAAGGACGGCGGACCAGAATCGTGCCGTCACGCATGGCCAGCACCAGTGCGCCTTTGTCATCAATGCGGAAATCGCCGTAATAATCGACGAAATAACTGACCTTGACCGTCCCCAACAGCACGCCTGCGAACGAGCCATCAGGGTTGTTCAAGCGGCGGGAGATGGGAATGATCAGGTCATGGGTGGAGCGGCTCTCGACCACCTGGCCGATGCGCACTTGCCGATCCTCGTGAGTGCGGTGGTACTGGAAATAATCGCGGTCGGCGTTGTTGGCTGTTTCGGGGGTGACCTCTTTGTCGGTCACGATCCAGTGGCCATCCGGGCCGTAGATGAACAGGCCGTGCAACTGCGGCATGATTTTCGATTGCTGCACCAGCAGCTTGTGAATGCGCGGGACATCGAGGTTCTGCAGTCCGTCACCTTCGACACGCTCGGCCAGCCCGGCGGTGACCACATCGACCTGGCGAATGGTGTCTTCGGCGTGCTGGGCCGTGGCGCGGGCCAGGTTGGTCACCGAATCGCGCGCAGACGCAAAGACCGAACGATAGTCACGCCACGTCCGCCAGCTCTCGACCGCCAGAAACGCCACGACCACAACCAGCATGAAGCTGACCGTCAGCCGGAAGGTCGAGCCGGCCTTCACAGCTTTGCTGGCGGGGCGCCGCTTGTCGTTTGCAGTTGGCTCTTGCGTGTTGCGTCCGAGCATCAACTTTTCCTTGAATGTCGTTCTGAACGTAATGCTGGCGGACATTATGACAAGGATCGGCAGGAAGTTCGGGACCGCAGCGTGATTGAGCCTCGGTTTGCGCTGATTGTCTCGTCTGAGTTGACGGTTAAACGCTTTGCAGGTGATTTATCGCTTTCAGGCGAGTCATTAATCTGTGCCCATCTTGAACGCAAGCGAACTTCCACAACTAAAAAGGGATTCAACATGAGCACTGCAACCTACAACCGCCTGAACAAAGACGACGCCGTGGTTCTGCTGGTCGATCACCAGACCGGTCTGATTTCGCTGGTCCAGGACTTTTCGCCGAACGAGTTCAAGAACAATGTGCTGGCATTGGCCGACCTGGCCAAATTCTTCGAGTTGCCGACCATCCTCACCACCAGTTTCGAACAAGGCCCGAACGGCCCGCTGGTGCCGGAACTCAAGGAAATGTTCCCGGATGCGCCCTACATTGCCCGCCCGGGCCAGATCAACGCCTGGGACAACGAAGACTTCGTCAAGGCGATTAAGGCCACCGGCCGCAAGCAGATCATCATTGCCGGTGTCGTGACCGACGTGTGCGTGGCGTTCCCGACCTTGTCGGCGCTGGCTGAAGGGTTTGACGTGTTCGTGGTGACCGATGCCTCCGGCACCTTCAACACCACCGTGCAACAAGCCGCGTGGAACCGCATGACCCAGGCCGGCGCACAGATGATGAACTGGTTCTCGGTGGCCTGTGAGCTGCACCGCGACTGGCGCAACGACATTGAAGGACTGGGCAACCTGCTGTCGCAACGGATTCCTAACTACCGCAATTTGATGAATGGCTACGCGGCGCTGACGGCTCGTCAGGGTTGATCGAATACTGCGAAAAATGTGAAAGGCCTGCTCTCAAAAGCAGGCCTTTTGTTTCTACTGCGGTCCTCTAAACGTGAAGGTCATTCGATGGGCGGTGTTCTATACGTTTTATAGAGCCGCTGCACTTCTGGACTGTCGAGGTTCTCGTAGGTAATGCCTTCTTTATCCAGCCCATCCAGACCCTTTATTCCACCGATCATTTCCGGCCATTCGTCACGGCTGGAGATATCGAGAACGTAGGGCTTCAGATAGTCGTCGAGATGGCCTTTGAATGGGTTTTGGATCTCATCACTGAGTGCTCGCAGGTAGTCGTCTTTGTTCGTATTTGACCAATCAATGGCGAATCTCGTGCGGTAGCACAGTTCCATGTAAATGAGCAGGATCGTGCGCCCATTGCCATCCAGAAAAGGGTGAGCAGATGCGAGCTGGCCCATTACTTCTCCCGGACGTTCTCTGAAACGCTCTTTGTTTGCAGCAAGTTCAAGGGCGTATTCCACAGACCTTCTGATGAGGTCGGGACGTTCAAAAACCGTGTGGCGAGGATCGTCTTTTGATCCCTTGAAAACGGCGAGGTGGGGTACGAGTTCGTTCCTGTCCTTTCCGGCCCATGGATAGAAACCGGAAAACAGGATTTCGTGCGTTTTGAGGACAGATTTGTAATCGATGGGTTTTCTCTTGGCCAGATAGGCAAGAGCGTCTTCGAGACTCGCTTCGAAAGCGAGATGTTCAGATTCTTTTACCTCGAGGGGATCTTTCAGCTTCAGTGAATTTTGAAGATAGCCGTTAGTGTCAAAATCGCCGAAAGGGTCGAACATCATGCGCTCAGCTTCTTTTTGGACCGCCTCTTTTCCTCAAGATAACGCCCTTGAAATGTCATGATTTCCCACTTGTTCAGAACACCCTTCCTTTTGAGATTGACGAGTAATTGCTCAACGCCATCCAGCTCAACGACATCACCCGCCAGGCGCGTAATGGTTACCGCCATGCAGCTCACGCTGTCACGGTCGGCGGTGACGTGATGTTCCTTGGCAAGCTTGCGAACCTCGGTTGCAACACTGTCAGCGGCTGGTTTAGTCATTTGGAAAACCCTTGTCTACGTGTTCTGAGCATAGCATGACGCCGGTTCATCAAAAGATGAAGGATCAGAACCAAACTGCAACAAAATCCCCAAGATTGAGCTTCACATCTTTTCATTGCCAGTCGACAATGCGCGCTCTGTTCCGGGGTAGTTCAGCGGTAGAACACTCGGCTCTTAACCGGGTGGGCGCTGGTTCGAATCCAGCCCCCGGACCCATTACAACGCAGGGTCGCAAGGAAGTATGTCCAGGCACGATAGTGAATCGGATGCGTTTGTCGGGATAAATGACGGTTATGCGCACTTTCAACTATCTCGAGCGCTGACCGCGGCACGAGAAAACGACGCTGACCCACAAATGCTTGATCGGATTGAGCGTTGGCGACAGGTTGTCGAGCATCTCGTGCAGGGCAGCGCGCTGTACGGTTCACGCACACCGTTTGCGGATTTGCCCGAATGGGTCACGTTGGAGGTGGCCACTGGCGGCTTTGCCACTGGCAAGCTTCTGGCCGGCGGCGAGTTAACGCTTTATGAGCGCCGGTTGGCTGCATTGATCCCCGGCATTCGCGTCGGGTTTGAACGACTCGATTTAAATACCTGGCATCTTTCAGATGAAGGCGTTGGATCGCTTCAAGAGTGTCTGGCGAAAGGGAATTATCAAATCGATGTGCCGGAAGAGGCTGCACTGCTGACAATTGCCTGGTTTCTGACGCACCAGCGCATCGAGGAAGCACGAACGCTGATTGAGCAGATTGCGCCTTTTTTCGAACGACTACGTTTCTTTCCGACAGTCACTGACAAGCAAGCATTCTCGGTGGCTGAAGTTGAGGTTTTTAATGTCGGTTATATCAGCCAGCGTTTGGCCACCCTTGCACCTCAACCGCGTGTGGCTGTTCAAAAACACGTTGTCGAAAACAGCTTGCCTCTCTACGACGCAGCCATCTCGCTTTTCCTTCTGACCTATCAGGAAAGCTGGCCTTGCAGGTATTACCCTGAGGGTTGGTTCGAACGTGCAATTGCGCTTGGCGCACAGTTTGAAAAGACATTGGAGTCTGATCCCCGCAGTGCAGGCTCCTCCATGAACCGGGTGGTGGAGTTGCATGCATTGCTCAAACAGTGCTCCTTTGATCCGGCATCGCTGACGGGGCGTCAAGTGGGACGCATCCGGAAGATTGTCGATGACTTTCTGGCCAAGCATGGCCATCCAGAATCCGAAGCACACTCCAATAAGCGAGCAAAGCAACGCCATCACGTGAACGCGTCGGCACATCATCTGATTGCCAAGGCTGTCTCCGCGCGTCTGACGAGTTATCCAGACTCTGAAGGTATTTCTGACTTTTCCCCTCTGTTGGAACCCATCACCAATGAGGAGGCGAACCTACATGCATTAATGGTTGGAGACGCCGTTCCCCCCTCGGTTCGTCGACGCCTCGAACGCTGTCGCAAGGGAACCGTCGCGGAGTTGATTGACCAGGGTGTGATTACATCCGGAGATACGGTGGCGCGAGTACTGCCGACCATGACGGCGGAAATCTGTAGTGCGGGATATCGAGATGCAACGCTGAAGACATTGTCTGTCGCTACGTATCGAGCTTTCAGGCGTCGGCGCTCTTTGTTGCTATTGGATATGCAACGTCAGGTAAAAATCGGAGATATTCCGTGGGTGTCAGCGCTTGAATGTGAGTATGACGCGAACGCATCTGCGGTCGAAGGCGCCAAACAGGCCCTGATCGAAGCGTCAGCACTGACTCTCTCGGCGTTTCCACAAGCGATTATTCCGAACAAATTGCTTCAGGAATTTTTGTCTCTGGTTGAAACGGCGAAGCTGGATCTTCCAATCGTGGAGGAGGTCGCGACGGACATCTTCATGGGCGCTTTCTCGAATAAATTCGTGAAGGCCGCCAGGCAATCAGCCCGTATGTTGACTGGATCGCTTTACGCCCGATATTACGATATCGATACGGATCAGTTGGCAGGTCTTCCCGACCCGCCGAAATCGAGGCGCACCAAAACGTATTGGCAACGTTCGACAAACAACAACGATGCGCTGGCCCGACTGTGCGCGCAGCGTGCAAATGTCGATATCGGTACTCGGCATCCTGCAACCAACGGCACCATTATCGAGCAGCAACAGATCGTGACAACACAGAATCTGGCAACACTGTTTGGTGTGCTGGGACTGAGAGAGGTGTTGCATGATCGCCTGAATACAATGGCTCAGTCGTGCTTCGAATGGGTTTGCCGTCGCCAACAAATTCAGATCCAGCTTTACCACGCACGCTTGGTCATGTTGAAAAATACGGCCTATGCCTGGCGTCAGATGATGTTTTATTTGTCGATGCTGGATCCGGTTCAGTTGCAGGGTGCACTCAAGACCATTGAAATGCATTTTGCGGCTCAATCCAGTGAGTTTCAGGAAAAGTTTTTACCGGCCATGATCGGGTTGCGTATAGCAGCATCCGGGCATCCGTTGACTGAGAGTCGCCAGAAGCGCGAAGGCGGGAAGGTGTTTCTCGGATGGACCACTGAACGACACTGGCTAATGCCTTCCTGAAAATTTATCGCCAAGCGAAAGGCCTGCCCTCAAAAGCAGGCCTTTCGCGTTTTCAGAAACGATCCAGCCTGTAAGGCTCGACACTCGGCAGTTCCTCACCCCGAGTCGCTGCCAGCGGCGAAACCATCCGCAACACGAGCTCCGCCGTCACCGCCGCCTGGGTCAACCCCAGATGCTGATGACCGAAAGCGAGCAGTACCTTGCCGTCGTCTGTCTGATCGATGATCGGCAGCGAGTCCGGCAGCGAAGGCCTGAACCCCATCCACGGTGTGGCCGCCTCGGCACTCAACGCCTCACGGAACAATCCCTTGCTCAACCGATGCAATTGCCAGGCGCGTGCCATGGTCGGCGGCGCTTCAAGCCCGGCGAATTCGACGGTGCCCGCCAGGCGCAAGCCTTCGGACATCGGCGTCATGATGAACTTGCGTTCCAGTGACGTAACGGGGAAGGGCAGCCGGTTGTGTTCCTGAGGCAACATCAGGTGATAACCGCGCTCGGTGTCCAGCGGCACTTTCTTGCCCGTCAGCGCTGTCGTCAGCCTGGCCGAGTGAGCACCGCAGGCGATCAGTACTCGACGGGCGTTCAAGTTGCCGGTTCCGGTATTGAGCGAAACGCCCTGTGCATCCAGTTGCCCGCCCTCGACCCGTTGCTTCACAAACTGCACGCCGCTGGCCTTCGCGGCGCTGACCAGTTCACACACCACTCGGTACGGGTCGATGAAGTGCCCGGTGCTCGGGAAAAACAGCCCGCCCTGAAGGTGTTCGCTCAGTTGCGGTGCGCTGTCACGCACCGCAGCCGCCTGCCATAAATCGACCGGCACCTGTTGCTGACGCAAGCGTGCCTGCAACGCTTCAATGGCCGGGCGCGAGTCGGGACGTTCGAACACCAGCAGCGAACCTTCCACTTTCAGCAGGTCGGGCCGCTGGATGTCACCGAGCAACCGGTGCCAGGCCTCCAGCGAGCTTTCATTGAGTGCTCGCAGACCCGCCACGGTGCGCTGGAACGGCGCCGACCGCAGGTTCAGCAACAGTCGAGTGAACCAGGGCAGGGCGCAGGGCAGGTATTTCCAGTCCAGGCGCAGCGGCCCCATCGGGTCCATGAGCATGGCCGGCAAGCGCTTGAGGATCGACAGATCGGCAATCGGAAAAACCTGCTCGGTCGCCAGGTGTCCGGCGTTACCGAACGATGCGCCGTGGCCGGGTTCCTGCGGGTCGATCACGACCACCTGCAAACCCTGTCGCGCCAGACGCAGGGCGCAGGCAACGCCGATGATGCCGGCGCCGACCACGGCGATGTCATGGGTGATGTTCGGCATGGTTTCAGGCTTCCCTCTGGCCATCGAGCAGGCGTCGCAGTGCCAGTGGATTGGCCTGTTTGAGTGCGGAGGGCAGCAAGGCGTCGGGGAAGTCCTGATAGCAGACCGGGCGCAGGAATCGCAGGATCGCTGCCGTGCCGACCGACGTGGTGCGCGGGTCGGACGTGGCCGGGAACGGTCCGCCATGCACCATCGCATCGCACACTTCCACACCGGTCGGCCAGCCGTTGACCAGCAAGCGTCCGGCCTTGCGTTCCAGTGTCGGCAGCAATGAGCGGGCCTGATCCAGATCCTCGTCATTCAGATGCAGCGTGGCGGTCAGTTGACCTTCCAGCTGTTCGAGCACCTGACGGACCTCATCGTGGCCAGCGCATTGCACGACCAGAGACGCCGCGCCAAACGCTTCGGCTTGCAGTGCGTGATCGGCAAGAAAATCCGCAGCATCGGTGACGAAGACATGGGCCTGACCCTGGTTCGGACCTGTTCCTCTCTGGCCGACCACTGCAAGACGTGCGCGCGGATTTTCCGCCAGTGCATTCACGCTGCACTCGTAAGCATTGAAAATGCCGGGCGTGAGCATGGTCTGTGCCGGGCTGCGCTGGATGAGTTCGGCGGCGGCGCCAATGAAGGTGTCCAGCGCCGGCCCCTTGAGGGCGATGACCAGGCCGGGATTGGTGCAGAACTGTCCGGCGCCCAACGTGAGCGAGGCGACAAATCCTTCGGCCAGCGCTTGCGGGCGATTGTGTAGCGCGGCGGGAAACAGCAGCACCGGGTTGATCGAACTCATTTCCGCATACACCGGAATCGGTTCGGGGCGAGCCTGAGCCGCTTTGATCAGCGCGAGGCCCCCACTGCGCGAACCGGTGAACCCCACCGCTTTGATGCGTGGATCGCTGACCAGCGCAATGCCGACCTCGCGCCCGGAACCGTACAACAACGAGAACACGCCCTCAGGCAAACCGCACGCCTTGACGGCCCGAGCCACGGCGCGGCCGACCAGTTCGCTGGTGCCGGGGTGAGCGCCGTGGGCCTTGACGATCACCGGGCAGCCGGCGGCCAGTGCCGAAGCGGTATCGCCGCCAGCGACGGAGAACGCGAGGGGGAAATTGCTCGCGCCGAACACCGCCACCGGCCCCAGCGCAATCTGGCGCTGACGCAGATCCGAACGCGGCATCGGCTGACGCTGTGGTTGGGCGCTGTCGATGCGCACATCCAGCCATTCGCCGGCTCGTACAGTGCGAGCGAACAGCCGCAATTGCTGGCAGGTACGCCCGCGTTCGCCCAACAGGCGAGGGCGCGGCAGGCCGGTTTCGGCCATGGCGCGTTCAATCAACTCATCGCCGAGGGCTTCGATTTCGTTGGCGATGGTTTCGATGAATTCGGCGCGTGCGTCCAGCGCTGTCTCGCGATAGCGGTCGAACGCGGCCCAGGCGAGTGCGCAGGCTTGTTCGACGTGCTCGGCAGAGCCGCCGGAGTAAGCGGGTTCCAGCGGCGAGTCGTTGGCCGGGTTGATTCCCTGAATGATCTCGCGATCACCCGAGATAGTTTGCTGACCGATCAGCAGTTTGCCCGTAAGAGACATGGCAGGTTCCTGGAAAAGAATGAAGGCCCGCCGCGGATGTGGGCGGCGGGCTGAAGCGAAGCGGCCGGTCAGGCGAATTTCTGTTCCGTCGACCAGTTTTCGTACCAGTGACGGAACAGCGCGTACTGGGCTTCCGCGTAGCGACGCTGCGAGTCGCTCAGGGCATCGGTCTCGTTGAAATGCAGGGTGTATTCCTTGTCGCCGTTGAGCACCATCAGGTGTTTGTAATACAGCACCAGATCCGTGCCTTCGTCGAAGGACGACAGCACCGCCAGCGCCGATTCCAGCTCCCGGGCCTGACGTCGTGCCTTGGCGTCACCCTTGGCCGCCTGTTTGCTCAGCGCCACCAGTTGTAGCACTTCGCGAGGCAGGGCGTTGCCGATGCCGGTGATTGCACCGGTGGCGTTGCAGTTGACGAAACCGTGCACGACCTGAGTGTCGACACCCACCATCAGCGTCACGTCATCGTCCTTGGAGGTGATGTGCTCGGCGGCGTAGCGCAGGTCGGCGGCACCGCCGAATTCCTTGAAGCCGATCAGGTTCGGGTATTCGCGGCGCAGTTCGAAGAACAGGTCGGCGCGGGTCGCGAAGCCGTAGTAAGGGCTGTTGTAGATCACCGACGGCAAGTTCGGCGCGGCCTGCAGAATCGCTGCAAAGTGGGCTTTTTGCGCGGCGAGCGAAGCGCCACGGGACAGCACCCGCGGAATCACCATCAAACCCTGAGCACCGACTTTTGCGGCATGGGCAGCATGGGAGACTGCTTCACGGGTGTTGATGGCGCCCGTACCGACAATGGTCGGAATCCCGGCGGCCACCAGGCGTGCCACGCCTTCCTGGCGCTCGGCCTCGGTGAGCAGCGGCCAGTCACCCATGGAACCGCAATAGACCACGGCGCTCATCCCGGTATCGATCAGTTCACGTCCCTTGGCCACCAAGGCGTCGAAATCCGGTTTGCGTGCGGCGGTGCACGGGGTCATCAGGGCGGGCATGCAGCCGGTGAAGATGTTGTCGCTCATTATTGTTCTCCTTAGAACGGTCATTCGGATTGGATTGGAAAAGCAGCGCAGCGGCTCAGATGCCCCACGCGAACGGATCTTCTTCGTCGATCAGCAGCGTGCTGTCGGCGGTCATGTAGGCGCGGCCGGTGATGAACGGGCGCACGCGTTCACCTGCCCATTCGAAGCGACCTTCGAACTGGCTGCCGGTGATGCTTGCCTGTACCCAGCGCTCGCCGGGCGCCAGTTTTTCGTCGACGGCCAGGCAAGCGAGTTTGGCGCTGGTGCCGGTGCCGCACGGTGAACGGTCGTAGGCTTTGCCGGGGCACATGACGAAGTTGCGGCTGTCGGCGTGGTCGTCATCGGCGAACAGTTCGATGTGGTCGATGGCAGCACCGTCCTCGCCATGAATGCCCTGGTCCTCGAGGGCCTTGAGCATTTTCCAGGTGAAGTCGGTCAGGGTTTCGACGTTGTCCATCGTCAGCGTCTGTCCGTGCTCCGACACTAGGAAAAACCAGTTGCCGCCATAGGCGATATCGCCGAGGAAACGGCCGTAGCCCGGCACCTCAACCGCCACTTGTTTGCGCAATCGATAAGCCGGCACGTTGCCCAGGGTCACGGCGCCGTCTTCATGCAACGTCGCGCTGACCGGACCGACCGGCGTGTCGATCTTGTGCACGCCCGGCGCGATCAGCCCCAGGTGCTGCAAGGAGGCGACCAGGCCGATGGTGCCGTGGCCGCACATGCCCAGATAGCCGGCGTTGTTGAAGAAGATTACGCCGCAGGTGGCGTCCGGCGACACCGGTTCGCAATACAGCGCGCCCACCAGCACATCGTTACCGCGCGGTTCCAGCAGGCAGGCCCGGCGCCAGCGGTCGTGCTGGCTGCGCAGGGCATCGCGCTTTTCCGCCATGGTGTTGCCGGGCAGATCGGGGAAACCCTTCATCACCAGACGCGTGGGTTCGCCGCCGGTGTGCGAATCAATGACGTGTACTCGTTTCATGGACGTGTCCCTTCAAATGATTTCAATAAGCGCCGGCAGCGCGCGGGTTGGAAGCGGAGGCCGGCGACGCCGAAGTGACTTCGCTTTCATCCTCTTCGGACTCCAGACGCAGCAGATGCGCCGGTACGCCAGTGGCGGCGCCCCAGTAATAAATGCCGGTGGCGAAAGCGGCGACGACCAGCGTGTCGAAAGGGTGGGCGAGGATGCCCAGACCACCGAAGGTGCCGAGTTTCGACAGGACGATGGTCACGGCGTAGAAGGCGATCAGCCACGCGGATGTACGCACTTGATGGGCGAGGCTCAGATGCTGGGTCGGCACGAAACGACCACACAGCAGGTACACGACAAACATCAGGATCTGCAGACCGAGCAGCCAGGACACGGTGTCCCAACCTGACCAGTAGACGATCAGCGCGGCGATGATGAACGACACCGGCCCGAGCAGGCCCATGCACTTGACCCGGAACGGGCGCGGCATGTCGGGTGCATTGCGACGCAGTGCGGCGACGGTGACCGGGGCCACGGCGTAGCTCAATACCAGTGCGGCGGACACTACGTTGATCAGCGCTTCCCAGGACGGGAACGGCAGGGTCCAGAACACCGACAGGGCAAACGTCAGCCACAGCGCCGGACGCGGGATGCCGGACTTCTCATCGATGCGGGTGAAGATTTTGAAGAAGGTGCCGGTCTGCGCCCAGCCGTAGATCACTCGTGGCGTGGCGTTCATGTAGATGTTGCCGCAGCCGCTGGGCGAGATCACCGCGTCGGCCACCACCAGATAGGCCAGCCAGCCCACACCGAGCGCCAGGGCGATGTCGCGATACGGCAGGGCAAATTCCTTGGAAACCCCGGCCCAGCCATTGGCGAGCAATTCGGTAGGGATGCCGCCGAGGAAAGCCGTTTGCAGCAACACGTAGATCGCGGTGGACAGCAGCACGGAAAGAATCAGCGCAATCGGGATGGTGCGCTGTGGGTTTTTCACTTCACTGGCCACCGAGATGATCGGGGTCAGGCCGAGGTAGGCGAAGATGACGCCGCCGGCGGAAACGGCCATCTCGATGCCCGAGAGCCCGAAGGGGGCGAAGCCTTGAACCTGGAAGTTTTCGGGTTTGAAGAAGGTGAACAGCACGCCGATCACCAGCAGCGGCACGATGAACTTGAACACGCTCACCAGATTGTTGGCCTTGGCGAAGGTTTTCACACTGCGGTAGTTGAGCAGGAAGAACACGCAGAGCAGGCCGAACTGCACCAGCCAGCCCAGCACCGTCGGATCACCGCTGCCGGTCTTGGTCAGGCCGGGAAACCACGCCGCCGCATATTGGCGAGAGGCAACCACCTCGATTGCCACCAGGCTGGAAAACGCGATCAGCGTGATAAAGCCCATCAGGTAACCCAGCAGCGGCCCGTGGCTGTAGACCGGGTAGCGCACCACACCGCCAGCCCGGGGCAGCGCCGCGCCCAGTTCGCAATAGACGATGCCCAGCAGCAACACGGCGAAACCGCCCAGCAGCCAGGAAAAAATCCCGGCCGGCCCGGCAATCGCGGAGACGTGACTGGCCGCGAATAACCAGCCCGAACCGAAGATCGCCCCGAGCCCGATAAAGGTGAGGTCGATCAATGAAAGTTGTTTTTTGAACTTGCCTTGGCCTGACATGGCATCGCCTTCTTGTGAGTTATTGGATAGGCAGGTGTGAAGTCACTGGAACGGCTAAACAGTGAACTCATCAGGCGTCGGGCGATTGATGTTTTGCGCAGGTCTGGATGACGAAATCAGCACAATTGCACTGAACGACAGCAGGCCTCGACAGGCTGCGGACGTTGCTGCAATCTGCACGCGAACGCCGTACAGCCGATCCATCCGCGAAGGAAAAACTGACGATGCAGAACGCATTTGCGATCCTGTGCGAGGGTGATGAGCGCAATCGCCCCCAGACCCTCGAAGCCTTGGTGGCGGGCGTGGCTGCGTTGTTGCCGATGCTGGATGTGATTCCGAATGCAGCGATTTTCATCAAGGATGTCGAGGCGCGTTATGTCATGGCCAACCGCACGCTGGTGCAGCGATGCGGGTTGAAAGACCTGAAACCGTTGCTCGGTAAAACCAGTGCGCAGGTGTTCCCGGCGCAACTGGGGCCGGGCTACACCGAGCAGGATCGTCGGGTGCTGGAAGAAGGGTGGGTGCTGGAGGATCAGCTGGAATTGCACCTGTACGGCAGTCGCGAACCGGGCTGGTGCCTGACCCATAAACGACCGCTGTACAACCGCGACGGCGCGATCATCGGCCTGGCGGGGATTTCGGTGGACCTGCAATCGGCCAGCGAAACCCACCCGGCCTTCGAGCGTCTGGCCGCTGTCGACGAACACATCCGCGCGCATTTCAATCGCCGGGTGACGCTGGGTGAACTGACCCGGATCGCCGGTATCTCGGTGGCGCAGCTGGAGCGCTACTGCAAACGGGTGTTCCACCTGACGCCACGGCAGATGATCCAGAAAGTACGACTGGAACATGCCCATCGCTTGCTTCACACCGACATGCCGATCACCGAGGTTGCACTGCAATGCGGCTATACCGATCACAGCGCTTTTACCCGACAATTCAAGGCCTCGACCGGATTCACGCCGCGTCAGTATCGACAGGCGACGGAACAATGAGAGGCTTGCGAGTCATCGCGGCTAGACTGAACACGTCAGCCCCCTTTGCTGCAGGTGAAACGAGATGAGCGAAATCTGGGTACGCCGATGCTCGTATGGCCTGTGCGCGATCCTGTTGACGCTCACAGCGTCCTGCTCAAGCAAGGCTCACTACGCGACTACCGGTGATCGCTGCTATGCCAAAGCGGTGCCGACGATGGGCGAGGGTGGCCTGGCCTGGGGATCGACCCTGGGCCAGGCACAGAAAAAATCCATGGATAACTGCATGCGCTACGCCGGCCGCTCCGGCGGCACGCCTGGTACCTGCCAGGTGGTGGTGTCCAAGTGCAAGAATTGATAAGGCGCGATAGCCGCCCGAGCCATATTGACCGGAAAGGACTTCAGTGAATCTTCATCTTGAAATCGAGCGGATTTTTTCCGAGCAGGCCTTCGCAAGACCGCTGTTTTATTCCTGCCCGGGAGGACTGCGTTTCGAACTCTCCGAAACGGGAGGGATGATCGAACAGTTCCTGTTGGCCTTGCGAAAATCGACCGAGATCTGCACCGACATTTTCAGTGGCGAGTCCACGCTGGTGACCTGTCTGCGCTTTCACTCCGGCGGTCAGCGATTTGCCCATCGAGCGTTGCTTCAGGCCCTTCGGTCGGCTGGCATCGAGATACCTGCAGAACGCTCGATCTGGAGTGAACGCACTGATCCGGATGACTGGTTCTGCGAAAGCGACCCCGAGTACTGGATCAACCTCGCATTCGAGGCGCCCGCAAGGTCGCTTCAAGCATTGCTCTGGTGCGCACTGGCCACGGACTTTGGCGCCATTGCGCCGAATCCACGCTGCGCGGTCTACCTGTTCAATTTGAAGGCCGAAGTGATGGTTTTCCCTTACGACGACCGAGGAATGGACGTGGTCGGGCCCAACAAGGATCTGCTTTCAAAGCTGTATCACCGGCATCAAGCGTATCTCCTCGATTACGACCGGCCCGCGATGGACGCTGACTTCGCGGGCGCTGCCTGAGATTGGCCCCGAGCCCTTGATGCCGATCAGAGAGGTCCGAGGGCTCAAGGGCATTTGAATCAAGTCCCGTTCACTAGGTGCGTTGCAAGGCCCGCGACACGTACATTTTGGTAATCATTGACACCATCTCTTTCGCCCCGAAACAACGGAAGTAAAAGTAGCCGTAGTCGGTTTCCAGACACACAATCTTGGTCATGAACCCCCATTCCAGGCTGACCTTTCGAATCGATGCCATGGGGATTTCAATATCCAGAACCCCGTCCTGAACCATACGGTTCATGGCATTGGCGTTCATGAAAATCGTGGAGTGGGTCACCGTCACCTTCCCGCCAACCCAGAGTCCGCTGGGGGCCAGAAAATTGACCAGTTTCGTCTTCAATACTGCTTCGGCCATCCCTGCATCTCCCTCGTTCAAATCACAATCCAGCATTTCAGCCGCCTGTTTACCTGACAAAAAACAAAATCACCATGTGTTTACTTCGTTCATTCATACGTCGCAGTTCTCACTGCCCGTTTCTGTCTGTCTGGAGTTCTCTCGATGCCCTCGCTCAAAACACTGCCCGCTGCATTGCTGGGGCTGGCCCTTGCTTGTCCGGTGGAAGCTGAGTCTCAGAGCATGGAGTTGGGGCAGGTGCTGATCGGGGCTGAGGATCAGAGCGGCGAAGACCTTTCGCTGGAGGAGGCCAAGGCCCGGTTGGCACAGGTGCCCGGTGGCACCAACGTGGTCGATATGCGCCGCCCGATGCAGGGGCGGGTGGCGAGCAATCAGGATGTGCTGGCGTATCAGCCGGGGGTGTATGCCCAGTCGGCGGGCAACGAGGGGGTGAAAATCTCGATTCGTGGTTCGGGCATCAATCGGGCTCCTGGTGCTCACGCGTCGGGGCTGTACACGATGCTCGACGGTCTGCCGCTGACCGGCCCCGGTGGCACACCCTATGAATTGCTGGAACCGCTGTGGCTCGACCATGTGGAAGTGCTGCGCGGTGCCAACGGTTTCGATCGTGGGGCCCTGGCACTGGGTGGTGCAGTCGATTACGTCAGCCACACCGGCTACGACGCGCCTCGGTTGAATGTGCGCTACGTCATGGGCAGCCACGGTTATGCCCAGCGGCAAGTCAGCTCGGGACAGGTGCTGGGCGACTTCGATTACTACCTGTCGATGACCGATGCACACTCCGACGGTTATCAGGATCACACCGCGAGCAAGAGCCAGGGCGTGATTGCCAACTTTGGTTATCGCTTCAATCCGAATCTGGAAACCCGCTTCTACATTCGTCACCGCGAGACCGACAACGACCTCGCCGGGCGGGTGACCAAACACGCCATCGAGCACGATCCACGGGCGGCCAACCCGGCCTACGTGACGCGCAACGACAGCCGCGATCAACCCGGCAGCACCTTCATCGGCAACAAGACCACGTATTACATCGACGACGATTCGAGCATCCAGACCGGTCTGGTTTATCACGACTACCCGATGGACCTGCGTGAAGGCCCGAACCGTCTGAAAGTGGCGTACACCGATGTCAGCGGCACATTCGACTACAAGCGCCGCGACACCCTCTGGGGCCTCGAAAGCCGCAGTACGGTCGGCCTGCGGGTGACCAAACATTTGCCTAACGACGGTGCGAGCGAGCTGGTGCGGATTCCCACCGGCAACACCGCCGGCTATGCGCCGGGTACGCACATGCGCAACTTCACTTATCAGGGTTCGGATTCTGTTCTGCATGTGGGCAACGACCTGGAAATCGCCGACGACCTGTGGCTGACCACCGGCCTCGCCGCGATCTACACCCGCCGCGAAAGTGCCGTGACCTATCCGGAGGGTGGCGGCAAGACCAGCCTCGGTGACTGGGACTACGCGCCACGCCTGGGTCTGCGCTATCAGGTGACGCCGGACCTGCAACTGTTCGGCAACCTCAGCCGCTCGGTCGAAGCGCCGCATCCGTGGTCGCTGATCTACAGCTCCAACGTACGGTTCCCGGCCGGCAGCGGCGCCGCCACCGGTACCCAGCGTGATCCGGTCAAACTGCAGAACCAGACCGCGACCACCCTGGAACTCGGCGGCCGTGGCGACAGCGCACTCGGCGAATGGAGCCTGGCGTGGTACTACGCCCAGGTGCGCCACGAATTGCTCTCGGTATTGCCGGACGCCAACGCCACCACGCCTTATGAACTCAATGCCAGTCCTACGGTGCATCAAGGTGTGGAGGCGAGCCTCAACAGCAATCTGTGGTCAGCGAACGACGGCGGCAAGCTGAGCCTGCGTCAGGCCTACACCTTCAGCGATTTCCATTACCGCGACGACGATCGCTTCGGCGGCAACCGCTTGCCGGGCTTGCCGATGCATTACTACCAGGGCGAATTGCGCTACGACTTCCCGCAGGGCTTCTTCGCCGCCGTCAACACGCAACTGGTGTCGAAAGTCGCGGTGGATTACGCCAACAGCTACTACGCCGACCCTTACGCCACCTTCGGCGCGACCCTCGGTTACAACGCGCCCAAGGGCGACTGGCAGACCTGGCTGGACATGCGCAACCTGACCGACAAGCACTACGCCGCTACAGTTACGCCGGGCTATGACGATAAAGGACTGGATGCCGCACGCTCAACGCCGGGCGAGGGCATGGCGATGTATGTCGGGGTGTCGTGGAGCTTGCTCTGAGGCTGGTGCTTGAGTGTCAAACCCTATCGATCAGTTATCTCTGGTGCATGGAACCAAAAATGAAATTGCGATTCTCCTGGGAAGAAGCGTTCGACGACTTGTTTCCGCACTGTAGTTCAAACGTCATGAAGGACGATGGTGCGAGCCCTTTGTCTTGCATCCTGACCGATGATGGGGGCTGCGGGCATATACACTCGCTGGAGTGGATAGACGTGGGTCTGGCGCGGATCAAATCGGTGAAGGAGTCAAAGGTCGAATTCGATAGCTGGGGTCGTGAAGATTGGGGATCAGAGTTTTCAAAGGACTCCGTAAAGATCTATTTCCTGATGGAAGACGATTATTGTGAATTTCTCAGTCTGGAATCCTTTGAAAAAGCCTTGATGGCATGGCGGGATTTTATTGTGTTGCCACCCGATAAAGAGGTGACACGAGAGCTGGAAATTTGAGCCTGGCCGGCGATCGGGAGAGTGTTCAGCCATCCAGCAATGGCGTACCAAGACCGGTTTCGCTTGCCTGACGTTTTTACCCGACACCCAATAGCTTTCGGCATCCCTGCCTTTGCAGTCTGACGGGGTAACCCTCAAACAATATCGTCGATCAGAATATGGTGCTGCCCGCGGCTGCATTGCTCGATTCGTGCCTCGACCTTGTAAACCGTGCGCAGCATCGGCTCGGTGATGACTTCATGGCTCGGCCCGCTGCCATGGACCGTGCCGCCGGCAATCACCAGCACCTGATCGGCAAAGCGCAGCGCCTGATTCAGGTCGTGAATGGCGATGAACACGATCACTTCGCGCCGGCGCGCCAGGGCTTTCATGAAGTTCAGCACCTGAACCTGCCGGTGCATGTCGAGTGCGCTGGTGGGTTCGTCCATCAACAGGACTTCCGGCTCGCGCACCAGGGTCTGGGCGATTGACACCAACTGTTGCTGGCCGCCGCTCAGTTCGCCGAGGTTGCGGAACGACAGCTCGGTGATCCCGAGCGCATTGAGAATCTCGTCCACCAGTTGCAACTCATCGTCGTGAACCGACCAGTTGGGCGTCAGTTGCTTACGCGCCAGCAGCACCGATTCGTACACCGTCAACCGCGCGCTGGCATTCAGGCCTTGGGGCATGTAGCTGATGCCTTGAGTGCCTTTTTTCGAGCCTTCGAGAATCACTTCGCCCGGGCCATCGATCAGCCCGGCCATGCGTTTGAACAACGTCGATTTGCCCGCCGCATTGGGCCCGACCACCGCCACGACCTGGCCGCCGGTAAACGTCGCGGTGCTGACACCGGAAATGATCTCGCGCTGCCCATAGCGGGCGCCGAGGTTGTCGAGCCGGATCTTCACCATGAGTTTTTCTTTCCGTTGAGAATCAGAGAAATGAAGAACGGCACGCCGATCAGTGACGTGACCACGCCGATGGGGAATATCGCTCCCGGAATCAGCGTCTTGCTGACCACCGAACTGGCGGACAGGATCAGCGCACCGGTCAGCAACGAGGCCGGCAGGAAAAACCGCTGATCCTCGCCAATCAGCATCCGCGCAATGTGCGGCCCGACCAGCCCGATAAAACCGATCGTGCCGACGAACGCCACCGGAAACGACGCGAGCAGGCTGACCATGATCAGCGTCTGAAAACGCAGGCTGCGCACGTTGATGCCGAAGCTGGCGGCCTTGTCATCGCCCAGACGCAGAGCCGTCATCGCCCACGCGCGTTTGGCGAAGATCGGCAGAGTGATGAGGATCACCACGCAGATCACCCCGAGTTTCGGCCACGTGGCTTTGGTCAGGCTGCCCATGGTCCAGAACACCACGGCCGCCACGGCTTGTTCGGTAGCGAAGAACTGCACCAGCGCCAGCAGCGCATTGAAGGTAAACACCAGGGCGATGCCGAGCAGCACGATGGTCTCGGCCGTCACCCCGCGACGCATGCTCATGAAGTGGATCAGCAGTGCCGAGAGCATCGCCATGATGAACGCGTTGAGCGGCACCATGTATTGCGCCGCCAGCGGAAACAGCGCCACGCCGAAGGCCAGCCCGAGGGCCGCACCGAAACCGGCCGCCGCAGAAATGCCGAGGGTGAAGGGGCTGGCGAGCGGGTTGTTGAGGATGGTCTGCATCTGCGCACCGGCCAGCGACAGCGCCGCGCCGACAGCGACCGCCATCAACGCCACCGGCAGACGGATGTCCCACATCACCACGCGCACTTGTGCCGATGCGGTATCCGGTGAAATCAGCGCGCCAAGCACTTCGCTGAGGCTGTAACGGGCCGGGCCGAGCGCCAGGTCGAGCAGCACGCTGAAGATCAGCAGCACGGACAGCCCAAGCAGAATCAGCCGTTTACGCAGCACCAGTCGACGGTAAGTGACACTCTGCACAATCGGTGCTTCGCCCAGCGAACTCATGGTTTGGCCTCGGTTTTTTGCAGACTGACGAAATAGCCCGGTTCGTAAGGCACTGGCAGAAACCGCTCATGCAATTCGCGAAACGCGGCATCCGGATCAAGATCGGCGAACAGTTCCGGGTGGAACCACTTGGCCAATTGCTGAATGGCCACGAACTGGTAAGGGCTGTTGTAGAACTGGTGCCAGATCGCATGAAAGGCTTGAGTGTTCTGCGCCTTGATGCCGGCATAGGCCGGGCGCTGGGTGTACCAGGCCAGTTTGCGCCGGGCTTCGGCCAGGTCCGCGCCCGGGCCGACGCCGACCCAGTGACCGCCCGGCGCAAAGGCTTCCCAGTCGGCACTGGTGACCACAACATGGTCGGGGTTGGCGACGATCACTTGCTCAGGATTCAGTTGCCCGAAGGTGCTCGGAATGATCCGACGGGCGATGTTGTTACCGCCGGCCATGTCGACGAAAAGACCGAAGTTCTCGTTGCCGAAACTCAGGCAGCAGTCATCGGTGTAGCCGCCTATGCGCTCGATGAACACGCTGGGACGGGCAGGGTGGCGCTTTTCGATGACGTCGGTGACGCGATGGATCTGCTGGTTACGAAAATCGATGAAGGCCTCCGCGCGTTGTTCCTTGCCGAACAACTTGCCGAACAGGCGCATGGTCGGCTCGGTGTTTTGCATGGGGTTGTTGCGAAAGTCGACGTACACCACCGGGATGCCCAGGGCGTCGAGTTTCTCGATGTAGCGTGCATCCTCGGTCGCGTGTTGGGCTTCGATGTTGAGGATGATCACGTCAGGCTTCTGGGAAATCGCCTGTTCGATGTCGAAGGTGCCGCTCTCGAAACCGCCGAAGGTCGGGATCTTGGCAATGTCGGGGAATTTGCGCAGGTAGGCGTTATAAGTGTCCGGGTCCGACTGGATCAGGTCCTTGCGCCAGCCGACGATGCGTTCGATGGGGTTCTGCGTATCCAGCGCGGCCACCAGATACAACTGCCGACCTTCACCCAGAATGACCCGCCGGACCGGCAAGTGAACCTTGACTGTGCGGCCCTGCAAATCAGTCACGCTGCCCAGGGCCGGATCCGGCTCGGCAGCCTGCGCGCTGCTCGGCATCAAGGAAGACAAGGACAGGCCCAGCAGCCCGGCGAACAGCAGGGCGGCGAAGGTCTGGCGGCGGCGAAAAACGTTAACCATGGTGTATGCCTTTGCAAAAGCCGGATCGGACCACGACGCCAGGCGCCGCACCGGGCCGGACGTTTCAGAAATCGACAGTGGCCGAGAGCAACAGGGTCCGAGGTGCGCCTTGAGAGAACGCGCCGTAAGAGGCGACGCCTGACCAATATTCTCGGTCGAACATGTTCTGCACGGTGGCCCGGAAAGTGGTCGGTCGTTCGGCGATGCGCGTGGCGTAGCGGGCGCCGACATCGAAGCGGGTCCAGGCGTCCAGTTGTTGGGTATTGGCTTGATCGACGTATTGGCTGCCGGTGTAAATGGCGCCGCTGGTCAACGTCAGGCCTTCGACTTGCGGGACGTCCCACTCGGCCCAGAGGTTGGCTTGCACTTCGGGAACGCCAACCGGTTTGTTGCCACGGTTGGCGGCGACGCCGGTGCGGGTCAGTTCGCCGTCGAGCAGCGTCACGCCACCGAGCAGGCGCGTGCCTGATGCGATCTCGCCGGCCATGTTCAGTTCGACGCCACGGTTGCGTTGTTCGCCATTGACCGCGAACACCCCGGATGCCAATTCGCCGCTGGGCTTTTCAAGTTGAAACAGGGCGATGGTGGACATGAAACGGCCGTAATCGAGCTTGACCCCGACTTCCTGCTGCCGGGACACATAAGGGGAAAAGATCTCGCCCGCGTTGGAGGCGGCGGACGGCGCGATGTCACCCTTGCTCAGGCCTTCGACGTAGTTGTAGTAGAACGCGACATGGTCCCAGGGCTTGACGACGACCCCGAACAGCGGCGTGGATTTGCTCTTGTCGTAATGTGTGGTGACGAAGCCGGCCGCGTTGTAGTTATCCGATTTGATGTTTTGCTGACGCACGCCGAGGGTGACTTGAAGGCGTTCGTCGAGCATCGACAGGGTGTCGGCGAGGGCCACGCCCGAGAGTTCGCTTTCGGAGACCTTTGGCGTATCCGGTTTGGCGATCGCGGGTTTCGGGCGGTCGATCGGGTGGTAGATGTTCGACAGGATCGCCGGCCCGGAAATGATGCCTCGGGACAAGTTATCGCGGTAACGGGTGACTTGCAGGGCAGCGCTGTGACTGATCGGCCCGGTGTCGAAACGCAGGCGTGCACCCGCGTCGACGGTGTAGCGCTGGACTTCGAATTTGTAATAGCCGGGGATCGACGAGGTGTCGCCCGCTTCGTTGATGATGGTCGGTGTCTGGTCGGACATGCGCGCGACATCCGATCGGCCTCCGCCAGCATGGGCGAACAGCGTCAGGTTGTCGTTGAGGTCGTATTCGCCACCCAATAACGCCGATTTATCGCGGGTTTCCGACCAGCCCCATTCCTGGCTGACGCTGGTGCGCCCGTTGGCTGCTGAAGGAATCTCCACGCCGGGGGCGATCAGAAACGGTCGGGACGCGGCGTCGAAGCTCTCTTTCTGGTTGATCAGATCCAGTGTGGTGCGCAGGCGGTCGCCCTGATAGTCGAGGGAAATCGCGCCGATGCCGACTTCCCGCGATTGTTTGTCGATGGCCGTTTCACCTTGCTGGACGCTGCCATTGATTCGCACCCCGAACCGGCGTTCTTCGCCAAAGCGCCGACTGACATCGACGTGACCGCCGACCTGGGTATTCAAGGCGTAACTGGTGGTAAAGCGGGTCAGGTCTTCGTCCAGCGAACGCTTGGGCACCACGTTGATCACGCCGCCAACACCGCTGTTGGGTGACATGCCGTAGAGCAGGGCGCCGGGGCCTTTGACCAGTTCGATGCGCTCGGCGTATTCGGTGAACACCCGGTAGTTGGAGGCCACGCCGTACACGCCGTCGAACGCCAGTTCACCGAGGTTGCCTTCGCCGACGGGAAAGCCACGGATGAAGAACGAGTCGACAATCCCTCCGGCCTGACCCGTGGAACGCACCGAAGAGTCACGCTCCAGCAAGTCGCCGACCGTGACTGCCTGTTGATCCTTGATCAACGTCGAGGTGTAGCTGCTGACGCTGAACGGGGTGTCCATCGCGTCGCGGTTGCCCAACATGCCGAGGCGTCCACCGCGAGCGACCTGACCGCCCGGGAGCACCGATGGCAAGCTGTCGCCGCGCCTGTCGGTGCCTTCGATTGTGGTGTCCGACAACGTGACCCGGCGTACCACCAGCGTCCAGGTGCCGTCGCTGCGGGCGACCATTTCCAGGCCGCTGCCCTCCAGCAGGCGGGTTACCGCTTCCTGTACCGAGTAGCTGCCGGACAATCCCGGGCTGACAAGGCCTTCAGTGATCGAAGGCTGAAACGACAGGGCAATCCCGGCGTCCACGGCAAAACTCGACAGGGTTACGCCAAGCGGCCCAGGCGCGATGTTGTAGGCTCGAACGGTGACCGCGTCCAGTTGCGTCGGTCCGGCGGCCAGAGCGAACGTGCCACCGGCCAGGCCCAGCACGACGCTGAGCAACACACTGCGTAGAACGGGCTTTAGTAGCAGACGATCCGGAGGCAAGGGTCGTGCAACGAGCATGAAGGAGTGACCCTATGGACGAGGTGGAATGGTTGTTCCTTTCATTGCCAGCCGAGAGCAAAAAAAGTATCACCTGTGAGGTGATTTTTTTGCTCAGGCGGGTGAGAGCGTCACCCAGTAGCCGCTCAAGTGCCCGGAGACGTGCACGGGATAGGTCTGCGCCAGCATGTTCAGCGAACGTTGGGTATCGCTGATGGGAAAGGCCCCGGAAATGCGCAAGTCGGCAATGGCCGGGTCGCAGCGCACGAAACCCCGGCGATAACGCGCCAGTTCGACGACGAAATCCGCCAGGCGCATCTTGTCGGCCATCAGCATGCCCTGGGTCCAGGCGCCGACGTTGCGGTCGGTCGGGTTCAGTGAGCCAAAAGCCTGCGATGAAAAGTCGGTACGCTGCCCGGCGTTGACGATGATCGGCGTGCGCTGAGGGCTGTCGGCCAATTCGACCTGGACGGCGCCTTCGAGGACCGCGAGTTGGGTGCGCGGCTGCCATTCACGAACGGTGAATCGCGTGCCCAGCGCCTGCATCCGGCCCTGCCGGGTGCTGACCAGAAAGGGCCGAGGCTGCGCGGCGTTGTCCGGCGCGGTCTGCACCAGGATTTCGCCTTCGCGCAGATTGATCAGCCGCTGACGGGTGTCGAACAAGACGTCGATGGCCGTGTCGGTGTTCAGGGTGATTTGCGAGCCATCGGCCAGGGTCAGTTCGCGGCGCTGGCCCACGGCGGTGTGGTAATCGGCGGACCATTGTTGCGATTGCGCCAGTTTCCAGCTGCCCCAACCGGCCGGCACCGCCGCCAACAGCAAGGCCAGTTTGCCGAGGGCTGCGCGGCGTTCCGGGTTGCTCGGGCGATCCAGCGCCGACATCGCCAGCGACGGTGGCAGGCCGCCAAACTTGCTTTGCAGCAACTGCGCACGGGACCAGGCCCGATTGCGTTCGGGGCTGCTGACTTTCCAGTATTCCCATTCCGCGCGCTCGGTCTCGCTGAGGTCGTTTTCGCTCAGACGCATCAGCCACTCGGCGGCTTCTTCGAGGATCTTCGGATCGAGCGGCGGTTCACTGCGACGCGTGAGCATTCATTCCACCAGCATCAGGCACTGCACGAAAGCCTGTTTCATGTAGCGCTTGACGGTGATCAGCGAGACGTCCAGCTGCTCGGCGATGTCGGCGTATTTCAAACCGCCGATCTGCGACAGCAGGAATGCGCGTTTGACCAGCGGCGGCAGGGTGTCGAGCATTGCGTCGATTTCGTGCAGGGTTTCCAGCACCACGAAACGCAACTCGGGTGAGGGCACTTCCGGCGCAGGCAAATGCGCGAGGGCATCAAGGTAGGCGCGTTCCAGTGCCTTGCGCTGATACCAGTTGATGAGGATGCCCTTCGCCACGCAACTCAGGTATGCCCGGGGCTGCTCGATGGTCGTGACCTGGGAGGCGAGGATCCGGGTGAAGGTATCCTGCGCCAGATCCGCCGCATCCATGGCGTTCCCCAGTTTTTTCTTCAGCGTGTTGTACAGCCAGCCGTGATGACCGCTGTACAGCGCTTCGATCACGCGCAGGTGGTTGTCGTTGTTCGCGGGAAGGGTTTCGCTCATGGCTGCAGTGTTTTGCAATTGAGAAGTATTCCCAATGCTAGTGTACAAAGAGCCCGCGACGCAAGCGCGAATCAGCATCCGTTTTCAGGTGCGGGGCATTCTCATCAACGCGTCCACCATGGCATCGATTTCGGCCTCGGTGTTGTAGGCGTGCAGGGATGCGCGGCTGACTTCCAGCAGGTCCCGTTGCTGCATGTCGAGCAGGGTCGAGCGGAAGGTCGAGGTGGTGACGTTGATGCGTTTTTCCTGCCCCGCCAGCCATGCCTGGACTTGCGCCGCGCTGGCGTCCTTGCAGGTGAACGTGACGATGCCTGACTTGACCGCGCCCCGATCCTGCGGCGTGACGCCGGGTACGTCGTTCAGGCGATTGCGCAGGTGAGCTGACAATCCTTGAATGCGCTGCCACATCGGCTCGATGCCTTGCATCAGGGCATACCGGGCCGCCGCACCCATGCCCAGTTTCGCGGCAACGTTGCATTCCCAGTTTTCGAAACGCCTGGCATCACCACGAATCCTGAAGGTGTCCGGGGTCAGCAATGAGGCCGCGTGCAGGTCGAGAAAGGCCGGTTCGAGGCTTTCGCACAAGGTCTTTTCGACGTAGAGAAACCCCATGCCCCGAGGGCCGCGAAGGTATTTGCGGCTGGTGGCAGCGAGCATATGACAGCCGATTTTCTGCACATCGATCGGCATCTGCCCGACGCCCTGACAGGCATCCAGCAGAAACAGAACCCCGGCCGCGCGGGCGAGGGCGCCGATCTGCTCGATGGGCTGCACCGGGCCGCCATTCGTGGCGATCACCGGCAGCGACACCAACGCAACCCGGTCATCGCCGAGCATGTCCCGCAGCGCCGGCAATGACACCTGGCCCTGTTCATCGTTGGGAATGACCCTGATCTCGATCCTGCGCTGCTGCTTGAGTTGCAAATAGGGAATGTAGTTGCCGGCGTATTCGGTGGTCGACGTCAGCACCACATCGCCGGGCCGCAGCGGCAATGAATAGAAGGCCATGTCCCAGGCGCGGGTCGCGTTTTCGATGACCGCGATTTCTTCGGGACGGGCGTTGATCAGTTGGCCGATGTCTTCATAGACATTTTCCACTTCAACGGATTGTTGCCCGGCGGCTTCGTATCCGCCGATCCGGGCTTCAAGTTTCAGATGACGGGTCATCACCTCGATCACCGGATCGGGCATCAGCGCTGCGCCGGCATTGTTGAAGTGAATGAGTTGCTCGACACCCGGGGTGTCGGCGCGCAGTTGTTCAATGTTCAAAGCAAACTCCTTGATCAGTCGCCCGGCGGGATCTGGCTCGGTTGCATGACCATGGGCCGGTAGCGCAAAGCAACGATGGGAATCAGCGCGAGGATGTAGGCGAGGCAGACAAACAGGTAGGTGTACTGCAAACCGTAGACCTGGCTGAGCAGCCCACCGGCCGAGATGCCAGCGATGGACGCAAACTGTGCGGTGCTCTGGGCAATGCCCAGCACATAGCCCTGGCGTGAGCTGTCGGCGGTTTTGGAGATCAGCGCCATCAGTACCGGCGTCGTGGCGCCCAGCAATACGCCCCAGATGAAGTAAGCGCCGACGAATACGATCGGGTTGCGGGTGACGCCGGCCAGTGCTGTCAGCGCAATGCAGCCGAGGACGACATAAGTGATGCGTTGCAAGGTGTCCTGTTGGGTACGGTGTTCGAAGTAACGCGACCACGCGGTTGCCGACAGAATGAAACCCAGCGCCAACAAGCCATAACAAAGCCCGACCACCGAATTGCTGACCTCGAACACCGAGCTGACATACAGCGAAAAAGACGTCTGCGGCAGCATCCGCGCCAGCAGCAAAATGCCCATGACGCCCAGCAGCGACAGCAGGGGCGTGCCTTGCCAGACGCTGGTGTTGTGGCTGACCGGAGCTTCTTTATCGGCAACCGGTGCTTTCTTCACTGGCGGCACGTCCGGCAATGTCACGGCCGCGACCACGGTGCAGATGGCGCACAGCACCGCCGCGATCATGTTGATCCAGAAGAACGTCGCGTAATCGAGGATCAGGCCGCCGACCACCGCACCGAGCAACGAGCCGACGTTGGTGGAAATCTGCAGGATCGCGAACAGCCGCGCCCGGCGTGAAGGGGCCTCGATACTCACGCCATACGCCTGGGCCGGGGCGATGTAGCCGGCGAAGGCGCCTTGCAGGAAGCGCAGGATCAGGATCACCCAGATGTCACTGCACAGGGCCAGCCCGAGCTGGGTCAATGACAGGCCGGCGAGGGCGCGGATCATCATCAACTTGTGGCCGTAGCGGTCGCCGATACGGCCCCAGAATGCACTGGTCAGAATAATGCCCAGCATCGGCCCGACGTACACAGCGATGCTGGCGAAGCTGAAGAGCGAGTCCGAAGACGTCAGACCACGCAGGTGGACAGGCCAGAACGGCCCGCTCATTTCCATCGCGCCCATCGAAATGAGCTGGATCGCGAACAGAAGATAAATCAGGACTCTTACGCGCGAACCCGCGATGGCACCTGCATGGGTCATGAGTCAGCCTCGGTTATTGAACGACATTGAGCGGGTTGGTCAGCGTGTGCTGAATCCGGTAGTTGGAGTACTGCATCATGTGCATGCGCAACAACGAACGGGTCGGCCACGGATCATTGAGGAAGGCCTTGCGTTCGACTTCCCACAGCTCCGGCGCGACACGCTCGCGCACCGCGGTAAAAGCCTGCTCGGTTTCTTCACGCAGAATGTCCCACATCCGATTGTTGTCCAGCGCGTACTCCTTGGTCAGCCACAAGGCCATTTCATGCAGATGCGTGAGGAACGCCGCGTCAAGCACGAACATGCGCACCGGCTCGATATCGCCCTCGAACACCGTTGGCAGAATGCCCGGCTGCACATGCGGTTGCAGGGTGTAGCCGCGTCCTTCCAGTAAAGGCGCGTAGGTTCTGCCGTCGCCGAAATCGCGGATCAGCAGACTACGTGCTTTGCCATCCGGGGAAAACAGCACCATCGTGTTCTGCTGGTGCGCCTCAAGCCCGATGCCGTACATCAAGTAAATTGCAATCACCGGATGGGTGACCACTTTGGCGTACTGACGGAACCAGTCTTCGACCTGGGCGGCATTGGCCCGAACGCCATCGCGCTCGATCAACTCGGTGAACAACGGCCGGCCGCTGCCCGGCAAGCGAGTGAACAGAGAAGCCACGGTGATCGGCAGACACTCATCGGTGCGCTCGAACGCTTGCTGGCTGGCGCGGAACACCACTGACAGATGCCGGCCGGGGTGGTCGTCCTGAGTGATCGCGTTCTTGTAGCGCACGCCGATTTCTTCCGGGAAGATTTCCAGTCGCTGGTCGAAGCCGTTTTCGACCTCGAGGATCTTCGTGATGACGGTGCTGATGCGCGGGCCCATGTGGATCGACTTGGCCTGCAGGCTACGCAGCTCGCTGGTCATCCACACGGCAATCGGCAACTTGATCAGCGGCGCGCTCTCCTTGAGTACCGGCATCATCGTGCGGTACGACATGGTCGGCAGGGTCTGGATGTCCGGGCCGTCGATGATGAGGATGCCTTCTGCGATTTCCGCCGCGAAATTTTTCAGCACGTAAGCCTGCAGATGCCATGAGTGAATCGGCAGTGGCAACCATTGGGATTCGTCCAGGCCCTTGCTGTTGAGCGACGCTTTCCATTGCTCCCATTGAGTCGGGAAGTTGCTGGCGAACCAGGTGTGGTAGTCCGTCACGTGGGGCATGCTTTCGCTTTTCGCCATGTCGGCGCGCAACGCGGCAATGCGCAGTGGCACCTGGGCGTTGAACTCCGGCGACAGTTGCTCGACTTCTTCGTCGCTCAGGCCCGGCCGGGCTTTCCACGTCGGATAATACGGGTGACCTTCCAGCGAGCCCCACTGGTCGAGGAGGATCGCGGCGTCCTTGGTGCTGGCGTGCTGGCGCAGGTAATCGGTCAGGCTGTCGAGGCCCTGTTCCCGGGCGGCGGCAGCCAGTCGTGCGTTCCATTGCTGGCGATACTGACGAGCATGGGCATCGTTCATCAGGCTGTTTTCCATGTCCGACTTGAGCCCGGCGATGCCTTCATCGGTCGGCTCGAAATCGAAGCTGTCGCGCAGCACATCCAGCAAATCCTGATGGGTGTAGATCACCTGGCGCACGCCTTCATCGGTCATCAGGATCACGTCGCCGTCATTGACCACGGTGTCCGCCGGGCCCTTGGCGATGTTGGAAAAGAACACTTGGGAACGGCCGTCTTTCAGCGCGTACGTGGCCTCGTTGCCGGCTGCGGAGAAGCGCAGGCCCGAGCGATCCAGAATGTTTTCGGCAAACAGGCAACGGATCATCCGTCGCAGGGCGTTCTTGCGGGAGTAGGCGATGAGTGTCTTGAAGTCATCCATATCAGCTATCTGCTCGTCGAGAAATTAATGAAAAGTTGAACCCGCTCACGCCGTGCGCGGCCATTGACTGGGGAAGTAGTCGAGCGCCGAGTCGCGCAGGCCCTGCATGTAGGAAACGCTCCATTGCAGGACTTCTTCGATGTAGGGGACTTTCAGTTCGAAGCGCCGGGCCATTTCCACCAGCAGCACCAGGCCGTAGGCGACGTCTTCATTGAAGGCACGGCTTTCGCGTTCGATCACGTAGCCGGCGCGGTTGTCATCGGCTGGAATCATCGGGGCGAGGATGTCGTTGTAGGCCTGGTTGGTGCGCAGGATCGACAGCATGCTGCTCTGATCGCGGATCTGCTCGCCGTAGGCCTCGACGATTTCCTGCTTGAGGGATTTGACCGAAGACAGGTCGATGCCCATGCGCTGGCTGATCACGCTGCACAGTTCCTGACTTTCCTGATCCATGCGTTCGAGGAAATAGGCGCCCAGCTCGGGGCACTCGGTCCACCAGCACATGCGCTGCGGGAAGATCTTGCGATGCCACTGGCCGTAGGGACCGATCAACCCGTAAATCACCGAGCTGTGCATGATCGGATTGCCCGGCGTCAGTGTGATTTCCAGGTAGTGGTCGAGCATCGTCACGCAGGGGCCATAGAGCGTCGTGAGGATTTCTTCCAGGTGCTGCCGTGATTGCGCTGATTCCCGGTCGTGCAGTGCGACATACAACTGGCTCTTGCCGCCGCCCATCTTCACCGACACGCCCGGCTTCAGATCGAACGCGGTGTGCGGCACATCCTTCATGCCCCAGATCACCACGTTCGAACGTTCGCCCAACGTGGCTTCCGCCAGCCAGTCGAAGCCGCAGAAACCCGGAATGGCGCCGACGTACACCGGTTTGCCCGAACTCAAATGCGGCGCGATGGCTTGCAGGGTTTGTGGTCGGGCATGGGCCGGAACCGTGATGATCACGATGTCGGCGTCGGCCACCACGACGCTGGCATCGGTGCTGACCTGATCCGGCCGCGCGCTCAGTGTCGAGCCGTCCGGCATCAGCGCCTGCATCGGCAGGTTGGCGAGGTGCCGGTCGACCACCTCCTTATTGTTGGTGAGCATCGAGACCTGAACATTGGGCAGCTGTTTAAACAGGATGGTATTCAGGTGCCCGGTCCGGCCTGCGCCGCAGATGGCGACTTTCAGCGGTTTCATACAGAGACTTTCCTGTGTGGGAGACGCGTCAGGCGACGCTCAATTGCAGGGGAGTGGCGTCGGATTCCAGCCAGCGGGTCTTGCCCAGCCAGCGATCCAGTTGCGGTGCGACGCCCGGGTCCAGCAGGTCCCGTTCTTCCAGCCAGTTGTCGTCGAATACGGTGTGCAGGTATTTCTCGCCGCCGTCGGCAATCGGCACCACGACGTTGCCGGTCAACGTGCCTTTGTGAATCAGCTCCAGCGCCTTGAAAATCGCGCCACCAGTAGAGCCGCCGACCAGCAGGGCCAGATTGCGCGCGATGTAGCGGGCGGTTTCGAAGGCCTGGGAATCGGTGACTTGCAAGCCCAGGTCGATGCAGCTGTAGTCGAGCACCAGGCCCACGGTGTCGCCGGCCGGGGTGCCGGTTCCCGACTGGTAATACGGATAGCCGGGATGACCGAAGACGATGGAACCGGCCGGCTCGACGGCTACTGTCACGATATCCGGGTTGTGCAGTTTCAGACCGCGGGCGATACCGGTCATTGAGCCGCCGGTGCCGACGCAACCAACGTACGCGCCGATGTGGCCACCGGCCTGGGCAATGGTTTCACGGACGAAATCGCTGTAGCCGCCGGCGTTGGCCGCGTTGTCGGACTGGTTCATGAACACCGCGCCGGGGATCTGCGAGGCGAGTTCGGCGGCCAGCCGTTGACGCTCGACCACGGCCACTTCGTCTTCCCGGTAAGTGCCGGCGACAAAGCGGATTTCCGCCCCCAGTGCCTTCATCACCGCGATCTTGTCCTGCGCCGCATGGTGATCGACCACGGCAATGAAATGCAGGTCGAACTCAACGGCTGCCATGGCCAGGCCGATGCCGGTATTGCCGGAAGACGATTCCACGACCACGCCACCGGGTTTCAACTTTCCGGACTTGAGCGCCGCCAGCACCATGTTTCGCGCCATGCGGTCTTTAATACTGCCACCGGGGTTGTTCTTCTCTATCTTCAGCAGAAGTCGGGCGTTGGTATCCGGAACATCGATGCCCAACATTGGTGTATTGCCAATAAGATCCGAAACTTTATTCAGTATCATCTGGACGTCTTTCCTTAATAGTCAGGTGTGAATGCGTAGTTGCCTTCCGTATAACACGTCGCCCTCAGTCGTTGTGGCAACGGGTGGCGATGAAATTCGTTTTCCAGCAAGTCCATCTGATAACCGGCAGTATTGGCGTAGATCAATAAGTCGCCGGTTTGTGGTGGTGTATCGAAGTTGATCAGGCGATGAGTGATCACGTCATCATCGAGACAACTATGCCCGGCGATGTAGGCTTGCATTTGAGCAAGTTTCGACTCTTTCGAAGTGATCAGGATTGGATCGACAAGGTATTCAGACGAGAACCATGTTTCGCACGCGCTGAAACTGCTGCCTTCGGCGAAGATCACAACTTTTTTGTCGGTCAGTTGTTTTGTGCGGGTTACGCGAAAGATGGTGATGGCGGCCTGGTCAACCAGACTTCGGCCAGGCTCCAGTGCCAGTTTTATATTCTGAGTTTTCAAGTAGCTCGCAATGGTTTTTCCCGGGGAGTGATCCGACTCCAGAAATAACTCCAGCCACTGGCAAGCCGTCAGACTGCTGCCATAAGGGTAATAAGAGTCGGGTACTCGACGGTTATGATAATGACCAGGATTGTTGTCGTTCTGCAAAAAACTGTTGTAGTCCTGCGGGTCTACATACCGCATCGGCAGGCCTCCACCGATGTCGATCATGACCGGGTCGAGGCCCATTTCCCTTGCCGCATCGATGAAGCCGGTGACTTCACGGAAAGCCTGTACCCGGGTTTCGTAACCGTAACCGCCGAGGTGGAAATGGAAACCTTCGAAGTGGAACGACTCACGTTGTTCGATCAGGTATTGCAGGCACTGAAACAAATCATCCGCACCCATTCCGAATCGGCTCGCCGGGCAACTTGTCGGCCTGTAACGCAGCAGGATCCGGGCTTTGGCCGGTGGTTGCGAAGTGTCGAGCAACGCTTTGAGATGGCTGAACTCTTCCAGTGAGTCCACACAAATCAGCGATCCGCCTTGCACCAGTGCGTTATGAAACGCTGCCGTTTTGGCCGGCCCGGTCGCACACAGATGTTCCGCCGGGGTTCCGGCGCGCAGTGCCGCTTGCAGCTCGAAGAGACTCGATACATCGGTGCCGATGCCCGACGCCGATGCCGCAGCCAGCAGGCATTGTGACTTGTTGGCTTTGGCACCGTAGAAAATCGCGTAGTCGACGTCGTGTCGTTTCAACACCGATTGCAGTGCCTGAGCATTGGCTTCAAACGCATGCGGCCACACCAGGTTCAGTGGGGATCCGTGTTGCTTAACAAGTTCGGCAAGTGCTTTCGGAGAATGTTTAAGAAAGTTATCGATAACAGGATCAAGTAACGGTTTCAGCACTTTTGGGTATTGGGTTTCGATTGTTTCTTTAACTGTCGGCGCAATTAATTCAGGCATAGAAAACCTCTGGCGTCGATAATCGCCATGTGCAGGTCGACAACTAATGCTTGTCGAGTCGTGTGTTCTTGCTGCTCGTCAGATACGAGTGTTTAAAGAGGTGGAGGCGGGTGACAGATCCGCTCCGCAAATAAACTCGGGGTATTTTCTTTCATAAAATTTTCACAAAACTGTTTCATGAGAACCCCACTCCTTAAGGCTCAGGCAGGCAAGGAGAAGGCCAATAACTGATGGCCTTGTCTCTTTTGAAGTGCCATTACCTGACATGTAAATGACATCATTGCGCCGAACTTTTCGTGAACAAAATTTCAGGTCTTGATTTGAGTCTTGACCCTGTCAGCGGCTCGAACAATATTGCGAACAGGAATGATTATCAAGTAAGGTTTTCAAATATTTTTGAATGAACACACACAACAGAGGAGTGCGAAGCCGCTTATTCGCATGCTCAAGTAAGCGCTCGCGTGTTGATTTTAAAAACCGTCAACGCCTTGTTATTCAAGGTGTTGGCGGTTGATTCAAGACACCCGGATGCAACCTGGTTTTCCCCCTGTAACAGGTGTTCGAATTTTTTTGAAAACCCACGACTGAAGCACGCTCAGGAGAGTCCCGATGACTGTTCGTCACAGCACCAATGCCACGCTTCCCATCAGCTACCTGTTCGTTCCCGGCAACCGGCCGGAGCGCTTTTCCAAAGCGGTCGAAGCCGGGCCGGATGCGATCATTCTCGACCTCGAAGATGCCGTTCATCCGAACAGCAAAGCCGTGGCCCGGGCGTCGATCTGGGCCTGGCAGCAGAGCACGCCCGAAACGGCCTGCCAGCGTTACATCCGACTGAATAGCGTCGGCAGTTCGCTGTTTCGCCAGGACATGACCTGGCTGGGTGACATGCGCTATCCCGAGCGCTGCGCAGGGATTTTCCTGCCCAAGGCCGAATGTCCAGAGAGCCTCTCTCGTGTGGTCGAACGCCTGCTGGCGTGGAACCCCGACCTGCAAATCGTCGCCATCATCGAGACCGCCAAGGGCTTGCATCAAGTCGAGGCGATTGCCGCGATTCCCGGCTTGGCGAGGCTGGCATTCGGTTCGCTGGATTTCTCCCTGGACATCGATTGCAGCCAGATTCCCGAGGCGTTTCTGTTCGCTCGCAATCGCATCGTGCTGGCGTCGCGCGTCGCCGGTTTGCCTGCACCGATCGATGGCGTGACCCCGGCCATCAGCGACATGGCGGTGGTCGAGCGCGACTCGCGTTACGCCCGGTCGCTGGGGTTCGGCGCCAAGTTGTGTATCCATCCTTCGCAAATCGCCACGGTGCAGAAAGCCTACCTGCCCAACGCCCGCCAACTGGCGTGGGCGGATCGGGTCCTTAACGCCGTGGCCGGGGGCAGCCACGCGGTGCAAGTCGACGGTGAAATGGTCGATCTGCCGCTGATCGAACAGGCGCAACGCCTGCGGGACATGGCCAGCCAGTACGCGCTGGTCGCCAACGCGGATGCCTGCTGAAACGGGGGACGCATCATGGGACATGGTTACCAGATTGCCCTGCGGCCACTGTGCGACGTGCGGCAATCCGAGCAGGTCGATCCGCTCAACGTGCAGCGGCTGCGCGAGGCGATCATCCAGGCCGGACACTGGCTGGAACCGATCATTGTCGAGCGCTCCCGGGGCATCGTGATGGACGGCAATCACCGATTCAACGCGGCGCGGGCGCTGGGGTTGAAACGGGTGCCGTGCATCCAGCTCGACTACGCCGATCCGCGAGTCTGTGTACGGCACTGGCAAACCGGGCAGGCGTTCGAAGTGGCGCGGATATTCACCACCATCGAGCGCGGCGAACTGTTCCCGTACAAGACCACCCGGCACGCGTTCGACCCCGCGCTGCCGGTGATCTCCATTCCGCTGCAATGCCTGTACGACTGACCGGCGTCGGAGGGTGGGTTTCGCAGCCCATCCTCCGGACGTTCTCTTCCGAGCCATCCGCTCGCAAAAAAATAATCAACGACGCTGATACTTTTTCGATTGTCGACTGGCAAATAGGAGTCATTACCATTTTCAGCCATTCGAGAAGGACCCCATCGTCATGTCTGTTGCACGTCGACCTTGCAGTGAACGCGCGTTAACGCTGGCTATTCGCACCGCCATGCTGAGTTCTATTCTGGCCGCAGGAAGCGCCACTGTCTGGGCAGCAGACCCCAAGCAATCCGAGCAACAGGACGTCGCCGCCACGGAAGGGCTGACGCTGGATACCACCAACGTTACGGGCAGCTACAACGGCGCGACTGCCTTGCCGGAAGTGCTCGCCGGAGGCCAGGTCGCCCGAGGCGCAAGGCTGGGGATGATGGGCAACAAGGATGTGATGGACACGCCGTTCAGCGTGACCAGCTACACCGCCAAGACCCTCGCCGATCTGCAAACGGTGACCGTGGCCGATGCGCTGGAACGCGATCCTTCGGTACGCTCCACCGGGCAGACCGGCGGCATCGTCGATTCGTTTTTCATCCGTGGATTTGCGATAGGCGAGGGCAACCTCGGCGAGCTGGCCTACGACGGTGTGTACGGCGTCGCGCCCAACTATCGGGTGTTCACCGAATACGCCGAACGCGTTGAAGTGCTCAAAGGGCCGGGTGCGCTGATGTACGGCATTTCCCCCAACAGCGGCGTTGGCGGTGTGATCAACATCGTGCCCAAACGACCACTGGACGAAGACCTGACCCGCTTCACCGGCACTTACGCGTCCGACTCGCAAGTGGGCGGGCATCTGGACGTCAGTCGGCGTTTCGGCAGCGAGAACCAGTTTGGCATCCGTTTCAACGGCAGCACTCAGGGCGGCGACACCGCGATCAACGATCAGGAACGCGCGCTGAACATCGGCGCCATCGCACTCGATTACAAGGGCGAGCGGTTGCGCCTGAACCTGGATTACATCAGCCAGAAAGAGAGCTTCGACGCGGCCTCGCGACCGTTCACCATTGCGCCGGGTGTAAAGGTTCCATCGGCGCCGAACGGCCGCACCAACCTGCCGCAGGACTGGGGCTGGTCGGACACCAAGGAACAGTCGGCATTGCTCGGCGGCGAGTATGACCTCAACGATAACCTGACCGTGTTCGCCCACGCCGGCGGCGGTCGATCCGACGTCAAGCGCATGTCCGACCAGGTACCGCGAATCCTCAACGACGCCGGCGACACCAGCAACATCCCCGGTTACTACAAATTCAACGTCGACCGTTCGACGGCTGACGTGGGGATGCGTGCACTGTTCGCCACCGGCCCGGTCACCCACACGACCACGGTCATGGCGACCCGTTATCAGGACGAATTGTCCCGTGGCATCAACAACGGCACGGAAATCCGCTCGAACATCTATCACCCGGTAGACGTGCCCAAGCAGTACATCAGCTCGCCGAAAGTGCTGCGCATTTCCGAATCGGAACTGTCTGGCGTCGCACTGACCGATACCCTTGGCTTTCTGGATGACCGGATTCAGTTGACCCTCGGCGTACGCCGACAGGACATCGAATCGCGTAACTACAACGCCTCGGGCTCGGTCAGTTCTCGTTATGACGACAGCGCGACCACACCACTGGCGGGCGTAGTGGTCAAACCATGGGAAGACGTTTCGCTGTACTACAACTACGTCGAAGGCCTGAGCAAAGGTGATATCGCTCCAGGCACCGCAGCCAACTCCGGCGAAACGTTCGCCCCTTACAAGTCC
This sequence comes from Pseudomonas sp. GW822-FHT03F04, assembly GCF_058801405.1. Classification (NCBI taxonomy): domain Bacteria; kingdom Pseudomonadati; phylum Pseudomonadota; class Gammaproteobacteria; order Pseudomonadales; family Pseudomonadaceae; genus Pseudomonas; species Pseudomonas sp. GW822-FHT03F04. The sequence goes on from NZ_JBXANF010000015.1 coordinate 137,115, forward strand.
AAGCAACATGAAATCGGTGTGAAGTACGAACACGGTACGTTCATGACCACCCTGGCCCTGTTCCAGATCGAGAAACCCAGCGGCGAAATCGGCGCCGGCAATGTGTTCTCGGTGCAGGCCGAACAACGTAACCGTGGCGTCGAGTTGAGCATGTTCGGTGAAGTCGCGCCGGGCACTCGCCTGATGGGCGGCGTGACCTTGCTGGACGGCGAACTGACGGACTCGGCCACCGCCGCCAACCGTGGCAACAAACCGGTGGGCGTGCCGGATGTCCAGGCCAACCTTTGGGCCGAGTGGGACACACCGTGGGTCGAAGGTTTCACCCTGACCGGCGGCGCGATCTACACCGACAGCCAATACGTCAATCAGGCCAACACCCAAGAGCTGCCATCCTGGACCCGCATCGACGCCGGCGCCCGTTACGCCACCAAGATCGAAGGTCGGCCGACGACATTCCGGGCCACGGTGCAGAACGTGTTTGATCGTGAGTACTGGTCAGGTGTGGCGTCCTACGGCGCGTTCTCCCCGGGCTATCCACGCACGTTGCAGTTGTCGGCGACCGTCGACTTCTGATCGGGGGCGCACTGCTGAGTGCGCCTTCTTCTATATAGAGCTACGCACAGCGGCTGATCATAAAAAGGAGTATTCGCATGTTAACCAGCCCGGCATCGACGTCCTCTGGCAAGCAATTGCAGTTCCCGTTGTCGAAGGGGCAGCGGGCCTTCGATTTCGAGCGCAGCACCAATGAGCATATCCGTGAGCTGCTGCATTATTACGGGCTGCGCACCAGTCTGATCCGGATCAAAGTGATCGATGCCTTGCTGGTTGCAGCACGCGAAGGACGCGCCGTTGGCGGGCGCGGGGTGCATGGGTATCTGCAGGCGTTTGTCAGCGGCATTCAGTTCATCAGCGTCAGGGAAGTGCTCAAGCGTTTGTGCGAGGAGGGCGTCATCGTGTTTCAGCCTGACAAGAGCTACCGGTTTACCGGCGAAGCCTACACCTTGCTGGAGCAACATGCCGACCGCTGAATGACTGCGTTTGCTGTCCTGATCAAAACCACCTGCTCGCGGGTGGTTTTTTCGTTTGGGGCCGTCAATCCCGATTCGATGAAAGCGTTCGATCACCGGACAGCCAAACCTTCGTCCAATTGCCCACCCCGACACTCCGGCGTACTGTGACCGGTGAACCACCCGTGATCACACAATAAATAGAAGATCGAGTGCCTTGCCCATGGACAACCGCCTGCTGAGCGACCGCAGCAGCGTGTTTCGCCACGCTGACCCGTATGCCGTCTCCGACTATGTGAACCAGCACGTCGGCCAGCATTTCATCGGCCTGTCCCGGACTACCCATCCCCAAGCCAGCCTCAACCACCGCAAACTCGCCGACCTCGATCTGTGTCGTATCAGCTATGGCGGCAGCGTTCGCGTCACTTCGGTGGCGCTGGAAACGGTCTATCACCTGCAAGTCCTGCTGCAAGGCAACTGTCTGTGGCGCGGGCCCAAGCGCGAGCATCATCTGGTGCCGGGCGAATTGTTGTTGATCAACCCGGACGATCCGGTCGACCTGACTTATTCCGATGACTGCGAGAAATTCATCCTCAAGGTGCCGGTCAGCGTGCTGGAGTCGGTGTGCGACGAGCAGCGCTGGTTGCATCCTGCCGGTGGCATCCGGTTTCTGCGCAATCATTACCGGCTCGATGAGCTGGAAGGTTTTACCAACCTGCTCGGCATGATTTGCCAGGAAGCCGAAGCCAGCGATCCGTTGCTGCGGGTGCAGGAGCATTACGCGCAGATCGTCGGCAGCAAACTGATCTCGCTGATGAACACCAACGTCAGCCGCGAGTGCCTGAGTTCACCGAGTGTCAGTTTTGAACGCATCCTCGACTATATAGAGCGCAACCTGAAACAGGATCTGCCTGCCGAACACCTGGCCACACAGGCGAACATGAGCCCGCGTTCTCTGTACGCCCTGTTCGAACGCCAGCTCGGCGTGACCCCGATGCAATACATCCGCCAGCGCAAGCTGGAACGTATTCATGCCTGCCTCAGCGATCCGAGTTGCCCGGTGCGCAACCTCACCGAACTGGCGCTGGACTATGGCTTCCTGCACCTCGGGCGTTTCTCCGAAAGCTATCGCCAGCAGTTCGGCGAACTGCCGTCCGTGACCTTCAAACGCCGCCACTGAAATTCCCGCCCCGAAACAACCTGAAGCACCTGCCCCGCCGTCCTGCACAAAACGGATAACGCTCTGCAGGATTCGGATATTGCCTCCCGCGTTGCCTCCCTAATCTGACCTGGCCTGAACAATAACAATGGAGGCCCCGGCCATGTCCCTGGGAATCGACTACCTCAATGCCATGCTTGAAGAGGACCCCGAGAAGGGTGCCTACCGCTGCAAGCGGGAGATGTTCACCGATCCGCGGCTGTTCGAACTGGAGATGACGCACATCTTCGAAGGCAACTGGATCTACCTCGCCCATGAAAGCCAGATCCCCAACGTCAATGACTTTCTGACCACCACGATGGGCCGCCAACCCGTCTTCATCGCCCGCAACAAGGCCGGTGAACTCAATGCCTTTCTCAATGCGTGCAGCCATCGCGGCGCCATGCTGTGCCGGCACAAGTCCGGCAACCGTTCCAGCTACACCTGTCCGTTCCACGGCTGGACGTTCAACAACAGCGGCAAACTGCTCAAGGTCAAGGACCCGAGCGAGGCCGGCTACCCCGAAGGCTTCAACTGTGAAGGCTCCCACGACCTGACCAAAGTCGCGCGTTTCGAATCCTATCGCGGCTTTCTGTTCGGCAGCCTGAATGCCGATGTGAAATCCCTCGCCGAGCACCTGGGCGAGTCGGCCAGGATCATCGACATGATCGTCGATCAGTCCCCCGAAGGCCTTGAAGTGCTGCGTGGTTCCAGCTCTTACATCTATGAAGGCAACTGGAAACTCACCGCCGAAAATGGCGCCGACGGCTATCACGTCAGCTCCGTGCACTGGAACTACGCCGCCACTCAGAATCAGCGTCAGCAGCGCGACGCCGGTGAAGAAATCAAGACCATGAGCGCCGGCAACTGGGCGAAGAAGGGGGGTGGTTTCTACTCGTTCGAGCACGGCCATCTGCTGCTCTGGACCCGCTGGGCCAACCCCGAGGACCGTCCGGCGTACGAGCGTCGCGATGAATTGGTCCGGGACTTTGGCCAGGCTCGCGCCGACTGGATGATCGAGAACTCGCGCAACCTGTGCCTGTACCCCAACGTGTACCTGATGGATCAGTTCAGTTCGCAGATCCGCATCGCCCGGCCGATCTCCATCGACAAGACCGAGATCACCATTTATTGCATCGCGCCCAAAGGCGAGAGCGCCGAGGCTCGGGCCAAACGCATTCGCCAATACGAAGACTTCTTCAACGTCAGCGGCATGGCCACCCCGGATGACCTCGAAGAATTCCGCTCGTGCCAGACCGGCTACGGTGCCGGGCGCGGCTGGAACGACATGTCCCGTGGCGCGACCCATTGGGTCGAAGGCGCGGACGCGGCGGCCGAGGAAATCGACCTCAAGCCATTGCTGTCCGGCATGCGTACCGAAGACGAAGGCCTGTTCGTGCTGCAACACAAGTACTGGCAGGAAACCATGCTCAAGGCCGCCGCCAGCGATAAAAACCTGATCCCCGTGGAGGCCGTGCAATGAGCAACCTCTACGACACCGTGCGCGATTTTCTCTACCGCGAAGCACGTTATCTCGACGATGGCCAGTGGGATCAGTGGCTGGAACTCTACGCTGCCGACGCCAGTTTCTGGATGCCGGCCTGGGACGATCACGACACCCTGACCGAAGACCCGCAAAGCGAAATCTCGCTGATCTGGTACGGCAACCGTGGCGGCCTCGAAGACCGGGTATTCCGGATCAAGACCGAGCGCTCCAGCGCGACCATCCCCGACACCCGCACCTCGCACAACCTGAGCAACATCGAGATCGTCGAGCAGGGCAAAGGGCAATGCCAGGTGCGCTTCAACTGGCACACCCTGAGCTTTCGCTATCAGGTCACCGACAGCTACTTCGGCAGCAGTTTCTACACCCTCGACCTGCGCGGCGAACAACCGCTGATCAAGGCCAAGAAAGTCGTGCTGAAGAACGATTACGTCCGTCAGGTCATCGACATCTACCACATCTGATCGAGACGGCGGCGAGCCGGGCTCGACGCTGTGAGCGAGGTGCACCATGAGTTACCAGATCGCACTGAATTTCGAAGACGGGGTCACCCGTTTCATCGAGGCCTCGGGCCACGAAACCGTCGCCGACGCGGCGTATCGCCAAGGCATCAACATCCCGCTGGACTGCCGCGACGGCGCCTGCGGCACCTGCAAATGTTTCGCCGAGGCCGGGCGATACGACATGGGCGACAACTTCATCGAAGACGCCTTGAGTGAAGACGAACTGGCCCAGGGTTATGTGCTGACCTGCCAGATGCGCGCCGAAAGCGATTGCGTGGTGCGGGTGCCGGTCGGCTCGCAGGTGTGCAAGACCGAACAGGCGAGTTATCAGGCGTCGATTAGCGATGTCCGGCAGCTCTCTGAGAGCACCATCGCGCTGTCGATCAAGGGTGAGTCCCTGAGCAAGCTGGCGTTCCTGCCGGGGCAATACGTCAACCTGCAAGTGCCGGGCAGCGAGCAATCCCGTGCCTATTCCTTCAGCTCGTTGCAGAAGAACGGGGAGGTCAGTTTCCTGATCCGCAATGTCCCTGGCGGCCTGATGAGCAGCTTCCTGACCGGGCTGGCCAAGGCCGGCGACAGCCTGAATCTCGCCGGGCCGCTGGGCAGTTTTTACCTGCGGCAAATCAAGCGGCCGCTGCTGCTGTTGGCGGGCGGCACCGGGCTCGCCCCGTTCACGGCGATGCTGGAGAAAATCGCCGAGCAGGGCAGCGAGTATCCGGTTCACCTGATCTACGGCGTGACCAACGATTTCGATCTGGTTGAACTTGACCGCCTCGAAGCCTTCGCCGCGCGCATCCCGAATTTCAGCTTCGGCGCCTGCGTGGCCAATCCGCAGAGCCAGCACCCGCTCAAGGGCTATGTCACCCAGCACATCGAACCGCGCCACCTCAACGAAGGCGATGTCGACGTGTACCTGTGCGGCCCGCCGCCGATGGTCGAGGCGGTCAGCCAGTACATCCGCGAGCAGGGCATCACGCCGGCGAATTTCTACTACGAGAAGTTCGCGGCGGCCTGAGTCTTTTTTCTGAATGTCGAGGTTGTCATGAACAACAGATTCGCCAACAAGGTCGCGCTGGTCACCGGCGCGGCGCAGGGCATCGGTCGCCGGGTGTGCGAGCGATTGCTGGAAGAGGGCGCACACGTCGTCGCCGTCGACCGCTCCGCACTGGTTCACGAACTGCAAGGCGAGGGCGTTTTGTCGCTGACCGCCGACCTTGAGCAATACGCCGATTGCGCCCGGGTGATGAGCGCCGCCATCGATGCTTTCGGGCGCCTGGATGTGCTGGTCAACAACGTCGGCGGCACCATTTGGGCCAAACCGTTCGAGCACTACGACGTCGAGCAGATCGAGGCCGAAGTGCGCCGCTCGCTGTTCCCGACGTTGTGGTGCTGCCACGCGGCATTGCCGTACATGCTCAAGCAGGGCCGCGGCGCGATCGTCAACGTATCGTCGATTGCAACCCGCAGCCTGAACCGTGTTCCGTACGGCGCAGCCAAGGGCGGCATCAACGCACTGACCGCGTGCCTGGCTTTTGAGAATGCCGAGCGCGGGATCCGGGTCAACGCCACCGCGCCCGGCGGCACTGAAGCACCTCCCCGGCGCATTCCGCGAAACACCGCCGAACAGTCCGCGCAGGAGCAAGCCTGGTATCAGGAAATCGTCGCGCAAACCCTCGATAGCAGCTTGATGAAACGCTACGGAACCCTCGACGAACAGGTCGGCGCGATCCTGTTTCTGGCCTCGGACGATGCCTCCTACATCACCGGCGTGACGCTGCCGGTCGGTGGCGGCGATCTCGGCTGACGCCTATTGAATGGACATCTCAATGAACCGAATCCTGATTGAAAACCTGTCGACGATCATCGTCGACCTGCCGACCATCCGCCCGCACAAACTGGCGATGCACACGATGCAGAACCAGACGCTGGTGATCCTGCGCCTGCGCTGCAGCGACGGCATCGAAGGCATCGGCGAAGCCACCACCATCGGCGGCCTGGCCTATGGCTACGAAAGCCCGGAAAGCATCAAGGCCAACATCGACGCGCACCTGGCGCCGGCGCTGATCGGCATGGACGCGAGCAACATCAACGCCGCGATGCAGAAGCTCGACAAGATCGCCAAGGGCAACACCTTCGCCAAGTCCGGGATCGAGAGCGCATTGCTCGACGCCCAAGGCAAACGCCTTGGCCTGCCCGTGAGCGAACTGCTCGGCGGACGGGTCCGCGACAGCCTCGAAGTCGCCTGGACACTGGCCAGTGGCGACACCGCCCGCGACATCGCCGAGGCCGAGCAGATGCTCGATCTGCGCCGCCACCGAATATTCAAACTGAAGATCGGCGCCAACCCGCTGGAGCAGGATCTCAAGCATGTGGTGGCGATCAAGAAAGCCTTGGGTGGTCGCGCCAGCGTTCGGGTCGACGTCAACCAGTACTGGGACGAATCCCAGGCGATTCGTGGCTGTCAGGTGTTGGGCGATAACGGTATCGACCTGATCGAGCAGCCGATCTCGCGAGTCAATCGTTCCGGGCAGATTCGTCTGAACCAACGCAGCCCGGTGCCGATCATGGCCGACGAATCCATCGAAAGCGTGGAGGACGCGTTCAGCCTCGCCGCCGACGGCGCCGCCAGCGTCTTCGCCTTGAAAATCGCCAAGAACGGCGGTCCGCGCGCCGTATTGCGCACTGCGCAAATCGCCGAAGCGGCCGGCATCGCCCTGTACGGCGGCACCATGCTCGAAGGCTCCATCGGCACGCTGGCCTCGGCCCACGCGTTCCTCACACTCAGGCAACTGACGTGGGACACCGAGCTGTTCGGCCCGTTGTTGCTGACCGAAGACATCGTCACCGAGCGCCCGCAGTACCGCGACTTTCACCTGCATATTCCACGTACCCCAGGCCTGGGCCTGACGCTGGATGAAGAGCGCCTGACGCGTTTTCGCCGGCACTGATTCCCCAAGGAGAACGCCATGCTGTTCCACGTAAAAATGACCGTGAAATTGCCCGCCGATCTGGATCCGGCCGTTGCCACAAAGCTCAAGGCCGACGAGAAAGAACTCGCCCAGCGCCTGCAACGCGAAGGCCAGTGGCGACACCTCTGGCGCATCGCCGGGCACTACGCCAATTACAGCGTGTTCGACGTACCCAGCGTCGAGGCGCTGCACGACACCCTGATGCTGTTGCCGCTGTTTCCCTACATGGAGATCGAGATCGACGGCCTTTGCCGTCATCCCTCGTCGATCCACGCCGACGACCGCTGAGCCCGGACTCAACCCACAACAACAAGATGAGGTGAACACCATGACCGTGAACATTGCCCATACTGCCCAATTGCAGAAGTTCTTCGAAGAAGTTGCCGGTTTTGCCAACGATGGCGGCAGCTCGCGCTTGAAAACCATCGTCCTGCGGGTGTTGCAGGACACCGCCCGGATCATCGAAGACCTCGACATCAGCGAAGACGAATTCTGGAAGGCCGTCGATTACCTCAACCGACTAGGCGGCCGTTCGGAAGCCGGGTTGTTGGTGGCCGGCCTTGGCCTCGAACATTTCCTCGACCTGTTGCAGGACGCCAAGGATGCGCAGATCGGTTTGACCGGCGGCACACCGCGCACCATCGAAGGCCCGTTGTACGTGGCCGGGGCGCCGCTGTACGAAGGTGAATGCCGGATGGACGATGGCAGCGAAGAGGGTGTCGCCACGGTGATGTTTATCGAAGGCCAGGTGTTCGATCCGCAGGGCCAGCCGCTGGCCGGCGCCACGGTCGACCTGTGGCATGCCAACACCAAGGGTACTTACTCGTTCTTCGATCAGAGCCAGTCCGACTACAACCTGCGCCGCCGGATCATCACCGACGCCGAAGGCCGTTACCGTGCCCGCAGCATCGTGCCTTCCGGTTATGGCTGCGATCCCCAGGGCCCGACTCAGGAATGCCTGAACCTGCTCGGCCGCCACGGCCAGCGTCCGGCTCATATTCACTTCTTCATTTCCGCGCCTGGGCATCGACACCTGACGACGCAGATCAATCTGTCGGGGGACAAATACCTGTGGGATGACTTCGCCTATGCGACCCGTGAAGGGTTGGTCGGGGAAGTCGAGTTTCGTGAGGATGCCGCGGGGCGTCGTGCCGAATTGAAGTTCGACTTCCAGTTGCAACAGGCGCCGGATTCGGCAGCCGAACAGCGCAGTCAACGGCCACGGGCGTTGCAGGAATCCTGATTCCAGAGCTCTGACCGGATTGGTTGAACTGCGCAAGAAGTTGCGCAGTTGTTCGTAATAAAACCAGGTTAAAAACCGCTACAGGCCTTGCCGATCAAGGCCTACAGCCAAGTGCGCAAGAAGTTGCGCA
>NZ_JBXANF010000016.1:0-97358 GCF_058801405.1 Pseudomonas sp. GW822-FHT03F04
CCCCCCCCCCCCCCCCCCCCCCCCCCCCCCCCCCCCCCCCCCCCCCCCCCCCCCCCCCCCCCCCCCCCCCCCCCCACAAGGGGTCCGCAGGAATTCAAAAGAGCAGGTCAACGCCATGTCCCTCCCCTCCAAAGTACGCCTGATCGAAGTCGGCCCGCGTGACGGCCTGCAGAACGAAGCCCAGCCCATCAGCGTCGCCGACAAGGTGCAACTGGTCGACGCGCTGAGCGCCGCCGGCCTTGGCTATATAGAAGTCGGCAGTTTCGTTTCGCCCAAGTGGGTGCCGCAGATGGCCGGTTCCGCCGACGTATTCGCGCAAATCCAGCGCAAGCCCGGCGTGACCTATGGCGCGCTGGCGCCCAACCTGCGCGGTTTTGAAGATGCGCTGGCCGCCGGGGTCAAGGAAGTTGCGGTGTTTGCTGCGGCATCCGAAGCGTTTTCGCAACGCAACATCAACTGCTCGATCAGCGAAAGCCTCGCGCGGTTCGCGCCGATCATGGAATCGGCGAAACAGCACGGCGTTACCGTGCGCGGTTACGTTTCCTGCGTGCTGGGTTGCCCTTATGAAGGCGAGGTCGCCCCGGAACAAGTCGCCATGGTCGCCCGTGAGTTGTACGCGATGGGCTGCTACGAAGTTTCGCTGGGCGACACCATCGGCACCGGCACTGCTGGCGCCACCCGCCGGCTGTTCGAAGTAGTGTCGAAGTATGTGCCTCGCGAGAAACTCGCCGGCCACTTCCACGACACCTACGGCCAGGCCATGGCCAACATCTACGCCAGCCTGCTGGAAGGCATCGCGGTGTTCGACAGCTCTATCGCCGGCCTCGGTGGCTGCCCGTACGCCAAGGGCGCCAGCGGTAACGTCGCCACTGAAGACGTGGTGTACCTGCTCAACGGCCTGGGCATCGAGACCGGTATCGACCTCGACGCCTTGATTGCTGCCGGCCAACAAATCAGCGCCGTGCTGGGTCGCCCGACGGGTTCGCGCGTGGCCAAGGCTCGTAGCGCACAGTGAGGGCGAAGGTGTTACCGCTGTGTCCGAAACGTGGGCATAGGCGAGTAACACGGAAACAAATTGTCTGGTTTTGCCTGAAGGAAAAATCCTTCAAAAAACTCAAACCATTGATTTACAAGGGTTTTGAAAAGTTGGCACGGCTTCTGCTATCTCTATGGCATAACAAGAATAAAAAGCAGCAAACCAATAAAAATAAGACGTACCGACTCTGACATAACAAAAACAACACGGCAGAGACGCAGCTAACAGATTTTTTTGGAGAAGGTGTGCTTTTCAGGGTGTTCCTCGGAATGACCCGCAACCGGGCAGAGAACAATAAAACTACCTTCAGGTAGCTCCCGAATCGGTTGGATCGCCTAGCGAGAAAGCAGATCAGCGCTCAAAAAAATACGTTTGCTCTTGACCCCGGATGGGGGTCGCCAAAAACAGCGGTAAAGGGCCACGGTTGCCAAAAACAACAACAGACCGACCCTCAATAATAAAAAAGAGCACGCGACGACAAAATTAAAGGGGAGCTTCGGCTCCCCTTTGTGCTTTCTGGCGTTCTGAAATTGTCCGCGACTGATCTACCCCTATCTCGATCTTCCTGCAAGCGCTCACTCGGCAAGATCTCAGTGAGACAATTGATCTTGTGCCTCAACATCCAGCCCCCCCAACACATACAAGTCATCCCAACAAAAACACGGAGGGTTCACGGCTTTCGCTGTGTGTAAACACGGCGCCGCATGCGCGTTTAAATTACACGAACCGTTACGCCATAAGGGCTACAACACCTTGCGTCGTTGCCTACGCGTACGCCAGAATCCGCCGGCTTACGCAGCTTGGAGAGGGCTATATCGTTTCCCTGTCACTGAAAAACAGTGATCGGGTTTGGTAGCCCGTCTGTAATAGCTGTATGGCAACACCGTATGCAGTCCCTTTTGGGGCTCTGTTTTATGGTGGTCATGCGTGGGGCTCATTCGTGAGCGCCGGGTTCCTATTGCAGCCGGTCTACCAACCCGCGTATGGCCGCCACCCATCGTTTGGTAGCGTGGGTGATGGCTCCTTGAAGTCTGCGATAGGAGTTACACGTATGTTCAAAGCCACACCAAACCCACCAGAAACCGATTCAATCCCCTACGACGCCGCACTCGAAGCCGAAAACATAAAAACGGCAACCGAGCGGGCGATCAATCATTACCTCGATCCCGGGGCGCAGAAGACGTCCAAGCCATCGCGCAAGCCCGGCAAGATCTATCTGGTCAATCCAACGGTGGATGACGAAACGCTGCTGGTCGAAGCGTGCGAAACGCTGTCGTCGGCCAGTGACATGGCCCGGGATCTCGGCAACACCGTCGATCCGTCGCAGCGCAAGGCGATGCAGATACTGCAGCAGGTCATCATGCTGAGTGAGCTGCTGGTCAATCGTGTGCTGGATAACCATCACGTCTCGCGGTAGTTGCCGCCTCGGTGAGGGGCTTGTCCCCTCACTGCTTGGCAGCCGTCGATAAAAATCCTCAAGCGACTCTGTCCGGAGTTCCAGCTGATGTCCAAGACCGTCATTCCACCGTTAGAAGATCCGGTGTCCCCCTACGAATTTCCCGATTCAAGAAAACTCCACGACGCCGCCGAACGTGCGCTCGACTATTACCTGACACCCGCAGCCCAGATCATGGCCACGCCCTACACCCCCAACGACATGTTCATGGTCAACCCGCAAACCGACACGGAGTCCTTGCTGGCCAACGCGTGCGAATCCCTCGCGTCAGCCACGGTCATGCTCGGTGACTTTGCCGGCCTGCTGGAAGGGCCGAACCGCAAGACCCTGCTGGGCATTGCGCAAGTGGTGATGTTGGGTGAGTTGGCGGTGAATCAGGCGTTGGAAAATGTAGAAGTAAAGCAATAAGCGCCGCTTTCGAAGCCAGGGTCCGCGCCCTGGCTTCGAAGGCTCTGATCGATATAGAAAGTTGAAACTGTGGGAGCCAAGCCCCCACAGATTGATTCTGTCAGCCCTCGTTATTGCGCAACTCCTCGATACTGATCTCACGCATCCGGAATTTCTGGATCTTGCCCGTCACCGTCATCGGAAACTCCTCTACAAACTTGAAGTAACGCGGCGTCTTGAAGTGGGCGATGCGCTCCTTGCACCACGCTTGCAGCTCTTGTTCGGTGGCGCTGTGGCCGGGATGGAATTTGATCCAGGCGACGATTTCCTCGCCGTAGCGCGAGCAGGGAATGCCGATCACCTGCACGTCCGCCACCGCCGGGTGGGTGAAGAAGAACTCTTCGAGTTCACGCGGGTAAATGTTCTCGCCGCCGCGGATGATCATGTCCTTGTTACGGCCGGCGATGCACACGTAACCCTCGTCGTTCATGCTCGCCAGGTCGCCGGTGTGCATCCAGCCTGCCGCGTCGATGGCTTCGGCGGTGGCCTGCGGGTTGTTCCAGTAGCCGAGCATCACGCTGTAACCACGAGTGCACAGCTCGCCGATGGTGCCGCGTGGTACCGGATTGCCGGCCTCGTCGATGATCTTGCTTTCGAGTTGCGGCTGGGTGCGGCCGACGGTGGTCACGCGCAGTTCCAGTTCGTCCGATGGCCCGGTCTGCAGGGACACGGGACTGGTTTCGGTCATGCCGTAGGCGATCTGCACTTCGCTCATGTGCATTTCGTTGATGACCCGGCGCATCACCTCGATCGGGCACGTGGCGCCGGCCATGATCCCGGTGCGCAGGGTCGACAGGTCGAACTCGGCGCGTTGTGGCTGATCGAGCATGGCGATGAACATGGTTGGTACGCCGTACAACGCGGTGGCCTTTTCTTCGGCGACGGTACTCAGGGTCAGCAGCGGATCGAAGGCATCGTTGGGGTAAATCATCGTGCTGCCGTGGGTGATGCAGCCCAGGTTGCCCATGACCATGCCGAAGCAGTGATACAGCGGCACCGGGATCACCAGGCGATCGGCGGCGGTCAGGCCGAGGCTTTCGCCGACCATGTAACCGTTGTTGAGGATGTTGTAGTGACTGAGGGTCGCGCCCTTGGGGAAACCGGTGGTGCCGGAGGTGTACTGGATGTTGACCGGTTGATCGAAGTGCAGACTATCGCTGCGTTCACGCAATTGTTCTGGAGAGACACTGGCGGCCAGATCTGCCAGTTGCGACCACGGGAGAAAACCCGAAGGCGGTTGTGGATCGAGACTGATCAGACCGCGCAGCTCCGGCAGGCGCTCGCTGCGCAGTTCGCCGATGGATTGCTCGGCCAGCTCCGGCAGCAAGCCTTGCAACATGCCGTGATAGTTCGAAGATTTGAAGGCACCCGCGCAGACCAGCCATTGGCAACCGGATTGCTTGAGCACGTATTCGAGTTCGGAGCTGCGGTAGGCCGGGTTGATGTTGACCAGGATCACGCCGATCTTCGCGGTGGCGAACTGAGTGATGCACCACTGCGCGCAGTTCGGTGCCCAGATGCCGAGCCGGTCACCGGCCTGCAAACCCAACGCCAGCAGGGCTCTGGCATGCACGTCCACCGCGTCGGCCAGTTGCCGCCAGGTGTAACGCTGCTGCTGATGGCGCACCACCAGCGCCTCACCGTCCGGGTACTGCGCGACGGTCTCGTCGAACTTCTGCCCGATGGTCATCGCCAGCAAGGCTTTGTCCTGGGAACCAAGGGTGTAGCTGCGCTGCGGGTTTGCACTGGGTTGATCCATGACGACCCCTATTGTCTTTATTAGTGGGTGTTGGACCGGAGCCATATGAGCTCCGACCATTCAGAACTGGCCCTACTCTCGCTCAAGTTGACGTTAACGTAAAGGGTGATTGACAGCCATTCGTCACAGGCTTACGTTAACGTAAAGGTGAGAACTGAAACGCCCTTCTCCCTACCCTACAAAAAAGCCAAAAGGTGACCCATGAGCTACCCATCCCTGAACTTTGCCCTCGGTGAAACCATCGACATGCTGCGCGATCAGGTTCAGTCCTTTGTCGCCAAGGAGGTCGCTCCGCGCGCCGCGCAGATCGACAGCGACAACCTGTTCCCCGCCGATCTGTGGCGCAAGTTCGGTGACATGGGCCTGCTCGGCATCACCGTACCGGAAGAGTACGGCGGCGCGGGCCTGGGTTACCTGGCGCACGTCGTGGCGATGGAAGAAATCAGCCGCGGCTCCGCTTCCGTGGCTTTGTCCTACGGCGCCCACTCCAATCTCTGCGTGAACCAGATCAACCGCAACGGTAACCACGAACAGAAATCCAAGTACCTGCCGAAACTGATCAGCGGCGAACACGTCGGCGCACTCGCCATGAGCGAACCGAACGCCGGTTCCGACGTGGTCTCGATGAAACTGCGCGCCGAAAAACGCGGCGACCGCTACGTCCTCAACGGCAGCAAGACCTGGATCACCAACGGCCCCGACGCCAACACCTACGTGATCTACGCCAAGACCGATCTGGAAAAAGGCCCGCACGGCATCACTGCTTTCATCGTCGAGCGCGACTGGAAAGGCTTCAGCCGCAGCAACAAGTTCGACAAGCTCGGCATGCGCGGTTCCAACACCTGCGAGCTGTTCTTCGATGACGTCGAAGTGCCAGAAGAAAACATCCTCGGTGTACTCAACGGCGGAGTGAAAGTGCTGATGAGCGGCCTCGATTACGAGCGCGTCGTGCTGTCCGGTGGCCCGACCGGGATCATGCAGTCGTGCATGGACCTGATCGTGCCGTACATCCACGACCGCAAACAGTTCGGCCAGAGCATCGGCGAATTCCAGCTGATCCAGGGCAAAGTCGCCGACATGTACACCCAGCTCAACGCCAGCCGCGCCTACCTCTACGCCGTGGCCCAGGCCTGCGAGCGCAACGAGACCACCCGCAAGGACGCCGCCGGCGTGATCCTTTACACCGCCGAACGCGCCACGCAAATGGCCCTCGACGCGATCCAGATTCTCGGCGGCAACGGTTACATCAACGAATTCCCGGCCGGCCGTCTGCTGCGTGACGCCAAGCTGTACGAAATCGGGGCCGGTACCAGTGAGATCCGTCGCATGCTGATCGGTCGTGAACTGTTCAACGAAACCCGCTAAACGGAGCTGTCCATGGCTATCCTGCATACCCAGCTCAACCCCCGTTCAGCGGAGTTCGCCGCCAACAGCGCGGCGATGCTCGAACAGGTCGACGCCCTGCACACCCTGCTCGCCCAAGTGGCTCAGGGTGGCGGCGCGAAAGCTCAGGAACGTCACACCTCGCGCGGCAAACTGCTGCCGCGTGAGCGGATCAACCGTTTGCTCGATCCGGGCTCTCCGTTTCTGGAAATCAGCCAGTTGGCCGCCCACGCCGTGTATGGCGAAGACGTGCCCGCCGCCGGCGTGATTGCCGGGATCGGCCGCGTGGAAGGCGTCGAGTGCATGATCGTCGCCAACGACGCGACTGTGAAAGGCGGTTCGTACTACCCGCTGACCGTAAAGAAACACCTGCGCGCCCAGACCATCGCCCAGCAGAATCGCCTGCCGTGCATCTATCTGGTGGATTCGGGCGGCGCCAACCTGCCGCGTCAGGACGAAGTGTTTCCGGATCGCGAGCACTTCGGGCGGATCTTCTTCAACCAGGCCAACATGAGTGCCATGGGCATCCCGCAGATCGCTGTGGTCATGGGCTCGTGCACTGCGGGCGGCGCGTATGTGCCGGCGATGGCCGACGAAGCGATCATGGTGCGCAATCAGGCGACGATTTTCCTCGCCGGCCCGCCCTTGGTGAAAGCTGCGACCGGTGAAGTGGTCAGCGCCGAAGACCTCGGCGGTGCCGATGTGCACTGCAAGATTTCCGGGGTCGCCGACCATTACGCCGAAAGCGACGAGCATGCCCTCGCCCTCGCCCGCCGCAGCGTCGCCAACCTCAACTGGCGCAAGCTCGGCGAAGTGCAGCAGCGCGCGCCGATTGCGCCGCTGTACGCCAGCGACGAGTTGTACGGTGTGGTGTCGGCGGACGCCAAGCAGCCGTTCGATGTGCGCGAAGTGATTGCGCGACTGGTCGACGGTTCGGTGTTCGATGAATTCAAGGCGCTGTTCGGTACGACGCTGGTGTGCGGTTTCGCCCATCTGCACGGCTACCCGATCGCGATCCTCGCCAACAATGGCATCCTGTTCGCCGAAGCCGCGCAAAAAGGCGCGCACTTCATCGAACTGGCCTGCCAACGCGGCATCCCGCTGCTGTTCCTACAGAACATCACAGGCTTCATGGTCGGCCAGAAATACGAGGCCGGCGGCATCGCCAAACATGGCGCGAAACTGGTGACCGCCGTGGCGTGCGCCAAGGTGCCGAAATTCACCGTGATCATCGGCGGCAGCTTCGGCGCCGGTAACTACGGCATGTGCGGGCGAGCCTACGATCCGCGCTTTCTGTGGATGTGGCCAAACGCGCGCATCGGCGTGATGGGTGCCGAACAGGCGGCCGGCGTGCTGGTTCAGGTCAAGCGCGAGCAGGCCGAACGCAGCGGCCAGGCGTTCAGTGCCGAGCAGGAAAGCGAGATCAAGCAACCGATTCTCGATCAGTACGAAGAGCAGGGTCACCCCTACTATTCCAGCGCACGGCTGTGGGACGACGGCGTCATCGACCCGGCGCAGACCCGCGATGTGCTGGCTCTGGCCTTGTCCGCGTCGTTGAACGCGCCTATCGAACCGAGCCGCTTCGGCGTGTTCCGGATGTGATCGGGAGAACCTCATGAGCGACTTCAACACCCTCGAATTGCAGAGCGATCCACGGGGTTTCGCGACCCTGTGGCTGAGCCGCGAAGAAAAGAACAACGCGTTCAACGCCGAGATGATTCGCGAACTGATCCTGGCGCTGGACAAAGTCGCCAGCGACGCCAGCCTGCGTTTCCTGCTGGTGCGCGGACGCGGCAAACACTTCAGCGCCGGCGCGGATCTGGCCTGGATGCAGCAATCGGCCGAACTCGATTACCACACCAACCTCGACGACGCCCGGGAACTGGCGGAGCTGATGTACAACCTCGCCAAACTGAAAATCCCGACCGTGGCCGTGGTGCAAGGCGCGGCGTTCGGCGGAGCATTGGGTCTGATCAGTTGCTGCGACATGGCGATTGGCGCGGACGACGCGCAGTTCTGCCTGTCGGAAGTGCGCATTGGCTTGGCGCCGGCGGTGATCAGTCCGTTCGTGGTGCAGGCCATCGGCGAGCGCGCGGCACGGCGTTATGCGCTGACGGCCGAACGTTTCGGCGGGCAGCGGGCGCGGGAAATCGGTTTGTTGTCGGAAAGCTATCCGGCGACCGAGCTTGAACAGAAAGTCGAACAATGGATCGACAACCTCCTGCTCAACAGCCCCGCCGCCATGCGCGCCAGCAAGGATCTGCTGCGTGAAGTCGGCAACGGCGCGTTGACTCCGGCCCTGCGCCGCTACACCGAAAATGCCATCGCCCGCATCCGCGTCAGCCCGGAAGGCCAGGAAGGCTTGCGGGCCTTTCTGCAGAAGCGTCCGCCGAGCTGGCAAGCCGCAACCACCACCAAGGAGCCGCGTTGATGAGCGCACCTGTTCTCACCACCCTGCTGGTGGCCAACCGTGGCGAAATCGCTTGCCGGGTCATGCGTACCGCCAAGGCCCTGGGCCTGACCACCGTTGCCGTGCACAGCGCCACCGACCGGGAAGCGCGGCACAGCCGTGAAGCGGATATCCGCGTCGATCTGGGCGGCAGCAAAGCGGCCGACAGTTATCTGCAAATCGACAAACTGATCGCGGCGGCCAAGGCCAGCGGCGCCCAGGCGATTCATCCGGGTTATGGTTTTCTATCGGAAAACGCCGGGTTTGCCCGCGCCATCGAAGCGGCGGGCCTGATCTTCCTCGGCCCGCCGGCCTCGGCCATTGATGCGATGGGCAGCAAATCCGCCGCCAAGGCTCTGATGGAAACGGCCGGCGTGCCGCTGGTGCCGGGTTATCACGGTGAGGCCCAGGATCTGGACACCTTCCGCGATGCTTGCGAGCGCATTGGCTATCCAGTGCTGCTCAAGGCCACTGCCGGCGGTGGTGGCAAGGGCATGAAGGTCGTTGAAGACGTCAGCCAACTGGCTGAAGCGCTGGCTTCGGCCCAGCGTGAAGCGCAGTCGTCGTTCGGCGATTCGCGGATGCTGGTGGAGAAATACCTGCTCAAGCCGCGTCACGTGGAAATCCAGGTGTTCGCCGATCAGCATGGCAATTGCCTGTATCTGAATGAGCGCGACTGCTCGATTCAGCGTCGGCACCAGAAAGTCGTCGAAGAAGCACCGGCACCGGGCTTGAATCCGGAACTGCGTCGGGCGATGGGTGAAGCGGCGGTACGTTCGGCGCAGGCTATCGGTTACGTCGGCGCCGGCACGGTGGAGTTTTTGCTGGACGCTCGCGGCGAGTTTTTCTTCATGGAGATGAACACGCGGCTGCAGGTCGAACACCCGGTCACCGAGGCCATTACCGGGCTCGATCTGGTGGCGTGGCAGATTCGCGTTGCTCGTGGCGAAGCGTTGCCGATCACTCAGGATCAGGTGCCGCTGAACGGGCATGCGATTGAAGTGCGGCTGTATGCGGAAGATCCTTCCAATGATTTCCTGCCGGCTACCGGACGCCTCGATCTGTATCGCGAATCCACCGTTGGACCGGGGCGCCGCGTTGATGCGGGCGTTGAGGAAGGCGATGAGATTTCGCCGTTTTATGACCCGATGCTCGGCAAGCTGATTGCCTGGGGCGAGGATCGTGAGCAGGCGCGGTTGCGGCTGCTGAGCATGCTCGATGAGTTCGCGATTGGCGGGTTGAAGACCAACATCAACTTCCTGCGGCGGATTATCGGTCATCCGGCGTTTGCGGCGGCGGAGCTGGATACCGGGTTCATTCCTCGCTATCAGGAACAGCTACTGCCAGCGCCTGTCGCGCTGAGCGATGAATTCTGGGATGCGGCGGCGCAGGCTTTTGCGCAGAGTTTGCCGGGGATGACTCGGGAAGATGATCCGGCCTCGCCTTGGGCGCTTCACAGCGGCTTGCGCGCGGGGTTGCCACGTGAAATCACTCTGCATTTAAGTTGCGAGGGGCAGGATCGGGCGCTCACGCTCGGTGCTGGCGGCAATGCAAAATTGATCGGCGAGCAACTGGTGATCGAGCGCGATGGTTTGCGTCGTCAACTGCGTGCGATTCGTCATGGAGAAGTTCTGTATCTGCAATGGGATGGCGAATTGCGGCGCGTTGAAACGTACGACCCGATCAGTGCTGTCGAAGCCAGTCACAGCCATCAGGGTGGTCTGACTGCACCGATGAACGGCAGCATCGTACGGGTGCTGGTGGAGGCTGGGCAAACGGTTGAAGCCGGCGCTCAACTGGTGGTGCTGGAAGCGATGAAGATGGAACACAGCATCCGCGCACCCCATGCCGGTGTGATCAAGGCGCTGTATTGCCAGGAAGGCGAAATGGTCAGCGAAGGCAGCGCGCTGGTCGAGCTGGAAGAAGCTTGAAAGGTGGATCGATCCTACGCCTGGCGAGGATCGATCTGACTAGTACTTGGCCGATGCCTGAACCACGACACCGATAATTCGGCACTCGTCGGTAAACACGGCTTTCGGCCAGGTCGGATTGAGCGGCATCAGGTAACGCTGGCCGCCCTCTTCGATCAGTTTGCGGAAAATCGCTTCATCACTGTCCTGCCACTGGGCGATCACCAGTTTGCCGGGCTCCGCCTCCACCGCCGGATCCACCAGGATCAGCATCCCCTCGCCGATGCTCTGCCCGGTTGGTGCGGTCATCGAGTTGCCCATTACCGTGAGCCAGAATGCCGGGCCACGGGCATGGTAATCCGTCAGTTCGAAACGTCGCTTGTCCTTGCCGCTCGAATACGCCGGTTGGGCTTCACGGGCCTCGATCGGGGTTTTCCAGTCGCTGACCGGATAGCGGAAGTAAGGGTTGTACTTCTGCGCCAGAGGCATTTCGTCGTCCTTGTCGACTTGCGGTTCGCGGATCACTACCGCGACTTCGAGAAACTCCATGCCCAGCGCTTTCAGCACGCGGTTCATCTGCGTGATGCCGGGCTCACGGCGTTTGTTCAGCCAATGGCCGATACCGCCCTGAGACATGCCGACGCGCTCGCCGAGTTCGACTTGAGTGACGTTGAGTTCACTCATTTTGGCCTTGACCAACTCAATCCATTTATCCATGTGCGGCACCATACGTGCCCGTCCCGGGCCATCAAAACACATATTGTAGTATTTAAATTCTGGTCACAAATACTCTAGGTACTATTCTTGGATCACGGATTTGAATCGACCAAGGAGTGACCTTTCACCATGAACATCACCAGCAAAGACCTGCCCGACCTGCAAATGGACACCACCTTCACGTCTGCGCAAGGTTGCGCCGCTGCGCAGCGGGCATTGGACTATTACTTGAAACCGGCTGTGTCAGAACCGGATGTGGAAGAACGTTTTTTCGGCGTGAACAGCAACCTGAGTGGCGAAGAATCCCTGGTCCACGCCTCGGATTTGCTGCGATGTGCAGCGGCCACGGCATTCAAGGCAGCAGACGGCTTGCAGGGTGTCAGTCGGGATTTGGCTTTTTCGGTCGTGCACATGGTGGACATGGCACGAGCGATGGTCGATCACTCGCTCGATGCCGGTGTTCGCTGAAGACGGACGGGAAAGAATTTTCCAATCGAGCAGATAAAAACGTTTGACTTGCAAATGATAATGATTATTATTGCATGCAGCTGATCGCGAGATCAGTCGATGGACCAGAGACCTTAGGTCGGTCTTCTGGACTATCTCCTCATCAGGCTAATCACGGTTTTTGACCCGGCTTTTTGCCGGGTCTTTTTTTTGCCAGTTTTCTGGCTTGTGGCTTCAGGCTAATGAAGTCTTTGGGTGCTGCAAATTCGATGGCGCGGATAATATCAAAAGAATATCGCTTGGCAAGAGAACCCCGCCCGCGTTAGGGAAAAGTAATGCCAATTAGCACTTGAGAATCAATCGCACAGCTACTAAGCTGCATCCGCGTCATGGAGGACGCCCCCCGCCACACCCCGCAATTTCCCTCGGTTTCACCCCTGTCTTGCGTGTAAAGTAGCCGCCATAAAAATCATATTCAGGAACCGATTATGACCGTGGCCAAATCTTCGTTCGACATCAGCGCCAACTTCGACAGCGGCAACATCCAAGTCATCGACATCAGCAACCCGCTCAGCCCGGTTCTGGCGATTCGGCCAGATACCCGCAGCGCCCACTTCCAGTGGTTCCACTTCAAGGCCAGTGGCCTGCATGTTCATCAGGAACACTGGTTCCGCCTGGTCAACGCCAGCCAGTCCTCCTACAACAAAGCCTGGACCGGCTATCAGGCCGTCGCTTCCTACGACCACGTCAACTGGTTCCGCATTCCGACCCAATTCGAAGGCGACAGCCTGCGTTTCTGCCTTGAAGCCGAGCAGACTCACGCCTGGTTCGCCTACTTCGAACCCTACAGCCGTGGCCGTCATGACTGGCTGATCGAGCAAGCGCTGACCAAGGCCGGCACCGAGCTGCTGGCCACTGGCAAAAGCGTCGAAGGCCGTGATATTCAACTGCTGCGCAAAGGCACTGGCGCTGAAGGCCGACGCAAGATCTGGATCATCGCCCAGCAGCATCCCGGCGAGCACATGGCCGAGTGGTTCATGGAAGGCGTGATCGAGCGTCTGGAGCATCACAACGATCCAGTGCTGAACAAGTTGCTGGAAAGTGCCGATCTGTACCTGGTGCCGAACATGAACCCGGACGGTGCCTTCCACGGCCACCTGCGCACCAACGCCATGGGCCAGGACCTGAACCGCGCCTGGCAGAACGCCAGTCAAGAAGTCAGCCCTGAAGTCCTTTTCGTACAGCAGCAAATGGAAAAGTACGGCGTCGATCTGTTCCTCGACGTACACGGCGATGAAGAAATCCCCCACGTGTTCACTGCCGGCTGCGAAGGCAATCCGGGCTACACCCCGCGGATCGAGAAACTCGAAGAACACTTCCGCAGCCACCTGAAACACACCACCAAAGATTTCCAGACAAAGTACGGCTACACCCGCGACGAACCGGGCCAGGCCAACATGACCCTGGCCTGCAACAGCGTCGGCCAGAAGTTCGACTGCCTGTCGCTGACCCTGGAAATGCCGTTCAAGGATCACGATGACGCACCGAACCCGCTCACCGGCTGGTCGGGCCAACGCTCGAAACAGTTGGGCAAAGACGTGCTGACCACCATCGCCGACATGGTCGACACCCTGCGCTGATCCCCCCCTGTTTTTCGCCACATGAAAGATCGCAGCGTGTCTGCGATCTTTTTTTTGCGCTGCACTTTTATCCAACCAGGTTGCAAAACAAAACCAGATTACTTACCGTCAATCCAGTTTTAATTTAAAACCTGAAAAGGAATCGGGACATGAAAGCTCAAACACTCGGCAGCGGCGTGGTGTTGCTGTTCGCCATCGCTTGCGGCCTGGCGGTGGGTAACGTGTATTACGCTCAACCGCTGTTGGATGCCATGGCCGCAGCGTTCAACCTGTCGCCCGCCAGTATCGGCATCGTCATCACGCTGACCCAGGTCGGCTACGGCGTCGGGCTGATACTGCTCGTGCCGCTCGGCGATCTGCTCAACCGTCGGCGCTTGATTGTCACGCAAACCCTGTTGTCCGCCGCGGCATTGCTGATGATCGCGCTGGCAACCAGCAGCACCTGGCTGCTGATCGGCATGACCCTGACCGGTCTGCTCGCCGTCGTCACTCAAGTGCTGGTGGCCTATGCCGCAACCCTGGCCATCCCGGCGCAACGCGGACACGTCGTCGGCGTCATCACCAGCGGCATCGTGGTCGGCATTTTGCTCGCGCGCACTGTGGCCGGCGGGATGGCGGATCTGGCCGGTTGGCGGGCGATTTATCTGTTGTCCGCAGGGCTGACGCTGGTCATGGCGTTGCTACTGTTTCGCGTGCTGCCCAAGGACGAGAGCCCGCAACCGGCAACGTCCTATACAGCGCTGATCGCCTCGGTGTTCCGGTTATTCCAAGAGGAACCGGTACTGCGACAACGGGCGATTCTGGCCCTGTTGACCTTCGCCAGCGCCATGGTCCTGTGGACGCCGATGGTTCTACCGCTCGCCGCCCCGCCACTGTCGCTTTCCCACAGCGAAATCGGATTGTTCGGACTGGCCGGCGCGGCTGGCGCACTGGCGGCTGCAAGAGCTGGGCGCTTGGCGGATAGAGGGTTCGGCCAATGGGTCAGCGGCCTGTCCTTGCTGCTGATGCTCGGCTCATGGCTGCCGATTGCCTTTACCCAATCCTCGTTGTGGGCGCTGCTGCTAGGCGTGATCACTTTGGATCTGGGCCTGCAAGCTGTGCACGTCACCAGCCAGAGCATGATCTACAGCGTCCGCCCGCAGGCACAAAGCCGACTGACCGCCGGCTACATGCTGTTTTACTCGATTGGCAGCGCCGTGGGCTCAATCGCCTCGACGGCCATGTACGCCTGGGCAGGATGGCCGGGTGTCTGCTGGTTGGGTGCCGGAATCAACATGGTCGCGTTGTTGTACTGGTGGCGAACGCTCGCACCGCAAAAACGTGGCGAGCAGACTTGCTCCCTCGCCACGCCAGATTAACGTCCGTGGTCAGTCGCGACTCCGTCCCCGCAGCATGCTGTCGAGCACCTCGTCACGGCGCACCCAACCATGGAACAGCGCCGCCGCCAGGTGCAGCAACACGGTCAGAAACAACAGATACGCCAGATAACCGTGTGCTTTGCGCAACAGCGCAAACACCTGGGCATCCGCCGGCAGGATCGATGGCAATTGCAACGAATGGCCAAGCATCACCGGATCCCCCGCCGCGCTGATCATCGCCCATCCCAGCAGCGGCAACACCAGCATCAGCGCGTACAACAACACATGCGACGCCTTGGCCGCCATCACCTGCCAACCCGGCAAGTCCTCCGGCAGTGGCGGCTGACGCGTGCCCAGTCGCACCAGAATGCGCACGATCACCAGCAACAGGATCGCGATACCCAGCGGTTTGTGCAGGTTGATCAGCCATTCATGCCGCGCCGATACCGAGGTCACCATGCCGGCGCCGATAAACAGCATGGCGATGATCATCAGCGCCATCAGCCAGTGCAGCAGTCGCGCCAGCGGATTGAAATGCGTCGGTGGCGTTCTCATGGGCGAGCCTCCTGTTTGGCGGCGGGCAGTTGGCTGACTTCGCTGGTGCGACGCAGGTAGGAATCGGCGTAACCGGCTGAACGAGCGGCGAGCAGCGGGTCGTCGGAACCTTCAATCCCGGCGGGCAGGACCAGTGGGTCGTAGTTGATGTCACGGCATTCGCCGCTGAGCTGCGGCTGAGTCTTTTCCAGCACCAGGGTGCCGGCGTTCAGCACTTTGCGACCGGCAGGCCAGGCCTTGCTCGCGTCGTTCACCGGATCGTCGGCGTTGGCCAGGGTGATGTTCAACTGAAAACGCAGCGGTCCTTCGGCCAGGTGTTGCACCAGATCCTTCTCCAGAAAGTCGCTGCCTTCCGGCGCCGAGGCCCCCGCGGGATCCTGCGCCAATGGCGTCATGCTCCAGCGCACGGCTTGCTTCTTGCCGCTGGCATCGACCAGATAGAACGCGTTGACACTGTTGTAGGTTTCCGTGACATAGCTGGCCGAAGGCTTGGCGCCCTTTATCCAGGTCAGGAACGGTACGGCTTCCGGGTGCGAGGCAAAGAACGCCGGGACCTTGGTCGGGTCCGGTTTGCCGGTCGCCGGATCCGGCGATTGCGCCTGCTGCAATTGATAGAACGCCTCGGGCGTGCCGACCGGGAACACCGGCATGCTGTTCATCCCGGTACGCCACTGCTGGCCGTTGGCCTGAGTGAAACGCAGCGCCAGGCTGCGAATCGGTACGGCGCTGTCCGGTGCATAAGGACTGCCCGCCGGCAACGCAAATCGCCCGACCACCGCTGTGCGTGGCTCGTTGAACACCTGCGCAACGGAGAACGGCCGCGCTTCACCGCTGCTCTCGAAATGTCCGATCACACACACGCCCTTGGCGTGGTTGCGGCGAAACCCGGGATGCACGCCGTTGTTCTTTTCCAGCACATCGACCAACGCCTTTGGCGTCAGGCGTTGTGGGTCAAACGAGCCATGAACGTAGGCAAACGCCCCGGCCACTGCTGCGACCACCACGGCGATACCGCCAAGACGCAACACCAGGCTCGCGGCACTCAGTGGCGGGCGTTGTGGCCCGCCGGGCGGTGAGCTGCGATCAACCATGAAAGACTCCAGGGCCATCGGCCACAAGTAGGAAGAATCAGCAAGACGCACGCCATCAGGATTTATTCCACGGCCCGGTATTTATTTTTCCGAGCGTGGAATAACCTCGAATGCCGGGCGTCTTCCTAGTCCACAGCGTAGTGACTAGCAGAACTTCATGAGCGAATTCGACGAACAACTGAGAGAAATCATTCCCAGATTGCGGCGCTTTGCTGTGTCGTTGACGCGCAACGGCAGCAGCGCCGATGACCTGGTGCAGGCCAGCCTGGAGCGCGCCCTGTCCAGTTGGGGTGACAAACGCGCCGAGGGCGATCTGCGCGCGTGGCTGTTTTCGATCCTGTATCGCCAGTTCCTTGATGCGCACCGACGCTCTCGGCGCTACGCGCGGATGCTCGAATTCTTCACCGGCCGCGATGACGCCGAACCCTCGGTAGAACGCACCGTGATTGCCCAATCGACCCTGCAAGCCTTCGATCGTCTACCCACCGAGCAGCGCGCCCTGCTGTTGATGGTGTCGGTGGAAGGCTTGACCTATAAGGAGGTCGCCGAGATCCTCGACGTCCCCACCGGCACCGTGATGTCGCGCCTGTCCCGCGCCCGCCAGGCTTTGCGCCAGCTCAGCGACGGCGAAATCAGCAGCCCTTCCTTGCGGATACTCAAATGATCAGCCTGCCCCCCAGCGAGCGTGATTTGCACGCCTACATCGACCACCAGCTCAGCGACGCCGACCGGCGTGTGCTGGAAAACTGGCTGGCCAGCCACCCCGACGACGCCGCATTGATCCGCGCCTGGCAACAGGATGCCCAGCACCTGCGCGCCGCCCTCGGTGGCGCCCTGCAACAACCGGTCAACCCGGATCTGGACCCGGCACTGATCCGCCAACGGCTCAAGCATCGATCGCGCCGACAATGGGCCAGCGCAGCCGTGTTGCTGATAGCGGTCAGCATCGGCGGTATCAGTGGCTGGCAAGCCCGGGAAATAACCTTTGTGCGCACGGTTGCGCCCATGACCGATGCCTTGCAGGCGTACCGTTTGATCGCCCAGCAAGGGATTCTGCCGGCGGACTACAAGGTCGGCGGCGAAGGTGACATGCAGCGCTGGCTCGACCGTTACTTCACCCAGGCCAATCGCCTGCCGGACCTGACGGCGGCGGGTTTCCGACCGGTCAGCGGTCGCCTGCTGAGCACCGAAGAAGGTCCCGCGGCGATGGTGATGTATGAGGATCGCGCCGGGCACAAAGTAAGTTTCTACGTGCGCCCGCCCGGGCCGAAAAACACCTTCCTGCCACGCGGTAGCCGACTCGACGGGGATTTACAGGCCGAATACTGGTCCGGCGAAGGTTACAACTACGCGATGGTCAGCCCGACCGACACCCCGGCAGCGCAGCTCCTCAAGCAGACCGTGCGCTTCTGATCGGATCAGAAGCCGACATCCAGTACCACGTTGTCCAGATAGGTGCCGGCGGGCGGCGTGGTCTGATCGGTGTAGATCTTCGCGTTGTAGTTGAAGATCTGGCTGCCGGTGCCCAAACCATTGCCAGGATTGACCTCGGCATCGCTGCTGGCCCGTCGCTCCGCACCGACACTGCCCCAGCGAGTGGTGCCGGCGCTTTTGAAAATGTCGTAGGCCAGGTAATTGCTGCCGGAAATCATTCGTCGTCGACCGCCGACACTGACCGCGTTCTGTCCATCGTTCAAACCCACGGTATAGGCGCTGCCCTTGGTGCAGGCCAGGTTGATGGTCTGACCGGTCACCGGGGTAAACGCACTGATCACCGGGGCGCTGCCGAAGGCGATGTTGGGCGCAGTGATGGTGCAATCGTTGGCCACTGTCAGGTTCACTGTCAGCGTCGTGGTGCCGCTACCGATATCGCGCCCCAGACACACCGAGCCGATGCCAATCCCGGAGCAGTAGTTCCAGTTCCAGAAAATGCTCAGGGTTTCGGTATACACCCCGGCTGCTACGTTGCTGCCGATGGTGGTGCCGAAGTACAGCGGCACGGTTTTCGGCACCGTACCACCGAGCAATCCGAGCGCATCGATGATGCCGTTGCGGGCGAAGTCGTAGGCCGTGCCGCGGGTCAGCGGATAACTGGTGCTGTTGTTGGCGTAGATCGTGTAGCCGATGACGTCGCCGGTCGGCCCGAGCAAACCACTCTGGGTCGAAGTCACCGTGGCCCAGAAGTGGTCGCTGGTGCTCAGCAAGGACAGTAGCGAGCCCGTACAGCTCAAACCACCGTTCAGCGTGGAACTGGGTTGCGAGGTCGTGCGGACCGCAATCGAACTGATCGTGCCGAACGCGGCCGGTGTGGTGGTGACCACCGAACACAGCGCCTGCGCCGCCCCCGGCAACGTCAGCACCAGCCACAGACAGAGCCGAACCCTCGTCATTGGCACACCAACGGACCGATCAGCGGCACCTGATCCTGTTGCAGATCCACATTGAACTGCGCCTGACAGGTCTTGCCATCCGCCAGGGTCACCCTCAGCGAGTTCTGCGCCTGCAGGTTTTCCAGGTAGACCAGCCCATCCCAGCCCACCACCGTTCGCGTGCCGCTTTCCTCGTGCAATACGCCGCTGCCCAGCGGCAGTTCCTGTTGCTGCGCATCCACCAGGACGATGCTCGCAGCAATCACCCGGCTCAGCGGAAACTCCAGCAGATAACCGCTGCCACGGCGCACGGCAATGCGCTGTTCAACATTCGGGCTGCGCACGTTGGCCGGCAGGTTCAACGGATCGATTTCGTATTTGCCTCGGTAGTAGGCACTGCTCCACGGCACCAGCAAGTGGCCGTTGCGATCCGTCTGACCGACCTGCTGATTCTCGTAACGCACCGGAACATCCGCATAACCATCGGTACTGACCACCACGAAGGCATCGTCGATGCGGTTGGCCGCAAACACTTGATGATCCATCCACACCAGCGAACCGCTGGCATCGGCCCAGCGGGTTTCCGCATCCGAGGTGCCGTAGACACCGGCCTGCAACTGCACCGATTGCAGACGCCAGGTCACATCGGCCTGACGGTAATCAGGCCCGTCGCCGTTGGCATAACCGAGATTGAAACCTACCCCGCCCTGGGACGGCACGGCACGGCTGTAGTTGACGCGTTGTTGCGTCTGCCCGGTCTTGCTGCGCTCGCTGCTGATGGCCAGGCTGCCGCGCAGATCGAACGGGATCACCAGTTGCGCCTGCACCGCCCAGTTGGCATCGCCGATTTCGCGGTTGGCCGACAGGTAGAAACTGCTGTTGTGCCATAACGGCTTGCTCCAGCTCAGGTTGAGCAACCGCGTGCGGGTATCGTCCGCCGCCCGGATATCGAAGTAACCGACACCCAGACTGCCCCACCGCTCAAGGTTCAGGCTCAGGGTCGCCTGCTCGCTACGCTTGCTGAGGCTGGTGTAAGGACTGTCGACCACCGTGAGGTCGGCGTACTGGTCGCGGCGTTGCAACCGTTGCCAGGAAAAGCTGAAACGCTGAGCGCTGTACTGATAACCGAGACTGAGTTGTTGACCACCGTCACCGTCGAAACGGCTCTGGCTGATCGCACTGTTGAGGACCCCGAAATTGCCCAGCCGCAGATTGCCACCGAGCCCGCCGAGGGTCAGTGAATCGGCCGCTTCGGCGTGGCTTTCCAACGTGAAGCTGTCGCTGATGCCATAGCGCAGGCTGCCCGACGTCACGCCCGGCCCGTAGCTGAAATCCTTCAACCCATAGTCACGTCGCAGCGTACCGGCGCTGACCGAAAAATCGCTCAAGCCCTTTTGCAACAGGCTGCTGGTGACATAGAAAGGCACGGTGGTCGATACCTGCCGCCCCAACGCATCGGTGGTCACCACCACGGCTTCGCCCGCACCGTTGATGAACGGAATGTTGGTCAGCGTGTACGGCCCCGGCTGCAAATCGGTGCTGCTGGACTTGTAGCCATTGATGAACAGGTCCACCGAGGACGGCACCGCCGCTTCACCGGCGAACTGCGGCAGCGGATAAGTCACCAGGTCCGGGCGCACCGCAAAATCCCGGGAGAACTGCACGCCGCCCAGACGCACCGAGCTGCTCCACGGCAAGGCGCCGCTGACCACGTCCCCCGCCTCGTAGGTCAGCATCCGCTCATCATCGGAGAAGCGCCATGTGGTGTCGTAGCGCAGATACCCGTTGCTCAGCGTGCTGACCGAATCCCCCGACAAGGTGCGCCGGTACTGCCCGGTGTTGGACAGCGTGCCCCAACTGTCGAACACCCGCACCTCGTTCCATGCCGCCAGATAAGTCCCGGCGTCATCGGTGTCGTTGAGGTACAGGTCATAGTTGAACAACGCGCCGAAACTGCTCAGCGCCGGGGTGCGCGGGTAGACCTGACGGTTACCGATGAATTGCTCCGGCAGCCAGTCCGGCGGCACGTCGAGCAACAGTCGCTGGCTGACGCTGTCGTAGTCGCTGTGCAGCCCCGGCAGACCGTCGAGATCGACTTCAGCCCCCGCACTCTCGGGCAGTTTCATACCGGTGTCACGCAACACACTGGCCGGCAGGAACAACCGCCCGCCGCGCTGCTCCACCGCCACCACCCGACCGGTATTCATCTGGTTGACCACCAGTTCCAGAAACAACTGAGCATCGCTGACGGCCTCCATGCCGCTGGGAGGCGGCGGCAGTTCGCCGGCCCCGGATGGATGAATGAACATCAGGCAACACGCGCCGGTGACAAGCCACAACGGACGCTGAATACGGCGAGCCCATCCCGGACTCATTAGCGTGTTTCGTCCGTCAATGGACTGGTTCCTCCTGAAACCGCTGTTGCCCGCCGGCCAATCGCTTGCCTGGCGGCCCCGCACTACCCGACCCGCAGGCCGCCATCGCTACTTCGCCGGAGCGATGCTCTGCACTTGTGCTGCGCCATTGATCCGTCCCGCCAGTTCCCCCGCCACAGGTCCCGGCGCCGGCCAGCGCATCACCGCGCCGGGCAACACATAACCCAACAGCCCTTCCGCCAGCGGCTTGCTCTGCCCGCCCTGTTTGAGCGCAACATCGGTCAAGCGCGCATGCACCGCGCCCTGATTGCGCACCTCCACATAAGGCCGGCCATCCACCGCCACCGTGCGCCAGCTCAATTGCGGCAGGCCGATGCCTTTGGGATCACGCTGACGCGTCGTGTCTTCCTTGCTCCACAGCCCCGCGCCGTAGGCGAACAGGGGCACCGAATAGCGCATCTGGAAGCGGATCGCGGCGGCGGTTTTCCCGGCGTCGGCGGCAGGCGGCTGGGCCGAGGGAATTTCGTCGATGATGATCCGGTAGGCCAGTTCCTGGCCGGGCGGGACTTCTCTGGTCCGGGTCAGTCGCACCAGTTGCTTCTGCCCCGGCTCGATCTTCGCCACCGGTGGACTGCCGATCACGTCACGCTGGTTCTGGTATTGCTCCTGGAAACCGTTCTGGCTCCAGCCGAACACGCGGATCTGCAGGTTGGCGGTTTCGCTGCCACGATTCTCCAGCCACAGCGCACTGGCCTGCTGATCGGCTTCGAGCACCGGGTCGATCGGCCAGATCAGCACCGAACTGGCCGCCTGCGCCTTGACCGCAGCGAGCAGAGCCCACATCAACATCGCGCAACGCACGAGCCATGGCCGTGACGTGATAAACCCCATAAACCCGCTCCTTGAGCCTTGCATCACCACGACAGCTGCACCTGCAACACGTCGCTGTATGTCCCCCCAGGCTGATTGCCCGGCAATTGCACCTGACCGTAGATCGGCAGGCTGATGTTGTTGGCGTCGCTATAGGCGACCGCCACGGTCTGGCCGATGCCCAGACTCTGGCTGTAGGCCGCATCGCGAAACAGCGCATACGCCACCTTCGCACTGCCGCCACTGATCTGCATGCGTCGCCCGCCGCTGTTGTACTGACCGCCATCGACCGTCATGTTCAGCGTCACCCCCGGCGTGCATTGCAACTGCACGCCACCGGTCAATGCCACTTGCACCGTGCCGGTGGCCAGGGCGGAACTCGAGCCGAAATTCAGCCCGCCATAGTTCGACACGCCCCCCACCACCAGGCAGCCCGGTGTGATCGTCGCGCTGACCTGAAAGCTCTGGCTGGTCACCGCCGCCAGCGGCAACGGCACAGCCCCCGCGCACAGCACCAGCAGCGCCGCACAGCCATGCCGGCCCATGGCACTAGAACGTCAGTTCAACGGAAATGGTGTCGGTGTAAGTGCCCGCCGGCAGGCCGGCCTTGCCCACCGCCTGACCGTAGATGTTCACGGTCTGCGCCACACCGGTGCTGGCGGCGAGGTTGATCACGCCGTCGATGGCCAGCAATTGCGAGTGCCCGGCATCGGTGTACAAGTCGTAAGGCACATAGTTGGCGACACCGTCGTACAGCGCGCGGGTGCCGCCGGGCGACAACCCGTCATGGGCACCGGCCCGCACCTTGACCGTCGGCGTGGTGCCGGCAGAGCAGAGAATCGACAACGCCCCGCCACCGCCGCCCAGCACTTGCCCGGTGGCCGTGGTGAACAGGCTGTTGGCGGTGCCGAAGTTCAAGGCACCGAAGTTCAGACCGGAGGACCCGCCGGAACCGTTGACCTGGCAACTGCTGATCAGGATCAGGCTGGAGGTGATCTGACCGGTGACCGTGGTGGCGGCGTTGACGCTGGAGGCCAGCGTCAGGCCGAGCAACGACAAACCTATCCTTGATGCAATCGTACGCATGGTGTCCTTCCTCTACGGTTTACCAATCGAGCGTCACCGTCAGGGTGTCGGTGTAGACACCCACCGGTACCGCACGGGTGTTCGCCACCACCGTGCCAAATACCGGGATGGGTATCTGCGCGCCGCTGGTGACAGCGAAATTGTGTTGTTGGCCGATGCTGTAGCTCTGGCTGCCCGAGGCATCGAGAAACAGTTGATAGGGAATGGTCTGGCGACCGTTGCTCAAGCGCCGGGTGCTGCCGTCGCCATGGGCGCCACCGTCGATGGTCACGGTGAAACCGGTCACTGAAGGATTGCAGGCCACGTTGAGCCGGCCGCTGCTGTCATTGGCCAGGCTGGCCTTGATCGGCGCATTCCAGGTCGGGCCCTGCTGGCCGAAATCGAGTTTGCCGAAATCGCCCACCGGGCTGGCGATGCTGGACGAATTGGTCACCTCGCAGCCGGCGATCAGAATCAGCCGCGCGTGAATCTGCCCGTTGATCGCGGCTTGCGCGTCCTCGGTGAGCAACAGCAATGCGCCTGTGGCGACTACCAGCCAGTGCTTGCCTGTCATTGCGTCCCTACTCCTTCTGATCCTTCAGCATCACTCGACCTCTGCGTTCGTCATTGAACGTCGATTTCCTGTTGCATCCGGCTCGATCACCAGGTGACCGTAACCTTGACCAGATCCGAATACCGGCTGACACGCGGAACTTCGGCCATCCGCTCGATCCGCCCATACAGCGGCAATTCAACCGAACCGCTGTCCGGCACCCTCCCGGTGACCGGCACGTCCACCACCAGCGGCACTCGCCGCGCGGCGTCCTGATACAAACGGTAAGGAATGGCTTTGCCACCCGACTCGCCTGCCATGTAGCGCACTTCGCCCGTCCCGCCGTGCAGGCCGCCATCGACGCGCAACTGATACGGCGTGTCCGGGTTGCATTCCAGGCGCGGCAATCGCGAATTGATCAGCGCCGCCCCGAGCGGCCCGGCCGGATCGTCGAGGCGCGCCGTGCTGCCGAAGTCGAGCACGCCCAGTTGCTCGATACCGGCTTCGCGCTGCTGGCCGATCAACTGGCAACCGCGCTGCACATCGACGCGCACCTCAACCTGCAAGTCAGCCGCCTGCACCGTTGTTGCGAACCCGCCCAGCAATGCCCAGACCATCCCTGCATTCACTGCCCGTTCCTTGATGGCGACAGCGTCTGTGTCGTTACAGTGTTTCAGGTTAGCAACGGACGCCGATTGCGCCAGTCGATTGGATCCACTGATCGGGCGGGATTTGTTTCGAAAGATTGGCGATCCGGCACGCCAGGACGCTGAAAAAACCTGTACGCGCCGCAGAATGCTGTCCAGAAAAGTCGCCGGCCGATAAAGCGCAGTGGAAGGAAAACTATCCGTCTGGTTACACTACGCCGCCGCGCTCGGGGGGAGCCGGCCTGACGATGACGGAGTGACCTCACCGTGCCCGCCCGACCGCCCGAACGTTCGCGTCTGTCACAACGCCTTTCAGGATTACGCCGCTTGTTCGGCAAGCGAAACCTGGCCAGTGCTGGCCATTGCGCCAGCGCCCAGTCGATTCGCGATTATTTCCGGCACAAGGCCCATGGCCAGGGCTACACCCTCAGCCACAGCCAGCAGCGGGTGATCGACTGCATGGCACAGCAGGCCGGCCTGTTGTTCGGCCCTTCGGCGCAAACCCCGCCCAGTCTTTACCTGCACGGCGCCGTCGGACGCGGCAAGAGCTGGTTGCTCGACGGTTTTTTCCAGGCGTTGCCGATCCAGCAGAAACAGCGCCTGCACTTCCATGAGTTCTTCGCCCGCCTCCACCAGGGCATGTTCAGGCATCGCGAACAGGAGGACGCCCTCGGCGCCACCCTCGATGAGTTGCTGCAGGACTGCCGGGTGCTGTGCTTCGACGAGTTCCATGTGCATGACATCGGTGACGCGATGCTCATCACCCGCTTGTACAAAGCCCTGTTCCAGCGCGGAATCCTGTTGCTGGTGACCTCCAACTATCCGCCGGAAGGACTGTTGCCCAACCCGCTGTACCACGCGCGGTTCAAACCGGTGATCGACCTGATCAATGCCCGCATGCAGGTCATGGAAGTCGGCGGCCCCCACGACTACCGCAGCCAGGCGCGCAACCACGCGCATCAACTGTTCACCCAGGGCCATTACGTTTGGCCGGCCACGCCGGCACAACGTCTGGCACTGGACTTGCCACCACGCGATACCGCGCCGCAGCCGTTAGCGGTCGGCAACCGGGTTTTACAGGCGCGTCTGTGCACAGACCGCCGCGTCGCCTTTACCTTCAATGACCTTTGCGAGCAGCCCACGGCCGTGATGGATTATCTGGAGCTGTGCCGGCGCTTTGACCAGTGGATCATCGATGAACTGCCGGAACTGGACGAATGCTCGATTGCGGTCCAGCAGCGCTTCATCAACCTGATCGACGTGCTCTACGATCAGGACAAACACCTGACGCTGCTCGGGCAGCTGCCTCTGCACGAAAGCCTGGCCGGCAACGCCATTGACCTGGCCCGCACCCGCAGCCGGCTGGGGCAATTACCGGAAGTGCGTGAACCGGCCTGATTTGCCGTTATCATGCCGCCCATTCCCGGCGTCACTGCGCCCTCTTTGATAGCGACCCATTACATGCACACCCTTGCTCAATTGCGCGCCGGCGAACTGTCGGGCATCACCCGGCTGGACCTGGTCGAAGGCTTGACCGAGTTTCCACCCGAGATCTTCGACCTGGCCGACACGCTGGAGGTGCTCAACCTCAGCGGCAACGCGCTGAGCAGCCTGCCGGACGACTTGCATCGCCTGCGCCATCTGCGCGTGCTGTTCTGCTCCGATAACCGGTTCACCGAACTGCCTGAATCCATGGGTCAGTGCCAGGCACTGACAATGATCGGCTTCAAGGCCAACCGGATTGTCCAGGTCTCCGGCACCGCCCTGCCACCGCGCTTGCGCTGGCTGATCCTGACCGACAACCTCATCGAAACCCTGCCCGCCGAACTGGGCGAGCGCCCGCTCCTGCAAAAACTCATGCTCGCCGGTAACCGTCTGCGCGCACTGCCGCCATCGTTGAGCCAGTGCCATCGACTGGAGCTGATCCGCATCGCCGCCAACCAGCTGACAGAATTGCCGCAATGGCTGTTGACCCTGCCGAGCCTGACCTGGCTGGCCTACGCCGGCAACCCGCTGGAAACCGAGGCCGACGCCGCCGCACTGGAAGCCACGCCGCTGATCGATTGGTCGACCTTGCGTCTGGAACAACGGCTGGGCGAAGGCGCGTCCGGGGTGATTTCCCGTGCGGTGTGGCAGCCGGCCGGCCAACCGGAGCGCTCGGTGGCGGTCAAACTCTACAAGGGCGAAATGACCAGCGACGGCTCGCCGTTGCATGAGATGAACGCCTGCATCACGGCCGGGCTGCACCCGAACCTGATCCGGGTCGAGGGCCGCATCGGCAATCACCCCGATGGCCAGCAAGGGCTGGTGATGCAACTGATCGATCCGAGCTATCGCAACCTCGCCGCCTTGCCGAGCCTGGCGTCCTGTTCGCGGGATATCTACACCGATGACTGCCGGTTCAGTGCCGATGTCGCCTTGCGCATCGCCAAGGGGATTGCGTCGGTCGCCGAGCATCTGCATGAACAAGGCATCACCCATGGCGACCTCTATGGGCACAACATTCTGTTGAACGATCAGGGCGACTGTCTGCTGGGGGACTTTGGCGCGGCGTCGTTCCATGCCACCACGGACAACCTGGAAACCCGCGCACTGCAACGCATCGAAGTGCGAGCGTTCGGGATTTTGCTGGGGGAATTGCTGGCGCGCATCGACTCGGGTCTGAGTGCGGATCGGCGTGAGGTGCTGGAGGCGCTGGAACAGCGCTGCTGTCAGCCGGATGTGCTGGCGCGACCGGGGTTCAGCGAGGTTGTGCAGCAGCTGGAAGCGTTGTAGCCGCTACACCGCCATCGCGAGCGAACTCGCGATGGCGGCATCATTGACGCCGCGGATCAGCCGGCCAGGCCGACGAACATGTCCTGCACGTCGTCGTGGTTGTCGAGGCCTTCGAGGAACGCTTCGACTTCAGCCATCTGCTCGTCGCTCAGGCCGCTGACCGGGTTCTTCGGCTGATAGCCCAGCTTGGCCGACAGCACGGTGAAACCTTGCTCAGGCAGGGCTTTCTGCACCGAGTCCAGGTCGGTCGGGTCGGTCAGGAACAGGGTCGCGCCCTCTTCGCCCGGCTCGAAGTCCTGGGCACCGGCTTCGATCGCGGCCATTTCCGGATCGGCATCCGGGGTGTCCGGCGAGGCTTCGATCATGCCGACGTGGTTGAAGTCCCACGCGACCGAACCGGAAGCGCCCAGTTGGCCCTTGCGGAACGCCACGCGGATTTCCGCCACGGTGCGGTTGATGTTGTCGGTGACGCACTCGACGATCAACGGAACCTGGTGCGGAGCGAAACCTTCGTAAGTCACGCGATGGTACTGAACGGTCTCACCCAGCAGGCCCGCGCCTTTCTTGATCGCGCGGTCCAGGGTTTCCTTGGGCATCGAGGCTTTCTTGGCCTGTTCGACCACCAGACGCAGGTGTGCGTTGGTGGCGGTATCGGCACCGTTGCGGGCAGCGATGGTGATTTCTTTCACCAGTTTGCCGAAGATCTTGCCCTTGGCGTTGGCTGCCGCTTCTTTGTGTTTAACCTTCCACTGTGCGCCCATTACTCACTCTCTTGATCTGTGGCGCCGAGACATCTATTGGCCGACGCGTGGCGCCAAGTTTATACGGCCTAAAGTCGGCAATCGACCAAAAATTCCGTCACGTGTCGACATCTTCTACACACCTTGTAGGGCGATTCTGAAAAACCGGTTTGTCATGACCATTTCGCACTGCGGTTTCGTACCCTCTGTGGCCCGTATGACCCGACAGAGCCCGTCCGAATGCTCAATGACAAGGAAAGTCCCTTCACGCTGACTCTCATCGAGGGTGGCCTGTGCCTGCCGGTACTGCGTTTCAGCGGCCACGAAGGCCTGAACCGGCCCTATCGTTTCGAGATAGAAGTCCTTGGCCTGGCCCCGGCCCTCGCCCCCGCCACCCTGTTGCATCGGTCGGCCTTCCTGCAGTTGAGTGAAGGTCATGGCCTTCACGGCACCCTTCACAGCGCCAGTTGCGAACATCGCGGTGCCCATCGGATCGGTTACCAAGTGGTGCTGGTACCGCACCTGCAGAGGTTGGAGCAGCAGCCCAGGCGCCGGGTGTTCACCCGGTTGAGCGTGCCGGACATTCTCGAACGACTGCTCACCGAACATCGCCTGCCCGCACACGGTTACCGGCTCGACCTGACGGTGGGACACTATCCGCCGCGTGCGTTCTGCATCCAGTACGACGAGACCGACCTCGCACTGTTGCATCGACTGTGCGAGGAAGAAGGCATCCACTATCACTTCGAGCACCGGCCGGATGGCCATGTCGTGGTGTTCGCCGATGACAGCCTGAACCTGCCGCAGCCCCCGATACCCGTGCCCTTCAATCCAGAGAACGAGGCGCGATCCCCCGCCCTCAGCACGCTATTCCTGCGTCACGACGCCGTCACGGCGCAGGTGTCACCCACCGTCCGTGAGCGCGGGCAGCCATTCAACGAAGATGAAGCGGCCAATCACGCGGTGACAGGCGTCATCCCCCTGCGAGGATTCCCGCCCTCAGGGCAACGCCACGCCGATCAACGCAGCCGTCGACAGCTGGAACGCCAGCGCTGCCAATACCGCTGCATTCAGGGTCGCAGCGATTGCACGCAATTGCTCAGTGGCCATCTGTTGCAGGTTACGGATCATCCTGTGGGTGCGTTCAACGAGCAGTGGCTGATCACCGAATTGCGCCATCAGGGGCAGCAGCCGTCGATTCTCGAGCCGATGTCCACGCCCCGCCGTTATCACAACGATTTCACTGCACAGCCCTGGTCGACGGAGTATCGCCCGCCGCTGCGGCAACCGCGCCCGAGCATTCCGGGCTATCACCCGGCGCAAGTGTTGGGCTCGCCCGGGCAACCGCCGCAGCTGGACGATCTGGGCCGAATCGCCATCCGTTTATGGCCCGCGCTGGCACGGAACGCCGACGGTGACGGGTTATGGCTGGCGATTGCCATGGTCGGTGCGGGCGGCCGGATCGCCAGGGAAGCGCTGCCGCGTGCCGGCAGCGAGGTGTGGGTGAGTTTTCTCGACAGCGATCCGGATCGACCGATCCTGTGCCTGGACATCAGCCAGCCTCGCCCGGCGCGCAAAACCCCGGAACCGCACGACAACGGCCTGTTGCTCGACTGGCTGCTCAATCGCACCCCGCCTTCGTCCTGACGTTCAACCCTTGTCAGCCTTGCCGGCGGCGGCGGCGAATTTCGCCAGGCGTACATCGAGGTGCCGAGGTCGCCGCCCGTGATCCTCGGCGCGCTCCTTGCGGCGAATGGCGTTGCGCACCATCAGCGAACCGAGATAGCGGATAGGCTCAGGCGGAAAGTAACCCAACGGCCCGTTGACCAGCGGCGAACGCGTCCACGGATTGTCGAGGCCTTGCACCAGCGAGGCGAGAATCTGCCCGCCCATGTGGCACGGCCCGACGCCGCTGCCGGAGTATCCGAACCCGTAGAACACGTTGCCGCTGGCACTCATCTGGCCGAAAAACGGCAGGCCGGTGACCGAACGATCCGACGGGCCATTCCACGTTGCGTCGACCTTCACATCGGCGAAGGCCGGGAAAAAATCGTCGAGGCTGCGCTTGAGCAACCCGGCGTAAGGCGATGGTTGATCAAACACCGGCAGCATCCGCCCGCCGTAAGCGAAGGTGTTGCCGCCTTTGCCGAGCATGATCCGTCCGTCCGGGGTGTTGTGGTAGTAGTGAACGAAAATCCGCGAATCAAGCACGGTCACGCCGCTGGTCAAGCCGATTTCCTGCAACAGCTCCGGGCGCGGCTCGGTGATCAGCATGTCGCTGGAGACAATCGCCACGCTGCGTTCGAACTGCGGGAATGCACGGGCCATCCAGGCATTCATCGCCAGCACCACGCGGTCGGCGACCACACTGCCGCTGGCCGTCTGGAGACGCGCCGGACGCCCTTCCTCCAGTCCCGTCATTGCAGTGTTTTCGTGGATTTTTACGCCCAGTTGCAATGCTACTCGCCGCAACCCACGCACCAGTTTGCCCGGCTGCACACTCGCGGCGGCCGGCGAGAACCAGCCTTCCAGATGCTTGTCCGAACCGGCCATGCGCTGAACATCAGCGACCGGACGTTGGGTAAAGGAGTTGATGCCGTTGCGCTCAAGCGCCGCAATCACCGCGTCGGTCGAACCGCATTGCGCCCGGTTGGTGGCGGTGTAAAGCGTACCGTCCAACCGGTAATCGGCATCGACGCCGTACTGCTCGCAGAACTCGCCGATGGCGTGGATGCTGCGTTCGGACTCCTTGACCAGCCGTACCGCCTCTTCGACACCGAACAACCGCTCGAGGGTGAAATACTTCGCCGACCACGACAGCGCACAACCGCCATTGCGCCCACTGGCGCCGGCACCGCAGATGTCGGCCTCGATCAGCAGCACATCGAGTTCCGGGGTCTGTTGCTTGAGCATGATCGCCGTCCACAACCCGGTATAACCGCCGCCAACGATGCACACGCCGGTGCGCACTTCGCCTTGCAGCGGCGGGCACGGTTCGGACGAATCGAGTTGCAAGGCCTGCTCCAGCCAAAACGGTCTCATGAAAATTCTCCAGTCAGTCGGCCACGGCACAGCCTGCCGCGAATGCCGCAGCAGGCCGCGAGGCAGGGATTGTTCAGTTACGCAGGGGTTTGATCGTCAGGGCCCGATTGGGCACGTAGGCACGCGGTTCCATGACGCCGACCGGGCGGCTGTTCCAGTGTGGAATCAGCACCAGCGCCGAGAACAGCGCACAACCGGCGAACACGATGAACACCGTCACCGAATCGAAGTAGCCCGGCAGCAAACCACCGAGCACCGCACCGACCGAGCCGCAGCCGTTGACGAATCCGGCGGCGGTGGCGCCGGCCTTGGCCTTGCCGAAATCGATCGCGGCCGCGCCGCTGATCATCGAGTCCGGGCCGTACAGGGTCAGGCCCATCACGAACAGCAGCGCCACCACCAGCATCACGCTGCCGGTGTGCAAGGCGCCCATGAACAGCGCCAGGGTTACGGTCAGCGCCAGCAGGCTCAGTACGCAGGCCGGCATGCGTCGGGCGCCGAACAGTTTGTCCGAGGCCATGCCGATCATGATCGGACCTAAAAGACCTGCCAGTTCAAACGAGGTCGGAATGATCGCTGCGCCGACCTTGCCCACGGTGGGCATCTGCTCGAAGACGATCACCGGGCCCCACAACAGAATCGCGTAGCGCGCCGGTTTCAGCAGAAAGTACGCCAGTCCCAGCACCAGCACCGTGCGGTTACGGAGGATTTCCTTGAGCGGTTCCCAGACGCTGAGTTTGCTGTTCGCTTCGGTTTCCTCGGCACTGATGACCGGCTCCGGTTCCACCGCCGGCAGGCCGACATCTTCCGGTTTGTTGCGCTGAAAGATGAAGAACAACACCGCCACCGCCGCGACCACCGCCGCACTGGAAATGAACGCCGCGTGCCAGGTGCCGACCAGCGTGTACGCCCACCAACCGGCGAACGGCGACGCCACCAATCCACCAAAGGCGTAGCAGGAACTCCACAACCCGAGCACTCGCCCGCGCTGTTCCGAAGGGAAAAAACTGCCGAGGTTCTTGCACAACCCCGACCAACCGGTGGACTGCGCCAGGCCCTGAATCAACATGCAGGTGGCGAAGATCGGCAAGGTCGCAAAACTGCCCATCACCAACGCCGCCGCAGCGGAAATCAGCAACCCACCGAGCACCACGACCCTTGGACCAAAGCGGTCGGCGAGCATGCCCCAGGTGAACTGGCCAATGGCGTAGGCCGCCAGGTAAATCGCGTCGAGGTTGGCCATGGCCATTTTGTCGAGCATGAAGGTGGGGTCTTCGGCGATGCCCAGTTTGGCCACCGAAAAGGCTTTGCGGGTGAAATAGAACGCGGCGTAAGCGAGCCAGGTAACAGCGAAGATCTGCATGCGCCAACGCGCAAGGGTGCCGATGTGCTTGTTCATTGTGGTTCTGACCTCAGGGTGTGAGTGTGCCGGCAGAATCGATGAGTAAACGCCTGTGTTTTTTATTGTTGAGCACTGCGATATCACCCCGTCCCTTCGGCGATACCGGTCAGATGAGTCCTGGTGTTGCACGCACAGGCTCATGGCCAGCGTCGCTGCCCGACCGGGCAGTCAGCGTTGGCGTGAGCCGATCAAAGCAATTACTGTTTAATAAATAAAATCGATTTATCGTATTTCACACATAAGCTCAGCTTGTTAATGGAGTCTGCGATGTCTGTTTCCCACGCCCAGCTCAAAGCCTTTCACGCCGTGGCCGTGCACGGAAGCTTCACCAAGGCCGCCGAGCGGCTTTATCTGACGCAACCGGCGATTTCCGATCAAGTGCGCAAGTTGGAAGAACGCTTCGGCGTGTTGCTGTTCCATCGCAACAAACGCTCGGTGCGCCTGACGGATCTGGGCGAACGCCTCCTGGCAATCACCCAGCGCCTGTTCGTGGTCGAGGCCGAAGCCCAGGAGTTGTTGCAGGAATCCCAGGCCCTGCAGACCGGCAGCCTGATTCTGGCGGTGGATGCGCCGGTGCATGTGTTGCCGCAGATCGCCCGGTTCTGCGAGCGCTACCCGGGGATCAGCGTGAAGATCGAAACCGGCAACACCGATGAATCGCTGTTTCGCCTGTTCAACTATCAAGCCGATCTGGCGCTGCTCGGGCGCGATGTCAGCGATGAACGCCTGCTGTGCGTGCCGCTGCGCAACGATCCGATGGTGGCGTTCGTCTCGCGCCATCATCCGTGGGCCGAGCGTGAATCGATCTGCCTGGAAGATCTCGACGACACGCCGCTGGTGCTGCGCGAACACGGCTCGGTGACCCGCCAGACCCTGGAAGAAGAAATGGCCCGCGCCGGGTTCCGCATCCGCCCGGCGATCCAGGTCGAAGGCCGGGAAGCTGCGCGGGAAGCGGTGGTCGTGGGAATTGGCGTGGGCGTGGTGTCGGCGGCGGAGTTTGGTGCGGACTCACGGGTCTGTGCGCTGCCGATCACCGATTGCACCCGGCGCTTGACCGAGACATTGGTGTGCCTGCGGGAGCAGAGTTCGCGTCGGGTGGTGGCGACGTTTCTCGAGATGGTGCGCGAGAGTCTTGTTCAGACCGGCGCCAATCCGAAAAACGCCTGAATCAAGCGCAACTCCCGCCGCCGCTCCACGCAGCCGATCATGTGCCGATTGACCAGCCCCTCGCCGGCAATCGGAATCGCCACCACCCGCGGGTCATGGCTGACTTCAACCGATGACACCACGCCAACCCCCAATTCAGCCGCCACCGCTTCCGTCACCGCCTCACGGCTGTCCAGTTCCAGCAACACCCGTGGATTGACCGACGCCTGCGCACAGGCCTGATCGAAGGTGCGTCGGGTAATCGAACTCGGCTCGCGCAAGACCATGATCACCTGATCCAGCTCCTTGAGCCTGACTTCGCCACTGCGTTCCGCCCACGGATGCCCGGCCGGCACCAATGCGCAGATCCGCGATTCGCTCAGCGCTTGCAGATGCAGGCCCTTGCGCGGCTCGACTTCGGTCAGCACCGCCACGTCCGCATGTTCGGACAACAACGCCGCCAACGTTTCCTGAGCGTTGCCCAACCGCAGGTTCACCGTGATCCCGGGGTACCGTGCCCGCAGGCTGGCGAGCATCGGCATGACCATGTGCGGACCGTCCGCCGCCACCTCAAGTCGCCCGGTGAGCAACTGCCGGTTGGCTTCAAGCAGCGCCTGGGCCTCTTCGGCCATGCCGAACATCGCCCGGGTGATCGCCGCCAGTTTGGTGCCCTCCTCGGTCAGCTCGACCCGGCGTGCCGTCCGTCGCAACAGCGTGATCTGGTAATGCTCCTCCAGCGCCTTGATGTGCCCGGTGACCGCCGGCTGGCTGATGAACAGGCGTGCGGCGGCACGGGTGAAGCTGCCTTCCCGGGCCACGGCGTCGAAGGCGCGAAGCTGGAACAGGTTCATGAATAACCCTCACTGATGGCTGGCATAACAACAAACAATTTGATTGATGATCCGCCGAATTGCAACGTATGCCCCGTAGCTTCATCCCACAGCGCTATCGCGAGGACACACGAATGAGTACTGCCGCACCCATCCTGCTCACTCCCGGCCCGTTGACCACCTCGGCCCGCACCCGCCAGGCGATGATGGTCGACTGGGGTTCATGGGATGACCGCTTCAACCAATTGACCGCCAGCCTGTGCGAGCAACTGCTGGCCATCCTCAACGGCGCCGACAGCCACCACTGTGTGCCTTTGCAGGGCAGCGGCACCTTCGCCGTCGAAGCCGCGATCGGCACCCTCGTCCCCCGCGACGGCAAGGTGCTGGTGCTGATCAACGGCGCCTACGGCAAGCGTCTGGCGAAAATCTGCGAAGTGCTGGGCCGCTCGTTCAGCACCTTTGAAACCGCTGAAGACGAACCAACCACCGCCGCCGACGTCGACCGCCTGCTGCGCGCCGACAGCGACATCACCCACGTCGCGCTGATCCACTGCGAAACCAGCACCGGCATCCTCAATCCACTGCCGGAGATCGCTCAGGTCGTCGAGCAACACGGCAAACGCCTGATCATTGATGCCATGAGCTCGTTCGGCGCCTTGCCGGTGGATGCGCAAAAAGTCCCGTTCGATGCACTGATCGCCGCTTCCGGCAAATGCCTGGAAGGCGTGCCGGGCATGGGCTTCGTGTTTGCCCGCAAGGAATCCCTGGCCGCTGCCGCCGGCAACTCCCATTCGCTGGCGATGGACCTGTTCGACCAGCACAGCTACATGAAGAAGACCGGCCAATGGCGCTTCACCCCGCCGACCCACGTGGTCGCGGCGCTGCACGAAGCCCTGCTGCAATACAACGAAGAAGGCGGCCTGCCGGCACGGCATGCGCGTTACGCCGCCAACTGCCAGGCGCTGATGGAGGAGATGGGCAAACTCGGCTTGCGCAGCTTCCTGCCCGCCGCCATCCAGGCACCGATCATCGCCACGTTCGATGCGCCAAAGGATCCGCGCTACCAGTTCAAGGACTTCTACGAACGGGTCAAGGCCAAGGGATACATCCTCTACCCCGGCAAGCTGACCCAGGTCGAAACCTTCCGCGTCGGCTGCATCGGCCACGTCACCCCGGCGCAGATGCGTGAAGCCGTCTCGGCAGTCGGTGAAGTGCTGCGCGAGATGGAAGTGCTCGACATCTGACTCAC
Source organism: Pseudomonas sp. GW822-FHT03F04 (assembly GCF_058801405.1). Taxonomy (NCBI): domain Bacteria; kingdom Pseudomonadati; phylum Pseudomonadota; class Gammaproteobacteria; order Pseudomonadales; family Pseudomonadaceae; genus Pseudomonas; species Pseudomonas sp. GW822-FHT03F04. The sequence continues at coordinate 35,312 of NZ_JBXANF010000016.1, forward strand.
CCGGCCCGCTCCCCCATTTGAATTGCATTGCCCACTCAGGAATTTGATCGCCATGAACTACAACAACCCAAGCAAACTGCAAGCCGCCATCCTCGACTGGGCCGGCACCGTGGTCGATTTCGGTTCTTTCGCACCGACCCAGATCTTCGTCGAAGCCTTCGCCGAATTCGACGTCCAGGTGTCCATCGAAGAAGCTCGCGGCCCGATGGGCATGGGCAAGTGGGATCACATCCGCACCCTGTGCGATCAGCCGCAGGTTGCCGAGCGCTATCGCAAGGCGTTCGGCCGCACCCCGACCGATGACGACGTGACCGCGATCTACAACCGTTTCATGCCGCTGCAGATCGAAAAAATCGCCGAGCACTCGGCGCTGATCCCCGGCGCACTGGAGACCATCGCCAACCTGCGTCAGCAAGGGATCAAGATCGGCTCCTGCTCCGGTTATCCGAAGCAAGTGATGGACAAGGTCGTGGCACTGGCCGCCAGCAACGGCTACATCGCCGACCACGTCGTGGCCACCGACGAAGTGCCGAACGGCCGCCCATGGCCTGCTCAAGCGCTGGCCAACGTGATTGCGCTGGGCATCGACGATGTCGCCGCCTGCGTGAAAATCGACGACACCGTGCCGGGGATTCTTGAAGGTCGTCGCGCCGGGATGTGGACCGTGGCGCTGATCTGCTCCGGCAACGCTTTGGGCCTGGATTACGAAGGCTACCGCGCACTGGGCAGCGACGCGCTGGCCAGCGAACGCAAGCGCATTCACGCGCTGTTCGAAGGTTCGCGTCCGCACTACATGATCGACACCATCACCGATCTGCCGGAAGTGATCGCCGACATCAACAAGCGTCTGGCCAACGGTGAAATGCCGCAAAGCAGCTGATAACGCAGCCTGCGGCAAACAGAAACGCCAGTGTCTGCGCGACACTGGCGTTTTTTTATGGGCAAACCCCTGATTTCGCGCAATGAAAGAGTTTTTAGACACGCGCAAATCGGCCAAAGCGGATTACAGTTAAAGCATGCCGTCGCTCAAGAACGGCACGTTTCGACCCTGATCCGTGAGGAAATACCGTATGCCGTGGACAAGTTCCGAATCACGCTACAGCACCGTGTCAGTCCTGTTGCACTGGTTGATGCTGGTGTTGTTGGTGCTGGTGTATGCCAGCATGGAATTGCGAGGCATCTTTCCCAAGGGCAGTGGTGGCCGCTCGCTGATCCGTGAAGCGCATTACATGCTCGGCCTGACCGTGTTCGTGCTGGTGTGGTTTCGCCTGCTGGCCCGCAGCATCGGCCCGGCACCGAAAATCTTCCCGGCTTCACCGCAATGGCAGACCGCACTGGCCCGACTGATGCACTGGGCGCTGTACCTGTTCATGATCAGCATGCCGATCCTTGGCTGGCTGATTACCAGCGCCGAAGGTCATCAAGTGATGTTCTACGGTTTCGACCTGCCGTTGCTGGTGCAAGAGGACAAAGCCTTCGCCAAGCAGGTTGAACACTGGCACGTGTTGATCGGCAACATCGGCTACTGGCTGATCGGCCTGCACGCGCTGGCGGGGCTGTATCACCATTACGTGGTAGGCGATAACACACTGCTGCGGATGATGCCCAAGCGCAACCAGGTTTAGCCATCGAATCCACGCCGGCCCTGCAAGCCGCCGGTGTGGACGAAGATCAGTCGCGTTCCACGGGCAAAGCGGCCCGCCTCGATCTGCTGTTTGAGCGCCAGCAAGGCCTTGCCGGTGTACAGCGGTTCGAGGGGAATGCCGCTGGCCAGCTCAGTCTGTGCGATGAACTCAAGCAACGGCGCATCGACTTTGGCGAAACCGCCACGGCTGGCGTCGATCAGTTCGTAGCCTGCGATGTCACCGACAATCGCTTCGACGTTGGCCGCGACACCGTGATCGTCGGGCACGGCCATCGCGCCATACACCAGATGTTCACCGGCTTCCGCCAGCACCAACCCCGCAAGCGTGGTGCCAGTACCGCACGCCAGCCACCAACCGTCATGGTCGTCCCAACCGAGCTTGCCCAGTTGCTCACTGACCTGATCCTTGAGTGATGCGCAACCCTGCGCACCCGGCAAACCACCGCCACCTTCGGGCACAGGATGCAGCGTCGGATATTGCGCCAGCCACGGCTGCCAGAACCCCGGCTCATGCCGTGCCCGGTAGCCACCAAAACCGAGCCAGTGCAACTGCATGTCAAAGTCCTGCAGATCCCTGACCGTCGGCGTGTCCTGCGGATGCCCGCGCAGCAAACCGACCGTTGCGAATCCCAAGCGCTTGCCCGCAGCAGCCAGTGCATGCAGATGATTGGAGTGCGCACCGCCCAGGCTGATGATGCCTTCGGCGCCCGCACGGTCGGCGGCTTTGAGGTGTTCGACGAGTTTGAACCACTTGTTGCCGCTGATCAGCGGATCGATCCGGTCCAGACGCAGAATCGCGACTTCAATGCCGGCGGCAGTGAGCCAGTCCAGATGAAGGGGTTCGAGAGGGGCTGGGGCCAGCCAGTCGGTGGGAGGCAGAAACATGAAGGCCGGCTCTGTGCAAAGAGCCGGCATTCTAGGGTGGATCAGAGCTCGGCGGCCAGACGCGAACCCTGATTGATCGCACGCTTGGCATCCAGCTCGGCCGCCACATCGGCGCCGCCGATCAGGTGCACGTTCTGCCCGGCTGCCACCAGCCCTTCTTGCAGCTCGCGCAGCGGATCCTGGCCAGCGCAGATGACGATGTTGTCCACCGGCAGCACTTGCGGCTCGCCGGTTTCACCGATGCGGATGTGCAGGCCTTCGTCGTCGATCTTCAGGTACTCGACGCTGTTGAGCATCTGCACCTGCTTGTTCTTCAGACCGGTACGGTGAATCCAGCCGGTGGTCTTGCCCAGACCGTCGCCGACCTTGGATTTCTTGCGTTGCAGCAGGAACACGTCACGGGCCGGGGCATGCGGTGCAGCCTTGATCCCGGCCACACCACCACGAGCCTCGAGGTGGGTGTCGATGCCCCACTCTTTCCAGAACGCAGCGCGATCCTGACTGGTGGCCACGCCTTCATGGACGAGGAATTCCGACACGTCGAAACCGATACCGCCGGCGCCGATCACCGCCACCCGCTTGCCGACCGGTTTGCGCTCGAGCAGCACATCCAGATAGCTCAGCACTTTGGCATTCTCGACGCCCGGAATCGCCGGCAGGCGCGGTGCAATACCGGTCGCCAGGATGACTTCGTCGTAACCGCCCTCTACCAGTTTCGCCACATCGACTCGGGTGTTCAGGCACACCTCGACGTTGGTGGTCTGCAACTTGCGTTTGAAGTAGCGCAGGGTTTCGTAGAACTCTTCCTTGCCCGGCACACGCTTGGCGACGTTGAACTGACCGCCGATTTCACTGGCCGAATCGAACAAGGTCACCTGATGCCCGCGCTCAGCGGCAACAGTGGCGGCAGACAGACCGGCAGGGCCGGCACCGACCACGGCAATCTTCTTGATCTGCTTGACCGGCAGGTAATTGAGCTCGGTCTCGTGGCAGGCACGCGGGTTGACCAGGCAACTGGTGAGCTTGCCACCGAAAGTGTGATCGAGGCAGGCCTGGTTGCAGCCGATGCAGGTGTTGATTTCGTCGGCGCGGCCTTCGGCGGCCTTGTTGACGAAGTCCGGGTCGGCGAGGAACGGACGCGCCATCGACACCATGTCGGCATCGCCTTCGGCCAGGATCTGCTCGGCGACTTCCGGGGTGTTGATGCGGTTGGTGGTGATCAGCGGAATGCTCACCGAACCCCGCAGCTTGGCCGTGACCTTGCTGAACGCCGCCCGCGGCACTTTGGTGGCGATGGTCGGAATCCGCGCTTCGTGCCAGCCGATACCGGTGTTGATGATGGTCGCGCCGGCCTGCTCGATGGCTTTGGCCAGGGTGACGATCTCTTCCCAGGTGCTGCCGCCTTCGACCAGGTCGAGCATCGACAGACGGAAGATGATGATGAAGTTCGGGCCGACCGCTTCACGCACCCGACGAACGATTTCCACCGGCAGGCGCATGCGGTTTTCGTAGCTGCCGCCCCAGCGGTCGGTACGGTGGTTGGTGTGGGCCGCGAGGAACTGGTTGATGAAGTAGCCTTCGGAACCCATGATTTCCACGCCGTCGTACTCGGCGGTCTGGGCCAGTACCGAGCAGGTGACGAAATCGCTGATCTGTTTCTCGATACCTTCCTCGTCCAGCTCTTTGGGCTTGAACGGGTTGATTGGCGCTTGAATGGCGCTCGGGGCGACCTGTTTCGGGCTGTAGGCATAACGGCCGGCGTGGAGGATCTGCATGCAGATCTTGCCGCCCGCCTCATGCACGGCGCGGGTGACGATGCGGTGCTTGAGCGCTTCTTCCTCGGTGGTCAGCTTGGCTGCGCCGGAGTACACGCCGCCCTCGTCGTTCGGGCCGATACCGCCGGTCACCATAAGGCCAACGCCGCCACGGGCGCGCTCGGCAAAGTACGCCGCCATGCGTTCGAAACCACCCGGCTTCTCTTCAAGGCCGGTGTGCATCGAGCCCATCAGGGTGCGGTTGCGCAGCGTGGTGAATCCCAGGTCCAGCGGGGCCAGTAGGTGCGGGTAAGTGGCGGTCATCGGTAACTCCACAGCGAGCGATCACGGAAAATGCGGGAGCTCTGCGTCCCCCGTCAGTCATGTTCGACAGACTAAGAGTCGCATCGCTGTCACTCAATGACCGTAACTGACAAGTTATTGATCCAAATGCGCAGCGCCCCTTGGCAAGCGCAGGCATGGGCCCTACCCTAGTCGCACACCCTGTACCCGGCTGTTGTTGGATTTCATGCGCAAACTTTTGTACCTGACCTTTTCCATGGCGCTTGTCGCCGCGCTTACCTTCTACGCCATGTGGGCGGCTGACCGCCCGGCCGGTCATTACCTGTCGGACCTGCGGATCAAACTGGCGGTCGATCAGGGTACCCGAGCCGACCGTGGCAACCTGCTGGGGATTCAGCCGGAACTGTTCCCGACCGACTATCAAAGCTCCGAACGCCTGCACCGCAAGCTCGCCGCTTATTTGCAGCAGGCTCAGGATCAGGGTTTGCTCAATGAAAAAACCATCGTGGTGCTGCCCGAGCATGTTGGCACCTGGCTGATGATCAGCGGCGAGAAAGACGAGCTGTACCAGGCCCCCACCCTCGCCGAAGCGATGAACTGGCTGGCCGCCAGCAACCCGTTGCAATTCGCCCGCGCCTGGCTCACCGCCAGGGGCAGCAGCCGTCTGGATGACGCCCACTTGCGGATGAAATCCCGAGACATGGCCAAGGACTATCAGTTGCTGTTCGGCGGTCTGGCCAAGGAATTCCACATCACCCTGGTGGCCGGCTCGATCGTGCTGCCGGAACCGAACATCATCGACGGCCGGCTCAAGGTCGGCAGTGGCGCGCTGTACAACACCAGCGTGGTGTTCGGTCGTGACGGCGCCCCGCTCGGTCAGCCACAGCGGCAGATGCGCCCGATCTTCGATCAGGATGACACGACACCCTCCAACGATGTCTCCCGGATCAATGTGATCGAAACTCCGGCCGGGCGCCTCGGCGTGCTGATCGGCAACGACAGCTGGTACCCGGACAACTATCGCAGGCTCGACGAGCAAGGCGCGCAACTGATCGCGGTGCCCGCGTTCGTCATCGGTCATGGCGTGTGGGATCTGCCCTGGCAGGGCTACAGAGGCTTGAACGCACCAGACTCGGTCAGCCTCAAACCGGGAGAGGTCAGCGAAGGCCAGGCCTGGCACCGCTTGACCCTGACGGCACAACCACCGGGCAGCCGGGCGATTGCCGGCATGAGCGTGTTCCTGCGCGGGCAGTTCTGGGACAAGCCAAGCTCCGGGCAGAGCTTCCTCAGCAGCAACGGCCAGCAGTTCGCCGACGGTGAAGCCCGTGGCGCGCGCTTGCTGAACCTCTGGTTGTAAACCATGAAGCCGCTGCCGATGCGTCTCGGGGATCTGTCAGTGGGCTTCGTCCATAGCCTCGCTGATGCCGTGCGCAGCCATGACGCCGACCCGCAACCGCTGCTCGAACAATACGGCCTCGACGCAGCACGGCTGGCCGAGGCCGGGGCACGCCTGTCGATCCCGCGCTACATGCGCCTGGGCCATGGCGCGATCCAGTTGACCGGCGATCCGGCACTCGGTTTGCGCATGGGCCAGCTCAGTCGCCTGAGCCAGGCGGGATTGGCCGGCGTCACCGCAGCGCAGGCACCGACCGTGCGCGAAGCCGCCCGCTGCCTGACGCGCTTCGAACCGTTGTACGGTTCCAATTATCGCGGCCAGTCGAGTTTCCACGAGGATGCCAGCGGAGCCTGGCTGCGCTTCTACTCGATCAGCCCGTACAACGCCTACAACCGCTTTGTGGTGGATTCGATCATCGCCGGCTGGCTGCATCAGTTGTCCAGCGTCAGCCCCGAACCGCTGCGCGCCGAACGGATCGAGATCGAATTCGACACCCCGGATTATCGCGACGCCTACGCCGCACTCGGCGACTGCCCGATCCAGTTCGGCGCCGAGCACAATCAGCTGCGTCTGAGCCTCACCAGCCTGGCCGCACGCAACCCGGAGCATTGCCCCAGCACCTGGAAGCATCTGCTGCAACTGTGTGAACGGGAGCTGGAACAATTGACGCGAACCCGCAGCCTGCGCGAACGCATCACGCAATTGCTAGGACCGTTGCTCAATGGTGGCCGTGAACCCGACCTGGAAGAAGTGGCGGCGCGCCTGAAGCTGCCGACCTGGACGTTACGGCGAAAACTGGCCGAAGAAGGCACGCAGTTTCGCGCGATCCTCAACGACACTCGCCGTGATCTGGCGATGACCTACATCCGTGACACTGAACTGGCATTCGGTGAAATCGCCTACCTGCTGGGTTTTGCCTCGGCCGAAGCTTTCCAGCGCGCCTTCAAGCGCTGGAACGGCCAGACGCCGGGCGAGTTTCGCCGCAGTCACCGCAAGACCGGTTGAAGCGTCAGAGCTCGGTGGCGTCTTCCGCAGGCTCCGGTGAATCCAGTTCGTAGGCCTGGAATTCGAGCAGTTCTTCTTGATAGTCATCCATCGTGTAATCCCCCTAACTGCTTTGCTGAAATGGCCTGGAGCAAATGACCAGTGCCTCGAGCATAAAGTGCCCGTATGAAGGAAAAATGAAACGCAGCCTTCATGAAATAAACGTAGCAGGCGGTCAGGGATTTATCGCGGGGATATTTTCAGAATGTGTGAACCGACATTTCAGATCACACAGAAATCGAAGCGGGAGCGACGTTGCGTCGCCCCCGCAACCGATCAATGCCCGGTTGGCATTGCCGGAATCGGCTCGGACGGCGGCGGCAGATCCGTCGGATTGGCCGGAGGCGTGATGACTTCCGTTGCCGGCGCTGCTACTGGAACCAGCTCCGAACCTGGTGCCGGGGTGATCGGTGCTGCTTCAGCCGGTGGAACGACCGGCTCTGAACTGACCGGAGCCGGCTCTGCGGGGGCCGGTGTCGCAGCAGGTGCGGCGGCCGGGGCTGGGGCCGGAGTCGGTTCAGCCGCTGGCGTCGGAGCCAATGCGGCCGGCGCGGCCTTGGGTTCCGGCACGCCCAGATCGGCCTTCGGCTTCTCGGTGATGTGCGCAGCTTTCTTCGCATCTGCCGGCAGGAACAGCTCCACCAGGGTGAAGAAGCGCTCGTAGAATTTCTGCGAGGACACGGTTTCGCTGGCCACCTTGACCATCGAGTCGTCAGAGGAGCCGATCGGCATCGACACCGAGCCCAGCACGCCAACCCCCAGGCTGGCCGAGTTGTTGGTCTTCTTCAGCGCGTAGCGATCCTGCAAGGCGTTGGCGAATACCGTGGCGTGGTGGCCAGCGCTACCATCATCGGCACACACGACGTTGAAGCTGATCTCCAGGTGGGTTTCACCGGTCTGCTGGAAACTCTTGTGTCCGCTGACCAGTTTCGGGTCGCTGCTGGTGATGATGTAGCCTTGGCTGAGCAACGCCCGGCGAGCCGCTTCGCAACTGGCGGTGTCGGTGACCGGGTAATTGCGCGAAAAGGTGCCGGAGTCGTCGAAGTTCTCATGCTCGTAGATAGGCTTGTCCTTGGAGCAGCCGGCAGCGGCGGTCAGCAACAACGCCAACCCGATGAAACGCACGGGAATAGAATTCAACATTAAACATCCTGAGGGAAAAACGGTCCGGGGCGTATTGTGCAACATATCGCTGCCCCGCGGCGTACGGATTAGTGTCTTAAAACAGTTACAACTCTACCGGTCATGGGTGCAGGGAAAAAGGCAAACCGGCCAATGGTCGATGAAAATCCTGTCACCCAGTGATTGATAGGCAAAAAAAAGCCCCGAATGTTCATCCGGGGCTCATTTTTTGTCGCTCAGTCAGGCATCAGAAACGCTTGATGTCCGCTTCGCTTTCCAACTGCTTGCGGTACGCCGCGAAGTCCTGCTGGCCTTCACGCGAGGCGAGGAAGCGACGGTATTGCGCTTTCTCTTCATCGGTCGGCGCAGCGGCTTCGTTCACAGCGTTCAGGCGCACGATGGTCAGGCTGCCATCAGGCAGTGTCACGCTGCTGAAAGTCGGCTTGTCCTTGCCTGCCGGTTTCGGCATGCGGAACAGTGCTTGCAGCACGGCGGGATCAACACCTTCCTGGGCGCGGGTGGCCGCCTGGGTCACTTTCCAGTTCTGACCGTCGATGGCCTTGTCCAACGGGGTCTTGCCATCACGCAGACCGGCGATCAGTTGCTCGGCCTTGGTCTTGGCAGCAGCGCTGGCGTGCTCTTTGGCCAACTGGGTGCGAATGGCAGTCGCCACGGCTTCCAGCGGCAGTTGCGCAGGCTTGAGGTGCTCCTTGGCGCGCAGCACGATCACGGTTTCCGGATCCAGCTCGATGGCGGTGCTGTTGGCACCCTCTTCCAGTACTTCGGTGCTGAACGCTGCAGTCACCACGGCGCGGTTGGCTGCAACACCTTCGCCACCTTCACGGCCGAACGGCTTGGAGGTGTGCACGGTCAGTTTCAGATCCTGCGCCGGCTGAGCCAGGTCAGACGATTCGAACGAAGAGTCTTCCAGTTGCTTGGTCGCCTCGACGAAACGTTGCTCGACCTGCTGGGTTTTCAGCTCGCGGGTCAACTTGTCTTTCAGGCTGGCGAAAGTCGGAACTTCCGGTGCTTCGACGCCCAGCAGCTTGATCAGGTGGAAACCGAAGTCGGTGCGAACCGGCTCGGACACTTGATCCTTGTTCAACGAATACAGGGCTTTTTCGAAAGCCGGATCGTAAACGCCAGGACCGGCATAACCCAGGTCGCCGCCATTGTTGGCCGACCCCGGATCCTGCGAGAACTCCTTGGCCAGCGCTTCGAACTTCTCACCCTTGGCCAGGCGTGCCTGAATGTCTTCGATCTTCGCCTTGGCCTGAGCCTCGGTGGCCTTGTCGTTCACTTCGATCAGAATATGCGCCGCACGACGCTGTTCCGACAGGTTGGCGATCTCTTTCTGATACGCCGCCTGCAGGTCTTCGTCCTTGACGGCGACCTGGTCGAAGAAAGAAGCCTTCTTCAGCTCGAGGTAATCGATGACCACCTGATCCGGGGTCATGAATTCCTTGGCATGTTCGTCGTAGTAAGCCTTGACCTCATCGTCGGTCAGCTTCACTGCCGCCGGGTCAGCCTTGATGCTCAGCGAGGCGAAGTCACGGGTCTGTTTTTCCAGACGGGCGAAGGCCAGCACTTGAGCGTCAGTCACGAAACCGCTGCCCGCCACACCGGCGCGCAGTTGGCCGATCAGCATTTCCTGAGCCAGCATCTGGCGAAATTGCATGCGGCTGTAGCCCAACTGACGGATCACCTGGTCGAAACGGTCGGAACTGAACTTGCCGTCAACCTGGAATTCAGGTGTTTGCAGGATCACTTGGTCCAGCGCCGCTTCGGAGAAAGCGAACTTCGATTTTTCTGCGCCTTGCAGCAGCAGCTTGCGATCGATCAGACCCTTGAGGGCCGACTCGCGCAGCATTTTTTCGTCGAGCAAGGAAGCATCGAAGTCCTTGCCCAGCTGTTGCATCAGCTGACGGCGTTGCATGTCAACGGCCTGGCTCAGCTCGTTCTGGCTGATTTCTTCACCATTGACCTTGGCCGCCTCGTTGGTGTGAGTCGTGGCCTTGAAAATGGCGTCGAAACCGGTCAGAGCCATCAGTGCAACGATGACCCCGATAATGGTCTTGGCAATCCAGCCTTGTGAATTGTCCCTGATATTCTGCAGCATGCGTCCCCCAGAAACGGTTGAACTTCAAAAATTAGGCAACCGTGGAGCGTGGGTAGAATCCGGATAGAAGAAAGGCGCATCCGAGGATGCGCCTTCTCGTAACTGGCGGAGCGGACAGGGCTCGAACCCTCGATCCCGGTGTAGCAGGCAATTATTCCAAACCGCCTGCTCTACCGCTCCGCTGCCAAGTCAGGCATGACCCCGACCCGGATGGGTAAAAACCTGAATCAAACTTAGTTGACGGCTTCTTTCAGGGCTTTACCGGCTTTGAAACCTGGCTTTTTGGCAGCAGCGATTTCCAGAGTCTTGCCGGTCTGTGGGTTACGACCAACGCGAGCTGGACGATCAGTTACGGAGAAAGTACCGAAACCAACCAGAACTACGGAGTCGCCAGCCTTGAGAGCGCCAGTGACGGATTCGATTACAGCGTCCAGCGCACGGCCAGCAGCAGCTTTCGGGATATCAGCGGATGCAGCGATAGCATCAATCAGTTCCGACTTGTTCACTCTAAGTCCCCTTATATCTATTTGAGTATGATTCTAAGTTTTTTGGTGAAAGCAAAAACGAGTGCTGAATGGCCTACAGACACTTAAGAGCCGCTTTATAACAAGGGCTCTAAAAAGCTGTCAAGGAAGCCCCCCAGGCAAAAGCGTATTAATGCGTGCTAATTCTTTCCTTAGAGTCAGACTCACGTTTTTCGTCCTTGGCAACTATCTCCGGAGCCACATCCGGCAAGGGCTCCGGCGCGTATTGCAGCGCAATTTGCAGGACCTCGTCAATCCATTTAACCGGTTTGATCTGCAGATCCTGCTTGATATTGTCAGGAATCTCCTTCAGATCGCGCACGTTCTCTTCCGGAATAATCACTGTCTTGATTCCGCCACGGTGAGCGGCCAGCAGTTTTTCCTTCAGACCACCAATGGCGAGGACTTGACCACGCAGGGTGATCTCGCCGGTCATGGCGACATCGGCACGCACAGGAATACCCGTCAAAGCCGACACCAGCGCAGTACACATGCCTACACCGGCGCTAGGACCGTCTTTCGGCGTAGCCCCTTCCGGCATGTGAATGTGCGTGTCGCGCTTCTCGTGGAAGTCCAGGGGAATGCCCAGGCTCTTGGCACGGCTGCGCACCACGGTCAGGGCCGCAGTGATCGATTCGACCATTACGTCACCCAGCGAACCGGTCTTGATCAGTTGACCTTTACCCGGTACGACAGCGGCTTCGATGGTCAGCAGTTCGCCGCCGACCTGAGTCCAGGCCAGGCCGGTCACCTGACCGATCTGATCCTGTTGCTCGGCCAGACCGTAGCGGAATTTGCGGACACCGAGGAAGTGTTCCAGCAGATCAGCTGTCACTTTCACCGAGAAGCGTTTTTCCAGTGCATGCTCTTTCACTGCCTTGCGGCAGACCTTGGCAATCTGCCGCTCGAGGCCACGCACACCGGCTTCACGGGTGTAGTAACGGATGATGTCGCGGATCGCTTCCTCGTCGAATTCCAGCTCGCCTTTCTTCAGGCCGTTAGCTGCAATCTGCTTTGGCGACAGGTACTTGACGGCGATGTTGATCTTTTCGTCTTCGGTGTAGCCCGGCAGACGGATCACTTCCATCCGGTCGAGCAGCGCCGGCGGAATGTTCATCGAGTTCGAGGTGCACAGGAACATCACATCCGACAGGTCGTAATCGACTTCCAGATAGTGATCGTTGAAGTTGTGGTTCTGCTCCGGATCGAGCACTTCCAGCAACGCCGACGCCGGATCGCCACGCATATCGCTGCCCATCTTGTCGATTTCATCGAGCAGGAACAGCGGGTTGCGGACGCCCACCTTTGTCATCTTTTGAATCAATCTTCCTGGCATCGAACCGATGTAAGTCCGACGATGGCCACGGATTTCCGCTTCGTCCCGCACGCCGCCGAGGGCCATGCGCACGAATTTACGGTTGGTGGCGTGGGCAATCGACTCCGCCAGCGAGGTTTTACCCACACCCGGAGGACCGACCAGGCACAACACCGGGCCACGAATCTTCTTCACGCGCTTCTGCACAGCGAGGTATTCAAGGATGCGCTCCTTGACCTCTTCGAGGCCGTAGTGATCGGCATCGAGAATGTCTTCGGCACGAGCCAGGTCCAGACGCACCTTGCTCTGAGCCTTCCACGGCACCTGCACCAGCCAGTCGATGTAGGAACGCACGACGGTGGCTTCAGCCGACATCGGCGACATCTGCTTGAGTTTGTTCAGCTCGGCAGTGGCCTTGGCCAGCGCATCTTTCGGCAGGCCAGCGGCATCGATACGCTTTTTCAGGTCTTCGATTTCGTTGTGGCCTTCGTCGCTGTCGCCGAGCTCTTTCTGAATGGCCTTCATCTGCTCATTCAGGTAGTACTCGCGCTGACTGCGCTCCATTTGCTTCTTGACGCGGCCACGGATGCGTTTTTCGACCTGCAGCAGATCGATTTCAGCATCCAGCAAGGCCAGGACGTGCTCGACGCGGGCCGGCAGCTCGATGATTTCGAGGATTTCCTGCTTCTGCTCGATCTTCAGCGCCATGTGCGCGGCCATGGTGTCTACCAGACGGCCAGGCTCATCGATGCTGTTGAGCGACGACAGGACTTCAGCCGGGACTTTCTTGCCCAACTGAACATATTGTTCGAACTGCGACAGCAGCGTGCGCACGAAGACTTCGGATTCGCGCTCGGCGGCGTCGACTTCATCGATCAGCGACACTTCGGCGCGGCAATGGCCGTCGACTTCGCTGAAACGCTCGACAGCGCCACGCTGCTCGCCCTCGACCAGAACCTTGACGGTGCCGTCAGGCAGCTTGAGCAGTTGCAGAACGGTGGCGATGGTGCCAACGCGATACAGAGCGTCTTCTCCGGGATCATCGTCAGCCGGGTTTCTCTGGGCCAGCAGCAGGATCTGCTTGTCGCCCGTCATCGCGGCCTCGAGGGCTTCGATGGATTTCTCGCGCCCCACGAACAGCGGGATAACCATGTGCGGATACACAACGACATCACGCAATGGCAGGAGAGGCAATTCGATGGTGGTCTTCATGATTTCGCCTCTACGGCGGCCATATGGCCGTAATCAGATGGAATTAAGCTTGAAACCAAGATGGGGGCTGCTTCCAAAAAAAACAAGCGCTATGAGGACGTTAAAATTTCTTAAAAAAAAAGAGGCCCGAAGGCCCCTTCTTTATTCCAGCAGACTGGACGCTTAGGCGTCCGGCGCTGCCTTGGCAGCCGGCTCACTGTTTTCGTAGATATACAGTGGCTTGGACTTGCCTTCGATCACGCTTTCATCGATCACGACTTTGCTCACCTCGGACTGCGAGGGGATTTCATACATCGTGTCGAGCAGCACACCTTCGAGAATCGAACGCAGGCCACGGGCACCGGTTTTACGTTCCAGGGCACGTTTGGCGACCGATTTCAGCGCGTCGGAACGGAATTCCAGATCCACGCCTTCCATCTCGAACAGCTTGGCGTACTGTTTGGTCAGGGCATTTTTCGGCTCGGTGAGAATCTGCATCAACGCAGCCTCATCCAGCTCGTCCAGCGTTGCGAGGACCGGCAGACGACCGACGAATTCCGGGATCAGACCGAACTTGACCAGATCGTCAGGCTCGACTTCACGCAGGGATTCACCGACTTTCTTGCCTTCTTCCTTGCTGCGTACTTCTGCGTTGAAACCGATGCCACCTTTGGTGGAACGGTTTTGAATCACTTTCTCCAGACCGGAGAACGCACCACCGCAGATGAACAGGATGTTACGGGTGTCAACCTGCAGGAACTCCTGCTGCGGATGCTTGCGACCACCTTGCGGCGGAACGGAAGCGACCGTGCCTTCGATCAACTTGAGCAAGGCCTGCTGCACGCCTTCACCGGAAACGTCCCGGGTGATCGACGGGTTGTCGGACTTGCGCGAAATCTTGTCGATTTCATCGATGTAGACAATGCCCATCTGGGCCTTTTCCACGTCGTAATCGCACTTCTGCAGCAGCTTCTGAATGATGTTCTCGACGTCTTCACCCACATAACCCGCCTCGGTGAGGGTGGTTGCGTCGGCGATGGTGAACGGAACGTTCAGCAAGCGGGCCAAAGTTTCGGCCAGCAGGGTTTTACCGGAGCCTGTCGGGCCGATCAGCAGGATGTTGCTCTTGCCGAGTTCGACGTCGTCAGCCTTTTTGTCACGCTGGTTCAGACGCTTGTAGTGGTTGTACACCGCTACCGCCAGAACCTTCTTTGCACGCTCCTGACCGATTACGTACTGGTCAAGGATGCCGCTGATTTCTTTAGGCGAAGGCAATTTATGCGCGCTGCTTTCGGCCTGTGCTTCCTGCACCTCCTCACGGATGATGTCATTGCACAGGTCGACGCACTCGTCGCAGATAAAGACCGAGGGGCCGGCAATCAATTTGCGCACTTCATGCTGGCTTTTGCCACAGAAGGAGCAATAGAGCAGCTTGCCGTTGTCCTCGCCGTTGCGGGTGTCAGTCATTCGTTCGATCCAAATCCGATAGGCTTGCAACACAAGATGAAGGCTATTGCGGGCTTTTTCAAGCCCGCCACTGATCGGACCAGCCGACCAGGCCTATTTCGAGCTGCTTATTTTAAGCTGGACGCTGGTTGATCACTTCGTCGATCAAGCCATATTCCTTCGCAGCTTCTGCACTCATGAAGTTGTCGCGGTTGGTATCGCGCTCGATTTCTTCCAGAGTGCGACCGCTGTGCTTGGCCATCAGCGTGTTGAGACGCTCGCGGATGAAAAGGATTTCCTTGGCGTGGATTTCGATATCCGACGCCTGGCCCTGGAAACCGCCCAGTGGCTGGTGAATCATCACACGCGAGTTTGGCAGGCAGAAGCGCTTGCCTGGAGCACCTGCGGTCAGCAGGAATGCGCCCATGCTGCACGCCTGGCCGATGCAGGTGGTCGACACGTTTGGCTTGATGAATTGCATGGTGTCGTAGATCGACATGCCCGCAGTCACCGAACCGCCCGGGGAGTTGATATAAAGATGGATGTCCTTGTCCGGGTTTTCCGCTTCAAGGAACAGCAATTGCGCGCAAATCAGGTTGGCCATGTAGTCCTCTACAGGACCCACCAGAAAGATCACTCGCTCCTTCAGAAGACGCGAATAAATGTCATAGGCGCGCTCGCCACGAGCGGACTGCTCGACAACCATCGGGACCAGGCCGCCGGCGGCCTGGATATCAGAGTTCTGCTGAATATACGAATTTCGGAACATGCTCTGCAGTCACTCCCAAATAGTTATGTCTTGAATACGCATAAGCCAGCTCGAAAGCTGGCTTATGGTGTGTGCTTCTAACGCAAAAACAATCAGTCGGCTTTTGGAGCTTCTACCGGCTTGACCGCTTCTTCGTAAGAGACCGATTTGTCGGTCACACTGGCTTTCTGCAGAACAGTATCCACAACTTGTTCTTCCAGCACAACCGAACGGACTTCGTTCAGTTGCTGCTCGTTCTTGTAGTACCAGGACACAACCTGCTCAGGCTCTTGGTAAGCCGAAGCCATTTCCTGGATCATTTCGCGAACGCGGGCTTCGTCTGGCTTCAGGTCGAATTGCTTGACCACTTCAGCCACGATCAGACCCAGCACAACGCGGCGCTTGGCTTGTTCTTCGAACAGCTCGGCCGGCAGTTGGTCAGGCTTGATGTTGCCGCCGAACTGCTGAACAGCCTGCACGCGCAGACGGTCAACTTCGTTGGACAGCAGAGCCTTTGGCACTTCGATCGGGTTGGTGGCCAGCAGACCGTCCATTACCTGATTCTTGACCTTGGATTTGATCGCCTGACGCAGTTCACGCTCCATGTTCTTGCGAACTTCGGTGCGGAAGCCGTCGATGCCGCTTTCCTTGATACCGAACTGGGCGAAGAACTCTTCGTTCAGCTCTGGCAGTTTTGGCTCGGAAACGGTGTTGACGGTCACGGTGAACTCGGCGGTTTTGCCAGCCAGGTCCAGGTTCTGATAGTCCTCTGGGAAGGTCAGGTTCAGAACGCGCTCTTCGCCAGCTTTAGCGCCGACCAGGCCTTCTTCGAAGCCTGGGATCATGCGGCCGGAACCCAGCACCAGCTGAGTGCCCTTGGCGGAACCGCCAGCGAATACTTCGCCGTCAACCTTGCCAACGAAATCGATGTTCAGTTGGTCTTCGTTCTGGGCAGCGCGATCGGCCACTTCGAAACGGGTGTTCTGCTTGCGCAGGATGTCCAGCATCTTGTCCAGATCGGCGTCAGCCACGTCAGCGCTCAGACGCTCGACGGTGATGCCTTCGAAGCCGGCAACGGTGAACTCTGGGAACACTTCGAATACGGCTACGTATTCCAGGTCCTTGCCAGCTTCGAGCGACTTAGGCTCGATCGACGGCGAACCGGCCGGGTTCAGCTTCTGCTCAACCACAGCTTCGTAGAAGGAGGACTGGATCACGTCGCCGATCGCTTCCTGGCGCGCATCAGCACCGAAACGGCGCTTGATTTCGCTCATTGGCACTTTGCCTGGACGGAAGCCAGCAATCTTGGCCTTTTGGGCAGTCTGCTGCAGACGCTTGTTGACCTGAGTCTCGATGCGCTCAGCCGGCACGGTGATGCTCATGCGGCGCTCAAGAGCAGTAGTATTTTCAACAGAAACTTGCATGGATATTCCTCGTTGCACAGACGTTAGCCGGCCGTTTCCGACCCAAGAATCAAGGGCATGCATTCTAGTGGGTCAAACTCAAGAAGTCACCCTACTGAAAACGGGTAAGAAAACAGCAGGCAATTTGAAGGCGGGGACAAACGGTTGCGCCTCGCCCTGTTAGCAAATACAGCCAATCAAGCCAGGGCTCTGCGCCAACCTCTTCTATATATAGAGGCGGTTGAATCATCTCCCTGACAGCCAACCTCGCAAGCAAGGTCGGCGGGCAGCGCAGCATCATCGAGCAACATTAATACGACGAAGCGCCCTGCCCTGCGACCCGAAACCGGCAGTCGCCGAAATACTCGAAACCGTAAAACAAAAAAGGCGCCAGACTGTTAAGTCTGGCGCCTTTCGAAATATGGGGTGGACGATGGGGATCGAACCCACGACAACGGGAGTCACAATCCCGTGCTCTACCAACTGAGCTACGCCCACCATATTGCGTGCCAAAGAAGCCAAACAACTTCTTTGTAGAACTTCACCCTACCAACGGCATGAATGAAGCTTTGATTGGTGCGGATGAAGAGACTCGAACTCTTACGCCTCGCGGCGCTGGAACCTAAATCCAGTGTGTCTACCAATTCCACCACATCCGCGGATGAAGCTTTTTAAAGCAAAGGCGCCAGACTATTACATCTGGCGCCTTTCGAAATATGGGGTGGACGATGGGGATCGAACCCACGACAACGGGAGTCACAATCCCGTGCTCTACCCAACTGAGCTACGCCCACCATATCGCGTTACTTGTGCCAAAGCTGCCTAATGGCGCACCCGGCAGGACTCGAACCTGCGACCATCCGCTTAGAAGGCGGATGCTCTATCCAGCTGAGCTACGGGCGCCTTGTTAGCTGTACCCTTGGAGGACTACAAACTAAGTGCTTTCCAGTCTCGCAGAACCTTGATTCCGCTCAACCTTCTTAACCAGTGCTAGGCTGTGCCCGACAAGTGCGACGAATAGTATAGAGCGACCTGCAGGTCGTCAAATCCTTTTTAAAAAAAATTCATTTAATTAAAGGGCTTAGGGGAATTTGCTGACCAAGCGCCTTTGCCCTCACCGTCTGACATGCGAGAATGCGTTCTCTTTTTTTCCCCTCTCGATGGTTAATCACGCGCAATGACTGCACAACTAATCGACGGCAAATCAATCGCCGCCAGCCTGCGCCAGCAGATCGCCCAACGGGTAGCCGAACGTCGCGAGCAAGGCTTGCGCACTCCCGGCCTCGCGGTGATCCTGGTCGGCAGCGATCCTGCCTCTCAGGTTTATGTCTCGCACAAGCGTAAAGACTGTGAAGAGGTCGGCTTCCTCTCTCAAGCCTACGACCTGCCTTCTGAAACCACTCAAGAAGCGCTGACCGATCTGATCGATCGACTGAACGACGACCCGGCAATCGACGGCGTTCTGCTTCAACTTCCGCTGCCTGAGCACCTGGACGCCTCCAAACTGCTGGAACGCATCCGCCCGGACAAGGACGTCGATGGTTTCCATCCTTATAACGTCGGCCGCCTGGCCCAGCGCATTCCGCTGCTGCGCCCCTGCACCCCGAAAGGCATCATGACCTTGCTGGAAAGCACCGGTGTCGATCTGTACGGGATGGACGCCGTGGTTGTCGGCGCTTCCAACATCGTCGGTCGCCCGATGGCCATGGAGCTGCTGCTGGCCGGCTGCACCGTGACCGTGACCCACCGCTTCACCAAGGACCTGGCCGGTCACGTCGGCCGCGCCGATCTGGTGGTGGTGGCTGCCGGCAAGCCGGGCCTGGTCAAGGGCGAGTGGATCAAGGAAGGCGCGATCGTGATCGACGTCGGCATCAACCGTCAGGACGACGGCAAACTGGTCGGTGACGTCGTGTACGAAACCGCCCTGCCCCGCGCTGGCTGGATCACTCCAGTACCAGGCGGCGTCGGCCCGATGACCCGTGCCTGCCTGCTGGAAAATACGCTGTACGCGGCAGAAACCCTGCACGCCTGAGGCGCTTTTCCCGCACTCCCGAAACCCCGCCTCGTGCGGGGTTTTTCATATCCTCGAAAAAACCTTTACCGTTCGCCGGAAACCCCTATTTTCACAGGGCTTTTCACGACTTTTTCATGCCCCACAAACAACCATCGACAGATCTTCAGCCATACTCCTAGAATGCGTCGTTTTACGACACAGTCCGTTACAAATAACGGCATTTCCAACCTTCATGAGTTCGCCCGCGTGAATATTCGTCTGTCCATCCTGAGCCTGGTTTTTGCATTTTCAGGCACGCTCCTCACGCCAACGGTCAACGCCGCCGAAACCACCGCTGCCCCCCGAGACGCCTCGCAACTGAAAATCGCCTCTGGCAGCGCCCTGCTGATGGATCTGCAGACCAATAAAGTCATCTACTCCAGCAATCCGGACGTGATCGTGCCGATCGCTTCCGTCAGCAAGTTGATGACCGGTCTGGTCGTGGTTGAAGCGCACCAGAACATGGACGAATGGATTGACGTCGACATCAGCCATACCCCGGAAATGAAAGGCGTGTTTTCCCGGGTCAAACTGCGTAGCGAATTGCCGCGCCGAGAGATGCTGCTGATTGCCCTGATGTCCTCGGAAAACCGCGCGGCGGCCAGCCTGGCGCACCACTATCCGGGCGGCTATGTGGCATTCATCGCGGCGATGAACGCCAAGGCCAAGGCGCTGGGCATGACCAGCACCCACTTCGTCGAGCCGACCGGCCTGTCGGAACGCAACGTTTCCACCGCCCGCGATCTGAGCAAGTTGCTGATGGCCGCGCAAAAACATCCGATCCTCAGCGAGCTCACCACCACCAAGGAAAAAACCGTGTCGTTCCGCAAACCCAACTACACCCTGGGTTTCCGCAACACCGACCACTTGGTCAACAAAGCCGACTGGGACATCAAGATCACCAAAACCGGCTTCACCAATCCGGCCGGCCACTGCCTGGTGCTTGTGACGAAGATGAGCAACCGTCCGGTCGCCCTGGTCATTCTCGACGCCTTCGGCAAGTACACCCACTTTGCCGATGCGAGCCGCATCCGCAGCTGGATGGAAACCGGCAGGAGCACTAACGTTCCGGCGGTGGCTCAGCAATACAAGGCCGAGAAGAACCTCAAGGGTCGCCACAGCGGCGTCGTCGAAGCCTCCAAGTAATCCGCGACACAAGAAAAAGCCCCGAACATTCGGGGCTTTTTTTCGTCTGCCGGTTCAGTCGTTGGGCAAAGGCATCTGGTCATCATCGGGAATGCCGTCACCAGCGCTTGGATCGCGCCGATGCTCCGGCGTCACGACGGCGGGACGAGCCAGCGGATCACGCAGCGGGCTGTCCGGGTCCAGCACCGGATCAACGTCCGGTTCCGGCGTCGTCGGCACACTGTCCGGTTTATGGTCGTCGAAGCTCGAATCGGTACTCATACGCACCTCTCATTCGGGTCATCACCCGAAAAATCGGGCGTTACCTTTAAGAGCTTAGCCCCGCGCCATCGTGCCCGTCAGAAGACGGACGGAACCTCATTTCTCTTCCAGCGCCTTGCGGGCCTGTGCCGCCTCGCGCTCCTGACCGGCCTGTGCCAGTTCATCAGCCGCCTTCAACCAACGCTGGCGATCGACCGCTGCGGGGATCTGCGAAGGCTTCTGAATCAATACTGCCCAGCCACCCGACTTCTCGAGCGCCGACTCAAAAGAGCTGAAACTCATCAGTTCGCGGCGGTTCATCCCGGCGCGCAGCAGCACCTTCTGCTTTTTGCGGTCGTAGCCAGAGAGGATCGCGTAACGCGGCTCGGCCCAGAACGCCGAACCCTCGCTGAAGCGCACCATCACCGGATAACCGGCCGCCACCTGGGTCAGCAGCGCGGGCAACTGGCTGTCCAACCGATAGACCACCATGCCGTACTCGCGGGCCAGGTTCTGCATATTCTGCTGCAACTTGTCTTCGGCGCCCGGCAAATGCAGCGGTTTTTCCAACAGGCCCGGCGTGATCATGACGCCCTGTTGCGACAGCAGACTGGCCAGCACCTGCGGCCCGCTCTGATTGGCTTCGCCACGATAGAAGGTGCCACTGAGCTCGACGCGCTCCGGCAGGCGCTGGACCTCGGGTGTCACACTGCCCGCACAACCCACCAATGCTGTCACGCAACCGGCTACCAGCAACGCCATGCGAATCCGGGAAAATAGCTGCACCATCGTCACTCTCTTGATCAGTTACCGGTCATCGTGTTCCGGCTTGGTCGAGGATCATAGGACGGCGTAACGCTGCGGTATAGCCCAAAGGGGCAGATGCATCGCCTGCATAGAGCGAAGTGATTGGTCACCACCGACCTTTGGTCAATAGCCTGAAACACGCCAGCGACTAGACTGTCATCCAGACAAGCGCAAAAGAGCGAGCGCCCGACGCAGGGCAAAGAGGAGGCACAGATGAGCCTGACCATGACCATCGTAATGCTGATTGCCGGCTGGCTGGCCGTCGCCGCCGCCATGCTGTGGGGCGTGCTGCGGATTTCCCGGCGCCACCATCACCACCCTGCACAACCCGCACCGATCAAGAAAGTCGAGAAACACAGCACCCGTCACGCCACCGCGCACTGACCTCCTGCAACCGACTCAAACAAAAAGGCCGCCTGGACTCTCGCGAGTTCAGGCGGCCTTTGGTTTTTCAGCGATTACGCTTCGGCAGTCAGTTTCTTCTGTTTGGCGCGGCGCGACATCATGTTCAGCACTTCAATCGAAGCCGAGAACGCCATGGCGGCATACACATAACCTTTCGGTACGTGGGCGCCGAAGCCTTCGGCGATCAGCGTCATGCCGATCATGATCAGGAAGCCCAGGGCCAACATCACCACCGTCGGGTTGTCGTTGATGAACTTGGCCAGCGGATCAGCCGCAAACAGCATCACCAGCACCGAAACCACCACCGCGATCACCATGATCGGCAAGTGTTCGGTCATGCCGACCGCGGTAATGATGCTGTCGATCGAGAACACCATGTCCAGCATCAGAATCTGCCCGATGGCGGCAGCAAAGCCCAGGGTCACTGTCGACGTCGCGGACTTCGGATCTTCCGGCGCCGGGTCCATGCTGTGATGGATCTCGGTCGTCGCTTTCCACACCAGGAACAGGCCACCGGCGATCAGGATCATGTCCTTCCAGGAGAACGCCTGGCCGAGGATCTCGATGACCGGCGCGGTCAACTGAACGATGAACGCGATGGTGCTCAGCAAGGCCAGACGCATGATCAGCGCCATGCCGATGCCCAGGCGACGGGCCTTCTGCCGGTACTGCTCGGGCAGTTTGTTGGTCAGGATCGAGATGAAGATCAGGTTATCGATGCCCAGCACGATTTCCATCACCACCAGTGTGGCCAAGGCAATCCAGGCGGTCGGGCTGGAAGCGAGTTCTAACAGATATTCCATGGGTCAGTCCTGACTCTTGTAAGACGATTTAGATGGTCTTGGAGGAAGATTCGGATTTTTCCGCGTCTTTTTCCGGGTCTTCTTTTTTCTCGACCAGGCCGCCAGTGGCCTCGCTGAGCGCTTGTTCAGCGGCTTTGTGCGTGTCGTCGATCGCCTGCTTGGCGCTCTCGGCCGCCTTGCCCATCAACTGCTGGGCGCTTTTTTCAGCCTGGTCGCAACCCGCCATAAGCAGTAAAGACGTAAACATCAGTGCCGGGATCGTGTATTTCATGAGGTTTCCTTCCAATGAACAGACAGGGTCACAGACCACTCGTCGATGGCTGGGCATTCTAGGGAGACAAACACTTCAGGAAAATTCGTATTTTTAGCGGCTATACTTCGATTTATACGAACTGTATTTCATGGACGGATCGCCATGCTCAATTACCGACAACTGCACTACTTCTGGGTGGTCGCCAAGACCGGCAGTATCGTGCGCGCGTGCGAGCAACTGAACCTGACGCCACAAACCATCAGCGGACAGATTTCCCTGCTCGAACAGACCTACGGCATCGAATTGTTTCAACGGGTCGGCCGGCAATTGGAGCTCACCGAAGCCGGGCGCCAGGCCCTGCCCTATGCCGAACAGATGTTTCAGCTCGGTGGCGAACTGGAACTGATGCTGCGCGCCCAGCCCAATGAACAACAGATCCTGTTTCGGGTTGGCGTGGCGGACGTCGTGCCCAAATCCATCGTCTATCGCCTGATCGCGCCCACCATGGAACTGAGCGAACCGCTACGCATCACCTGCCGCGAGGACAAACTCGAGCGATTACTGGCGGATCTGGCGATACAGCGCCTGGATCTGGTGATCTCCGACAGCCCGATGCCGTCGCACCTGGACATCAAGGGCTACAGCCAGAAACTCGGGGAATGCGGGATCAGCTTCTTCGCCACCGCCGAACTGGCGGCGCAGTACGGTCAGGATTTCCCACGCAGCCTGCATGGTGCGCCGCTGTTGATCCCCGGCGCAGAAACCGTAGTGCGCAGCCGTTTGCAGCGCTGGTTCGCCGAGCAGCAGATTCAGCCAAGAATTGTCGGGGAGTTCGATGACAGCGCCTTGATGCAGGCGTTCGGCCAGTCCGGCAGCGGGATTTTCATCGGCCCGAGCGTGATTGCCGAGGAGGTGAAGCGCCAGTACGGCGTCGAGTTGATCGGCCAGACCGATGCGGTGAGCGAATCGTTCTACGCGATCTCGGTGGAACGCAAGGTCAAGCACCCCGGCATCAAAGCGATTACCGAAGGTGCCCGACGCGAGCTGTTTACAGAGTTTTAAGCCGGCGCGCAGACGTCGCGCGGCTTGAGCACCATCAGCACCATGGCGAGGAAAATCGACAGCAGAATGAACCCGGCTGCGGCGAAACCCACGAAGCCGAGGCCAGCGCTGTCGATTACCCGACCGCCAATGATCGCGCCCAGACCAATCCCGAGGTTGGCCCCGGCAATGTTCAGCGACGCCGCAAAGGCCGGCGCTTCAGGTGCGGCTTTCATCAAGCGCACGTGACTGACCAGGAACAGCGCCGCCTGCGTCACGCCCCAGATGCCCATCGCCGCTGCCAGACCCAGCGACGAATTGATGTTCGGCACCAACGCCACCATCCCGGGAATCATGAACGCGCAGAACATCACCGACGCCATCAGCGGATGACGATCCACCGCGCGTCCACCCAGCGAGTTGCCAATCAGACCGACCGCGCCAAAGCCCATCAGGCACCAGCCGACCACGGTGCCATTGAAGCCGGCCAGGCGTTCAAGAATGTCCGCCAGATAGGTGTAAGCGGTGAACATGCCGCTGAACACCAGGATCGACAGCAGCACATGGCCAAGCATCAGCGGGCTGCGCAGGATCTTGAACTGTGAAGCGAAACTGACCTGATGCTGGTGCAGGCTGGTTTTCGGCAGATAGACAAACAACAGCAACGCCTTGGCAAACGCGATCACCGCCAGAATGCCGAACGCACTGCGCCAGCCGAATGCATCGGAAATCAGCGTGCCGACCGGAATGCCGAATACCGTGGCGCAGACGATGCCGAAGCCGATCTTGGCGATGGCACGACCGGCGAAGTCCGGGCCGACGATATCCACGGCGGTTTCACTGGCCAGCGCCCAGAACACCGGCAGCCCCAGCGCCGGAATCAGTCGGGCAATGGCCATGACCCAGATGTTCGGTGCCAATGCCGCCACGGTATTGGCCAGGCCGAACATGATCAGGATGGTGATGAACAGTTTGCGCCGTTCGAAACGGGCGAAATATGCCGTCAAGAATGGGCCGAACATGGCCACGGTGAAAGCGAATAGAGTCACCAGCAACCCGGCTTGCGGGATGGTGACGGCCAGGTCGCGGGCAATCGCCGGCAACAGGCCGACGATGACGAACTCCGTGGTCAGCACCGTGAACCCGGCGGCAGACAACAGAAGGATGGGCAACAGCATGGGGAACTCCAGCAAAACGACGACACCAGCGCTGACCCGAAGGCCCGCCGGCAGAACTTGAAAATAAGGATGCGCAATCTTAACAGAGTGTTTCCAGAGTGACTTGCACAAACCTGTCTAAGTTGCCGAACAATCCGGTGGCAGATCGTCACAGGTCTGAAGGATCCGGACGACCCTGTGATAAAGTCCGCGCCCTGCAAAACGTACACCCTGTTCAGCCGCCCGTTTAACGGCGTGGCTGTCGCGTCATTCCTTTCGGTTCGTGTCTGTGGCCTGCCCCCGATTCATCGCCCGGATCACGCAACCTTGCACCCTATAAAAAAGCAGAGATGCCGTTATGACCGCTTCATCCCCTTCTCTATTGCAACGCCTTAAAAGCCTCAGCCTGGTCACACAGATCCTGATCGGCCTGATTGCCGGCATCGCCCTGGCGCTGCTCGCGCCGGATGCGGCCAAAGGCACCGCATTCATCGGCAAGGTGTTCGTATCCGCGCTGAAAGCCGTGGCGCCGATCCTGGTGTTCGTGCTGGTCATGGCCTCGATCGCCAACCACAAGCACGGCCAGGAAACCCACATCCGGCCGATTCTGTTCCTTTATCTGCTGGGCACTTTCGCCGCTGCCGTGGTCGCGGTAATCGCCAGCACAATGTTCCCGTCGCATCTGGTGCTGTCCACCGACAACATCGCCGTGAGCGCGCCGGGCGGCATCGGTGAAGTGCTGCAAAGCCTGCTGCTGAGCGTGGTGGAAAACCCGATCACCGCGCTGATGAACGCCAACTTCATCGGCATTCTGGCCTGGGCCATCGGCATGGGCGTAGCCATCCGCCATGCGGGCGACACCACCCGG
Source organism: Pseudomonas sp. GW822-FHT03F04 (assembly GCF_058801405.1). Classification (NCBI taxonomy): domain Bacteria; kingdom Pseudomonadati; phylum Pseudomonadota; class Gammaproteobacteria; order Pseudomonadales; family Pseudomonadaceae; genus Pseudomonas; species Pseudomonas sp. GW822-FHT03F04. Next base: position 60,980 of record NZ_JBXANF010000016.1, read on the forward strand.
GAAGTGGTCAGCGACCTGTCCAACGGCGTGACCCTGATCGTGCGCGTGGTCATCCGCTTCGCGCCGCTGGGGATTTTCGGCCTGGTGGCGTCGACCCTGGCCACTTCGGGTTTTGGTGCACTGGTCGGTTACGCGCATCTGCTGGCGGTGCTGCTCGGCTGCATGCTGTTCGTCGCACTGGTGATGAACCCACTGATCGTGTTCTGGAAGCTGCGTCGCAACCCGTACCCGCTGACGCTGAAATGCCTGCGTGAAAGCGGCATCACCGCGTTCTTCACCCGCAGCTCAGCAGCGAACATTCCGGTCAACCTGGAACTGAGCAAGCGTCTGGGCCTGCACGAAGACACCTACTCGGTGTCGATTCCGCTCGGCGCCACCATCAACATGGCCGGCGCGTCGATCACCATCACCGTGCTGACCCTCGCGGCCGTGCACACGCTAGGCATCGCCGTGGACATCCCGACCGCCATCCTGCTCAGCGTCGTCGCGGCGATCTGCGCGTGCGGAGCATCGGGTGTGGCCGGTGGTTCGCTGCTGCTGATTCCGCTGGCGTGCAGCCTGTTCGGCATCCCGAGCGAGATTGCCATGCAAGTGGTCGCAGTCGGTTTCATCATCGGCGTGTTGCAGGATTCGGCCGAGACGGCGCTCAACTCCTCCACCGACGTGCTGTTCACCGCCGCCGCTTGCCTGGGCGAAGAGCAGAAAACCCAGCGTCCGGCGTAAAAACCGAGCGCAATAAAAAGCCCGCCAAGGTTTGCACCTTGGCGGGCTTTTTCGTTGCTGGGCGGTTTAGAACGCGCCCATGTAATCGCGTTTGCCCACTTCCACACCGTTGTGACGCAGCAGTGCGTAGGTGGTGGTGACGTGGAAGAAGAACTGCGGCAGACCGTAGCTCAGCAGGTAAGCCTGGCCGGAGAAGCGCTTCTCTTTCGGCGTGCCCGGACGGGTAACGATTTCGATGCCTTCCTTGCCATTGATCTGCTCAGGCTTGATCTCGCCGATGAAGGCCAGAACCTTGGCGATCAGCGCTTGCAGGTCGGCGAAGGTGGTTTCGGTGTCGTCGTATTTCGGAATCTCGACTTCGGCCAGACGTGAGGAAACGCCTTTGGCGAAGTCCACGGCGATCTGCACCTGACGCACCAGCGGGAACATGTCCGGGTACAGACGCGCCTGCAGGAAGGCGTTCGGGTCGATGTTTTTCTCGGTGGCGTGGGCCTCGGCCTTTTTCAGCACATCGCTCAGGGCGTTGAGCATTTGTTGGAAAACCGGGACGGATGCGGCGTACAGGGAAATGGTCATGGCAGTCTCACGTGGTGGCTGGGTGAATCGTGGGGCGATTATAGCCATGCTCGCGCGCCACGCGGCTTGTCTTTTATCCAGCAAGGATTAGGCTAGGCGCCTTCGACTGCAGAGGGAACGCGCGATGACCACAGAACTTGAAACCAACGCCAACGAACCACGGCTCAACGCCACGGAAATCCGCATTCTGGGTTCGCTGATCGAGAAACAGGCCACCAGCCCGGAAACCTATCCGCTGACCCTCAACGCCCTCGTGCTGGCCTGCAATCAGAAAACCAGCCGGGAACCGGTGATGAACCTGACCCAGGGCCAGGTCGGCCAGAGTCTGCGCGCCCTCGAAGGTCGCGGTTTCGCCAAGCTGGTGATGGGCAGTCGCGCCGACCGCTGGGAGCACAAGGTCGACAAGGCGCTGGAGCTGGTGCCTGCACAGATGATTCTGACCGGGCTGATGTTCCTGCGCGGCCCGCAGACCGTCAACGAACTGCTGACCCGCAGCGGTCGCATGCATGAATTCGAAGACGCCGAACAAGTGGTACATCAGCTGGAACGCCTGATCGCTCGGGATCTGGCCGTGCTGATTCCACGTCAGGCCGGCCAGCGCGAAGATCGTTACACCCACGCACTGGGTGATCCGGCGGACATCGAGGCGATTATCGCCGCGCGGCAGAACCCGAGTGATCGCGGCGCGGCCAGCGGTGTTTCAGTCGAACGCATCGAAGAACTGGAAGCGCGGATTGCAGCGCTGGAAGAGCGTCTGGCCCGACTCGAATAAGTGCAATGGGGCGGCGTTATTCGCCGTCCCAGTAATCCACCCCGTCCGCCTGCCGCGCCACCGCCACGAAGCCCGAGGCATTGCCTTCGGCATCGACGCTGAAATTATCCATCACCGCGTATTTGTTCGAATCCGGGTACTCGCAGATTTCCGGTTGCTGCTGAGTGCTGACCGCCAGATAGCGCAGTTCTTCGCAGCTGGTGTTGATGATCTGATGCGCGGCTTCCGGACCACCCGGCGGGCAGGCGATCACGTCGCCGGCGCGGATCGGGAAACGCTCGGCACCGAGGCGCACCTCCCCTTCCCCGGCCACCACGTAAAACATTTCCTCATTGACCCGATGGCTGTGAAACGGGCTGCCACGCATGCCCGGTGGCAGCGCATACAGGCGATAACCAAGTTTCTGGGAGCCCAATTGCTGGCCGACCCGGGCGAACCGTTGTTGATAACGCCCGGCCGTTTCGCCTTCGGGGGCCAAGCCTTCGGGGAGTGGTTCGAGTTCGACGTCATTCAGGTTGAGAATCGGCGGGTGCATGCAAACCTCGGTTCTTGTGATGGGCAAGTCTGTGCTTGCTGATCCGACAGTATAGGCATCGGCAAGTCCGGACGGATTTGCCGATGCTCAGGATCCATCAACTACGGGCAAACGCCACCGCTGCATCGAACTGCTCGCCCGTCGGCCGCACGCCGGTGTACAGCACGAACTGCTCCAGCGCCTGAATCGCGATCACTTCCAGCCCGGTGATCACTTTTTTACCTTCGGCGCGGCCACGCACGATCAGCGGGGTTTCCGAGGGGATCGCCACCACATCGAACACAGTCTCGGCAGACTTGATCACATCCACATCAAAAGAAAGCTGACTCGCTTCCGGGCCGCCGTCCATCCCCACCGGGGTGACGTTGATCAACATCTGCGGGCGTTCGTCGCCCAGTTCCGCCTGCCAGCGATAGCCCAGGGAATCGGCCAACGCACGGCCGGCGCGCTCGTTGCGGGCCACGATCAAACCATTCTTGTAACCGCCATCGCGCAAGGCGCTGGCCACCGCTTTGGCCATGCCGCCGCTGCCGCGCAGGGCGAAGGTCGAGTCCTTCGGCACCGCGTGGGTTTCCAGCAATTGGGCGATGGCGATGTAATCGGTGTTGTAGGCCTTGAGATGGCCGTTGGTGTTGACGATGGTGTTGATCGACTGGATCGCTGCCGCCGACGCATCCAGCTCATCGACCAGCGCAATGCTCGCTTCCTTGAACGGCATCGACACCCCGCAACCACGAATCCCCAGCGCACGAATCCCACCGACGGCCCCCGGCAGATCCTGGCTGCTGAAGGCCTTGTAGTAGAAATTCAGGCCCAGTTGCTCGTACAAATGGTTATGAAAACGCAGACCGAAATTCCCGGGACGCCCAGACAGGGACATACACAGTTGGGTGTCTTTGTTGGGGTTCATCTGCATGGGAGTCTCCTTCTAATGCACTTTCGGATGGACGGGATTAGCCAGACCATCGGCTTCTGAACGATCATAAGGCGGTCTGTTCCGGGCATCACAGCCGTTGCATGAAACCCGGTAAGCAAACCGGTACAGACCTTACACAAAATTTACCCAGCCGCCGTGCTGTTTTTCCAAATGTTGCTGTCTTAGAAGTATCCCCGCGCCATCCCGAGCCTGTTGCAGGCCTCGACGCCGGGTCGAAGAACCGAGGATTTATCATGATTCGTAAACTCCCCATCGTGGCCTTGTTGATCGGTGCATGCGCTATCACAGGTCAGGCAGAAGCCCATGGCGGTGGCTGGCAGGGCCCGGCGGTATTTGGTGCGATCGTCGGCTCGGCCATCATCGGCTCGGCGCTCATCAACCAGGATCGTCCGGTGTATGTTCAACAGCCTGTTTACGCTCAACCGGCACCGGTGTACGTGCAACAACCGCCACCACCGGTCTACTACCAGCCGGCCCCGGTTTACGTACAGCAACCGGTCTACGTGCAACCAGCGCCGGTGTATTACGGCCCTCCGCACGGCTATTACGGTCGTCCGCACTACTACGGCGGCCCGCGCTGGTAGCCAAAACACAAAGCCCCGCTGTTTAGCGGGGCTTTTTCTTGCCCTGGATAAAGGGCACCGTCTGTCGGACAAAGTCTGAAAAAATCTCGCCAAGGTCGCTGTGGGGACAGTTTGAACCGTTAAAGTCGGCATGATGGACTCGACCGTCGGGGGCAAAACACAAAACGGTCATCTATTTGTCATGACGGAACCGCAATCTGAATCCGTCCGCATACAACAGGTTGATAACAACAAGGACGACTTGAATGCCTACACAGAATCCGCACCGCATCGTCGGTTTATGCACCTCGAGCAAGGTGTACAACGCACTGACCGAGCTCAAGCACCTGGAAGGCCATCGCACGGCGAAGTTTGTGTCGCTGCTGGCGGAAAACCTGGTGCGCAAGGGCTTGCTCAATGAGCACGAGATCGTGCACATGCTCGATCAAGTGGTGGATTGAGCCAGTCCTCACTGGCATCAATGTCCACTATCGAAAGCGTTGATTGTCCCTGAAACGGACGAGTCCTTAAGGTAGCTCCATAGATTGATGGAGGTACTTCTCATGGCTCAGGTTCAAATCATGTCCGTTATCGGCAGCGCGGTTCCCGCATCGCTCAGAGAAATGGGACTGCTCGCCTGCTGGTATCTGGTGCGCGACGGCGAGCCGGTCAGCGGCCCGCTCACTTCACTGCCAGCCGCCCAGGCATTGTCGCAACGGCTGATCAACGGTCCGTTCAAGGCTTAAGGCAGCTGCACCTTCGGCCTGGTTTCGATGAACAGCGCCCAACTCGACATGAACAATGCAGCGATCAAAGGCCCGATCACGAAACCATTGAGGCCGAACACGGCCATCCCGCCCAGCGTCGAAATCAAAATCATATAGTCGGGCATGCGGGTGTCCTTGCCGACCAGCACCGGACGCAGCACGTTGTCCACCAGGCCGATCACGAATATCCCGAACAACCCCAGCACCACGCCCTGCCAGATCATCCCGCTGAGCAGGAAATAAACCGCCACCGGCGCCCAGACAATCCCCGCACCCACCGCTGGCAACAGCGATAGAAACGCCATCAACACCGCCCAGAGCAACGCGCTGGGAATATCGAGAAACCAGAAAATCGCCCCGCCCAATGCGCCCTGAGTAATGGCCACCAGCAGGTTGCCTTTGACCGTGGCGCGCACCACCCGGTTGAACTTCAGTTGCAGCCGACGCTTGTGATGCTCCTCCAGCGGCACCGCCGTGCGCACTTTACGCGCCAGTTCGGCGCCATCGCGCAGAAAGAAGAACAGCAAGTACAACATGATGAAAAAACTCACCACGAAATCGAACGTGCCCTGGCCGAAACTGAACGCCTGGGTCGCCAGCACCTGACTGCCCTGCATCGCAGCCTTGACGATTTTCTCGCGCAAGGCATTGAGTTCACCCACGCCAAAACGGTCGAGCAGGTGCTGAAAGTACGGCGGCAGGCTGTGCTTGAACTGCGCCAGATACGCGCCGATGTCGAGCTTGCCGCTTTCGATGTTGTCGTAGAGCACCGCCCCTTCCTGCACCAGCAAGACGCTGATGACGATCACCGGCAGGATCGCGATCACCAGGCAGACACTCAGGGTGCACAGTGACGTCAGGTTGCGTTGCCAGCCGAATTTCTGCTGCAACCGGCGCTGCATCGGCGCAAACAGAATGCCGAGGATCACCGCCCAGAACACCGCGCCGTAGAACGGCAGCAGGATCCAGATGAAGGCGATGGTCACCAGAAACAGCAGCACGGTGAGGGATTTGAATTGCAGACTCTTTTGGTTCATGTCCGGTCCATGTCAGTCAGGCGCCACGCGCACCCGCCCAACTTAGTCAGCCCATGCCCGCGCGAGTGCCATCTTTGTTCATGGAGCATAGATCCAGATCGATCAGGTCTCGATGGGGGCACAGGCACTGCGGCATCAACCGATTCACCTGAGTGGTCAACCCGACTACAGCGACAGCTACAGCCTCGATGACGACCCTTTGTGGAATCACAAACCGGCCGCTCTACCCTTCGAGATGCTGGCCTGGTATCAATGTGATCACCTTGGCACTCCGCAGGAACTGACCGACCAGCAAGGCAATACCGCGTGGAATGCGCAATACAAAGCGTGGGGTGAAATACGCGAACAGCGCTCGACGTCAGCACAACAGCAAGGACTGACGAACCCGATCAGGTTCCAGGGTCAGTACCACGATCATGAGACGGGGCTGCATTACAACCGGCACCGCTACTATGATCCGGGGGTTGGGCGGTTTATTTCGAAGGATCCTATTGGATTCGTAGGTGGCATCAACCTATATCAATATGCTCCTAACCCGGTAGGGTGGGTTGATCCGTCAGGACTAACGCCCAAGAAGGCCGCCTGCTATGCGAAGCTAGCAAAAATACAGACAAAATCAGAACTTCTTCACAACGAGTTCCGTAAATATGATCCAGACGAAGATGCCAAAGGTGGTCATACTCATAAACATGGGATTACTGTACCCGGAGGACATTACAAGGAAATTCGAGATCTCCAGAGAGGGGTAAAGAACTCATTGAAAGACTATTCAGATAATGAATGCAGTTGCCAATGCCTTGGCATCAAGGCAAAGCCAATCATTGATAAAGCTGAAGGCCTTGCAAATAGACACGTTGAAACTCCACCAGGAGTTGCATACATTCCTGTAGGTAGCAATCGATGATCGATGATGAACTTTTAGTGGATCTGTATGAAGCCGGCGAATTGTTCGCTCACGGTGATAAGAGCGGGATGGAGCGTTTACTGCCGCATATAAAAAATGGCGAGCTGTATGACGACATACCCTTATTGTTCTATGTGGCTGACAACACTGAAACACTGGACTTCCTTGAGGAAAACGGAGTCAATTTCTTACAAAAAAGTTGTTTGGGAGGGGGAAATCTTCTTCATCGAACCTCATCGGAAAGTGATGACCATGTATTCGAATGGGTGTTGAGCTGGTATAAAAACAAAAACATTATTGACACCCCTGACGACAACGGAATTACAGTGCTTTCGTCACTTTTGAAAATCGGCCCGATTGAACGTGCAAAACGATTGATTGACAGTGGGGCGAGTATTTATTCTGTCGCAGATAACGGCCTGACCCCGGCACGACAAGCGGTTTACCACATAGGAGAAGAGAAACATGCTATTGAAGGTCTTGAGACGCTTCGGATGCATGGATTAACTTTGAGTGAAGATGAATCACAATATCTGGTGAACATGGCGAAGCGTATAAACCGACCAAACCTTGCAAAATGGATTGAGACACACTTGAGAAGTTAAAGTAAACACGCAGTTAAACCGCAAGAAAGACGGGTATATTTTGCGTCTTTAATTTTTTCCAATCAGCTAGACGGCCGGGGTTGAATTCATACTCTATCATCGAGGCTTACAACTATTTCTCCGGCCGAAAGTACATAACTGAAGAAAAAATGGTGGGGCGCATGAAAACGACGATCTGGAACCGACGTTTTTGATTTACTGCCTGCCGATGAAGACGCTTTGGTTAGAATTGCCGTTGCAGCCAACCAAAAGACTTCACACGAGACCTTGACAAGGTTATGTTACGACATTGACGAACGTGTACACGATGTCGCCGTGTATAACATAAAGCATAGAAAATGGCCGAAACAGATGAATAACTACACCTCTGACCTCCAACAAGATCTTAACAAACCCACTCACACCTGCATGAACATCGGCATTTTATAACAACAACTCGCCACTTGATAAACCTGCCATGCTCTTATTTACAAACTGATGAACGTTTTGCAGAGAATAAAGACTGCACTCCATGCAGCGACCGGTAAAGGAGCACGCAAGCTCATTGCAGCGCAAGCCGACATTTATGAGAACATCACTCTGGCCCATGAATACTTTTCGGATGAATGCCTGGATTTCATCATCCACCTACTCTCTGCGCAAGATTTGTTCAACAAACCTGGAATGCATATATTCATAGTCAAAATACACACCGACATGGATATTATTTCAGACACCCAGAAAACAGCGCTTCTGCATACGATATCTACAAACTATCATCAGTACACTGAAACTGATCTATGTTGGCACCTGGGTGATCTAATAGCCCGATGCTACAACCCCTTCCTGGCCATTAATTTCTTTCAGAATCAATTCGCCTCCGCAACGCTTCAGGGGAAAGAGGGCATTGCACTCGGACTGGACATCATCGCCAGACAATCGAAAAGAGACCCGGGCATCATGAAAAGCATTGATCGAATCATGTGCCAGAGCGACCTGCGCTATTCCCTCCCCGTTCATAAAACATAGACCCAGATCAACAAACCCTCGCCGCACCTCGTTTACCCTCCCGCGCTTTTGCGACCGACACCGCCATGACGCCCTCCTTCACCCCGGAACTGCTCGCCCCCGCCGGCACCCTGAAAAACATGCGCTACGCCTTCGCCTACGGCGCCGATGCGGTCTACGCCGGCCAGCCGCGCTACAGCCTGCGGGTGCGCAACAACGAGTTCGACCACGCCAACCTCGCCCTCGGGATTCGCGAAGCCCAGGCCCAGGGCAAGCGTTTCTATGTGGTGGTCAACATCGCGCCGCACAACGCCAAACTCAAGACCTTCCTCAAGGATCTGGCCCCGGTGATCGAGATGGCGCCGGACGCTCTGATCATGTCCGACCCCGGCCTGATCATGCTGGTGCGCCGGCACTTTCCGCAGATGCCGATTCACTTGTCGGTGCAGGCCAACACGGTGAACTGGGCGAGTGTCGAGTTCTGGCAGCAACAGGGGCTGAGCCGGATCATCCTGTCGCGGGAGCTGTCGCTGGAAGAGATCGGCGAAATCCGCGAACAGGTGCCGGCCATGGAGCTGGAAGTGTTCGTCCACGGCGCACTGTGCATGGCCTACTCCGGCCGCTGCCTGCTCTCGGGCTACATGAACAAGCGTGACGCCAATCAGGGCACCTGCACCAACGCCTGCCGCTGGAAATATTCGGCGCAGGAAGCCAGCGAAAACCAGCTCGGCGAGATCGTGCAGACCTTCGAACCGCAACCGACCCTCGGCCTCGGCGCCCCCACCGATCAGGTGTTCCTGTTGCAGGAAGCCAATCGCCCCGGCGAACTGATGCCGGCATTCGAAGACGAGCACGGCACCTACATCATGAACGCCAAAGACCTGCGAGCCGTGCAGCACGTCGAGCGCCTGACCCGCATGGGCGTGCACTCACTGAAGATCGAAGGCCGGACCAAATCGCACTTCTATTGCGCACGCACCACCCAGGTCTATCGCCGCGCCATCGACGATGCAGTCGCCGGCCGCGAATTCGACCGCAGCCTGATGACCGACCTGGAATCCCTCGCCCAGCGCGGCTACACCGAAGGTTTCCTGCGCCGTCATGTGCATGACGAATATCAGAACTACCAGAACGGCAGCTCGGTGTCGGAACGTCAGCAGTTTGTAGGTGAACTGACCGGCGAACGCCGGGAGCGGTTAGCCGAGGTGAAAGTGAAGAACCGCTTTGCACTGGGCGATCATCTGGAACTGATGACACCCAAGGGCAACTTCCATTTTGATCTGCATGAATTGCAGAGCCTCAAGGGCGACGCCATCGACGTGGCACCGGGGGATGGGCACACGGTGTACCTGCCGATTCCGGATGCCGTGGATTTGCGCTTCGGCTTGTTGATGCGCGACGTGACCGGAGCCTGATCCAGCTCAGACAAACTCCTCGCGCAACATCGCCACAAACGCCTCACGCGCCGGGTGCACCCCGGCGTTTTCATGCCAGTAGAACAAGTTGTCGATGGCCGTCAGTTCCGGGAATTCGTAACCCGCACACCCTGCGCCTTTGGCGTATTGCTCGAACACACCCTTGGGCACCAGCGCCACGCCAGCGCCAGCACTCACGCAACCGACAATCGCCCCGTAACTGGCCAGGCTGACAATCGGCAACGCCAGGCCCTGACGCAACAGCCAGTGCTCCAGCGCGGCGCGATACGGACAGCCTTGCGGCCACATGAACACGGTCTTGTCCTGCAAATCATCGAGGTCGCGCACCGGCCCGAATGAGGTCGATGCGATCAGCAGCAATTCTTCGCGATACATCGGGGTGCGTTTGAGCTGGGAGCGCTCGACATCCACCGCGACGATGGCGCCGTCCAGACGATGGCTGGCGGTATCGTCGAGCAGCTGCCCCCAGGTGCCGGTGGTCAACTCCAGTGCCACGTTCGGAAAGCGTTTGTGAAATTTCGCCAGCAGACGCGGCAGTCGCCCGGTTGCCGAAGATTCAATGGCGCCGATGCGCAGCGGCCCCGAAGGCTCGGCGGCAGGATCGACCGCCCTTTTGGCTTCAGCTGTCAGCGCCAGAATCTTCTCTGCATAAACGAGAAAGGTCTGCCCGGCAGGACTGATCCGCAGCCCGCGCCCTTCGCGCAGAAACAACGCCACCCCCAGTTCCGCTTCCAGGGATTTGATCCGCGCCGTGATATTCGACGGCACGCAAAACAGCTTTTCAGCCGCTTTGGCGATGCTGCCGACCTCGGCCACGGTCTTGAACATGCGGATCTGCGCCAGCTCCATAACTCGTCACTCATAGTGAATGGTTGACGCAGTATAAGTCAGTTGTGGCGAATAATTGGCCGCCCGGATACTCGACGCATCAACCCTCTTGGTGCCTCGCTCATGCCTTCCACTTCGCCTTTGAAAATCCTGTTGGCCATGGCCTTCGTCGTCGGCTGCTGGGCTTATTCGCCGACCGGCATTCACATCGGCCTGCAAGCCTACGACCCCGGTCATCTGGCGTTGCTGCGGTTTCTGCTGGCGTCGTTGTTCATGGCGGTGATTGCGGGTTTCAAGGGTATTCACCTGCCGCGCCTGCAGGATTTGCCGCTGTTGTCTGCCTTGGGCTTTTTTGCCGTCAGCCTGCATCACGTCGTGCTGAACATCGGCCAGCAAAGCGTCAGCGCCGGCGCGTCGAGTGTGCTGGCGCAATCGACGCCGCTGTTCAGCACGCTGCTGGCGCGGTTTCTGTTCAAGGATCGGGTCAGCGTCTGGCGTTGGGGTTGTGTGTTGCTGGGATTCGTCGGCGTGGTGATTGTGGTCAGCGGCGATCGCGGCCTTGGCAGCATCGACGCCCACGGTTTGCTGATCCTGCTGGCGGCGGTGTCGTGGAGCGTTTACTTCGCCCTGCAAAAACACCACGCCCGGCGCTACGACGGGCTCACGCTGGTTTGCTACACGGTGTGGTCCGGCACGCTGTTGCTGTTGATCTACTTGCCGGGGCTGGCCGACAGCGTGGCCCGTGCACCGTTGCGGGTGCAATGGGCGGTGCTCGGTCTGGGTGTGTTTCCCAGCGCCCTCGCCTATCTGGCGTGGGCGTTCGTGCTCAAGCATGTCGATCTGAGCCGGGCGACGATGACGCTGTATCTGATTCCGCCGACCGCGATGGGTATTGCCTCGGTGGGATTGGGTGAGCGACCGACGCTGTTGGTGCTGGTGGGATCGGCGGTGGTGTTGATCAGCGTGCTGGCGTTGAATCTGGAGCGGCCTGCGGCGGTGCGGGCCATTGAGACTTGAGTTGCGACACCGTTATGCGCCGCCCGCCGAAAACCGGTCGCGACTGTTGGTCAGGTGCAGCCACATTGCAGCACGCGCCGCGTCCGGATCCTGACGCTTGATCGCGTTGAGGATCGCCTCATGCTCAAGATTCGCCAGTTGCCCGAGCTTGCTCAAATCCACCGCCCCGCGCTCGGCCGCATTGACCCGGGTACGCGGGATCATCGCACTGCCCAGGTGCTGCATGATCTCGGTGAAGCAGACATTGCCGGTGGCTTCGGCAATCAGCAGGTGAAAGCGCCGGTCGGCCTCGACGCAACTATCGTTGTTGGCCAGTAGACGCTGATAGTCGTCCAGCGCCTGACGCATCTGCACCAGTTGCTGTTCGGTGCGGCGCTGCGCGGCCAGTGCCGCCGCTTGCGTCTCCAGTCCCATGCGCAATTCGAGAATGCTGCGCACCCCCAGCGCGGTGTCGACATTCAGCCGCAGCCCCTGCTCCGGTGCGCGCTCGATCACGAACGTGCCGATGCCGTGCCGCGTCTCCACCAGCCCCGACGCCTGCAACTTGGAAATCGCCTCGCGCACCACGGTGCGGCTGACGCCGTGTTCCTGAACGATCGAGTTTTCCGAAGGCAACTTGTCACCGGGCAACATCTGGCCGAGCAGGATGCTCTGGGTGAGTTTTTCCACCAGATCATGGGCCAGGTTGTGCGCGCGTTTACGGGCGGGAGCGTCGAGGTCTTCTTGCATGGTCGGTTCCGGTGATCGGGGCAAACCGATCGTAGCACTGCGGGGGATGACTTGTATGAGCTCCTATGATTTCAGGCCCTCAACTTGTATGACAACAATCGATTTTAGCTAGAAAAATTTCCATTTCGCCGGGCAATCAGCCAACGATCACTGGGACAGAACGCTGTATCACGCTTGATGAAATCTCTCTAAGCCCCAACAAATACGGCACATAAAATCTGAAAAAGCATAAAAAACGCTCCCCGTAGACAAATTTGATTGAGCACTCCCGCTTGTAGGACAAAAAAATCTAGTTGTATGATGTCTATCAACAACGCAGCATCCAGCCACACCCCGCATAAAAATAACGAGTGGGAGAAAACCAAGTGAAATCATCCATTGCCGGGATGAACGAGGGCGCCGATTCGGTGCTGTCCTCCGCCATTGCCAAAGTCAAACGCCACGTCCTGCCTCTGTTCGTGATCATGTTCATCGTCAATTACATTGACCGGGTGAACATCGGCTTCGTCCGCACTCACATGGAACATGACCTCGGTATCGGCGCCGCTGCCTATGGCTTCGGTGCGGGCCTGTTCTTCATCGGTTACGCGCTGTTCGAAGTCCCCTCAAACATGCTGCTGCAAAAGGTCGGCGCGCGAATCTGGCTGACCCGCATCATGTTCACCTGGGGTCTGGTGGCCGCCGGCATGGCGTTCATCCAGAACGAAACCCACTTCTACATCCTGCGATTTCTGCTCGGCGTGGCCGAGGCCGGGTTCTTTCCCGGGGTGATCTACTACTTCACTCGTTGGTTACCGGGGGCCGAGCGCGGCAAGGCGATTGCGATTTTCCTCAGCGGTTCGGCCGTCGCCTCGCTGATTTCCGGCCCGTTGTCCGGCCTGCTGTTGCAGATCGAAGGACTCGGCCTGCACGGCTGGCAATGGATGTATTTCATTGAAGGCATGTTCTCGGTCGGCCTGTGCGTATTCGTCTGGTTCTGGCTCGACGCCAAACCCCACGACGCGAAATGGCTGACCCGCGCCGAGCAGGACGCACTGGTCAAAGCCATCGACGATGAACAGAAGGCACGCGAAGCCGCGACCCCGATCAAGCCGTCGCTGAGCAAATTGCTCAAGGATCGCCAGATCATCCTGTTCTGCCTGATCTACTTCTTCATTCAACTGACGATCTACGCCGCGACGTTCTGGCTGCCGAGCATCATCAAGAAGATGGGCGAGATGAGCGACTTCCAGGTCGGCCTGTTCAACTCGATTCCATGGCTGCTGTCGATCATTGGCATGTATGCGTTCGCCTCGTTCTCGGCGAAGTGGAAACACCAGCAGGCGTGGGTAGCCACGGCGCTGTTGATCGCCGCCGCGGGGATGTTCATGTCCACCACTGGCGGGCCGATCTTCGCCTTCGTCGCGATCTGCTTTGCCGCACTGGGTTTCAAATCCGCGTCGTCGCTGTTCTGGCCGATCCCGCAGGCCTATCTCGATGCGCGGATCGCCGCTGCCGTGATCGCGCTGATCAACTCGGTGGGCAACCTCGGCGGCTTCGTCGCCCCGACCACTTTCGGCCTGCTGGAACAACACACCGGTTCGATCCAGGGCGGCCTCTATGGCCTGGCCGCGACCTCGATCATCGCCGCGATCATCGTGTTCGCCGCCCGCATGACACCCAAATCCGCACCTGACGTCGCCGTGGCCGATGCCGCGCCGAAACACGCTTGAAAGGACAACGCCAAATGACCGCACACGACATCGCCAAAGCCCCGATCATCACCGAGATGCAAGTCATCCCGGTGGCCGGCCACGACGGCATGCTGCTCAACCTGAGCGGCGCCCACGGGCCGTTTTTCACCCGCAACATCGTCATCCTCAAGGACAACGCCGGCCACACCGGCGTCGGTGAAGTGCCCGGCGGCGAACGCATTCGCCAGACCCTCGAAGACGCCCGCAGCCTGGTGGTCGGCAGCCCGATCGGTACTTATCAGAAGATCCTCAACCAGGTGCGCCAGACCTTCGCCGACCGCGATGCCGGCGGCCGCGGCCTGCAAACCTTCGACCTGCGTATCACCATTCACGCGGTCACCGGGCTGGAAGCCGCCCTGCTCGACCTGCTCGGCCAGCACCTCGACGTGCCGGTGGCGGCATTGCTCGGCGAAGGCCAGCAGCGTGATGAAGTGAAGATGCTTGGCTACCTGTTCTACGTGGGGGATCGCCGGGAAACCGACCTCGCCTACCGCAGCGAACCGGACGCCGACAACGACTGGTTCCGCGTGCGTCACGAGAAAGCCATGACTGCCGACGCGGTGGTGCGTCTGGCGGAGGCGGCCCATGCGCGTTACGGCTTCAAGGACTTCAAGCTCAAGGGTGGCGTGCTCAGCGGCGACGCCGAAATCGAAGCGGTGACCGCACTGGCCGAACGCTTCCCCGACGCACGCATCACTCTTGATCCGAACGGCGCGTGGTCATTGAAAGAAGCCATCCGTTTGTGCCGTGACCAGCATCATGTGCTGGCCTATGCCGAAGATCCGTGCGGTGCGGAAAACGGTTATTCGGGCCGTGAAGTGATGGCCGAATTCCGCCGCGCCACCGGCCTGAAAACCGCCACCAACATGATCGCCACCGACTGGCGCGAAATGGGTCACGCGATTCAGTTGCAGTCAGTCGATATCCCGCTGGCCGACCCGCATTTCTGGACCATGCAGGGTTCGGTGCGGGTGGCGCAGATGTGTCATGAATGGGGCCTGACCTGGGGCTCGCACTCCAACAACCACTTCGACATTTCCCTGGCGA
This sequence comes from Pseudomonas sp. GW822-FHT03F04, assembly GCF_058801405.1. Classification (NCBI taxonomy): domain Bacteria; kingdom Pseudomonadati; phylum Pseudomonadota; class Gammaproteobacteria; order Pseudomonadales; family Pseudomonadaceae; genus Pseudomonas; species Pseudomonas sp. GW822-FHT03F04. The sequence continues at coordinate 76,176 of NZ_JBXANF010000016.1, forward strand.
TGTTCACCCACGTCGCGGCCGCCGCGCCGGGCGACATCACCGCCATCGACACCCACTGGATCTGGCAGGACGGCCAGCGCCTGACCAAGGCGCCGCTGCAAATCGTCGACGGCTGCGTGCAGGTGCCGAAGAAGCCGGGGCTGGGCGTGGAACTGGACATGGATCAGGTGGCCAAGGCCCACGAACGCTATAAAGGCATGGGGCTGGGTGCGCGGGATGACAGCGTGGCGATGCAATTTCTGATTCCGGGCTGGACGTTCGATAACAAGAAGCCGTGCCTGGTGCGTTAAACCTGCGCAGCCTCCAGCAACCAGTGCTTGAATGCCGCCATCGCCGACGTCTCCGGCCGTGACTGCAACCGCGTCAGCCAATAGCTGCCGGTGGTGATTTCGATGGCAAAGGGTTGGCGGATCAGGTCCGCCGCCAGTTGCCGGGCAAACATCAACGGCGGCGCCAACGCCACTCCGCCACCCTGCAACGCCGCTTCCATCATCGCCAGCGACGAGTCGAACACGATGCTCTGGGGCGGCGCGGCATGGGTCGCCAGACCGGCTGCATGAAACCATTCCGGCCACTCATCGGTGCGATAGGAACGCAGCAAACGCTGCTGCAGAAGATCCCCCGGCGTGTGCATTTGCCGGGCGATTTCCGGCACGCAAAGCACCGACAACGGCGCCTCCAGCAAACGGGTCGCCTCGATACCGTGCCACGCCCCCGCGCCAAACCGGATCGCGTAATCCAGCCCTTCAGCGGCGACGTCCACCCGATTGTTGTTGGTCGACAGTCGCAAATCTATGAGCGGATGTTTCGCCTGGAAGTCCGCCAGCCTCGGCAACAACCAGCCCACGGCGAAAGTGCCCACCGCGCCGACCGTCAGCATTTCCCGATATTGCCCACCTGCCAGACGCTCGAGCATCTGCGCGATATGATCGAACGACGTGGTCAGCACCGGCAGCAAAGTTTCGCCCTCGCCGGTCAGCATCAGCCCACGGGGCAGGCGTTTGAAGAGGATCACGCCGAGTTGCGCCTCCAGGCTTTTGACCTGATGGCTGACCGCGGCTTGAGTCACGCACAGCTCAACGGCAGCGCGAGTGAAGCTCAAATGACGAGCAGAAGCTTCAAAGGCGCGTAATGCATTCAAGGGCAATTGAGGTCGAATCATGCCAAGTCCCAAATTTTTCTAATGGCTCATCCGAGTTTTCATCGTTTGTCGAAAGACACCGGACTGCCTAGATTTGGCGGCGCCGATCAGCCGGCCCGACGGAAAACGCTCGCAGTGTAGCGGGATAACACCATCAACACTCATGGAGAGTGGTTCAAGCATGTTTTCGATCAACCTGAACAAACTCAAGTCCCTGTGCGCTTTCGGACTTTTCTTCAGCGCCGCCACCTGCCTGGCCGCCCCGCAAACCGACGATCAGTTGCAGGCGCTGGTCAAGGCCACCGTGACACCGGTCATGCAGCAACAGGACATCGCGGGTCTGGCTGTAGCCGTGACCGTCGATGGCAAGGCGCATTACTTTAACTACGGTGTTGCCGACAAAAGCACCGGGCAAGCGGTAAGTGAAAACACCCTGTTCGAAATCGGTTCTGTAAGCAAAACCTTCACCGCAACCCTCGGCGCCTACGCCCAGGCCAGCGGCAAACTGGCGTTTTCCGACAAGGCCAGCCAGCACTGGCCCGAGCTGAAAGGCAGCGCGTTCGACCGTATCAGCCTGCTGCAACTGGGCACCTACAGCGCCGGTGGCCTGCCACTGCAATTCCCGGACGCCGCGGACTCTTCCGACAAGATGCTCGGCTATTACCAACAGTGGAAACCGACCTTTCCGGCCGGCAGCCATCGCCTGTATTCCAACCCGAGCATCGGCCTGTTCGGTTATCTGGCCGCAAAAAGCCTCGGCCAGCCGTTCGATCAGATCATGACCGAAACCCTGCTGCCGAAACTCGGGCTCAAGCACACCTTCCTGTCGGTGCCCGCGTCTGAAGAGAAGCTCTACGCCCAGGGCTATGACAAGAACAACCAACCGGTGCGAGTCAGCCCCGGCGCACTGGATTCCGAAGCCTACGGCGTGAAAACCAGCGCTGCGGACCTGCTGCAATTCGTCGAAGCCAACCTCGACACCGCCAAACTCGAAACACCGCTGCAAAAAGCCATCGCCCTCACCCACACCGGCTACTACACCGTCGGCGACATGACCCAGGGCCTGGGCTGGGAACGCTACGCCTACCCGATCAGCCTCGAGCGCCTGCTGGACGGCAACTCCACGCCGATGGCGATGGAAGCGCACAAGGTCAAATGGCTCAACCCGCCACAGCCGGAACCGGCGAACGTGCTGCTCAACAAGACCGGCGCCACCGGTGGCTTCGGTGCGTATGTCGCGTTCGTGCCGTCGAAGAAAGTCGGGATCGTGATTCTGGCGAACCGTAATTATCCGAATGGAGAGCGGGTGAAGATTGCGCACAAGATTCTGGGTGAGTTGACCCGGTAATCACGCCATAAAAAATGGGCGACCTGAGAAGGTCGCCCATTTTTGTTTCAGCTCATTCCACGATCACGCCATCAGTCATCCGGCATTTCCGCAGGTTTGGCCGGCTTCGCGGGTTTCGCCGGTTTGCCGCCCTTCGTCCCTTTGGTCGGTGCCGCTTCAGCAGCCACCGGTGGTGGAGGCGGCGCGGCAAGCTCTTTCTCGGCGGCTGGCAGTGCATCGATGGTGTCGAAGACTTTTTTCAAATCGACTGACTTGGCCTCATCACCCGAAACGGCAAGCTTGGTCTCGCCGTCCTTGCCCACCAGAAAAATTTTCGGATAAGCCCCGGCACCCAGCTTCAACGAGCGCAACAGCCCCATGGTGTCCTGCTGGCCGAGGTCCTTGCCGTCGAGTTGGCCGAACATGTTGAGGATGGTGTAGACCTTGAGCTTTCGGTCGGCGATGCCTTGCTTGTTGGCCGGATCTTCCAGCGACTTTTTCAGGCCGACCCAGACGGGGTCGACCGTGCTGCTGGCGATCACGATCAAGGGACGGTAGTTGCCTTTGTCGACGTCCAGCGGGGAATCGTTGTCGCCGGCGAACAGGGGGCCGGCAATCGCCAGCAAGAGTGTCAGGGTCAATGACCTGATGAGCATGCGCATCTCCTTTTGATATCCACGCTCTAATGATTGCGCATCGTGGCGATTGTTCCGGGGTTACCCGGCAAATATGTTTCGCCTTGTTCAAAGCGTAGGTCAGCAACGATTTTGCGCAACCGGATGCGCTCGATCATGTCGCGCATTTGATTACCTTTCATGACCGCATTAGGGTGGTTGTTCTGCTGATGAAACGGAGTTCAAGCCCCATGCACATCGACTACCTGTGCGATCACCCCGAACTGATTGAAGAACTGGCCGAGCTCAACTTCAAGGAATGGGGCCAGTACAACCCCGAAGACACCCTCGCCGCCCGCACCGAACGCATGCGCGCCGCCTGCGGCAAAGGCGCGATTCCCAGCGTGGTGGTGGCGCTCGAAGACGGCCGGTTGCTCGGCGGTGCGCTGCTGATCGACAGTGACATGGACGCCCGTCCGCAACTGACGCCGTGGCTGGCCGGGGTCTACGTGAAGGCCGAACAACGCGGACGTGGCATCGCTTCGCAGCTGGTCAACCGCATCGTCGAGGAAGCCGCTGCGCTGGGCCTGCCGCAGTTGTACCTGTACACCGATGCGGCGCAGTCGCTGTATGCGCGACTGGGTTGGGAGGTGGTGGAAGAGATGGAGTATGACAGCTTGCCGGTGACGGTGATGAAACGTTCTATCAGCCAGTGATCGCTTGGCTCAGCGCCGCTTCCAGCCCGGATGAATCGACACATCGGCCGTCAAGCCGAAGCATTCCATCATCGAGGTTGACGCTCAGGGACACCGCAGGTTTGTCACCCGGATACCTGCGCAGCAACAGTTTGATGCCGTTGTCGCTTTCCTCGCTGGTGGAGATCAGATCCCACTGGCTGTCGCTCAAGTCCAGCAGCGTCTGTTGGCGCTGCTGATCGACGACCAGTGGCGCGTAGAGCCAGTGGCTCATGCGCATTTCCCGGGGCTCGACCGTGATGGCGAGGCGGCCATTGCAATGGAATGTGGTTTCGCTCATGGCTGCCTGCCGATCAGAAGGCCAGTTTGTAGCCGATCAGCACCAGCATCGTCGCCAGGCACGGGCGCAGCAGTTCATCGGAGACGCGACCGGTCAGGTGGCTGCCGAGCCAGATGCCCGGCAGCGACCCCACCAGCAGAAAGCCCAGCACCCCCCAATCCATATTGCCCATGCTCGCGTGGCCGAGGCCCGCGACCAGGGTCAGCGGTACGGCGTGGGCGATTTCGGTGCCGACCAGACGGCGGGTCGGCAGCAGCGGATAGAGGATGAACAGTGCGACGGTGCCGAGGGCGCCGGCGCCGATGGAAGTCAGGGCGACCATGGTGCCGAGGATCAGACCGGTGATCACGGTCATGACATTCAGGCGCGCACCGCTGGGGTTGTAGTTGCCGCCGGCACGTTTGTGGGCGAACTCCAGCAGGCGTTTCTTGAACAGAATCGCCAGCGCCGTGGCGAACAGCACAAAACCCAACGCCTGCTTGATGATGGCGTTCATCGCGTCCGGAGCGGTGTGCAGGGTGCTGAGAAACCACAAGGTCATCGCCACCGCCGGGACACTGCCCAGGGTCAGCCAGCCGGTGATGGCCCAGTCGATGTTCTTGTTCTTCCTGTGCACCAGCACGCCGCTGGATTTGGTGATGGCGGCGTACAGCAGATCCGTGCCCACCGCCGTGGCCGGATTGATGCCGAACCACAGCAGGATCGGCGTCATCAACGAACCGCCGCCGACACCGGTCATGCCGACGATGAACCCCACGACCAGCCCGGCAATCACCAGGCCGAAATTTGCCAATTCCATTAAGACGTCCAGACGAACCACAGGAAAATCCGGCCCGCAGCATAACCAGTTTTCTTATAACGCCCTATATCGATCGGATCTATCGTTATTCTTTTTCATTCATCAACTTTTCATGGGCAACGGCAACAGATCAGGCAACCGATGGACCATGGATCGTCCTGATACTTTCGGATAGTGGTTTGTAGAGAAAGTCCTGTGACATGCTCGGCAAAGCCATCATTAAGCCACTAATCACAGGCACACCATTCAGTATGTGAAGGCTGTCACCCACTGAAACATTCCAAGGAAGAAGAAATGCAAGCGAGCACCACTGAAGAGACGTGTTATTGCTGTGACAAACCGAGTGAAGGACGGGAGCATGTCCCCCCACGCTGCCTGTTCCCCAAAGGCGAAGATGCAGGGTTGGCAGATCTGATCACTGTGCCTTCCTGCGCCGAACACAACCCTGATCAATCTCACATTGATGAGCAACTCATGCAAATGCTGGTCGGGACCTCAGCTGACGTACACCCGGAGGTACTCCAGCGGACTGTGCGAGGGATTATTCGCCACGTTAAGAAGGACAGTCAGATCATTGGTCGTTTCGGCATAGAAAAAGTCGCGCCAAAACAGTACATCCAGCATCCGACCGGGCCAGTTAATTTCGAGGTGATCGAACAGGCACTCGAAAAAATTGCCAAGGGTGTCTATCACCATCACACGAAAGAGGAAAAGAAAATTGACTCAGTGCTTGCAGTTCACCCTCTCTTTTTGGGCATCGACGAAAGTGCGACACCTGAGGCACGCGAAAAAATTCTCGACCTGATTGCCTTGGCGCACTGCGATTTTGAAGAGTTTCCAAGCCATGGTCTGAACCCGCAGTATTTCGCCTATCAAATCATCGACTACCCAGGGCATGTTTTCATCAACCTGAAATTCTACGATCAAAAAATCGCGAGTGTCGTCTGCCGTCTCCCCGACCAATAAAAGAGAGTCGGTCCAACTCTTTTACTGCACCGGCAAAAAATTCAAAAACAGCAGGCTCTGGGCGTAATTCAAACCGATGCGCCGGTAGCGCTCGTCGAGCATCTGGGTCAGCAAGTCCAGACGCGCCACGACTTTGCCGAACTCCGTGGCGAAACTCAGATTGCTGCCCTCCTCCGAAATCTCGTTGGAAAACAGCAACGGCTGACCCTCCTTGTTCTGCCGCTGGGCGAGGATCCACGTGGCTTTCTCAATGTTGCGCGCAGCGTTGTTGACGAAGGTCGGGTTGATCTCATCGGTCATGTAGAACTCGGTGCGGTTGCCGTGGGCGGTGACCAGCATGCTGCCGATCGCATAGATGAACGCGCCGACCCGATCACCGAGAAACTCCGGACTCATCGCATAACTCAGCGCTACTAGATCTTTTTTACCGCCCAGCGTCGGCAGCGGTTGTTGCTGTTCGATGGCTAGCCGCACCTGCTTGACCGCGGTGCGAATGTCGAGGAAGCCGGATTTGCGCAGCTCGTCCGGGTTGCGCAGGTACAACTTGCCCATCAAACGATAAAGGCTGTCGAGGTTGTCACGCATCGCCAGCGTGGCCATGCGGTCGACGCTGGTCTGGAGAAATTCCTGAGGTCTGCCCTCGCGCATCTGGTTGATGAAATTGTTGCCGTCCTGATGGCTGCAGCCGCCGAGCAACAGCGTCGACAGGCAGGCCAGTAACAGGCACGGGCGATGAATGAAAGCAGCGATTGGGCGAAAAACTCTCGGCATGAATTCTTTGAAGGACACATTCCTGTGCGGCGGGAGTCACCGCAACCTGGCCATGGATAGAGCCGAGGATTTCGCAAAAGTGCAGTGCCGCAGAGATTTCCCGACCTTCGGCGCAGGACACCCACTCAATTTAGTCCGACTTTATTTTTGCAATAAACGTTTAATCCGCTATAAATTTTCATTCACACGATAATTAGCATGACTATTTAGCGATTTTCAAAACAACAACAAAATGGAAGGTCAACCATGCTTCAATCCCGACATCAACTCTGCGGCCTCGGACTGTCCCTGATGATCGCCACCCTCTCCGCCCAGGCCGCTGGCCTGTCCAGCGAACACAAAGCCTTCGGCAAAACCAATGACGGCACGCCCGTCGAGCAATACATCCTGCGCAACAGCCACGGCATGCAAGCCACGGTCATCACCTACGGCGCAACCTTGCAGGCGCTGCTGGTGCCGGATAAACACGGCAAGCTCGACGACATCGTCCTCGGCTTCGACGATGTGCAGGGTTACCAGAAAGGCACCGCGTACTTCGGCGCGACCATCGGCCGCTTCGGCAATCGTCTGGCCGATGGCGCGTTCGAACTCGATGGCAAACGCTATCAAGTGCCGCAGAACGACAAGACCAACGCCTTGCACGGTGGCACTCAGGGCTTCGACAAAAAGGTCTGGAAGGCACAGGAAACCAAGGACCAGGATTCGGTCGGCGTGACCCTGACCTACCTGTCGGCGGATGGTGAAATGGGTTTCCCCGGCAACCTCACCACCGAAGTCACCTACCGCCTCACCGACAACAACGAGCTGCGCATTGACTACAAGGCCAGCACCGACAAACCGACGGTGCTCAACCTGACCAACCACAGTTACTTCAACCTCGCCGGCGCCGGCAATGGCGACATCCTCAAGCAAGTCGCCACCCTGCACGCCAGCCATTACACCCCGGTCACCGCCAAACTGATCCCGACCGGCGAACTGGCGCCCGTGGCCGGCACGCCAATGGACTTCACCCAACCGACCGCCATTGGCCAGCACATCAAGGTCGATCACCCGCAGTTGAAATTCGCCGAACCGAAACACGGCGGCTTCGACTTCAACTGGGCGCTGGACACCAAAGGGGACGCAAGCAAACTCGCCGCCGAAGTCAGCGACCCGCAATCCGGTCGCCACTTGCAGCTGTTCACCAATGAACCGGGCGTGCAGTTCTACACCAGCAACTTCCTCGACGGCACGGTCAAGGGCAAGGGCGGCAAGGTCTATCCGCACTGGGGCGCGTTCACCCTGGAGACTCAGCACTATCCGGACTCGCCGAACCAGCCGAACTTTCCGAGCACCCGTCTGGATCCCGGTCAGGCCTACACCCAGAACGTGGTGTTGAAGTTCTCCGCTAAGTAAAAGCAAAAGATCGCAGGCTGCGGCAGCGTCTACAGGGGAAAATTAATCCTGATGTTGAGTTGTCGCAGGCTGCGATCTTTTTGCTTTTTGAACCCCTGGACTGGCCCTGCCCACTCTAAATATCGACCAAGGCAGACAGAAGTAACCGAAATTCAGGGACTCAGCTGATTACGGCGCCTTTCGGGCCACTGGAAATCAACGCGGCTCCACAGGCGGTTTTCATGCCGTCCAGCGCGATGGACACGCCATCGACGGTGTAGGTGCTGCTGCCTTCCGCAATCGGGAAAATCCCCTTGCACAATGGGCAACTGACCTTGTGACCGACTCCGGCAATCGGTTTGCCGTTGAGGTCGGTCCGGGAGAATGCTTCGAGGACCTTGCCACCGTGAGTGGTGGAGTCGCCCAAGCGAATGGCGTCTTTCATGTTTCACTCCTTTGACGGATGAAGTGGCTCAGACCACCAGCACGTCCGACGAGCCAAGCACCTGCAATCGGAAGCCCTGGCGAATGTTCTCGTCAGACTCTACGCAATAACTCCAGCTCGCCCCAATCAGACGCAAGATTGCGCTGTGTCAGAAAGTCAGAGACATCCAGAACGGTTTCGCCGAGATGCTCCGCCTCAACTGTTTTCCACAGTGAATCGCATTCGGTACAGACGAGGACTTCTTCGCCTGTTTTTTTTACTTTAACGATGACCAGATCACCGTACTCGCCACAAGTCGGGCATTGCATATCAGTTCCTGTTTCACTGGAAAAACAGTGATGTAAGCGATGGCCTTGCTTGGTATAGCAGAGGCTGCAGATGAGTCATTCAACATCAGCCGACGGGGTCAAAATCGTATCAGCATCAACAGACAGACGAACTCTTTACACTCACCAAGTCCGGGGCACAGGAATCACTCGCTCCACTCACTGGCCTTGCGCCCGAAAATCAGGGTTTCCATGGCCTGAATGAAGTCACGTCCCTGCATCCAAAGTGCGTCATGGATAAGGCTCAAGACGTAGCAGCGACCCCGCTCGTCCATCAACAGCGCGCCGTGGCCGTGTTGGACTTCGGCGATGCTCACCAAGGTACTGCCCAGGCGTTGCTGCCACTCAAGGAACTCTTCGCTCCCATGCAGATGTTCAAAGGTGCCGAATTCGACATCACTGGTAGCGCATTCCTCACCTGCGCCGCAGGTGCCCACCCGCAGCCCGGCAAGTTGGTCGAGCAAGGCCGCGGCCGGGTGTTCAGGTGGGACGAAAACCGGCAGTGGTTCGGTGCTGGTAGTGGGCCAGCCTGCGGCGAGAAACAGTGGACGCAGGCTTTCGGGGAGTTCGATCAGTGGGGGCACGTCAGCATCCGGTCACGCTTTAATTATTTCGCTATTAAGTGCAATAAAGTCCACATTCGCGTCATAGTCGAAATTTTCAACTATATCTTGAAGGTGCATATGCTCAAGACCATTCGTTGACATCTCATACGATGCACTAATAAGAAAAACACCAAGCTCTCTAATCGTTTGTGGATCAGCAAGAATCGAAATCTCATCCAGCTGAATACTCGTATCACTCCCGACAGCGGCCCCGTGCACAGTGAACTTATTCAGCTTCTTCATAGATTTAAAATCTTTATCCCGAGATTCATCTTTTTCTTTCCGCGTGAGCTCAGACATGCTACCCCGCGCACCATCACTCCGCCCTCGCCCTCGTTAACCAAAACTTCAGCCTTCCTTGCCTTGAAGTGACCGGAGCATGAACGTCTAGATTCGCATTTACCACAGAGCATTCAGCCCTTTGCAACATATAAATCCGTCCCCATCATTGCACAGCAGGTTGTCGACCCGTTTGCTGCGCGGTGGGGTCAGGTCCAGTGAGCGACGAGAGATGCAAAAATAAATCCATCCCCATTAATTCACCATTAATCCTTAATTCCGCCCTCATTAATCCCGACCGTTATTTATACCTCAAACATACGCCTTCTGGCGAAAGGGGTTTTTATTGTGAAATTTCGTGTTAACGGTGTTGGAGTCCGATTGGGGTCGATTCGAACCAAAGTATTTGCGAGCTCTGAAAATTCGATTATCTGTTCCGGATGGCCTGAGATCAGTATTGCTCGAGTATCAGAAAGATCTTCACCTAGCATGACGACAGTGCACTTTTTTGAAAATAGCGTTGCCGTTACTTTATGAAATAAATTTAATGAGGAGGCCTCAGAGAAATTTGTTCCTGAGGCTCTATAAATCTCAGAGATTGCACCGAGAATTTCTTTCTTATCACTTTCATTCACTTCTACCTCTGATAAAAATATTAATGCATTCCATCCTTTGTATGTGGCAGTCAAAAGGGTTTTTATTTCTTCGCTGCTAGAGAGGGCAGAGAGGTCACAGAAATGATGTATCCCCTCAATGTCTAAGTCTAATTCCAAGTGTCTTCTTTTGTTTGCTGCGGCCAAGCCAAGCTTCCCAAACGCTCTTTTATGCTGGCCTAGTTTCTTCGCGATACTGCTACTGGAATCGAGCTCGGCAGCAAGCACCGCATATATATTATGCCGAAAAAAATGGGAGCCAAGCAATCAAAAATCAATCCATAATCATAGCCTGTAGCCAGATACCATATCGAGTCGCATGAATTATCAAAGCGAAATCCTGCAGATTTCGAAGCAAGAACGGACCCGGCATCAACTACAGCTTTCATTGTGGACATCCTTTAGACTTTTGATTCTCATATAAATAATGCTCCCCGTTGACGCCGTGCTTGTTAAGGACGACAGATTTATTTAGTGCAAAAGTGATGTAAAAATAAATCCGTCACCTTTATTACCCGTTCGTTGGTGTGAGCCTGGTTAAAATTCTCAAACGTAAAACACGCGACGTTGAAGTGAACCTAAACGAAATTCAGAGACTCAGCTGACTACGGCCCCTTTTGGGCCGCTGGCAATCAGCGCGGCACCACAGGCGGTTTTCATGCCTTCGAGCGCGATGGGCACACCATCGACAGTGTAGGTGCTGCTACCCTCGGCAATCGGGAAAACCCCTTTGCACAACGGGCAACTGACCTTGTGACCGACCCCGGCAATCGGCTTGCCGTTGAGGTCGGTCCGGGAGAACGCTTCGAGGACCTTGCCACCGTGAGTGGTGGAGTCGCCCAAGCGAATGGCGTCTTTCATGTTGTCACTCCTTTGAGCATGGCCTGTCTATTTGCACGGACGCACGATGCAGACCTTCAACCGCTCTTCAAACATTACCCTTGATGCGAAATGCTTCCTTGAGCGGCACCTTTTCATCGTCATCACCATCCTCAAGACATCTATAGTCGCTGCCGCCCAACGCCGAGAGCATGGTTTGGTAAAGGCTCAATGACTTGAAATTGACCTGAAGCCACAGAACGCTTTCACTTTCATACATCAATCGAGCGTCATAATCAGCGCTGCTGTTGAGCGACTGATCTTTCAGGTAGAAGTCACCAGGCTGTTGCACGCGAACGCATGCGCCGCTGCCCTCTACTTTCTTCATTACTTTGCTGGCTGAAGTGGTGTCGTCGAACACCAGCTTGCATTCATAACTCATTGCAAAAAATAAATCCGTCCCAATTATTGGAACCAAGCATGCATTGACTTCATTCGTTGAGAAACCTCAAAAGTTCTGCAAGTACTGAGGCCTCTGAACGCTCCAAAGTTTTCCTGATTTCGTCACAACCGCCTTTTGCAGACACCACCTTACCCTTCAACATTTCCCCTTCAGGAGTACATATATCCAGACTCACAACATAACTCCCGCCCTCTACTTGCTCACCTTCAAAAACAAGCTCAACTTCCTCGGGGAAAACCGTAACATATACAGAGAACTTGTCACCCGCATAATCGTAATGACCACAGTTTCTACTTAATACACCGTCCTGTTCTCTCGACGCCTGTCCATAAATCCTGTCTAAAAATCCCTGAAGTAGATCAACGCATTTTTGTTTTTCAGTCATTACTTCACCCCTTTGCGGCTTATTGATTTCAACACACCGTCAGTCAGGGGGTAATTGAAGTATTAAAGGTGACAGATTTATATAATGCAAAAATGATGCAAAAACAAATCCGCCCCCTTTACCAGTCCAATCAACCAATAACGACAACAACAAATCCGATGTCATTTAAAGTTAATAAAAACCTTCCTCTCATGAGACTTGAATTACAAGCTCTCCCGCCAACAAATCTTCATCGACAATATTTCTCTTCAATAACAGATACCCCATACCACCCACAAAAATACTCTTATGGCTAGGCGCCGCTTTGTTAAGCCGAGAGTTGTTGATCTGAAGAACATAAGTCAAGTCATCTCGACTCTCATCATCTTGAATCCATGCAGGAATGCCAGCAATCTTAGCGACTCCATTTTCATCGCTATCTTCACCTGTATTTTCGATTGCAGTAATTTATAGCGAGGGAAAAATTGGTTTTCCATAACCGTCCACTTGCCGATCGGAAGGTCTGTACGCTAGAACTCTGCCCCCTTCGTTCATCGCCGTGTTGATGTAGGAGTCGGAGGATACCGAGTAAGGTGTAAAAAGCGAGATCATGATATCTTCGCTTATTTTCACTTGCGGAATGTAGCGATTGATGAACGCTGCCGGAAGACTCGCTAAATGTAACAAAGGTGCGCCAGTCGAGTCGGTCGGCCAAGCGATCGACTCAGGCAGGTAAGGGTTACCGCCAAGAAATGGATACATCTTGTCAGGGTTACCATTCGAAAAAACCAGTTCATTGAACATCGATTATTCCTCTTTAATTGCATGGGCAGGGACAGCCTGCCAAGAAACCTTTAGCCTGTTTTCTGAGCTGCCTAGCTCGAGAAGCTGGAAGACCCGAAGTTCTTAAAGCTCCTTGCCAAACATCCGTTTGACGCTTAGAAGGTAGCCCATCTGCTCCAAGCTGAAACTCGTCACGCCCTACATTCAAATGCTGAACTGCCAGTACATTCTCATTGATTTGTACATGCATATGCATGCCCCGAGGAAGCGCAATAGAGGGGTTAGCTTTATTTCGCCCCTCCTCGGGAGTCAGTCACCTCTGCTCCAAAGCTTCATTGCGAACGAATTCATGAGCGTCTAGTTCATCTCCCCTGTTAGCTTTCCCGATCGAGCACAAAGGTGACAGATTTATATAGTGCAAAAATTATACAAAAACAAACCTGACCCAATTACTCCATTAATCACAACTGAGGAATATCGATGCCATTTTTGCGAAGAATTGAAGTTATTTTTTCTAGGCGTTTGACCGGCAGCTCGCTTGGAGCTCCATAGACATCTACTATTCCGACCTCGACCGAGCTATCCACAACATGGCAAAAATCGTCAATATCTTGAGATGGAATCGATTGGTTAAGGTCTTGAGGCATATCATCCCCCCTTCCACTGAGTGGCAACAGTGCACCCTTTCTCTCCCACTCAGCCAAGTCACGACCTTCAGGAAAACTATTAAGGTGGACTATCAACTCATCGACTGCCACGTGCCGAATAGATTTTGCTACGCAATAAGCATGTAAAATCTTTGATACGCAGAGATTGTAAATCTCTCGGAGAAAGATTGAAAAGTTTGCTTAAACACTCTGACATCATGATTTCCTCCGCCCCCACCGACAACTTTCAAGTTAAATTTCTTCACCAACTTTCAAGGGGGGAGACAGGTGTGATCGTGGTTAAGGTTCTCACACGTAAAATACGCGACATTGAAGTATGCCTAATCGAAATTCAGAAACTTAGCTGATCACGGCGCCTTTCGGGCCGCTGGCAATCAGCGCCGCCCCGCAGGCGGTTTTCATACCGTCCAGTGCGATGGGTGTGCCGTCCACGGTGTAAATGCTGCTGCCCTCGGCAATCGGGAAAATCCCCTTGCACAGCGGGCAACTGACCTTGTGACCGACCCCGGCAATCGGCTTGCCGTTGAGGTCGGTCCGGGAGAACGCTTCGAGGACCTTGCCACCGTGAGTGGTGGAGTCGCCCAAGCGAATGGCGTCTTTCATGTTGTCACTCCTTTGACCATGGCCTGTCTATTTGCACGGACGCACGATGCAGACCTTCAACCGCTCTTCAAACATTACCCTTGATGCGAAATGCTTCCTTGAGCGGCACCTTTTCATCGTCATCACCATCCTCAAGACATCTATAGTCGCTGCCGCCCAACGCCGAGAGCATGGTTTGGTAAAGGCTCAATGACTTGAAATTGACCTGAAGCCACAGAACGCTTTCACTTTCATACATCAATCGAGCGTCATAATCAGCGCTGCTGTTGAGCGACTGATCTTTCAGGTAGAAGTCACCAGGCTGTTGCACGCGAACGCATGCGCCGCTGCCCTCTACTTTCTTCATTACTTTGCTGGCTGAAGTGGTGTCGTCGAACACCAGCTTGCATTCATAACTCATTGCAAAAATAAATCCGCCCCCTTTATTGTCCGGCAATCGGTTTACCATTGAGATCGGTATGGGAAAAGGCTTCGAGCACCTTGCCACCGTGTGTGGTCGAGTCACCGAGGCGGATTACGTCCTTCATGTTGTCACTCCTTAGGCTAGAGAACTGATAGCCCGCTCAGATCTGAAGTTATAGGAGTACCCGAAACCCAAGGGGCACTCAATCAACCCATAACTCCTTTCCATTAAGCATCTGCGAAAAAGCCTGCCTAATACTCCATTAAATCCACTTGACTACAACTACTTTCTCGAGAGTCGCCTAACCCTCAAGCTCATAAACCTCTATATCACGCCCAATAACATATAGATCCCCATCTTGGCGAATTTCATTAATCGATGCTGGGTCAGCATCCAAGGCGTAATTCCCATCAATATCGACACACCAATAGTCGTCAAATTTCAATAACCGAACCCCCGAGCAAATTGAATTAAACTGATGCCCGCCAACTTTCGCACTCAGCTCTTCAACACCACGGACAACGACTTTAACCTTTTTCCAAACATTCCCTTCAACCCGATGATCTCTGGCATGAAGTAAAATCTGTGCCGCGAGTCGCTCGCCAGGCATATAATTAAACTCAAACGACAATAGCAGCCCATCTTCGAAACCATGAAAAGCTTGCAATATCTCACTTATTTTTTCTGCAGACTCTGACATTCTCATTTACCTATAGGCGTCGAAGGTTGTATGCCGTCGGGTAACTTCGCCCACCCTTCGGGAACCTTACCTGGTTCAAGATGGACAGCATTAGGGCCGTGACCCGCTGCAAGGTTGCCTGGCGGTTCGATTAAATGGCCATGCCCTGAAACCGCACCACTACCATGGTTCTTGAAGTCGACCTGCCCCATTGCTTCACCCCGTTCATTGTAAACAGTGTTTTGAACAGCAACCTGGCCTGTTTTGTCGGTTTTTGTATAAATCGAATTTGGAGTAGCACCATCACTTCTTGGTCGCTCGCTCCCAACGAAGTGCCCACCAATTCCACAACTACACTCAGAGGTTAAGCCAAATGGGTCTACCCAATTTACCGGGTTAGGAGCATAAGAAAATAGATTGATGCCTCCTGAGTATCCAATCGGATCCTTACTGATGAACCGCCCGACTACCGGGTCGTAGTACCGATACCTGTTGTAATGCAGCCCCGTCTCATGATCGTGATACTGCCCCTGAAACCGTATCGGGTTCATCACACCATGCTGCCGCGCCCACTCAGAGCGCTGTTCCGTCACCTGCCCCCACGCCTTGTACTGCGCGGTCCAAGCCAGGTTGCCTTGGGAATCTGTCAGTTCCTGCGGCGTACCGAGGTGATCACACTGATACCAGGCCAACGCATCGAACGCTAACGCCGTTGCCTTGTGATTCCACACCGGGTCTTCATCGAGGCTGTATTCACCACTGTAATCCGGCAGCCCCATCAGTTTGATCGGCGCATGCCGTACAGCCTGTGCAACAGGTACAAAAGTCCCCGGCTCGAAGACGTAGTGCACCGTGCGACCCGGCTCGCCATCGCCCTGCGCCAGACTGCTTTCCCACGCGAGGTTGTCGCCGTCCCATCCGTAGAGCGTAAAACCGCAGCCCAGTTCACGCTGTTTGCGGGCGTGCTCGCTTCTATTCCAGAGGGAACCGGCTTCCGGACGCTGTTTGTAGTGCGCGCGGGAGTTTTTGTGCAGGCGGCGTCCCAGTGCGTCGTAGGCGAAATCCACGCTCAGGCGCGGATCTTCGAAATGCACCAGTCGATCAAACAGGTCCCAACTCAGATCACTGCGTTGACCGTTGTGCCAGCGCTGGATCTGATTACCGCGTTCGTCGTAGTCGTAGTGGGTGCCGGCGTATTCGCGCAGCAGGTTGTCGACCAGTTTGCTGCGCGGCGGCGTCAGATCCAGTGGACGGCGGATTTCAGCAGTCTTGTCATCCAGCAGGTTACCGGCCGGGTCGAAGGCGAACGTTTCAACGCTTTGACGCGTCACGGCGCTGAGCAGTCGGCCGACGGGATCGTAACGATAGGCGAGCGGGCCGCGACGGCTGTCATTGATGTCGGTCAGTTGGCCGGCAGCGTCGTATTTGTATTCGCGCTTGAGCAGGATGCTTTTGTCATCGCTGCGCCCCAGCAGTTGCTCCTGCAAGCGTCCGGCCGGGTCCCAGCTTTGGGTTTGCAGCAGGTGATTGCCTTGATGGCGGGCGATTTCGCGGTGCCGGTCGTCGCGTTCGTAACCGATCAGTTCATGCTCATCCAGACGCATGCCCAGCAGGTGGCCGCTGCCGTAAGTGAGCCAACTGACGCGGTGGCCGTCGGGGCGTACGGTGGCGACACGCTGGTTGAGTACGTCGTACTCGTGCTGCCAGATCGCGACGGTGGGTTTTTCCAGTCCGAGGTAATGTTGGTGTTCGCGCAGCAGATTGCCGGCCGGGTCGTGGAACCATTGCAGGCGGCTGTCGGCGTTGTCGGCCAGCACCATGTTGCCGTTACCGTCATAGGCAAAGGTTTCGCTTTGCGACTGCTCGCCCTGGGTGGCGCGACGCTCGGTCAAGCGGCCCATCGGGTCGAAGCTCACCGAGATGACGCGTTGGCCATTGATCGATTGGGCAAGGCGACCGGTGAGAGGGTCGTACTGATAACGTGTGCTACGCCCGTCAAATCCGCTCTCTTCGAGCAGGCGCCCGACCGGGTCGTAGTGGAAGTGTGCGCGTTGTTCGTTTTCGTTTTCCAGGGCCGTTAGCCGGCCGAGACGGTCCCAGCGATAGCGCAGGGTTTGCTCGGCGGCATCGACACGTTCGGCGATCAAACCGGCCGCGCTATAGCTCCAGGTGGTGCAGCGATCGAGACCGTCGACATGCGTCAACAGCCGGCCCTCTGCGTCACGATCAAAGCGTTCTTCGGTTTTATCCGGGTGCTTGATCAGCACCAGTTGGCCAGCCTTGTATTCGTATTCGGTGGCGTTACCGGCGGCGTCAGTGAAGCAGATCATCTGCCCCAGTTCGTTGTATTCCCAGGCGCTGGTCTTGCCTGAGCAGTCGACGTACTCGACCAGTTGCCCGGCGTCGTTGTAGTCCAACGTCTTTTCGTTGCCGTTGGCGTCCTTGATCGCGGTGGGCTGACCGGATTTGTTGTAGGCGTATTCGGTTTTGTTGCCCAGCGGATCGAGCGCTTCGACCAGGTTGCCTTGGTCGTCATAAGCGCGTTGCCACTGACCACCCTCGGCGTCGCTGATCTTGATCAGCAAGTCCTGATCGTCGTAGGCGTAATGCATCACCGTGTGATCGGCGCGGATGTGTTCGAGCAGGTTGCTGCGTTCATCGTAGCTGTAGCGATCGGTGCTGCCATCGGCATTCACGCGGCGCACGATGTTCTTGGCCTCGTCGCGGAAGAACCATTCCGAACGCTCATCCGCATAACGGATGCGGTAGGTGTAGCCAAGGATGTCGTAGTAGTGCCAGGTCTCGTTGCCGAGCGCATCGGTGACGTAGGTCAGACGAATGTTTTCGTCCCACTCCAGGCGCGTGTCGAAGCTGCCGTCGTCCGCCCATTCGCGGATGGCTTTGGCCTTGGCGCCGGGGCCGTCCCACTGCAGGTTCATGCCGCGCCCGGTGCGGTCGGTGTAGCGGGTGATCAGGTGATGCTGGAACTGATACGACCAGACTGCGCCGTTCTCGTCCTGCGCTTGAATCAGGTCGCCATAGGCGTCGTACTGGTAGGCGCAGAGCTGTCGCTGCGGTTCGCCGTCAACGATTTGCCAGAGACCGATAAACCGCCCGTGATCGTCGATCATTGTGCCGAGGTGAAGGTGGACCTTGCTGGTGTCGTTTTCCTGATAGGTGATCAGATCCGAGAGCACCGACTGTTCGCCATGCCGATGCTCGTAATGCAGCATGATCCCGGCGCCGTTGTGCAGCGAAATGTTGGTCAGCACAAAACGCTGGCCACGGCGGACGTAGGTTTCCTTGCGCTCGAAACCACGGCACAGCAATAGCTGATCTTCGCTGGCACGAACGAGGGTGATGTTTTCGATGGCGTCGTAGTGGAACAGGCCGACTTTGGGCAACGGATAGCTGTGGTCGCGGCCATCGGCGCCGTAGAACGTCAGGCCATCGTCCACGCAGTCGAAACGCGTGGTGAATTCGTTGATCCAGCGGGCGCCGAGTTCGCTCTGATCGTAGGCGTCGAGGCGAGAGTTGTAAGTGCGTGTCCATTCGATCGGGAATGGGCCGGGCAAGCTGAAATCGGTATGTCTGAGGCTTTCCGAACCCAAGGCGAAATTGATGCTGAATGGCGTGGCGCATTCACAGGGGCCTTTGTCTGGATTGGGCGCGCTTTTCGCTGGAGCCTGTTGGCCATTGGAAGCCAACTGCCCGTCAGGTGCCATACGCTTCGCCTGACCGGTTTTCTCCGGGTGGACGGCGGCGTTCTGGCCATGGGCATTGCGCTTGCGCCACAACGTCACGGCGCTGGAAAGGATCAGCAGCAACCAACCGATGGAGTTCTGAACGGACTCATCATCCAGCTTGCTCAATTGGGTGCGCAGTTCCGGGCCCATCGCCCGCAGTTTTTTGGTTTCGTCGGAAACGGCTTTTTTGAAGTCATCAGGGACGAGGTTTTGCGCCACGCTGTTGGCCAGGCCTTTGCCTGCTGACTTCAGCGCACTGTTGGCAGCCCCAAAAACATTGCTGAAAGACGCCAACGGATCATTCTTGAATTGGTCGGCCGCAGCGCTTGCCTGGGCGCTGGCTGCATTCAGATCACCTTTGGCATCCAGATTGCCAAACGCCACCGCTTCGATGCCTTTGGCAATCTCGTTGATAACGTCTTCACCCAGCTTGCCAGCGTCCGCCAAAATACCGGGTAACTTGCCTTTTGCCTGTTCAACAAAGTCATCGAGCGTGCCGATAATCGAGGCGTTCAGGTGACCGACCAGCACCTCGATCACGGAAGTGCTGAGCAACAACTTGCTGCTGGCCCTCATCTCCTGACGCACCAGAAACAGGGTCGGGCGCAGGGTCATGCGCGCCGCTGCCATCGACGGTGGTAAAGGCAATACGCCGATCAGGTTGATGCCAAGGCTGGCCCACGCGAGCAAGTCGCGCTGCTTGGCGTTCGACAGCGTGACGATGTCCCCCAGCGCATCGACCAGCGCCATGATGTTGCCCACCACCGGCAAGAAGCCCGCGTAATTCTTGATTCGATCAAGAGTGACCACGCCATCAGTGGCGGATTGAAGCCAGGCATCAAAGGTAGCCGCACCGCTGGCGACATCCTGAATATCGATGGCATTCAGGGGAACAATGGCAACCTGAGGTTCCCGTTTTACTACAGCATTTTCAGTGGTCATGACAGCATCTCACCCGCCAGCAGGCCCGGGGTTTTCAAGGAAGGTTTTGGAAGCGTCGGCGCCGGCAGACTCGGCAACTTGCCCGCCTTGCTCGCCGCCCCGAGCAGCCCGGAAGCACTCGGCATCGCCGCACTCGCCAGTTTCGGCAGCCCCGCCGCTCCGCCCTGCACGGCGCCTTTCACCTGCTGCGCCGTTTGCATCGCGCCTTGTGCGGTCTGCACCGCGCCCATCCCTGTCTGTGCCAATTCCTTGCCCTTCTCCAACATGTCCCAGTTCTTGCTCGGCAGCGCCTGCGCGACCATCGCCTGCACCTGACTCGGCACGTCCTCAGCGCCCGGTGGATTCAACGGCCATTCCGGCTTGCCGATGTAGCTGCCTTCGCTCCAGGTATCCGCCGGATCCTTGCCGAACAGCACGCGCGCCGGGCCCGGTGCCGCGCCGGCAACACTGGCAAAGCCCTTGGCGTCGAGCTTGCCCTTGATGCTCTTGCCCAGCGCATCGATGACTTCGTAATCGCCTTCCTTGATGCCCTGACGCCCGGCGTACTGGTTGAATAATTCGAGATTGCCCTTGCCCGGTTTCGGCGGTTCCGGGAACACGCCCGCCAAGGATTTCGCCCCGGTGTAGGCGAAGTTCGCCGCGTGGGCGGTGTACGGGCCGCTGGTGGCGTGGGTGATGCCGCCGGCGTTGTAGGTCGTGGCGCTGCCGCCGCCCTGGATCACCAGTTCGGTTTTCGCGGTGATGGTGATGCGGTCGGCGTTGGCGGTGATGTTGAGCTTGGCCAGCAGGTTGATGCTGTCCTTGAGTGCCTTGACGTCGATGTCGCCGGACGCCGCCACCAGCCGCCAGCCCATGCTCTGCACGAACAGGCGCATGCCGCGACTGGCACTGGCCAGCAGGCGTTTGCCGATGGAAAAACTGGTGTGCCCGGTGCTGCTCAGCGCCAGGTGTTCGCCGGTGGCGATGTGGCTGGAGCGCGGTGTGGTCAGGGCGATGCCGGCCGGACTGGCGAGCACCAGATGCGGCTCGGTGAACTCGGGGAATTCGTTGGCGGTGAGGTTTGCCGGACCCGAGCCGAGTACGCCTTGATGCTGCGCGTGCAAGGCCTTGGCCACGTCGTCCTGATCGCCCCCTCTTGAGCCTGAAGCTCTTTGGCCTGCGTGGCGAAACCGTCCTGTTGATCGCTGGCGGTGGCCAGGCGTTCGGCGGTTTCCGGCAGGTCCTTGTGGTGCTTGGATTCGTTTGGGCGCGGCTCGGTGGTGATCAGCAGGCCGGCACCGGCACGCACCGCGCCATGGCGGTCGGTTCTTAACTCGAAACCTTCGCCGCGTGGCTGGCCACCGCTTGGACGCGGATGGGTCAGGTAACCAAGGTTGAT
>NZ_JBXANF010000017.1:0-73395 GCF_058801405.1 Pseudomonas sp. GW822-FHT03F04
GCGGCGGATTACTGCGCAGGATGAACACGGCGCGGTTACCCGTCACGCCTGGGACGCCGTGGGCCGACTGATCCAGAGCACCTCGCCGACCGGCGCTACCCGCGCCTGGTCCTACAGCGCCTACGGCCAGATCACCGCCGAGCGCGATGAACTGGGGCGCATCACCCGCTACGAGTATGACGACGACCTGCACCTGGTCAGCCGGCGGATCAACCCTGACGGCACGCGGCTGCAGTACCGCTACGACCATGCGCAGCTGTTGCTCACGGAAATCGAGAACGAGTTAGGGGAAAAATACCGGCTGGACTACACGCCGACCGGATTGATCCGACAGGAAACCGGCTTCGATGGACGGCGCACCGCGTATGCCTACGACCGCAACGGTCATTTGCTGGAAAAAACCGAGTACGGCGATGACGGCTCGACGCTAGTCACCGGCTACCAACGTGATGCTGCCGGGCGTCTGCTGCTCAAGACCCTGCCGGACGGGGTTGAGGTCAGCTACCGCTACGACCGCCTCGGTCGGCTGGTCGGTGTGGATGACGGCCAGAATCACCCACTGGCTTTTGAATACGACCTGCAGGACCGACTGGTCCGCGAGCACCAGGGCTGGGGCACCCTGCGTTACACCTACGACGCCTGCGGCCAGCTCAGCCGCATGCGTCTGCCGGACAACAGCAAGCTCGATTACCACTATGCCAAGGGCGGCGCGCTGACCGCGATCGACCTCAACGGCGCCTTGCTCACCCGTCATGTCTACCAGTCCGGCCGAGAGCAACAACGGCAACAGGGTCTGTTGCTCAGCGAATATGCCTACGACGAACAGGGTCGCTTACGTTCCCACGCGGTCGGCCATCAACGCAGTGCGCTGTAACGCCGCGACTTTGCCTACAGCGCCAACGGCAACCTCGAGCACATCGCCGACACCCGTCACGGCCAGCGCAGCTATCAGTACGACGCCCTCGACCGGCTGATTCGCGTGCGCCACACCCGCGACGATGTGCCGGAAAACTTCGCTCACGACCCGGCCGGCAACCTGCTGCTGCAGGACCGTCCGGGCCCCACACACATCAAAGGCAACCGCCTGCTGATGCAGGGCGATCGTCATTACGACTACGACGCCTTCGGCAACCTGATCCGCGAACGCCGAGGCCGCGCCCAACAGCTCGTCACCGAATACCGCTACGACAGCCAGCACCGCCTGATCGGCCTGACCCGCCCCGACGGCACCACCGCGACCTATCAATACGACGCCTTCGGCCGCCGCATCCGCAAAACCGTCAACGGCCAGAGCACCGAGTTCTTCTGGCAAGGCGAACACCTGATCGCCGAAAGCAGCCCGACTCAGCACCGCAGTTTCATCTACGAACCCGGCACCTTCCGCCCCCTGGCCCTGCTCGACGGCAAAGGCCCGAAACGCGCCTGCCCGTTCTACTACCAGCTCGACCACCTCGGCACGCCGCAGGAGTTGACCGACTACAGCGGCGACATCGTCTGGTCAGCCAAGTACAGCGCCTACGGCAAGGTCACTTCGCTGGAGCTGGCGACCGAGGATTATCTCGATCAGCCGCTGCGCTTTCAGGGGCAGTATTTCGATGCGGAAAGCGGGCTGCATTACAACCGGCACCGGTATTACGACCCGGAGGTGGGGCGGTATTTGACGCCGGATCCGGTGAAGCTCGCCGGGGGACTCAATCAGTACCGGTACGTGCCGAACCCGACGGGGTGGGTGGATCCGTTGGGGTTAACTTGCAATCCGTGCCCGGGATCGAAGACAGCCGATGGGCCTTACAGTGAGATTGTTCCTGGCGGGGGTTTGGCGACTCATGAAGCACAAGGAGGCCATCTCATTATCAAACATGTGGGTAGAACAGATACTCAGCTAGCTCAAAGATTGCTCGCCGAGCCGAACATTCCGGCAGCATCAACCTTTCGTGATCGAGCAACTGCAGAGGCTGCTGTATCGGAAGCTATATCGGCGAACTCAGTGAAAATAAGAGACTTCTTGGCTAGCAACAAAGGAAAAACAACTATCACACATCAGTTGCAGATACCGGTGGGTGTAAGCATGCCCAATGGACACCCTCACTCCTTGCCTGCAACAAAATTACTTTTGGTGCTAAAACGGGATGCCCAATTACCTTTGGGATATTTCTTACTAACCGGGTTTCCAGAGTTATGAACAAAGACCTTCCCGAGCTGCACGACTTTTTTGGGGCGTATTTCCATCAGGACTGGATGATGGAGCACGATAGTGCCGACCTTGTATTGACAAATTTTCTTGATGAGGCAGGTGAAACAGAGTTGATATTAATCAGGAACGACCTGCAAACGCTGATTAACTGGGGAAAGAATGAGTCAGCTCTCAGAAGCTATTTACTGTCCGAACTCAGTTGCTACTACTGCTATTGGAATGATTGGGTGTCTGGCGAAACATGGCTACTGCACATCAAGAGCAAGCTGAACGAAAAAATAAAATCATCAGGTGATGCTGTTTAAAAGCTCCCCATCGACCTCCAAAATCACTGGGTTGCGACTCAATAATAGGAGAGAAACTTTCCAGACCTCCATTCTCAAAGGGCCTGTAACAAAGGCCCACTCAAAGCTTGAAATCACGCATTCAAAGCCCATCACTCATCATCATCAAAATCCTCATACTCAAGCTCCTCCCCCTCACCCTCCCAAAGCGGAACCGTCGCGTCATCCATCAACGACCCCGGATCTTCATTCCCCGGATCATTGATAAACGGCAATCCACTCGGGCCTTTTTCTTCCTTGCCTTCGGTTTCGGGAGTCATGGCGCACCTCGTCAATCGCATTCGTATACGACGTTCGAAAAGTATGGTCGCTAATCGTTCCTGCGCCTGACACGCAGGCACAAAAAACCCGGCATCAAGCCGGGCTTCTGTAGAACCGATCATTCAATGATGACGATTCTTGTGTTTGTACTTGTGCTTATGGCCGCCCCCAGAGTGCGATCTACCACCATCGTCACCCAGGTTGTTGCCGACCGCGCCACCCGCCGCGCCACCCAATCCTGCGCCGATGGCCGAGCCGGTGGAGCCTCCGAGGCTGTTGCCGAGCACTGAGCCGCCAGCGGCGCCGAGACCACCGCCAATCGCGGCTTCCGTACGATTGCGCTTGTTCGCCCCGACGGCACTGCCGGCCGCACCGCCCACGCCAGCACCAACCGCCGCACCGGTGCTGCCGCCGAGCTGACCGCCGACCACGTTACCCAGCACACCGCCCAGCCCACCACCGACAGCCGCGGAACCATCGCCGGCAGCCATGGCGCCTTGAGCCACGAGCAGTCCCAAAACCAACGCAGTTGCAGTTAAAGTCGAGCGCATACAGACCTCACAGGTCCCGGATCGGGACGGCATGCCCGGAGAGGGGCTATGTGGAATTTGAGGCTCATTCAGGGAAATCGTTCAGCAACGAAAAAGCCCGGCATCAAGCCGGGCCTTTTCAGACATGCATTCGCAATCAGTGACGCTTGTGACCTTTGGACAGATTGCTGCCTACCGCGCCGCCAGCTGCGCCACCCAGGCCGGCACCGATGGTTGCGCCAGTCTTGCCACCCAGGCTGTTGCCGATCACCGAACCACCCGCCGCGCCGACACCGCCGCCAATGGCCGCTTTGGTACGAGCACCTTTCTTCGCAGCCAACGCACTGCCGGCCGCGCCCGCTACACCAGCACCAATCGCTGCACCGGTGCTGCCGCCCATTTTCTGGCCGACCACATTACCCAACGCGCCACCCAGGCCGCCACCCAGTGCGGCGGTACCGTCGCCAGCCATTGCACCTTGAGCAACCAGAAGCCCCAGAACCAGAGCAGGCAGAGTTAAACGCATGACGAAAACCTCAACAGAAGGAAGAAAAAAGGGCGCAGATTGAATGCTGTTGCCGCGGTAAAGTCCAGCGTCGCAACGCACTTGGCGCCGATTGGACAGCGATTATGGAAAAGGTTTTATGGCAGGCAAAAAAAAGCCCGCTGGGGAGACGGGCTGGAGACTTGCTTTCTAACGGATGGCTTCACCCTACGTAGACCGGTGTGAAAAGTTTGTGAAAGAAACCAGACGAATCCGCAATTTCTGTAGGACGTTTCTTTCTGAAAAACACGGATAAAAAACCCCGCTCATTGGCGGGGTTCTTTGGCATCCGGATTACTTCCTGGAACGTGTCGTCACCTTGGGCAGAAATTTCGCTTTCGGCCCCTTGGGTGCTGTCGACTTGATCTTGCCGGTCTGCACCGGATCTTCGCCAAAGCCCGCTTGATACTCGGTCTGGCCACAGCGCACGCAATTGTTGAATGGAAATTCAGCCCCGTCGTCTTCGATGTACGGATCAGTCATCTCTTCACCCCTTTCAAAAGCGGGTCGATACCGGCAAGACCCTTTTGCCTTAAAAAATATCGACCTCCAAGGCTTTTGAGACTAGCCGGTCATTCCTGGACTTGTGATTCAGATCGCCCTGAGCCCGACGAATGGCCTACAAAAAGCTCGGCGCGAAGATGAACCGCTGGTCCCACAGAGCTAAAGATTCTCGATGACTGGCCGTTGCCCTTTTTCCTACGCAATGAATCTCAAGGAGAGAACATGGAAATCAAAGGATTCCCACCGATGCCTGTTGTAAAGCTCACGGACGAGCAGATCGCCGCCGGTAAAGCCGCGGCGGAAAAATTCAAGGAGAAGCTTGCCTCAGGTGAGATCGTCATCAAGCCGCTGGACGGACCTAGTCCGGTGCAGCCTGGCAAACCTGGCGTCATCTACTATCCAGACCCGGTTCAGCCTGGCCAGTCCACCGGCACTCCACTCGTCGCGATCGACACCCCACTGACCTACGACTCGAAAGGCACCGTCCTGCTCAAGCCGCAGGGCTGATTGCCGGTAACGAGCCCATTCACTTGAATGGGCTCACAAGCGGAAACCAATGCTCAGCGCAACTTGACCGCTGTGCCGGTCGCGAACACCACAACCATACCGCCCTTCCCCGCCGGCATGCTGATCTCGAAATCCACCCCGACCACCGCATCCGCCTGCAAGGCCCGCGCCCGCTCCTTGATCTCGTCAGTCGCCTGAACACGCGCCTCCTTCAACGCCCGCTCCAGCGTCTGCGAACGCCCGCCAAAAAAGTCCCGCATCCCGGCGAACATATCGCGAATCACATTCACGCCCTGCACCGACTCGGCACTGACAATGTCCAGATACGCCGTAATCTGCCGGCCTTCGATGGAGTGGGTAGTGGAAATGATCATGGAAGTCGTCCTTTTACATACAGATAAAACCGCGATTGTACCGCCCCGGCAAAATGAAGCCGAACCCGTCTCTGTGACCAAAGAAATCCGGACACCAGAATGCACAAGCCCCCTGGCTTCTTGCGAAACCGGGGGGTTTGTTTATGAACTT
The DNA here is from genome assembly GCF_058801405.1 of Pseudomonas sp. GW822-FHT03F04. Classification (NCBI taxonomy): domain Bacteria; kingdom Pseudomonadati; phylum Pseudomonadota; class Gammaproteobacteria; order Pseudomonadales; family Pseudomonadaceae; genus Pseudomonas; species Pseudomonas sp. GW822-FHT03F04. The sequence continues at coordinate 5,410 of NZ_JBXANF010000017.1, forward strand.
ATGGGTAACGGAACGACCTGGCGGACGAGGGCTGCGTGCCTTTGATGGCAACGACGGGGATACGCAGTTCGGATTGCGTGATGTCATAGAGCTGCAGTTCACAACCATCCCCCCGATCCACGAAGACAAACTCCGCCAGATAGACCTTTTGTTTCTCGGGAATAAAGGCGCTTGTGATCGGCCCACAGGAGTAAGACGACGGGACGGTCGGATTGGCGGTTAGCTTTTTCTCATACTTGTTCTTCGACGGGTTGAATACATAGTCTTCGTTATAAAGAGTCCGATAACCCGGTGCCGGAACCTGACTACTGACCGTCGACGAGCCGCCCACTTGCAGAACCTGGCCAGGATCGGCCTGCATTTCCAATTGGGGGAAACGCTTGGAGACCGCGCTGTCTAGACGGCTGAACCATTCGCCGACTTTACTGCGAAACGGTTTGACTACCGTCCCCAAATGATCGGGACGCCTGTCCGGGTCATTACCTCGAACCACTTCAAAATCTACCGGATTGGCCGTATCGCCTGATGCCTGCATGATCACTTTGGCGTGCTGATCATCGACGACAACCTTCTTCTGCTCGAGCATGATGCCGTCTGCCCAGAGTGTCGGCGCAGAACTGCGAGAGTCGGAGCCGCAGCCGCACAACCCCAAAAATAGAACCATCGTGACAATTGTCTTCACTGCGCTTCCTGCGTTGAACTGCCGATGACCTTCCAGGCAAGTAGCGTTTCCTGAAGTCGATAACAAAACGCCACTATCGCGCAGAAACATAACCAAAGGGAACTGACGATACGCGGGAATTTCACCCACATTCATTGGAAACTCAAAAGCCGCGCCTGCTTTTTACTCAGCGAAATGGTGCGCCAGTCCCATACTGTTCCCATATCGCCTTTTTCCAGACGCCAAAAACCACAAACCCCCGACTTTCTCTAGGAAAATCAGGGGTTTGTGTTTACTGAATGTGGCGGTGAAGGAGAGATTCGAACTCTCGATACAGTTTCCTGTATACACACTTTCCAGGCGTGCTCCTTAAGCCACTCGGACACTTCACCGTATCTCTTCAAACATGTTCTGTCTGTCGAGGCGCGCTAATGTAGTCGAAAGCTTTTCTGATGGCAAACTTTTTTTCAGAATTTTCATGCGGTTAAGAGAAAAAGTCGTTTCTGCTGTCCATGGGTCATGGCGATCCGGCCAATCTCGGGTGGGCGCGGCCCTTCTATATAGGCGCGCAGGCGTTTGTCGTGGGGCACGTTGCGGCGGATCAGCCGCTCAAGGGTGACCGGCGGGTCAGTCACAGTGCTTTACCTGACCGGCGACGGTGGGTAACGTCTGCCCATCTTTCTTATAAGGAATTGCGCCATGAGCGACCTGATTGCCTACCACCTCGAAGACGGTATCGCGACTCTTACCCTGAGCAACGGCAAGGTCAATGCCATTTCCCCGGACGTGATCGCGGCCTTCAACGCGGCGCTGGATCAGGCGGTGGCGGATCGCGCCATTGTGATCATTACCGGCCAGCCTGGCATTCTGTCCGGCGGCTACGATTTGAAGGTAATGACCGCCGGCCCTAAAGAAGCCGTGTCGCTGGTAACTGCCGGTTCGACCCTCGCCCGCCGCCTGCTGTCGCACCCGTTCCCGGTGATCGTTGCCTGCCCGGGTCATGCCGTGGCCAAAGGCGCGTTCATTCTGTTGTCCGCCGATTACCGGATCGGTGTCGATGGCCCGTTCAGCATTGGTCTGAACGAAGTGCAGATCGGCATGACCATGCACCACGCCGGCATCGAGCTGGCCCGTGATCGCCTGCGCCGCTCGGCCTTCCACCGTTCGGTGATCAACGGCGAAATGTTCGATCCGCAAAGCGCCGTGGATGCCGGTTTCCTCGACAAGGTGGTTTCGGCCGAAGAGCTGCAAGGTGCCGCCCTCGCCGCTGCGCGTCAGTTGAAGAAGATCAACATGACCGCGCACAAGAACACCAAGTTGAAAGTGCGCAAAGCGCTGCTGGAAACCCTGGACAACGCGATCATTCAGGATCAGGAACACCTGGGCTGAACCCGGTTCGCTCCTTTATAGAAAAGCCCGACCGTCGTGTCGGGCTTTTTCTTGCACGCACGTTTCAAAACTCCGCAGCTGCTCTAGGACGCCTCTGACCGACAAGTCGGAAACATGCGCTTAAACATCGCCCATCTCCTGACTCTATAGCGGCAATTGCCGAAAACAGTGCACATCCGTACACTGCGCCACCTTTTGTCCCGGTGGGGCCTGAAAATGCTGTTCGTGTTTCGTATGTTATTGATGGGCCTGCACTTTATTCTGGCGGGTGTGCTCGGGGTGATCCTCGGGCTGTGCCGGCCATTCAATCCGGACAACAGTCGTCTGTGCGCCCGGCTGTACGCACTGCCGGCCATGTGCATCCTGCGCCTGCGAGTGAAGGCCGACGTCGGTCAGCTGATGAGCAAGCCTGACAGCTGCGTGATCATCGCCAACCATCAGTCCAACTACGACCTGTTCGTGTTCGGCAATGTGGTGCCGCGTCGGACCGTGTGCATTGGCAAAAAGAGTCTGAAATGGGTGCCGTTGTTCGGGCAGTTGTTCTGGCTGGCCGGCAACGTGTTGATCGATCGTGGGAACGCGCACAAGGCGCGCCAGTCGATGCTGACGACCACCGACACCTTGCAGCACAAAGACACCTCGATCTGGGTCTTCCCGGAAGGCACGCGCAACCTGGGTGAAGAACTGCTGCCGTTCAAGAAAGGCGCGTTCCAGATGGCCATCGCCGCCGGTGTGCCGATCGTTCCAGTGTGTGTCAGCAGCTACATCAAGCACATGCGCCTGAACCGCTGGCGCAGCGGGAAAATTCTCATCCGTTCGCTGCCGGCAATTCCTACCGCTGGCCTGACCATGGACGACATGCCCATGCTCATCACCCAGTGCCGGGAGCAGATGCGCGAGTGCATCGATGCAATGGATCGGCAACTTCAAGCTGCGTGAAAAAGAAACCCGCCCTGTGCGGGTTTTCTTTTGCCCGGTGAACTGTGCAGATTTCACTGACTCTCAAGCAGCGACACGGCTAAGCTGAAGCCATGTCTCCCCTGCCATCTGCCAATAAGAAGTGAACCACCACCATGGGTCGAGTTGTTGCTGCTGCGGTTTACAGCGCCGGTAAGAAAGTCACCAATATTTCCCTCGATGAAGGCGCCGCCTGGGCCGCCAAGACCGGGCACTTCGTCTGGATCGGCCTCGAAGAGCCGAATGCCCAGGAGCTGGCCAACCTGCAACGCCAGTTCAACCTGCACGAACTGGCCATCGAAGACGCCCTGGAAAAACACAGTCGCCCAAAACTGGAAACCTTCGGCGACGCCCTGTTCATCGTCACCTACTCCCCCGTGCGCGAGCACGGCATCCTGCAGTTCATCGAAACCCACATCTTCGCCGGCAAGGGCTACATCATCACTGCCCGCAACGGCCATTCGGCGTCCTACGCCCATGTCCGTCAGCGCTGTGAGGCGCGGCCGCTGTTGCTGGAGCACGGGGAAGATTTCGTACTGTATGCGTTGCTGGATTTCGTCATCGAAAACTATCAGCCGGTGGGTGAAGCGATCCACGCCGAGATCGATGAACTGGAGCGCAACGTGTTGTGTAGCGCGCTGAACGAGCACGACATCCAGAAGCTTCATGGCCTGCGCCGCGATGTTTTGCGCTTGCGTCGATACGCGGCGCCGATGGTGGAAATCGGCGAGGAACTGCAGAAGCTGAGCTTCCCGTTCATCGACAAGAACATGCGTCCTTACTTCAGGGATGTGCAGATCCATGTCACGCGGCAGATGGAAGACCTGACCACCCTGGCCGACATTGCGAGCCAGACCATCGAGATCGGTGTGTTGCTGGAGGCGTCACGGCAAAGCGTGGTGCAGCGCAAGTTTGCGGCATGGGCAGCGATTCTGGCGTTCCCGACGGCGGTCGCCGGGATCTACGGGATGAACTTCCAGAACATGCCGGAGCTGAGCTGGCACTACGGCTATTTCGCCGTGCTGAGCTTTATCACGGTGGGCTGCGTGGGACTGTGGGCGAGCTTCAAGAAATCGGGCTGGCTGTAAGTTAAAAAAACGCCCCCGTGTACGGCACGAGGGCGTTTGGGTTCAAGCGGCGTTCGGTTTGTGCGCCACGAAACGCATCATCCATTCGGCCACCGTAGCGCCGTGGTGATCGTTTTCAAGGCTGGCCACACCCTTGCTGTAGATCTGCTCGCCCAGTGCTTCCTGGCGAAGTTCCAGCAGTGCCCGCGAGTAATCGTGAATGAATTCCGGATGCCCCTGGAAGCACAGCACCTGATCGTTGATGTGGTACGCGGCGAACGGGCAGAAATCGCTGGAGGCGATCACCGTGGCGTTCTCCGGCAACGCCGTGACCTGATCCTGGTGGCTGATCAGCAGTGTCAACTCTTCGCGCACCGGGTTCATCCAAGGTGCCTTGGCCGCCAGTTTGTAGTTGTGAATGCCGACGCCCCAACCCTGGGTCGCGCGCTCGCTCTTGCCGCCCAGCAGCAACGCCAGCAGCTGATGGCCGAAGCACACGCCGAGCAGTTTGTCGCCACGCTCATAGCGGGTCAGCAGGTACTGCTTGAGGGTCTGGATCCACGGGTCGGTGCCGAACGAGTCGGCCTTGCTGCCAGTGACCAGGTACGCATCGAACGTCAGGTCATCACTCGGATAGTCGCCCTGCATCACGTTGTATACCGTGAACTCGGCGGCGATCGGCTGTTGCGAGAACAGGCGCTGGAACATCTGCCCGTAACCCTGATATTGATCGACCAGTTCCGGACGCAGGATGTCGGTTTCCAGAATGCAGATGCGTAGCGACATAAAAAATACCTGACACGTGATGGGAATAATGCACACCCCAGAGCCTGCCTTGAAACCACCCGGCAAGGCAAGCCCCGAAATGCGTCCCCGCCCGTTAGAACAACTCGCCCTTCGCAGCCTTTTCCAGCAGCAGCGCTGGCGGCGCGAAACGTTCGCCGTATTGCTCAGCCAGGTACTGCGCCCGCGCGACAAAGTCCTTCACGCCATATTGATTGATGAACTGCAACGCGCCGCCCGTCCATGCCGCGAAACCGATGCCGAAGATCGAGCCGACGTTGGCGTCCGCCGTCGAGGTCAGCACGCCCTCCTCCACACAGCGCACGGTTTCGATAGCCTGTACAAACAGCAACCGGTCACGCACATCCTTCGGCGAAATCTGCCCGTCGGCTGTCTCGAAGCGAGATTTCAGCTCGGGCCACAGGTGTTTCTGGCCTCCCGCCGGGTACTCGTAAAAACCGCCCCCCGCCGCCTTGCCCGGCCGCTTGTATTCGTTGAGCAGCAAGTCAATCACGGCGAACGCGGGGTGCTCAATCAGCGGTTTCCCTTCCGCTTGCAGGTCTTTGGCCGTTTGCTGACGGATATGGCTCATCAGGCTGAGGGAAACTTCGTCAGAGATCGCCAGAGGCCCGATGGGCATGCCGGCCTTGCGTGCTTCGGTTTCGATCATCGGCGCACTGACGCCTTCGCCGAGCATGGCAATGCCTTCGTTGGTGAAGGTGCCAAACACCCGCGAGGTGAAGAAGCCGCGACTGTCGTTGACCACGATCGGCGTTTTCTTGATTTGCAGGACGAAATCGAACCCGCGTGCGAGGGTTTCATCGCTGGTTTGCGCGCCTTTGATGATTTCTACCAACGGCATTTTTTCCACCGGACTGAAGAAGTGCAGGCCGATGAACTTGCTCTGATCCGGCACCGCAGCCGCCAGGCCGGTGATGGGCAAGGTCGAAGTATTGGAGGCGATCACCGCGTCGGCACCGACCACCTGTTGCGCCGCTGCCGAGACTTTGGCCTTGAGCTGACGATCCTCGAACACCGCTTCGATGATCAGATCGCAACCCGCCAGATCGGCATCGCTTTCAGTGGTCTTGATCCGCGCCAGCACCGCTTCACGCTGCTGCGCAGACATTTGCCCGCGAGCGACTTTCTTGTCCAGCAGCGCCGCCGAATGCGCCTTGCCCTTTTCGGCGGCAGCAAGGTTGATGTCCTTGAGCACCACGTCGATCCCGGCCGAGGCGCTGACATAGGCGATGCCGGCGCCCATCATGCCCGCCCCGAGGACGCCCACGCGTTTCGTCACATAAGGCGCAAAGCCCTGCGGACGCGAACCGCCGGCATTGATTTCATTGAGCTGGAACCAGAAGGTACCGATCAGGTTTTTCGAGATCTGGCCGGTGGTCAGTTCGGTGAAGTAGCGGGTCTCGATCAGGTGTGCGGTATCGAAATCCACCTGCGCGCCTTCCACCGCTGCGCAGAGAATCTTCTCCGGCGCCGGCAACGTGCCCTGGGTTTTGCTGCGCAGGATCGACGGCGCAATCGCCAGCATCTGCGCGACTTTCGGGTTCGACGGCGTGCCGCCGGGGATCTGATAGCCCTTCACATCCCAACGCTGCACGGCCGCAGGGTTAGCCAGAATCCAGGCCCGGGCCTTGGCCAGCAGCTCATCGCGATCCGCCGCCAGTTCATCGATCAAACCGGCCTGCAACGCCTGCTGCGGACGGACTTTCTTGCCTTCGAGCAGATACGGCAGGGCTTTTTCGATGCCGAGCATGCGCACCATCCGCACCACGCCACCACCGCCCGGCAACAGGCCGAGGGTCACTTCCGGCAGGCCGAGCTGCACCGAAGCATCGTCCAGCGCCACGCGGTGGTGGCAGGCCAGGCAGATTTCCCAGCCACCGCCGAGCGCCGCGCCGTTGATCGCCGCGACCACCGGTTTGCCGAGGGTTTCCAGGGTGCGCAACTGGCCCTTGAGGGTCAGCACCATGTCGTAGAAAGCCTTGGCTTCAGGCTTGCCGACCTTGATCAGTTCATTCAGGTCGCCGCCGGCGAAGAAGGTCTTTTTGGCCGAAGTGATGATCACCCCGGCGATGTCATCTTTTTCCGCGAGCAGTCGGGCGACGCTGTCAGCCATGGCTTCGCGGTACACCGCGTTCATGGTGTTGGCGCTCTGGCCCGGCATGTCGATGGTCAGGAGGACGATGCCGTCCTGGCCTTTTTCGTAACGAATGGCTTGGGTCATGACAAAGTTCCTTGGGGTCAGAGGCGTTCGATGATGGTGGCGATGCCCATGCCGCCGCCGACGCACAGCGTCGCCAGGCCATAGCGCAGGCGCCGGGCTTCCAGTTCATCGAGCAAGGTGCCAAGAATCGCGCAACCGGTGGCGCCCAGCGGATGGCCCATCGCAATCGAGCCGCCATTGACGTTGACCTTGTCCGGGTCGACGGCCATGTCCTTGATGAATTTCAGCACCACCGAGGCGAACGCCTCGTTGACTTCAAACAGGTCGATGTCTTCGACCCGCAGCCCGGCCTTGGCCAGCGCCTTGCGAGTGGCCGGCGCCGGGCCGGTGAGCATGATGGTCGGGTCGGTGCTGGTGACCGCCGTGGCGACAATCCGCGCCCGAGGTTGCAGGCCCAACGCCCGGCCCTTGGCTTCGGAACCGATAAGCATCAGCGCCGCACCGTCGACGATGCCCGAGCTGTTGCCCGGTGTATGCACATGGTTGATCCGCTCGACATGGCTGTAGACCCGCAGCGCCGTGGCATCGAAACCCATCTGGCCGATCATTTCGAAACTCGGCTTGAGCTTGCCCAGGCCTTCGAGGGTCGACTCGGCGCGAATGAACTCATCGTGATCGAGCAGAATGATGCCGTTCTGGTCCTGCACCGGCACCAACGACTTGTTGAACGAACCGTCGGCCCGAGCCCGGGCGGCTTTTTGTTGCGAGTGCAGCGCGTAAGCATCGACGTCCTGACGACTGAAGCCTTCAAGCGTGGCGATCAGGTCGGCGCCGACGCCTTGAGGGGTGAAATGGCTGTGCAGGTTGGTCTGCGGGTCCAGCGCCCAGGCACCGCCATCACTGCCCATCGGTACGCGGGACATGGATTCGACACCGCCAACCACCACCAGGTCTTCGAACCCGGAGCGCACTTTCATCGCCCCCAGGTTCACCGCTTCCAGGCCCGAGGCGCAGAACCGGTTGATCTGCACGCCGGCAACGCTGACGTCCCAATCGGCCACCTGCACGGCGGTTTTCGCGATGTCCGAGCCTTGATCGCCAATCGGCGTGACGCAACCGAGCACCACGTCATCGACCTGGCTGGTGTCCAGCGAAGTGCGCGCCTGCAAAGCGGTCAGCAGCCCGGCCACCAGGTTCACCGGTTTGACGCTGTGCAGCGAACCGTCGGCCTTGCCTCGGCCACGGGGCGTGCGTAACGCGTCGAAAATCAAAGCTTGGGTCATGGCGTTCTCGAACCTGTGCGGTGAGTGAAATTCGTGCCTCCACTCTTGGCCGGGACGGTCACGGATTCAATGACCACAGCGCTCAATGACGTTGACGCGCACGCTCAGACGGACGGTCATTCCCGACCAGGTTAACCGGTTCAGGTCAGCGAGCTGTCTAGCAAAAGGGCGGCAAAGAAGCTGGCAATGGGCCTCATGCCTTTTTAATCGCGTTCAGCAGCAAATACATATGAAATGGATCTAAGCCAAGCGTGACGCGGGCCCTAAGGTGAACATGTACGTCGTTGTCGTCGGGTTTTGCCGAGGCAGGCGTTCTTCAACAGGAAGTGCAGCGCTTGCCATCATGGATATGCAGGCAGGCATCAGGAAATAACAAAAAAGGCGGTCAAGCCATGTTCAAACAACCGAAAGTTCGTCAAGCAGGGCTCATTCTTTTCGCCACGACGCTGTTGTTGATTTTGCCGAATCTGACCAAGGTCATCGGCTGATTCAAGCGGCAGGTATTGCTCATCGCCACTGAAAATGTGACTGGCCCGCTACCCGGGCCAGCGTGGCTGTGCCAACCTTTGCGCACTTCCACGACATGGACGGCGATCAATTGAAAACGCTCATTCTGTTTGGGGCCATGCTGCTGAGCTTGCCCCTGTCTGCCGCACAGCTGAATCTGGAGCTGGGCGCGAACAGCCGCACCTGGCAGACCGAGGAATTGCTCAAGCATCCTCAGGTACAAACCCTCACGATCAAGAATGACGTGTCCTACAAGAAGGACATGACTTATCGCGCCGTGCCGGTGGCTGCATTGCTGACCGGAATCAAACCGGACGATCACCTGCAAGCCGTAGCACTGGATGGTTTTGCCGCCGAGCTGGCCGCTGCGCCGTTGCTGAACACCAAAGGTTCCCGCGCCTGGCTGGCCATCGAAGACCCGGCCCATCCTTGGCCGCCGCTGTCGGAAGGCAAGCACAGCGCCGGACCGTTCTATCTGGTGTGGACCGATCCGCAGGCCGGCCATATCAGCCCGGAACAATGGCCATTCGAAGTGGCGAGCATCAAACGCATGGCGCCGGTGGCCGAGCGCTTCCCTGCCCTGTTGCCGGATCCTGCGTTGAAGGCCGATGACCCGGTGAATCAGGGTTTTGCGCTGTTCCAGAAGAACTGTCTGGCCTGCCATCGCCTAAATGGCGCGGGGGATGCGCAATTCGGACCGGACCTGAATATTCCCTACAGCCCGACCGAGTATTTCGGCGCGGACTTCCTCAAGCGCTACATCCGCGATCCGCAGAGTTTGCGCCAGTGGCCGCAAGCGAAGATGCCAGGGTTTTCCGCCGAGGTATTACCGGAGGCGGATCTGCAGAAACTGGTGGGATACTTACAGCACATGGCCGGGCGCAAGGTTGCGCCCGCCAAGTAACCCGACTACGTCGTTTACTGCTGTTGCACCGAGATGATTGGCGCTGGTGTCGGCGACACCAGCACTTTCGCGTGCATCTGCTCTGACCCACCGCCCCGACGCATGCCCCGCACCGGGCAGGCGTCGAGGTAATCCAGGCCCACCGCCAGTTTCAGGTGCCGCTCCGGCCGGGCCAGTTCATTGGTCACGTCAAAGCTGTACCAGGCGTCATCGATCCAGGCCTCGGCCCAGGCGTGACTGGCCAGATGCTCGCAATCCTCGCTGTACAGATAACCCGACACATACCGCGACGGCACACCGAGGCTGCGCGCGCAGGCCAGAAACGCGTGAGCGTGATCCTGGCAAACACCCGCCCGCCCGGCAAACGCCTCGGCGGCGCTGGTGTCGACTTCGGTGGAGCCAGGCTTATAGGTCATGTGCTGATTCAGGCCATGCATCAGATCGATCAGTGCATTGCGGTCGCGTCGTTGCTTGCAGGACTTCTCGGCAAACGCCCGCAGCGCCTCGTCAGCCTCGGTGAGGCGGGTGAAGCGCAGGAATGGCAGCGCCGACTGGCTCTCGTGTTCCGCCTCGCGCAACTCGTCGATATCGACCTGCCCACGAGCGCCGATGATGATCGCTTCGTGGGGTTCGTCCATCGTCAGCACGTGCAGAATGTTGCCGAACGGATCGAGCTGTGCGCGCACCGGGCGCGGCAGGTCGAGCTGCCAGCTCAGCACATGCTGACGCTCGCTGTCGTGAGGTGTCAGGCGCAGGTACTGGATGCTCGCCCGCACCTGATCTTCGTAGTGATAGGTGGTCTCGTGGCTGATGGAAAGTCTCATGCGGCCTCCAGGTAGGAACTGTGAATGGCGTTGCCCAACTGGCGCACCAGCGGGATGAACTCGGTGAGCCAGGCGTGCAGCCCTTCCTCGAGGATTTCGTGGATGCCGGTGTAACGCAGGCGTGCGTCCATTTCCGCCGCCAGTCGTTGCGCAGGACGACCGTTGGCTCCCGGCAGTTGCGCGAGGATCTGGTCGATTTCTTCGGTGCAGGCCCGCAAGGAGCGCGGCACGTCGGCACGCAACAGCAGCAGCTCGGCGACATGCCGGGCGCCGGGCGCGTCGCGGTAGATTTCGGTGTAGGCCTCGAACGAGGACAAGGCCCGCAACAAGGCACTCCATTGGTAATAGGCGTGGGCGGTGCCGTCGCTGACCGCTTCGGCCTGATCGCCGGCCATTTCATAGCGGGCGTCTAGCAGGCGCAAAGTGTTGTCGGCCCGCTCGATGAACGTGCCCAACCGGATGAAACGAAACGCATCGTTGCGCATGATGGTGCCGTAGGACGCCCCGCGGAACAGGTGCGAACGTTCCTTGATCCACTCACAGAAACGGCTCATGCCATAGCGGCTGAGGCCCTGGTTGGCGATCCCGCGGATCTCCAGCCAGGTGGCGTTGATGTTCTCCCACATGTCGGCGGTGATCCGACCGCGCACCGCGTGGGCACTGGCTCGCGCCGCGCCGAGGCAGCTATAGATGCTCGCCGGGTTGGCCGCGTCGAGCGCGAAGAAGTGCAGCAATCGCTCGGCATGCAACTCGCCGTGGCGTTCCAGGTAGTCGTCCAGCGTGCCGGTGATCAGCAGCGGCATCGCCAGTTCGTGCAGACCGTCGCCACGGCCGTCCTGCGGCATCAGCGACAGCGAATAGCTGACATCGAGCATGCGGGCGAGGTTTTCCGCCCGCTCCAGGTAACGCGACATCCAGTACAGATCCGAGGCAGTTCTACTTAACATGGCAGGCTTCCTTCAATCCTCGACCACCCAGGTGTCCTTGGTTCCGCCACCCTGGGATGAATTCACCACCAGAGAGCCTTCACGCAGGGCGACACGGGTCAAACCGCCGGGCACAACCCGGGTTTCGCGGCCGGACAATACGAACGGACGCAGGTCGATATGGCGCGGCGCAATGCCGTTTTCGACAAAGGTCGGACAGGTCGACAGCGACAGCGTCGGTTGCGCGATGTACGCGTGGGGCTTGGCCTTGATCCGCTCGCGGAACGCATCGATTTCCGCCGTTGTTGCCGCCGGCCCCACGAGCATTCCGTAGCCGCCGGAGCCCTGGGTTTCCTTGACCACCAGATCCGGAAGATTGGCCAGCACATGGGAAAGTTCAGACGGATTGCGGCATTGCCAGGTCGGCACGTTTTTCAGGATCGGCTCTTCATCGAGGTAGAAACGGATCATCTCGGTGACGAACGGATACACCGACTTGTCGTCCGCCACGCCGGTGCCGATCGCATTGGCCAGCACCACATTGCCAGAGCGATACGACGACAGCAGACCCGGCACGCCGAGCATCGAATCCGGGCGGAAGGCCAACGGGTCGAGGAAGGCGTCGTCGAGCCGGCGGTAGATCACGTCTACCGCTTTCGGGCCGTCAGTGGTGCGCATGAAGACCTTGTCGTCGCGCACGAACAGATCGGCACCTTCGACCAGCTCGACGCCCATTTCCCGGGCCAGGAACGCATGCTCGAAAAACGCGCTGTTGAAGCGGCCCGGCGTCAGTACCACCACACTCGGGTCGTCGATGGGGCTTGAGCTTTTCAGGGTGTCGAGCAGCAGGTTCGGGTAATGGTCGATCGGGGCGATGCGCTGGGCCGCGAACAGCTCGGGGAACAGGCGCATCATCATCTTGCGGTCTTCGAGCATGTAGCTCACGCCGCTGGGCGTGCGCAGGTTGTCCTCGAGCACGTAATACGTGCCGTCGCCGTCGCGCACCAGATCGACGCCGGAGATGTGCGAATAGATATCGCGGTGCAGATCCAGCCCCTGCATCGCCAACTGGTATTGCTCGTTGGCCAGCACCTGCTCGGCGGGAATGATCCCGGCCTTGATGATGCGCTGCTCGTGATAGAGGTCGGCGAGGAACATGTTCAACGCCTTGACGCGCTGGATGCAGCCGCGCTCGACGATCCGCCACTCGCTGGCGGGAATGCTGCGCGGAATGGTGTCGAAGGGAATCAGGCGTTCTGTCCCTTGCTCGTCCCCGTAGAGCGTGAAAGTGATCCCGGCACGATGGAACAGCAGATCGGCCTCGCGTCGCCGCTGGGCCAACAGCTCGTCAGGCGTATCGGCCAGCCAGCGGGCAAACTCCCGGTAATGCGGGCGGACCTGGCCGCCGGCATCGTACATTTCATCAAAATAGGTGCGGATCATGCCGTACTCCTTGTCACCCCGGACATACAGGCCTTCGCAAGGCCCGTGCCATCGGCATAAACGCTTTGATTTCAATCGGTTGGATATTCACGCCATAAACACCGCACCATTCCTGTGCGGCAAATGCCCCAACCTGATCGCCCCCGCCTCATTGCGACGCAGTGCAGTCGCCTATCACCAGCATAGTCAGAGTTGATTTCACTGCCCGGCGCCGCCTGCGGATAATCCGCACATCCGCTGCGAAACGTCCCTGACGAAGTGCGCAGCCCACTGATCCGGCTTGCCCTGGCAGCCCTACCGGCCGTAACCCTGACCGGTTTCCTCTCCTTCCGGTCTTCCCTTTCAGCCACCTCTCCCGGTGGCTTTTTTTTGCGCCGGATTCTTGTTTCAGGGTTTTGCCGGGCGATGTTCAGGGTGCAGAAACGACAACGGCCGACCCGAAGGTCAGCCGTTGCTCGACGTGTTGCGAGGGTTATCAGTTCAAACGATGGCGGTTGCGCACCTCCTGCTTTACGCCCCAGCCTTCGATGATGCCGCCCAGTGGCTCGACCACCGCCGAAAAGCCCTGTTCGAAATCGCCAATGTCGTCGTAGGTTGCGTACATCACCTTGCTCAATTCCAGGGACCACGCGCCGTCGTCGCGCGCACTGACCTGGGCATTGATGGATTCACCGCGAAACTTGCCTGCCGCCCTGCGCGCCCGCTCCTCGTCCGGGAAAATGGCGTAGAACTCGATGGGATGGAATCGGGAAAAATCGAAACCGCCTTCTTTCATGCGGCGCAGCACGCTGCTGCTGATGTCTTCTTGATAGGCTGTGCTCATGAACGTCCCCCTCGCATAGATGGATAGACTTTCCGTATTCCCTGCACCTAGCCGAACGGCTCAGGCGCTACGACAACCGTGTTGCCGGCGGGAAACAAGCATGTAGCTGACAAGACCAGACCTTAGCGATCCGTTCGCTGATCTCGCTTGCAGAGTAGCCCCAAGATAGAGCCGCTGCCAAGGCCTGGTACGTTACGGACAAGAAGATTTTCAGATGGGCGTGATGCTGCGGATTTCGATGCTGTTCTGGGTTTTCAGGCTTTTGGCGCCTGCATCGGAGGTGCGCCCTTCCAGATCGTTCAGATCCAGTGCGGCGACGACAGGAAGGAGTCGTTCCTTGATCAATCGAGCGGCCTCATCGTCGCTGGGGCATTCCGCGCGCTCGAAGATTTCATCGACAATTTCACCGTGATCATCCACGAAAGTGACTTTCCACTTTTGCATTGGTGCCTCCTCGAACAAACCCGCAAATGGGCTCATATCTATCTCGACTTTTGTCAGGATTGATCGTTCAAAAGCTTTACACCGATGAAACATGAAAAACATTTCATCTGCGGGAACGAAGCCGCTCGCTCCCGCAGTGATAACGGCTGAGTGATCAGTCGTTGCTTGGCTTGTTCACCGCTTGCAGCACGTATTGCGGCAGGGCGAAGGCGCCGATGTGGATTTCCGGGTTGTAGTAACGGGTGACGATGCCGCTGCCGATGAAGCGCTGTTGCAGGGTTTCACGGCTCAGTTTGCGGTAGGCCGGGTTGGTCGAGCCCCAGGCGAAGGTCATCGAACCGCCGATGTAGGTCGGCACGGCCGCCTGATAGAAGTGCCAGTCCGGGAACAGGCTGCGCAGGCGACCGGCGGTGGTTTTCACTTCTTCGATCTGCATGAACGGTGTGCCGTTCTGGGTCACGAGGATGCCGCCCTCGTTCAGGCAGCGGTGGCAGGCCTGGTAGAAGTTTTCCGAGAACAGCACTTCGCCCGGGCCGATCGGGTCGGTGGAGTCGGAAATGATCACGTCGAACTTTTCAGTGGTGGTTGCGACGAAGCGCATGCCGTCGTCGATCACCAGGTTCAGGCGTGGGTCGTCGTAGGCGCCCTTGGAGTGGTTCGGCAGGAATTCCTTGCACATGTCGACCACGGTGCCGTCGATTTCGACCATGGTGATGTGCTCGACGCTGGCGTGCTTGGTCACTTCGCGCAGCATGCCGCCGTCGCCGCCGCCGATGATCAGCACGCGCTTGGCGGTGCCGTGGGCGAGGATCGGCACGTGGGTGAGCATTTCGTGGTAGATGAATTCATCGGCTTCGGTGGTCTGGATCACGCCGTCCAGCGCCATCACCCGGCCCATGCGCGGGTTCTGGAAGATCACCAGGTGCTGGTGTTCGGTGCGCACTTCGTGCAGCAGTTTTTCCATGCGAAAACGCTGGCCGTAGCCTTCGTAGAGGGTTTCCAGGTATTCGCTGGTCTTGGTGACGGTCATGGTGAAGTGCTCCGATGAATGCGCGGGCGCCAATCGTCAGGTTCGATTGCCCGGGAAAGGCGCGCATTCTACGTTGCCGAAGATGACAGGTCGAACCTCACTTCATCGGCCCGGCACAATCCATTGGCGCGAACGGTCAGATCCGCACATTGCCCCGCGGCCCGGCAATCGCCCAGATGATCAGGCCCAGCACCGGCAGGAAGATGATCAACAGCACCCAGAGGATTTTCATCCCGGTCTCGGCACCGCTTTTCAGCACGTTGATGATCGCCCAGATGTCGAGGGCAAGAATGATCAGGCCGATCAGGCCGTTGAACGTGGAACCCATGGTGTCACTCCAGAATAGTGGCATGCACTTTTAGGATAGACGGTCGCGCGCAGGGTTCCCTTTTATTGCGCTCAGACGTGAACGGCGACCTTCAAGGCTTCCAGCGACGGCGCAGCGGCGATGCCGACTTCGGCACACAGTTCCAGCACGCGCGGCACGTCGTTGCCGTAGACCAGCACCACTTGCAGTTCGTCGTCGAGCAACTGGCTGAAGTTCATCAGCGTGTAGCCGCCGTTTTCCTTGTTCATGCTGCTCATCTGCACCTGGATGCGGTTGAGTGCGGTCAGCGCTTCGGTCTTGGCCAGTTGCTTGGGCTTGAGGTTGAACTCCACGCCCGGGCCGAACGAAGCCACGATCTGCGCGAACAGGTCAACGTAGGTGTCGGCCTGGAACAGAACGGTTTCCGGCAGACTGCCGACCACGACCCATTCGCCCAAAGGAATCGGGAAAGTGTCGTCGTAGTTGATGTCCGGATTGGCGGTCAGAAAAGCGTCGGCATCGGCGTAGGCCTGCGCCGCTTCATCAGCGACCTTCTGAATCTCGTCGTCGCCCATGCAGCCGGAGCTGATTTTGCTGATGAGTTCGGCGAGTGCGGCTTTCATGGGGGCGGATCCTGTGACGAAGAGAATTTTGAGGGCGCGAAGGATAGCGCATTCTCGCCTTCGCCACAGAGCGGGTTCCGGCCCGACGGTTCAGCCCAGCAGTTTTTCCAGCTGCGCGGTGGTGTCCACAGCGCCCATGGTGCGGGCCGCGTCCAGCGCGGTGATGCCGTTGGCGTCCTTGGCTTTCGGGTCCGCGCCCTGGTCGATCAGGAACTCGACAATTTCAACCCGGTTGAACATCGCCGCCATCATCAGCGCCGTGCGGCCGTCGAAGGAAGCGCCTTCAATCTGCGCCCCACCGGCCACCAATGCCTTGACCACGGCCAGGTCACCCTTGAACGCCGCGCCGGCAATCGGGCTCTGGCCGTTGCCGTTGCGTTGTTCCGGGTCGGCCTTGTGCTTGAGCAGCACTTGCACCGCATCTACGTGACCGTAGTAACTGGCGAGCATCAACAGGGTGTCGCCCTTGCTGTTGGTCAGGTTGACCGGCAGACCGGCCGTGATCAGGCGATCCAGCATCGCCGCATCGCCGTCGCGCGCCTTGTTGAATACCTGCTCGGTGAATTCGGCAGCTTCTTCGGGGGTCATCTGGCGGCTTTGGTCGGACATGGGGCAACTCCACTTTCGGTCAATCGGAAAGCCGATAGTTTCCCGAGCGCGGCGATAGCTGTCACCCCCTTTTTTCCAAGACAGTCGATAGCCAATATCAATAACGGAACTTGCCGGCGCGAATGTCCGCCAGGATTTCATCCGTGACCTGCACGTAGGTTTCAGTACCCGGCAGCCAGGCATAGATCGGGTCATCACCTGTCTGGCCGGGGTCGAAGCCTTCGTTTTTCAAGCGCGTCTTCTGGTATTTGAAGGTGCCGGTGGTTTCCATTTTCACTTTGACCCGCAGGAACAACGGCACCGCATAGGCCGGCATGCGCTGGCGGGCGAAGGCCAGCAGCTCGGTGAAGTCCAGCGTCGCCAGAGACTCGGCCGGCGTGATCGCCGCCATGCCGGCGCGACCGTTGGTGTTGGGAATTTCCACGCCATAGGCCACGGCTTCGGAAATGTGCGGATGCTGGAGCAACAGGTTCTCGACCTCGGTGGTCGAGACGTTTTCGCCCTTCCAGCGGTAGGTGTCGCCGAGGCGATCGACAAACTGCGCATGACCGAAACCGATGTTGCGCAGCAGATCGCCGGTGTTGAAGAAGCGGTCGCCCTTGGTGAATACGTCCTGCAGCACGACTTTCGCGGTTTTCTGCGGATCGGTGTAGCCATCCAGCGGCGCCTTGTCGTCGATCCGCGCCAGCAACAGGCCGCGCTCGCCCCGGTCGACCTTGCGCATGAACCCGTCAGCACCACGAATCGGTTCGCCGCTGTCCTGATCGTAGGCGACCAGTTCCCAGGCCATCAGCGAGAATCCGATGGTGTTGTCGAAGTTGAGGATATTGGTGAAGCCGATATTGCCGTCGCTCGCCGCGTACAGTTCGCAGATGTGATCCACCGCAAACCGGGTCTTGAATTCAGCCCAGGCACCGGGCCGCAAACCGTTGCCGATCATCTTGCGCACGTCATGGCGGCTGTCATCGCTGCTGACCGGCTGATCCACCAGATAACGGCACAATTCACCGACGTAGCCGATGGTGGTTGCGCGGTAGCGGCGTACGTCGCTCCAGAACTGCCGGGCGCTGAACTTGCGGCGAATCGCGAAACCCGAGGCGCCATTGACCGCCGATCCCCAGCACACGCAAAGCCCGGTGGCGTGATACAGCGGCAAGGTGCAATAGACGATGTCGTCCGGGCGCATGTCGAGGGCGATCATGCCGAAGCTCGCCGAGCTGCGCATCCAGCGTCCGTGCTTGAACACGCCGGCCTTGGGCAAACCGGTGGTGCCTGAGGTGTAGATGTAGAAGCACGGGTCATCGAAAAAAATCTGCCGGCTGCTGGCCGGGTTGTCGCTTGGCGCATCGGCGCTGGCGCTGATCAGATTGGTGTAACCCTCCGGGGCGATGCCCGGCTGGCTGAAGGTGTCCTGATCCGCCACGAACCAGGTGCGGGCCGGCGCAATCGTCACTTGCTCGCGCACCGCGGTGAAGGCTGGCAGCAATTCTTCACCGACGACAATCGCCACCGGCGCCACCAGATTGATGCTGTGAATCAGCGTGTCGCGGGTCTGCGAAGTGTTGAGCAGCGCGCTGACGGCGCCGACCTTGGCCAGCGCCAGAATCGTCACCAGCAGTTCCGGGCGGTTTTCGATGAACACCGCCACCACATCGCCCTTCCCGATGCCCTGCCCGATCAGGTAGTGGGCAATGCGGTTGGCCCACTGGTTGACCTGTGAATAACTCAGCACCACCTCACCCGACAGCAGCGCGGGGCCCTCGGGATTGCGCAGGGTCGCTTGCTCGAAGGTCCAGCCCAGGCCACAGGTTTGGGTCGGATCCTTGACGTTGGCCACCTTCATGCCTTTCACCACCCGAGGGATGGCTTTGGCAATCATCGGCAGTTTGCGGAGCATCATGCTCCAGGTTATCGTGTCGCTAGGCGCGTGGCTCATGGCAGCTCCCGTTCGACCTTGGCGTGCAGGCCGGATTTTTTATTGTCGGGCAATCGGGTAAGGCAACCGGCGCTTCTTGAGCGAGGGTCGAGGCCGAAAATACGTCAGGGCTTCTCGGGCTGTACACGCGGTTTTTGCAATGTTTTGTATCCGCCAACGCTACAAGGCGAAACGCGATTGCAGCCGGATGGAATGGTTCCATCGGATCGACAGCGATCCCGCAAAATGCAGGATGCACGATGGCCATTCATGCAGATTGCACGACGACTTGAATTTGCATAATCTCTAACTTATTGATTTATAACGATTTTATAAAAATAGAATACTGGCACAATCACTGCAACTCCCTCTGCATGCTTGCCATTCAAGTGCATACGGAGCTGAAAGACATGAGCCTGATCCAAGAAAAATTTACCTCCCTGTTCTCCAACTTCAACGTCACCACCCAACCGCGTCCCGATGGCGGGATCCTGCTGACGCTGAAGAGTGCCGACGGCAAAGTGTTCAAACGTGCGCTCACCTATCAGCAACTGCATGCCGGCGACCAACTGTCGTGGGCGATCAGCGCGATCCGTCGTGACCTGGCCGAACAAGCCAGCGAGCTACCGCAAATCGGCATGCTGCAAAGCCAGCAGCGTTTTGCCCTGCCGACCTATCACTCGATGTAAACACCGTATAAACAAACAGGCCGTGGAGCTTTCGCTTCACGGCCTGTTTTTTTGCGCATCGATTGTGTGGAATCAGAACGCTTCCGGTTCGATCCCGGTAAAGCTGTCGACGGTCACATGCCCTTCCAGCTCTCCACCCTCACGGGCCAGGCCGCAGGTTTGCAGGCCGGCGGCCTGGGCGGCGTCGAGTTCCTGCACGATGTCGGACAGGAACAGGATTTCCTGCGGTTCGACCCCGATGGCCTGCTGAATAGTGCTGTACGACTGCGCTTCGCGCTTCGGGCCCGACGTGGTGTCGAAATAGCCGCTGAACAGCGGTGTCAGATCCCCCGCTTCCGAGCAGCCGAAAATCAGCTTCTGCGCCTGAATCGAACCAGACGAATAAACAAACAGTTGATACCCGGCCTGATGCCAGCGCTGGAGCGCTTCGACGGCGTCCGGGTAAACATGCCCCTTCAACTGCCCGGCCTGATAACCCTGCTCCCAGACCATGCCTTGTAATGCTTTCAGCGGAGTGGCTTTGCGGTCTTCGGCGATCCAGGCCAGCAGAATTTCCACGACCCGTTCAACGTCGGCCTGCGATTCGTTGCTGTCACGGCGCACGGCGTCCAGTTGCTCGGCGACATCGGCGCGGGTGGCGTTCTGGCGAACGAAGTCCGGCAGGTGTTTGGCGGCATACGGGAACAGCACGTCGAACACAAAACTCACCGCGCTGGTGGTGCCTTCGATGTCGGTGAGAATGACCTTGATCGACATCGGCTCAGTCCTCCAGGCGCGGGAAGCGGCCGGCGATGTCTTCGCCGGTGAAGTTGGCGACCCAGCCTTCAGGGTTGTTGAACAAGCGGATCGCCACGAAATGCGGGTTCTCGCCCATGTCGAACCAGTGTTTGGTGCCGGCCGGTACCGAAATCAGGTCGTTCTTCTCGCACAGCACGGCGTAAACGTAATCGTCGATGTGCAGGGTAAACAGGCCACGGCCGGCGACGAAAAAGCGTACTTCGTCTTCGCCATGGCGATGTTCTTCGAGGAACTTGGCGCGGAATTCGGCTTTTTGCGGGTGATCGCTGTTGAGGCTGATCACATCGACGGTGATGTAACCACGCTCGGTCATCAGCTTGTCGATCTGCTCTTTGTAGGCGCCGATCACTTCTTCCTGGCTGGCACCGGGCTGAATCTTCGCGGCGGCTTGCCAGCGGTCGAAGCGCACGCCCTGCTCGGCCAGGGTCGAGGCGATGTCTTCGAAATGGGTCAGCACCTTGTTCGGAATTTCAGGGCTGGAAACGTGATAGACGGACAGGCTGCTCATGGGGGCAATTCCTCGGTATCGGCCTTGCCGTCCGGTTCTTCGAGACCGGTCGGGCACTGCATTCATCAGGCAAATGGGCTGGTTCTGGTGAAGTCAGCCTTGGCGGTTCATGACGCTGCGGGTCTTCAACTCGCATTCAAACAGAAATTCAAAGGCCTCGATCTGGCGCAACGCGTCGCTCATCTGCGCGCCCCAGGTATAGAGGCCATGACCGCGAATCAGATAACCGACGCAATCGGGATGGGCGTCGAGCCAAGGCTGCACCTTGGCGGCGAGGCGCGCAATGTCCTGATCGTTGTCGAAGATCGGCACTCGCACCCGGGATTCGTGGGTCGAAATGCCGCTGAAGGCTTTTTGCAGTTCGTAGTCTTCGAACTCGATGAAATCTTCCGGCGTCAGGCGCGACAGCACCGTGGCGTTCACCGAGTGGGTGTGCAGCACCGCGCCGATTTCCGGGCGCCAGCTGTAGAGCTGGGTGTGCAGCAAAGTTTCGGCGGACGGCTTTTTGCCCGGTTCCAGGCTGTTGCCGGAAAGATCGGTCGCCAGTACATCGTCCAGACCCAACTGGCCCTTGTGCTTGCCGGACACGGTCAGCAGCGCTTCGCTCGGCGACAGGCGCGTCGAGTAGTTGCTGCTGGTGGCCGGCGACCAGCCGCGACCGTAAAGAAAACGCCCGGCGTCGACGATTTGCTGGGCAAGCTGTTCACGCGTAAGGCTCATGGCCTGTCCTCTTGCATACGTGTGGCAATGATAACGGCAGCAGCGAGCGCCGCGAGACTGGCAATACTAAAGGTCAATGTCGCGCCGAGGGCATTCCAGCTGTAGCCGGAATACAACGCGCCCAGCGCACCGCCGGTGCCGGCCAGTGCGGCGTACAACGCCTGGCCCTGCCCTTGCTGACGCGCGCCGAAGCTACGTTGCACGAACTGGATGGCAGCGGCATGAAAGCTGCCGAACGTCGCGGCGTGCAGCACCTGGGCAAACAGCAGCACCCACAGGAATTCGGCGAACGAACCTAGCAGCAACCAGCGCAGCGCCGCCAGCAGAAAACTCGCCATCAGCACACGACGCAGGGAAAAACGCGCGAGGATCCGGCTCATGGCCATGAACATCAGCACTTCCGCCACCACGCCAACGGCCCAGAGCATGCCGATCACACCACGGCTGTAACCCAGGCGTTCGAGGTGCAAGGTCAGAAACGTGTAATACGGCCCGTGGCTCATCTGCATCAGCGCCACGCAACCGTAGAACGCCAGGACCCCGGGATTGCGCAACTGCTTGAGAAAACCCTCGCCCGTCGGCCGGTTGCCCTGCGGCGGCTGCGCATTCGGCACCCACAGACTGCTGAGCACGATGCCGGCCATGATCAACACCAGCGCCGCCGGGTAGATGTCGAGGCTGAGCCGTTCGAACAATCGCCCCAGTGCCACCACGGTGATGATGAAACCGATGGAACCCCACAACCGAATCTGGCTGTAGCGGGAGGTCTGGCCCTGCAGATGCGCGAGGGTAATGACTTCGAACTGCGGCAACACCGCGTGCCAGAAGAACGCATGCAACGCCATGACCATCGCCAGCCAGGCGTAGGTCTTGCTGACGAAGATCAACGAGAAGGTCAGTAGCGTACACACCGCGCCAAAACGCACGATGGCCAGGCGTCTGCCGGTGTAGTCGCCGAGCCAGCCCCAGATGTTCGGCGCCACGCAGCGCATCAGCATCGGGATCGCCACCAACTCGCCGATGCGTGCGGCGCTGAATCCGAGGTGATCGAAGTACAGCGCCAGAAACGGCGCCGTCGAACCGAGCAAGGCGAAATAGAACAGATAGAAACTGGACAGCCGCCAGTACGGGAGCGCCGCCACGGTCAGACCGCAGCGGCTGTGAGTTGACCCATCAGAGCTGACCCAGGACCGGCGTGCTGACACGCACGTCGGCGTTCTGACCACGGTGACGCAGCAGGTGATCCATCAGCACGATGGCCATCATCGCCTCGGCAATCGGCGTGGCGCGGATGCCGACGCACGGATCGTGACGCCCCTTGGTGATCACTTCCGCTGGGTTGCCATGAATGTCGATCGAACGGCCCGGTGTGGTGATGCTCGACGTCGGCTTCAGCGCCAGGTGCGCGACGATCGGCTGACCGGACGAAATTCCGCCGAGGATGCCGCCGGCGTTGTTGCTGAGGAAACCTTCCGGGGTCATTTCATCGCGGTGCTCGGTGCCACGTTGGGCGACCGAGGCGAAACCGGCGCCGATTTCCACGCCTTTGACCGCGTTGATGCTCATCAGCGCGTGGGCCAGTTCGGCGTCGAGACGGTCGAAGATCGGCTCGCCCAGGCCCGGCATCACGCCTTCGGCGACCACCGTGATCTTGGCCCCGACCGAGTCCTGATCGCGGCGCAACTGGTCCATGTAGGCTTCCAGTTCCGGCACCTTGTCCGGGTCCGGGCTGAAGAAAGCGTTCTGCTCGACCGATTCCCAGGTCTTGAACGGGATTTCGATCGGGCCGAGCTGGCTCATGTAGCCGCGAATGACGATGCCCTGCGTCGCCAGGTATTTCTTGGCAATCGCACCGGCCGCCACGCGCATCGCGGTTTCCCGCGCCGAGCTGCGACCGCCGCCGCGGTAATCGCGCTCGCCGTATTTGTGGTGGTAGGTGTAGTCGGCGTGGGCCGGACGGAACAGATCCTTGATCGCCGAGTAGTCCTTGGACTTCTGGTCAGTGTTGCGGATCAGCAGGCCGATGGAGCAGCCGGTGGTGCGGCCCTCGAACACGCCGGAGAGGATTTCGACTTCGTCGGCCTCCTGACGCTGGGTGGTGTGGCGGCTGGTGCCCGGCTTGCGGCGATCGAGATCGCGTTGCAGGTCCTCAAGGGAAATCTCCAGGCCCGGCGGGCAGCCGTCGACAATGGCGACCAACGCCGGACCATGGCTTTCGCCCGCGGTGGTGACAGTGAACAGCTTGCCGTAGGTATTGCCGGACATGCAGGACGCTCCGTGAAATCAAACCCAAATTCATGATGCGCGCCAGTATACGCAGGCTAACCGAGTAGTTCATCCTCGAACCTTGGCGGTGTTGGTGAGTCCAACCGGCACCTTTGCAAATGATGGCGTGATGATGCTGCGAGTTTTGATCTTGAGCCTTACCCTGTTTACTGGCTTTGTCCAGGCGACCGTCCTGCAACGCCCGGTGACTTTGGACACCGGCAGCGGCGAACTTTTCGGCTCGCTGTTGCTGCCAAAGTCTGACAATCCGGTGCCGGTTGTCCTCATTCTTTCTGGCTCGGGTCCTACGGATCGTGACGGAAACAACCCGGACGGCGGGCGCAACGACAGCCTCAAGCGACTGGCCTGGGTATTGGCCAAGCACAATATCGCCAGCGTCCGCTTCGATAAACGCGGGGTGGCGGCGAGCCTGGCCGCGACGCCGGATGAGCGCAATCTGTCGGTGGATGCCTACGTCGCGGACGCCGTGGCCTGGGGCCAGAAGCTCAAGGCTGACCCGCGTTTCGGCCCGTTGATCCTGTTGGGTCACAGCGAGGGCGCACTGATTGCCAGTCTGGCTGCACCGAAAGTCGACGCCGCTGCGGTCATTTCACTGTCCGGCACCGCCCGGCCGATCGATCAGGTTTTGCGCCGGCAACTGGCCCGCAGCCTACCCCCGCCACTGATGCAGCGCAGCAACGAGCTGCTCGACAGCCTCAAGGCCGGCCACACCGACGACAATGTCCCGGCGCCCTTGCAGCCAATATTTCGCCCTAGCGTGCAGCCGTATCTGATTTCGTTGTTCCGTCAGGATCCGTCCGCAGCCTTCGCCCATCTGAAAATGCCGGCCTTGATCGTTCAGGGCAGCAACGACATTCAGGTTCAAGTCGATGACGCCAACCTGCTCAAGGCGGCAAAACCCGACGCGACGCTGGCATTGATCGAAGGCATGAACCACGTGATGCGCATCGTGCCCAACGACGTGAAGCGGCAAATGGCCTCTTACAAGGACCCGAATTTGCCGCTGGCGGCGGAATTGGGGACACGCATCCTCGAATTTATTGACGGACTTCGCACCCGTTAAGCTCTTTTTGCCCTCTAGTCCTGTAGAAAACGGCCGATAAGCCTTTGTCGCCAGCGTACTGGCTGGCGGCAAGCAGCTTGGACAGGATCTCGCCGTTATGACTGATACCCAGACTTCACCCGACACCACCGCTGAAAAAGACGCACCGCCAGCGGTCGAGCTGCCATGGGCGGATGTCCACGTCGAGCACCACAAGATGCTCCGCCTGGCGCCGTTGCAGACCGATCGCAACACCGGCGGGCGGCCGTTGCGCTTTGTCGAATTCGGTTACGCCGAGCGCAACAGCAAAGAACACAGCCTGATGCGCATGTCGATCAAACTGCCGGCGCAGCGTGTGCGCAAAGAGCAGAACCAGCTCGACGTGTGGGTCGACCACAAGACCAAACGCGTGCACTTCGGTCCGGACAGCGGTTTGCAGATCGAACCGCTGAACCGTGGCATCGGCCGCTTCATGGCCGCCCAGGGCATCAACTGGGCGAAAAAGCGCTGGCCTACCTACACCGTCGACGGCATGGACTTGAACAACAAGGACGCGCTGAACGAAGACACGCGCCTGCGCCGCGATCACTTTCTGCGCGTGCATGGCTTTGATGTGGTTTACGCCGACGCCCAGCATTTGAAGGGCAGCGTCAAGGAAGTGCAGGTCGGTGACTTGCTGGGCGACTGGAACAGCGAAAAACTGCAGATTGTCGAGATTCTCGAAGCTGCGCAGATGTTGCAGCAGGCCGAGCAGAACCTGGCCGAGCAGGAAGTGAAGCTGAAAAAGCAGGAAGACAAGGTCAGCAAGTTCAAGCGTGAAGACGCGGGTTTGCGCTTCACCATTACGTGTCTGGTGGCGTTTGCAGTGTTCCAGGCCGGCTTGCTGATCTGGATTGCCACACACCGCTAAGCCAATGATCGTTCCCACCGAGGTGGGAACGATCGGTTCAGGTCAGACGCGGGAAGCGAACAGGGCCTGATGATCGCGGCACTGTTCGGCGGTCAGCATGAACACGCCATGCCCGCCGCGCTGGAATTCCAGCCAGGCGAAATCGACTTCCGGGTACAACGCTTCGACGTGTACCTGGCTGTTGCCCACCTCGACAATCAGCAAACCTTTCTCGGTCAGGTGATCCGCCGCTTCGGCGAGCATCCGGCGCACCAGGTTCAAACCGTCATCGCCACAGGCCAGACCCAGTTCCGGCTCGTGTTGATATTCGTCCGGCATGTCGGCGAAATCTTCCGCGTCGACGTAGGGCGGGTTCGACACGATCAGGTCGAAACGTTGACCCGGCAAACCCTCAAAACCATCGCCCTGCACAGTGAACACACGCTCATCGACGCCATGACGCTCGATGTTCTGGTTCGCCACTTCCAGCGCTTCGAACGACAGGTCCGCCAGCACCACTTCGGCGTTCTGGAATTCGTAGGCGCACGCGATGCCGATGCAGCCGGAGCCGGTGCACAGGTCGAGAATCCGCGCCGGTTCGTCGCCGATCCACGGTGCAAAACGGTTTTCGATCAACTCGCCAATCGGCGAACGCGGGATCAGCACGCGCTCATCGACGATGAACGACATGCCGCAGAACCACGCCTCGCCCAGCAGGTAAGCGGTCGGAATGCGTTCTTCGATGCGGCGCTTGAGCAGGCGTTGCAGGTTGACCAGTTCGTCGTCTTCCAGCGCGCAGTCCAGATAGCTGTCGGCGATTTCCCATGGCAGGTGCAAAGCGCCGAGCACAAGTTGCCGGGCTTCGTCCCAGGCATTGTCGGTGCCATGGCCGAAAAACAGATCCTCCCCATGGAAGCGGCTGACGGCCCAACGGATGTGGTCGCGCAGGGTACGAAGTCGGGAAGTGATCACGGGGCAGAACTCCAGAAAAAACGACTGGCGATTCTACCAGCCAAAACGCGCCACGACGACGCAGGAAAAATCCCGGGGCGACGGTAGGAGTGTTCCGAATTCTTTATCAGCTATTGAACAGAACGTGTAACTTGACGAGGCTGCAGGCCAGTAACGACGGTGCCTACGATGGTAGCGATTCACAGAACCGCTCAGCCAGAGGACAATGTCGCAAAAGCCCCACCCCAAGGAGCCCCAGAATGTCCGTTCCAAAAACGATGTTTCAACTCAGCGGTCGCGGTTACGCAGCGGCCACGTTGAGCCATGCCACCGTGGTCATCATCGATGCCCAGAAAGAGTACCTCAGCGGCCCGCTGGCCCTGAGCGGCATGGACGCGGCTGTCGCGAACATCAAACAACTGGTTGCCGCCGCCCGCGCAGCCGGCCGTCCGATCGTGCACGTACGCCACCTCGGCACCGTCGGCGGTCTGTTCGACCCGCAAGGCGAACGCGGCGAATTCATCCCCGGCCTGGAACCCCTGGGCGATGAAACCATCATCGGCAAACTGCTGCCGAGCGCTTTCCACGGCACCGAACTCTACGATCGTCTGCAAACCATCGGTTCGCTGGACCTGATCGTCTGCGGTTTCATGAGCCACTCCAGCGTCAGCACCACCGTGCGTGCGGCGAAGAACCTGGGTTTCCGCTGCACCCTGGTCGAAGACGCCTGCGCCACCCGTGACCTGCCGTTCAAGGGTCGCGTGCTCAGTGCCGAACAGGTTCAGGAGGCGGAAATGGCGATCATGGCCGACAACTTCGCCACCCTCGCGCTGACCCAGGATCTGATCTGATCGAGCGTAAATGAGCGGCTCAGCCCGCCGCTCATCTGCAAAGACCTCGCATTTGCTTCAATTACCCTAGCCTCAGGAACAACCCGGTCAACTCCCGGTCGAAGGGCCGATACCCATTGAGGAAGGTCGGAATGAAGTTATCCGATGGATTTGACGCACGCCGCTTGCGGCCCAAAGGCCAAAGCAACTGGCGTTTTCGTTTCGGCGCAGCGATCGCCGCCATTCTGGCGACGTTCGGCGTGCTGCTGGCTCTGGCCGGGGCCGCCAGCCTGCTGGGGCACCCACCGGCACTCGGCGACTTGAACGCAACCCCGATGGGCTCGGCGATCATTCTCGCCGTCGGCCTGTTGTTCCTGTATTTCGGCGTGGCCCTGTGGCGTCGTTGCCGGCGTCGCGCACGGCAATCGCGGGAACTGAACATGTCCCCGCACCTGATGAAAAAACACGACTGAATCGACGGCCTGGCTTTTTGCCGGGCCGTTTTGTGTCTGTTTGGGTAAACTGGCCGCCCTTCGCGGAGGCTGATATGCAAGACGACGATTTTTCCCTGTTCAAAAGCGCGATCCAAGGCGTCAAGCCGATCAAG
Source organism: Pseudomonas sp. GW822-FHT03F04 (assembly GCF_058801405.1). Lineage (NCBI taxonomy): Bacteria > Pseudomonadati > Pseudomonadota > Gammaproteobacteria > Pseudomonadales > Pseudomonadaceae > Pseudomonas > Pseudomonas sp. GW822-FHT03F04. Next base: position 33,407 of record NZ_JBXANF010000017.1, read on the forward strand.
CACGACCGCGCCGACACCGGCAAACCCAAGGCTGACCGTGCACAGATCGCCAAGCTGCGCCAGTCCGCGACCATCCGTACCGAAACCACCACGGTTGACGGTCTGTCCGATCAGTTCGTGATCGACGTCGGGCCCGAAGACGAGCTGATGTGGGCCCGCGACGGGGTGCAGGAAAGCCAGATGCGCAAGCTCAAGGTCGGGCAGATCCCGTTCGAAGGCAGCCTCGACCTGCACGGCATGAGCGTCGAAAAGGCCCGGGAAACCCTTTGGGCGTTTCTCGCCGAAGCGACCAAATTCGAAATCCGCTGCGTGCGCGTCACCCACGGCAAGGCTGTGCGGCTGGACGGCAAGCGGCCAATGATCAAGAGCCACGTCAACACCTGGCTGCGCCAGCATGCGCAAGTGCTCGGTTTCTGCTCGTGCCAGGCGAAACACGGCGGCGCCGGCGCGGTTTACGTGATGCTCAAACGCACCATGATGGAAGGCCGTGACGAATAATCCCGTCACACCGAACTTGCAGGGTCGTGTCCGCCACCGTACCCTTGCCCTTTGCGAAAATCCCCACAGGTAGTTTCATGTCCCTGGAACAGAATTACACCGCGATTCTCGGCCAACTGGGCGAGGACGTGTCCCGCGAGGGCCTGCTCGACACGCCAAAGCGTGCCGCCAAAGCCATGCAGTACCTCTGCCGCGGTTATGAACAGACGCTCGAAGAGGTCACAAACGGTGCCCTGTTCAGCTCCGACAACAGCGAAATGGTGCTGGTCAAGGACATCGAGCTCTACTCGTTGTGCGAACACCACCTGCTGCCGTTCATCGGCAAGGCCCACGTCGCGTATATCCCGAGCGGCAAAGTGCTGGGCCTGTCGAAGGTCGCACGAATCGTCGACATGTACGCCCGCCGCCTGCAGATACAGGAAAACCTAAGTCGCCAGATCGCCGATGCGGTCCAGCAGGTCACCGGCGCGCTGGGCGTGGCCGTGGTGATCGAGGCCAAGCACATGTGCATGATGATGCGCGGTGTGGAGAAGCAGAATTCGTCGATGATCACCTCGGTGATGCTCGGTGAGTTCCGCGAAAACGCGGCGACCCGCAGCGAGTTTCTCAGCCTGATCAAGTAATTCGTGACACAAAAAAACCGGCGTTGATCGCCGGTTTTTTTTCGTCCGTGAAAAATCGGGTAAGCTGCGCGCCTTCTTCAATGTCCCTGTGAGGCTTGTAACGTGTTCGTCAAAGCGCTTCGTGTCGGCCTCGGCCAACTGATCATCTTCGTTGATTTCCTGACCCGTCCGGGCAAGAAACAGCGCCCCGCCGCTGCCCAGGCTCAGGTGGATACCGCCGCGAAAGACCTGACCCTGTATCAGTTCCACGCCTGCCCGTTCTGCGTGAAGACCCGCCGCAGCCTGCGTCGCCTGAATGTGCCGGTGGCCCTGAAGGATGCGAAGAACAACGAGCAGGATCGCCAGACCCTGCTGGAACAGGGTGGCAAGATCAAGGTGCCGTGCCTGCGCATCGAAGAGAACGGTCAGACCACCTGGATGTATGAGTCCAACACGATCATCGAATACCTGAACAAGCGGTTCGCCACAGTCTGAATAAAAAAACCGGCCTGATGGCCGGTTTTTTTATGCCGCCTGTGCGGCCTGCGCCTGGCGCACCACCGCTGCCAGACGTTTGAGGCCTTCGTCCAGCCGGGCGGGGTCGATGTGACTGAAGTTCAGGCGCAGATGACCGTGGTTGCGATCCGGGTCGGGGAAAAACGGCTCGCCCGGCATGAACGCCACATCGTTGGCCAGCGCGGTGTTCAGCAAGGTACGTGTGTCCAGTGGTTGCTTCAGCGTCAGCCAGAAAAACAGCCCGCCCTGGGGTGTATTCCAGTCAGCCAGATCGGCGAAGTGAGTTTCCAGCGCTGATTGAAAAGCATCGCGACGCTGACGGTAGAAGCCGCGCAATTCACTCAAGTGCTGTTGATATTTCTCGCTGCCGATCCACTGCAACGCCTGCCACTGACCGATGCGGTTGGTGTGCAGATCCGCCGATTGTTTGAGTTTGAGCAGGTGCAGAAACAGATCGGGGCTGGCGATCAGGTAGCCGACGCGCAGACCCGGCAACAGGGTTTTCGACACAGTGCCGGTGTAGATCCAGTTGGATTTCTTCAAACGACCGGCAATCGGTTGGGCGCTGCCGCCGTCGAAGGTCAGTTCGCGGTAAGGCTCGTCTTCGATCAGGGTTACGCCGAATTCGTCGAGCAGTGCTGCGACGGCCTCGCGCTTGGCTTCGCTGTAGCGCACGGCGGACGGGTTCTGGAAGGTCGGAATCAAATAGATGAACGCTGGGCGATGCTGCTCCAGGCGCTGACGCAGTTGTGCCAGATTTGGTCCATCGGCCTCCAGCGGCACGGTCAGGCAATCGGCGCCGAACAGCTGGAAGATCTGCAACGCCGCCAGATAAGTCGGCGCTTCCAGCAGGATTTCGGTGCCCTTGTCGATGTACAGCTTGGCCGCCAGATCGAGAGTTTGCTGGGAACCGCTGACCACCAACACCTGACTCGCCTCACACGGCAACCCCAGCGCCCTCGCCTCTGCCGCCAGGGCTTCGCGCAACGCGGGCTCGCCTTCGCTCATGCCGTACTGGCCGAGAGACAGCGGCATGTCGGCCCATTCGACCTTCGGCAGCATGGCTTCAGCAGGCAAACCGCCCGCGAAGGACATGACTTCCGGGCGCTGAGCTGCGGCCAGGATTTCACGGATCAGAGAACTTTTGAGACGCGAGACACGTTCGGAAAAAGCCATGGAAGTCACCGCTAGCGAGGCATGAGAAAAATGAGTCAAACTTGTTGACTGAAATTACGACAACCTCAGCGGAAACGTCAATATGATTGACCTTAAAAACTGCGCCAGCCAACAGCAAGCCATGGAAGCGTTCTTCTTCGGTTACCAGGCGTTCACCGCCAAGGCTGACGAAATGCTTGAGCGTCGCGGCCTGTCCCGCGTGCATCAGCGCATCGTGTTTTTCATCGCCCGCTACCCGAACCTGAGCGTCAAGGAGTTGCTCGCGCTACTCGGTGTGAGCAAACAAGCGTTGAACATGCCGTTGCGTCAGTTACAGGAAATGCACCTGGTGGACAGCGTGGCGTCCGAAGAAGACAAACGTAAGCGGCTTCTGACGTTGACCGTCGAAGGCGCGAGATTTGAACAGGCATTGCGCCGCGAGCAGGTGAAATTGCTGGAGCGGGTGTTTGCCGAAGCGGGCGAAACGGCGGTCAACGGCTGGCTGGCGGTGAATCTGGCGTTGGCAAAAAACCGCGCGGCCGAGTGATATAGCCCGATCCTCAAAACTTTCGTCGACAAAACCAAAAACATTATTTGCTTTATTTGTATACAAAAGCATAATCCACAGCGTGCGAGTTCCTGACCGCATGGTCAACAAATTCGCGTATGCCTCAAAGGGCCGCTGCCACCCCCTCATAGGGTCCGGCCCTGGAAATAACAATAAAACTCTTGAGGAGTACTCGCTGTGGAAAGCCGCAAATCCGAAGCATCGACGCTGGAACTCTCGCCGCCGTTACGCAATGGCCTGCTTGAGCGCCTCTTTAAACTCAGCTTGCATGGCACCACGGTGAAGACCGAGCTGATCGCCGGTCTGACAACCTTCATCACCATGGCCTACATCATTTTCGTCAACCCGAACATCATGGCCGATGCCGGGATCGATCACGGTGCTGCCTTCGTCGCCACCTGTATCGCCGCCGCGCTGGGCTGCCTGCTGATGGGTCTGTACGCCAACTGGCCGGTGGGCCTGGCGCCGGGCATGGGCCTCAACGCATTCTTCACCTACACCGTGGTCGGCACCATGGGCTACAACTGGGAAACCGCGCTGGGTGCGGTGTTCGTCTCGGGTGTGCTGTTCATGATCCTGACCTTTTCGCGGATTCGCGAATGGCTGCTCAACAGCATTCCGGTCAGCCTGCGCTTTGCGATGGGTGCCGGTGTGGGTCTGTTTCTCGGGCTGATCGGCCTGAAGACCGCCGGCATTGTCGTCGACAGCCCGGCCACGCTGATCAAGCTTGGCTCGCTGCGTGAACCGGGCCCGCTGCTCGCCGCCATCTGCTTCCTGATGATCGCGATCCTCAGCTACCACAAGGTGTTCGGTGCAATCCTCATCAGCATCATCACCGTGACCCTGGCTGGTTGGGGCATCGGTCTGGTGCACTACGAGGGCATCATGTCCGCCCCGCCAAGCCTGGCGCCGACGTTCATGGCCATGAACGTCGCCGGCGTGTTCAACGTCAGCATGATCAGCGTCGTGCTCGCCTTCCTTTTCGTGCACATGTTCGACACCGCCGGCACCCTGATGGGCGTTGCCCAGCGCGCCAATCTGGTAGGCGCTGACGGCCGCATCGAAAACCTCTCCCGCGCCATGAAAGCCGACTCCGCCTCCAGCGTATTCGGTGCGGTCGTCGGCGTTCCGCCGGTCACCAGCTATGTGGAAAGTGCCGCCGGTGTAGCGGCTGGTGGTCGGACTGGTCTTACCGCAGTCACCGTCGGTGTGCTATTTATAGCCGCGATGTTCTTTGCACCGCTGGCCGGCATGATTCCCGCCTACGCCACCGCTGGCGCGCTGATTTATGTAGCGATGCTGATGATGGGCGGCATGGCGCACATCGAATGGGACGAAGCGACCGACAGTATTCCGGCCATCGTCACCGCGATCATGATGCCGTTGACCTTCTCGGTCGCCGACGGTATCGCGCTGGGCTTCATTACCTATGTCGCGCTGAAGGCCGGCACCGGTAAATACAAAGAGATCTCCGTCAGCCTGTGGGTGCTCTGCGCGATCTTCATCGCCAAGTTCATCTTCTTGTAAGCGTCACGCGGTTCGAGCGTCAAAACAGCCTCACCCTTGCGGGTGGGGCTTTTGCACATTCTTGATAACGATAAAAAGGAGAAAGTGATGAGTCTGGAAACCTGGCTGCTGTTCAGCGGCGCTGCGCTGGTGGTGATCCTGATTCCGGGGCCGCTGTCATTGCTGATGATCAGCAACAGTCTGAATTACGGTTTGCGCCGTTCGTACCCGGCATTTCTCGGTGGCGTATTCGCCTCGATCTGCCTGCTCAGTGCCTCGGCGCTGGGGCTGGGTGCCCTGCTGCTGGCGTCCGAAAAACTGTTCAGCGCCCTGAAAATCATCGGCGCGATCTACCTGTTCTACCTCGCCTGGCAGAGCTGGCAGCAATCACGCCAGCCATCGACCGGCGCCGAGGTTCCGCAAGCGGCGCCGGTTCCGAAATTCCGCGCATTGTTCAGCCGGGCCTTCGTGCTGGGCGCGAGCAATCCGAAAGACATCTTGTTCTTTGCCGCGTTTCTGCCGCAGTTCCTCAGTGCGCAACAACCGTTCCTCCCACAACTGCTGGTGATGATCGCCACATGGACGGTGCTCGATCTGCTGTGCAAGTTGACCTACGGGCTCGGTGCCCATGGTGCGGCGCGCTACCTGCGCAGCGGCAAGGGTCAGAGCTGGTTCAACCGGATCAGCGCCGGTCTGTTTGGCGGCGCAGGTGCGGCATCGTTGCTGAGCGGTCACTGAAATATCGCGTCCTGACTGCCCAGATTTGCAACTGACTGCCGCCCTCGAATCGCCATGCGAGGGCGGCAAACGCTTCGCTACCCCCCGCCTCTTCTGATGAACGATTGCCCGATCGGGTCCATCTGTCTTCGCTATACATATGTACCACCCGTCAAAACCCCGGCTTGACGATCATTTCTGTGCATCGTGCGCCTCATCTGGCGCACGGAGGCGGTGCCCTCCAGATAATCGATTGCCTGACAGAGCCAAACAATCAATGAGCCCCAAACGCCCCACCCGACCGAAAACAGATACGCCGGATACCACGCCTGTCGTACGGGACACCCCGCCGGACACTCCAACACCACCGCGCCTGACGCCCGACACCTTGATCGATCCGACCTTGACCCACCCGGCCTGGCAGTTGCCTGAGCCACCTGTGACCCGCCGGCAGATGATCGAAACCTAAGACCTCCCTGCCGAGACGCACGTCCGGGACAGCACCGTACAAAGGCCGATCGGCAGTTATTTTCTCGCACCCGGACTGGTCAACCGATTGCCACCTCCCGACCTGCTGAACGGCATTCGCTCAGCGGGCCGCCATGCCTATGTCGATCTTGTCGAGGGCGGAACGGTGCAGATCGGACCGGATGCACAGACACGGTGTTTATCGTGCGCGACGGACATGCACGGCTGTGATTGCAACCGACTAAACGAGGGACGAAAAAAAGCCCGCAGTGTGAGCGGGCGAAAGACCAAAGAAGCTATATGCGCAGTCGCTTCCCGGTAGGGGCAGCTGCTTGGGGGTCAGCTGCCCCGATAGGTGGAATAGCTGTAAGGCGAGATCAGCAACGGTACGTGGTAATGATCCTGCTCGGCGGAGATGCCGAACCGCAGCACCACCACGTCCAGAAATGCCGGCTCCGGCAACTGGACGCCACGGGCGCGGTAGTAATCGCCGGCGTGGAACTGAACCTGATAGACACCGGTACGGTAGTCATCGCCTTGCAGCAGCGGCGCATCGACCCGGCCATCGCTGTTGGTAAGCGCACTGGCGACCAATTCCAGGTGCGAACCTTCAACGCGGTACAGCTCGACCTTGATCGAGCTGCCCGGGCAACCGTGTGCAGCGTCCAAAACGTGTGTTGTCAAACGTCCCATTGATTCTGCGCGCCTGCCTGCGTGGAGCAGTCAGACTTCGCGCCTCCCGAAGTCAGTTGAAAAGGAGACCGCACCGTTTCGGAGCACGAAAAGCTGCGGCGAGCGATTGATTAAGACACTTTTCAAAAAAATTGTACACAATAAAAACGACATTTTTCCTCTTACTCCCGCCATCCTCCGATTTCCCGGTGATCTGCCCTTGCACCATGCATTCATTGAACCCCCAGTCCATTAGCTGACTGGTCAGGCAGGTTTCTTGCAGGCTCACGCCATTAGCAGTAAAAGATGACAGCCGGTGAAAAATGCGAAAATTCAGGCTTACAAATTGAGAATAAAGTTGTATACAATCAGCCCATCGCTGTGACGCCAGCCTGTGCAGGCCGTTACACAACCTGTCAACGAATAAGAAGGAAGACTGCAGTGAGCGCTGACTACCCACGCGACCTGATCGGTTACGGCAGTAACCCTCCTCACCCACACTGGCCGGGCAATGCCCGGATCGCCCTGTCGTTCGTACTCAATTACGAAGAAGGCGGCGAGCGCAACATTCTGCACGGCGACAAAGAATCGGAAGCCTTCCTCTCGGAAATGGTCGCGGCCCAGCCTCTGCAAGGCGCGCGCAACATGAGCATGGAATCGCTTTACGAGTATGGCAGCCGTGCCGGCGTCTGGCGGATCCTGAAACTGTTCAAGGAATTCGACATTCCGCTGACCATCTTCGCCGTGGCCATGGCCGCCCAGCGCCACCCGGACGTGATCCGCGCGATGGTCGAGGCCGGCCACGAGATCTGCAGCCACGGCTACCGCTGGATCGACTACCAGTACATGGACGAGGCGCAGGAACGTGAGCACATGCTCGAAGCGATCCGCATCCTCACCGAACTCACCGGCGAGCGCCCACTGGGCTGGTACACCGGTCGCACCGGCCCGAACACCCGTCGTCTGGTGATGGAAGAAGGCGGTTTCCTCTACGACTGCGACACCTACGACGACGACCTGCCCTACTGGGAACCGAACAACCCGACCGGCAAGCCGCACCTGGTGATCCCGTACACCCTGGACACCAACGACATGCGCTTCACCCAGGTCCAGGGTTTCAACAAGGGCGACGATTTCTTCGAATACCTCAAAGACGCCTTCGACGTGCTCTACGCCGAAGGCGCTGAAGCGCCGAAAATGCTGTCGATCGGCCTGCACTGCCGTCTGGTGGGCCGTCCGGCGCGTCTGGCTTCGCTCAAGCGTTTTATCGAATACGCCAAAAGTCATGAACAGGTGTGGTTCAGCCGTCGCGTCGACATCGCGCGTCACTGGCACGAAACCCACCCGTACCAAGGGGCTGCCAAATGAGCACCTTTCAAACCCTGAAACCGTCGACCCTGAGCCGCGACGCCTTCGTCAAAGCCTTCGCCGACATCTACGAACATTCGCCATGGGTGGCCGAAAAGGCCTTCAACCTGGGCCAGGACCCATCGATCGACCAGATCGAAACCCTGCACCAGCGCATGAGCGACATCCTGTTGAGCGCCGATCACGCCAGTCAGCTGGCACTGATCAACGCTCACCCGGACCTGGCCGGCAAAGCTGCCGTCCAGGGCGAGTTGACCGAAGCCAGCACCAATGAACAGGCTGGCGCCGGTATTCACCAATGCACGGCCGAAGAGTTTTCTCGCTTCACCGAGCTGAACGACGCCTACAAGGCCAAGTTCAAGTTTCCCTTCATCATGGCGGTAAAAGGCAGCAACCGGCATCAGATCCTCGCGGCGTTCGAAACGCGCATTCACAACCCGGTCGACACCGAGTTCAAGTGCGCGCTGGCGGAGATCAACAAGATTGCCCTGTTCCGTTTACTGACTCTTTAGCGAGCATGGCCCGAGCGTGTCAGACGCGGAGAACGCCCAGGGCCTCGCAAGCATCCCAAGCCACTTATTTAAAGGCAGACAAGAAGAATGAAAGCTTACGCCGTACCTTTCGAGAAGTTCGTCAACCTGGCCGATGCCCGCCTGGGCACCAAAATCATCTCGGTCACCGATGACTGGTTCGCAGACGCCAATCGTCTGTTTCAGCCGACCCCGGCCGTGTGGAAGGAGGGCGTGTTCGATGACAACGGCAAGTGGATGGACGGCTGGGAATCGCGCCGCAAGCGCTTCGAAGGCTACGACAGCGCGGTGATCCGCCTGGGCGTACCGGGTTCGATCAAAGGCGTGGACATCGACACTTCATTCTTCACCGGCAACTTCCCGCCATCGGCCTCTCTGGAAGCGTGCTTCCTGGCGTCGGGCGAGCCGGACGAAAACACCCAGTGGACCGAAGTGCTGTCGGCCGTCGAGCTGCAGGGCAACAGCCACCACTACCACGAAATCAGCAACGACAAGGCGTTCAGCCACCTGCGCTTCAACATCTACCCGGACGGCGGTGTTGCCCGTCTGCGCGTGTACGGCATTCCGTTCCGCGACTGGTCGGCAGTCGGTGACAACGAGCAAGTGGACCTGGCAGCAGCCCTCAACGGTGGCCGCGCCCTCGCCTGCTCCGACGAACACTTCGGCCGCATGAGCAACATCCTCAACCCGGGCCGTGGCATCAACATGGGCGACGGCTGGGAAACCGCACGTCGTCGCACGCCAGGCAATGACTGGGTAATCGTCGCGCTGGGCCACCCGGGCGAGATCGAGAAAATCATCGTCGACACCCTGCACTTCAAGGGCAACTACCCGGACACCTGCTCGATCCAGGGCGCGTTCGTCAAGGGCGGCACCGACAGCCAGATCGAAACCCAGTCGCTGTTCTGGCGCGAACTGCTGCCGAGCCAGAAGCTGGAAATGCACGCCGAACACACTTTCGTCGAGCAGATCAAGGCTCTGGGCCCGATCACCCACATCCGTCTGAACGTGTTCCCGGATGGTGGTGTGAGCCGCCTGCGCGTACTGGGCAAAGTCGCTAAATAAGCGCTGAACCCGATCGCCAGCAGGCTGGCTCCCACAAGGGAATGTATTCCAGATGTGGGAGCTGGCCTGCCAGCGATAGCAACAGAACCAACAACACAGAATTCGGATAAGAAGAACAGCATGCGCACACTGACGATTGAACCGCTGACCAAAGAAGCCTTCGCCCCTTTCGGTGACGTGATCGAAACCGACGGCAGCGATCACTTCATGATCAACAACGGTTCGACCATGCGCTTCCACAAACTGGCGACGGTCGAAACCGCGACGCCTGAGGACAACGCGATCATCAGCATCTTCCGCGCCGACGCGCAGGACATGCCGCTGACCGTGAGCATGCTGGAACGCCATCCGCTGGGCAGCCAGGCTTTCATTCCGCTGCTCGGCAACCCCTTTCTGATCGTGGTCGCGCCACTTGGCGATGAACCTGTATCAGGCTTGGTCCGCGCCTTCGTCACCAACGGCAGGCAGGGCATCAATTACCATCGCGGCGTCTGGCACCATCCGGTGCTGACGATCGAAAAGCGGGATGACTTCCTGGTGGTTGATCGCAGTGGCACAGGCAATAACTGCGATGAGCATTTTTTCAAAGAGGATGAGCGTTTGATCCTCGCCCCCCACCAATAAGAGAAGGTCCGATCACTCGACAACAAGAGTGACGGGCGAGAGGTAAAGACTGTGGAAGCACATCTGTTGGAATGGCTGAACCTGAGCGTGCGCTGGGTTCACATGATCACTGGCGTGGCCTGGATCGGCGCGTCGTTCTACTTCGTCTGGCTGGAGAACAACCTCAACCGCGTCAACCCGAAAACCGGTCTTGCCGGTGATCTGTGGGCGATCCACGGCGGCGGTATCTATCACCTGGAAAAATACAAACTGGCCCCTCCGTCGATGCCGGAGAACCTGCACTGGTTCAAATGGGAAGCCTACTTCACCTGGATGTCGGGGATCGCGCTGCTGTGCGTGGTGTTCTACTCCAACCCCGTGCTCTACCTCGTGGCACCCGGCAGCGGCCTGACCGGTCCTGAAGGCGTGGCCATCGGCATCGGTTCGCTGATCGCCGGCTGGTTCATCTACGACTTCCTCTGCGATTCGCCACTCGGCAAGAAACCCGCCCTGCTCGGCTTCATCCTGTTCGTGCTGATCATCGGCGCGGCGTATGGCTTCAGCAAGGTGTTCAGCGGTCGTGGTGCGTACCTGCACGTCGGCGCGATCATCGGCACCATCATGGTCGGCAACGTGTTCCGCATCATCATGCCGGCGCAACGCGCACTGGTGGCTGCGATCGCCGAGAACCGCACGCCGGATCCGGCCCTGCCGGCCAAAGGCCTGCTGCGTTCGCGTCACAACAACTACTTCACCCTGCCGGTGCTGTTCATCATGATCAGCAACCACTTCCCGAGCACTTACGGCAGCCAGTACAACTGGTTGATCCTGGCCGGGATCGCAGTGTTGGCGGTGTTGGTGCGTCACTACTTCAACACCCGTCACGACAGCCACAAGTTTGCCTGGACTCTGCCAGTGGCAGCGGTAGGCATGATCACCCTGGCTTACGTCACCGGCCCTGCGCCGATGCCGACCGCGCCGGAAGTGGCCAAGGCACCTGCGAAAATCGAGTACCAGCCGCTGCCGGAAACGGCCCTGGGTGGTGGCGCGAAACCGGCTGAAGCGGCACAACCGGCCGCACCTGCTGCACCGGCCGCCGCTCCGGCTCAGGCGTCCAACGCCGGCCCTGCGTTCGACAAGGTGCACAACGTGATCCAGGAACGCTGCGCGGTCTGCCATTCGGCCAAACCGACCAGCCCGCTGTTCAGCGCGGCACCGGCCGGTGTGATGTTCGACACCCCCGAGCAGATCCGCCAGAACGCGGCGCGGATCCAGGCGCAAGCCATCACCACGCAGATCATGCCACTGGGCAACATCACGCAGATGACCCAGCAGGAACGTGACCTGATCGGTGCATGGATCGCGCAGGGAGCCCAGACCAACTAAGCCGCAAAAACCTCGCGCGCAGGCTCGCGCCCACACGGATCATCCGGATCCTGTGGGCGCTGGCTTGCCTGCGATTGGCCGCATAAGCGGTCTGCCTGATGCAAAGAGGACAGCGGCAAGCAACCCGGCCGCTGTTCATCACAAGAATAAAAAAGATCCGAGGTGTTGCATGTCCGAGCTGTCCAAAGCGCGCATCCCCGACGCACCCGCCATTCAGCGTTTGCCCCTTTTGCAACTGATCCTGGTCGGTTTGCAACATGTTCTGCTGATGTACGGCGGCGCCATCGCGGTACCGCTGATCATCGGACAGGCCGCTGGCCTGAGTCGTGAAGAAATCGCCTTCCTGATCAACGCCGACCTGCTGGTCGCCGGCATCGCCACCATCGTGCAGTCCTTAGGGATCGGCCCGATGGGCATTCGCATGCCGGTGATGATGGGGGCCAGTTTCGCCGCTGTCGGCAGCATGGTCGCCATGGCCGGCATGCCCGGCATCGGTCTGCAGGGGATCTTCGGCGCTACCATCGCCGCCGGGTTCTTCGGCATGATCATCGCGCCGTTCATGTCCAAGGTCGTGCGCTTCTTCCCTCCTCTCGTGACCGGCACGGTCATCACCTCGATCGGTTTATCGTTGTTCCCCGTGGCCGTGAACTGGGCCGGTGGCGGCGCTGGCGCCGCTCAATTCGGTTCACCGATTTACCTGGCCATCGCTGCGCTGGTGCTGGCCACCATTCTGTTGATCCACCGCTTCATGCGCGGTTTCTGGGTCAACATTTCCGTGCTGATCGGCATGTGCCTGGGCTACGTGCTCTGCGGCGCCATCGGCATGGTCGATCTGAGCGGCATGGCCAACGCGCCATGGGTTCAATTCGTCACCCCGCTGCATTTCGGCATGCCGAAGTTCGAACTGGCGCCGATCCTGTCGATGTGTCTGGTGGTGGTGATCATCTTCGTCGAGTCCACCGGGATGTTCCTCGCACTGGGCAAGATCACCGGCCAGGAAGTCTGCCCGCGCATGCTGCGTCGCGGCTTGCTGTGTGATGCCGGCGCATCGTTCGTTGCCGGTTTCTTCAACACCTTCACCCACTCCTCCTTCGCGCAGAACATCGGCCTGGTGCAGATGACCGGCGTGCGCTGCCGCTCGGTGACCATCGTCGCCGGCGGTTTGCTGATCGTCCTCAGCCTTCTGCCGAAAGCGGCGTTCCTGGTGGCATCGATTCCACCGGCGGTACTCGGCGGCGCAGCGATTGCGATGTTCGGCATGGTGGCGGCTACCGGTATCAAGATCCTGCAAGAGGCCGACATCGGCGACCGGCGCAATCAGTTGCTGGTAGCGGTAAGCATCGGCATGGGCCTGATCCCGGTGGTGCGCCCGGAATTCTTCGCCCACTTGCCATTGTGGATGAGTCCGATCACCCACAGCGGGATCGCCATGGCCACCCTCAGCGCGCTGACGCTGAACCTGTTGTTCAACATCCTGGGCGGCGCCGAACGCGCGGCCATCAACGACTGTCACGCACACCCGCACTGATCCGAAGAGTAAAAGAGGGGCTCGCCAACGCCAGCCCCCTCGCGACAGCTTTGCCTCAAACAATAAAAACAAGAGGGAGCAACAGATGATCCGGACTCAAACCAACGTGTTGTTGAGCGGCGGCCTGCTGGCCGCATCGCAAGCCATGGCCGGCGATTTATTGCTGTGGCAGACCAACAGCCTGAGCTATCTGTACGGCAAGAACTTCGCGATCAACCCGTCGATCCAGCAGACGGTGACGTTCGAGCACGCCGACAAGTGGAAGTACGGCGACAACTTCCTGTTCGTCGACAAGATCTTCTACAACGGCCAGGAAGACCGCAACAAAGGCCCGCACACCTTCTACGGCGAATTCACCCCGCGCTTCTCGTTCGGCAAGATCTTCGACCGCAAGCTCGAGTTCGGGCCGATCAAGGACGTGCTGCTGGCGATGACCTACGAGTATGGCGAAGGCGAGAGCGAGGCCTATCTGATCGGCCCGGGTTTCGACCTGAAAGTACCGGGCTTCAACTACGTCACCCTGAACATCTTCCGCCGCCAGACCGAAGGCCCGCGCCCCGGTGATGGCGTCTGGCAGATCACCCCGGGCTGGTCCTACAGCATTCCAGTGGGCAATTCCGATGTGCTGATCGATGGCTACCTCGACTGGGTCGTCGACAACGACGAAAACTCGCGCGGCACCTATCACGCCAACCTGCACATCAATCCGCAGATCAAATACGACCTGGGCAAAGCCCTCGGCTGGAGCCAGAAGCAGTTGTATGTCGGCACCGAGTACAGCTACTGGAAGAACAAATACGGGGTCGAAAGCAGCCACAACCTCGACACCAATCAGAACACCGCCAGCCTGCTGGTGAAGGTGCACTTCTAAGATGACCCGCAACCGTGCCCCCTACCTGTCGTCGGTGCTCTGTTGCGGGGCACTTGAGACCTGGCCGTTGAGTCAGTATTCTCCGCGGCCTTCTGAATTCGGTCTAAAAAAAAGCCCGGATTTAATTCCTGACCAACGGGCCAACTTATCCCGGCCCCGGTCAGTACCGAGGCGTCCCGAAAACACGCTCAGTCGACTGTTTTTCAGCAGCCGACGGGCGTTTTTTTGCTTTTCGAAAAGCCTTGGCTCAGCTCTTGCTAACAGCATGAAAGCTGACCGGATGGATGATTTTTGCAGCAACGAAAAAAGGCGCCACACCAGAGCGCCGACTCAAAAAAATAAACGTGGAACACCTACTTTGGGAGCAACCGAATGAAACGTATGAGCACCAGCCTGATGCTTGCGGGAACCATGCTGGCCGGGGGTCAGGCCATGGCCGACGGTCTGCTGCAATGGCAGAACAACAGCCTGACCTACCTTTACGGCAAGGATTTCAAGGTCAACCCGGCCATCCAGCAGACGGTCACCTTCGAGCACGCCGATGCATGGAAGTATGGGGACAACTTCCTGTTCATCGACAAGATCTTCTACAACGGCAAGCCAGACGGCGGCGTCGGCAACAACACCTATTACGGTGAATTCAGCCCACGCCTGTCGCTCGGCAAGATCCTCGACCAGAAGATCGAATTCGGCCCGATCAAAGACGTGCTGCTGGCGATGACTTACGAGTTCGGTGAGGGTGACGTCGAGTCCTACCTGATCGGCCCGGGCTTCGACCTGGCGATTCCGGGCTTCGATTACTTCCAGCTGAACTTCTACCAGCGTCACACCGAAGGCTCGCGTCCGGGTGACAACGTCTGGCAGATCACCCCAGTCTGGTCCTACACCATTCCGGTCGGCAATTCGAACGTGCTGATCGACGGCTACATGGACTGGGTGGTCGACAACGACGTCAACAGCAAAGGCGAATACCACGCCAACCTGCACTTCAACCCACAGGTCAAATACGACCTGGGCAAGGCGCTGAATTTCGGCGAGAAGCAGTTGTACGTCGGTGTTGAATACGACTACTGGAAAGACAAGTACGGGATCGATGACACCCGTGCCTTCACCACCAATCAGAACGTGACCAGCTTCCTGGTGAAGTTCCACTTCTGATAGTGCTGCGGATGGCGCCCGCCAGGGCGCCATCCGTTTCAGGCCGGAACCACCGCCTCGCCGATTCCGAGAAACCGGCACAGCTCATCGCGCTTGGCCAGTGCATCGCGCCGCCCCAGGTCGATCAGTTCACTGCAATACCCCGCCTCGAACAACAAGTAACTCAACACCCCTGCCCCGCTCGTTTTGGTCGCCCCCGGACCACGTAAAAACAGCCGCAACGCCGCCGGCAATTCCTGACGATGCCGCGCCGCGATTTCATCGATCGGCTGACTCGGCGAGATCACCAGCACTTCCACTGGCGCCACACCCAAGGCACGCGTTGGCGTTCCGTCGGGCATCAGATGGCTGAACTGGTTCAGACGCTGAAGCAGCTCGATGTCGCTTTCCAGGCTGTCAATGAACGTACTGTTGAGCATGTGCCCGCCGATCTGCGCCAGCGTCGGCTGTTGACCGGTGTAAGTGCGCTCCAGCGGTTGTGCCGGGTCGAACCCGCGCGGGTTGCCGCTGACGCCCACCACCAGCACCCGGCTCGCCCCCAAATGCAGTGCCGGACTGATCGGTGCCGACTGCCGCACCGCGCCATCGCCGAAAAATTCCTCGCCGATTTTCACTGGCGCGAACAACAGCGGAATTGCTGAACTGGCGAGCAAGTGCTCCACGGTCAATTGCGTCGGCACGCCGATGCGCCGATGACGCAGCCAGGCATCGATGCTGCCGCCGCCCTGATAGAAGGTCACCGCTTGCCCCGACTCGTAGCCGAACGCGGTCACCGCCACCGCATGCAACTGCTTGCGGGCGATGGATTCGGCGATGCCGGGCATGTGCAGTTTTTCATTGAGCAGATGGCGCAGCGGCGAGCTGTTGAGCAGCGCCACCGGCAGTTGCCGGCCCATACCCAGCAGGCTGTGGCTGACGAAACGACTGGCCTGGCGGATCACCCCCGGCCAGTCGCTGCGCAACACGCGATGACTGCGAAAGCCTTGCCAGAACAGGGTCAGGCGTTCGATGGCGGCGCGAAAGTCCGTGGCGCCGCTGGCGAGGCTGACCGCGTTGATCGCCCCGGCCGAGGTGCCGACGATCACCGGAAACGGATTGTCCGCGCCCAGCGGCAGCAGTTCGGCAATCGCCGCCAGCACCCCCACCTGATACGCCGCCCGAGCCCCGCCGCCGGAAAGAATCAAACCTGTGACCGGTTCAGCTGGGCTCATCGCAACGCTCCGTGGTGCTTATGGGATTGGGTGGATCAACGACGTTTGGCGTACAGCTTCGGCTCGCCCGGCGGACGACTCTTGAAGCGACGATGCGCCCACAGGTACTGCTCGGGGCAATCGCGCAACACGCCTTCTACCCACTGATTGATGCGGATGCAGTCGGCTTCTTCAGTCTCGCCCGGGAAACCTTCCAGCGGCGGATGGATCACCAGACGATAGCCGCTACCGTCGGCCAGACGCTCCTGAGTGAACGGCACCACCAGTGCCTTGCCCAACCGGGCGAACTTGCTGGTGGCGGTGACCGTCGCGGCCTGAATGCCGAACAACGGCACGAAGATGCTTTGCTTGGCGCCGTAATCCTGATCCGGTGCGTACCAGATCGCACGCCCGGAACGCAGCAGCTTGAGCATCCCGCGCACGTCGTCACGCTCCACTGCCAGCGAATCGAGGTTGTGCCGCTCGCGGCCCTGACGCTGGATAAAGTCGAACAATGGGTTCTTGTGCTCGCGGTACATGCCGTCGATGGTGTGCTGCTGGCCAAGCAGCGCTGCGCCGATTTCCAGGGTAGTGAAATGCACCGCCATCAGAATCACGCCCTTGCCTTCGCGCTGGGCCTGTTGCAGGTGCTCCAGGCCTTCGACGTGAGCCAGTTTCGCCAGTCGCTGACGCGACCACCACCAGCTCATCGCCATTTCAAAGAAGGCGATGCCGGTGGAGGCAAAGTTTTCCTTGAGCAGGCGTTTGCGCTCGGCAGCGGATTTTTCCGGGAAACACAGTTCCAGATTGCGCTTGGCGATGCGCCGCCGGTCGCCGGCGAAGCGATACATCAAGGCACCGAGAAAGCGACCGATGGCCAGCAATGCCGGATACGGCAGTTGCACGATCAGCCACAACAGCCCCAGGCCGCACCAGAGCGGCCAGAAGCGTGGAGCAAGAAATGCTTTTCGAAAACGCGGGCGATCCATTAAAGCTTCCGTAAATACAGTGGCCGCGCATTCTACATCGTTCGACCCGGCTTGCGGCTGGCGGGCGTTCTCGTTATAAGTCTCGGCACTTTTAGTGACAAGCCGTTGTATGCCGACATGAGCCAAACCGAATCGCCAGACCAAGATCCCGTGTTCCAGCTGAAGGGCAGCATGCTCGCCATTACGGTGCTGGAACTGTCCCGCAACGACCTGGACAGCCTTGATCGGCAATTGGCCGCCAAAGTCGCCCAGGCACCGAATTTCTTCAGCAACGCGCCGCTGGTTCTGGCGCTGGACAAGTTGCCGCCGAGCGAAGGCGCCGTCGACCTGCCGGGCCTGATGCGCGTGTGCCGCCAGCACGGTCTGCGCACCCTGGCGATCCGCGCCAGCCGCATCGAAGACATCGCCGCCGCCATCGCCATCGACATTCCGGTGCTGCCGCCGTCCGGCGCCCGCGAGCGACCGCTGGAAACCGCTGAACCCGTCGCACCGAAGAAGCCGGAAAAACCGCCTGAGCCGACCGTCAAACAGACCCGCGTCATCACCACGCCAGTACGTGGTGGCCAACAGATCTACGCCCAGGGTGGCGATCTGGTGGTGGTTTCCTCGGTCAGCCCGGGGGCGGAACTTCTCGCCGATGGCAACATCCATGTATACGGCCCGATGCGCGGTCGTGCGCTGGCCGGGGTCAAGGGCGACACCAAGGCGCGGATTTTCTGTCAGCAATTGAGCGCTGAACTGATCTCCATCGCAGGCCATTACAAGGTTTCCGAAGACCTGCGTCGCGATCCGATGTGGGGTTCGGGTGTACAGGTCAGCCTATCGGGCGACGTGTTGAACATCATTCGGCTTTAACGGATACTGCCGCATTTTCCAAGCATCTCTAAAACGTAGCGAAAACGGCTCAAACGAAGTAGGAAAAAGGCCAAAAGCCAAATTCCAGCCAAGGCTGTCCGACTGCAGTAGTTTTCAAGAGATGTTTTTCAGGGGCTGAACAGTCCTTCTTCCTTAGGGGTGAAACACCTTGGCCAAGATTCTCGTGGTTACATCCGGCAAGGGTGGTGTGGGTAAGACCACCACCAGCGCCGCTATCGGTACCGGCCTCGCTCTGCGCGGCCACAAAACAGTGATCGTCGACTTCGACGTGGGCTTGCGTAACCTTGACCTGATCATGGGTTGCGAGCGCCGCGTGGTGTATGACTTCGTCAACGTCGTGAACGGCGAAGCCAACCTGCAACAGGCCCTGATCAAAGACAAGCGCCTGGAAAACCTCTATGTACTGGCCGCCAGCCAGACCCGCGACAAAGACGCGCTGACCGTCGAAGGCGTGGAAAAAGTCCTGATGGAGCTCAAGGAACAATTCGAGTTCGTGGTCTGCGACTCCCCGGCGGGCATCGAGAAAGGCGCCCACCTGGCCATGTACTTCGCTGACGAAGCGATCGTCGTGACCAACCCGGAAGTCTCCTCGGTACGTGACTCGGACCGCATGCTCGGCCTGCTGGCCAGCAAGTCCCGTCGCGCCGAACGTGGCGAAGACCCGATCAAGGAACACCTGCTGATCACCCGCTACCACCCGGAGCGCGTTGAAAAGGGCGAAATGCTCGGCGTCGAAGACGTCAAGGAAATCCTCTCGGTGACCCTGCTGGGCGTGATCCCGGAATCCCAGGCGGTGCTCAAGGCTTCCAACCAGGGCGTCCCGGTCATCCTCGACGACCAGAGCGATGCCGGCCAGGCCTACAGCGACACCGTCGACCGCCTGCTGGGCAAAGACAAAGCACACCGGTTCCTCGATGTCGAGAAGAAGGGATTCTTCGAGCGCCTGTTTGGAGGTAGGTAATGAACCTTTTTGACTTCTTTCGTGCCAACAAAAAGCCAAGCACTGCCTCGGTAGCGAAAGAGCGTCTACAGATCATCGTGGCGCATGAGCGCGGCCAGCGCAGCACGCCGGATTACCTGCCAGCCTTGCAGAAGGAACTGGTGGACGTGATCCGCAAGTACGTCAATATCGGCAACGACGACGTACATGTTGCACTGGAGAGCCAGGGCAGTTGCTCGATTCTGGAACTCAACATCACCCTGCCAGATCGCTGAGTCGATCCGGCAGGAACGACGGCGGCTCAGGGCCCTTCCGACACCGGAGGGGCCCTGAGCCGCCGTTGGCATTTGTTACGAGGCTGTTTTAATGCCGCTGTCCAACATCCACATCATCCATCAGGACGCCGCCGTTCTGGTGGTGAACAAACCGACCCTGTTGCTCTCGGTGCCCGGCCGGGCCGACGACAACAAGGACTGCCTGATCACTCGCCTGCAGGAAAACGGCTACCCGGAAGCGCGTATCGTCCATCGTCTGGACTGGGAAACCTCCGGCATCATTCTGCTGGCTCGCGACGCGGACACCCACCGCGAACTGTCGCGCCAATTTCATGACCGCGAAACCGAAAAAGCCTACACCGCCCTGTGCTGGGGTCAGCCGGAACTGGACAGCGGCAGCATCGACCTGCCCCTGCGCTACGACCCGCCAACCAAGCCACGCCACGTGGTCGACCACGAATTCGGCAAACACGCCCTGACCTTCTGGCGCGTGCTGGAACGTTGCGGCGACTGGTGCCGCGTCGAGCTGACGCCGATCACTGGCCGCTCGCACCAGCTGCGCGTGCACATGCTGTCCATCGGTCACCCGCTGCTCGGTGACGGGCTCTATGCTCATGAGCAAGCCCTCGCCGCCTGGCCGCGCCTGTGCCTGCACGCGAGCATGCTCAGCTTTACCCACCCACAGTCCGGCGAGCGCTTGCGCTTCGAATGCCCGGCTCCGTTTTAAGCACTGCCTGACCGGCAGCCGCCTGTTTTAAAGGATTTTGTTCCGGATGAGTTGTACTGATTCCCTGGCAACACCCGTCAAGAAGACCCGTCATCAACTGCTCTACCTGATTTACGGCAACCAGGATGTTTACCGGCGCGAAGCCAAGTTCAGCATCCTGACCGCCCTGTCTCAGGCCAGGACCGGCAAACGTCCGGCGATCAGGATTCTCACTGACCGGCCGCAGGACTACGAAGGCTGGCCGGTCGACACCGTGCTGCTCGACGAGCCGACCCTGACCCGCTGGCAAGGCGAAAACGGCTATCACCACCGACGCAAGGCTTGCGCGATTGCCGCCGGCCTGCAGCTGGCTGAAAAGACCTTGTTCGTCGACACCGATACCCTGTTCACCAGTGACCCGAACCGTCTGTTTCAGGACATCACCCCGGGGCAATCAGTGATGGATCGTTTCGAATACGACTGGAAAGACGTCTTCGAGCGCGACGACTACCTGAAGCTCGGCCGCGACCTCAGCACCCACGGCGTAACCCCGGACAACGGCTTCAAGCTCTACAACAGCGGGCTGTGCGGCGTAACCGACAGCGACGGGAAATTGTTCGAAGAGTCGATCCGTCTGATCGACGAATGGACGGCCGACGGTTTCGAGATCCATACCATCGAACAGATCGCTCTGTCGTTCGCCCTGCGCAAGCGGCCGGTGGTCGAGGCGCGCAAGTACATCTATCACTACTTCGCGGAAAAGCGTTTCTTCCATGCGATGCAGGCGTTCTTCTTCTCCCAGCACGGCGAGAAGTTCAGCCAGCGCCTGGTGGATCTGTGCAAGGACGTGCCGAGGGTCAAGCCGTTTCCGTCCGCCTGGCAACGCCTGAAAATCAAATGGAAGCTGCGCAACCAGAGCGGCACGATGCGCAAGGTCGGCCGTGACCTGTTGTACGGCAGCGCCGCGCCGGATCATCCGTACTACAGCGCCTGTCGCCATGAATGGTGGGAATGTGCCTCGCGGGAGATTCTTCGTTGGGACGAGAGCCGTCAGAAAAAGCTCCTGAGCCAGAGCCGATGGCCGCAACAACTGCCGCGCCCGGAGCGGCCTGAAGATGAAAAAATCATCATGAACTACCTGAAAAAACGCGTGACCGCCGCCCGCTGACCCACACTGTCCACTGCGGGAGCCTGCCCCCGCAGTGGATCTCCTTTTACATTCGATTTCGATTGTGGCCTGCGCACCGGCATGCGTTAAACTCCCGCCCATTGCTGTCTGGAGCTTCTTATGCGCGAAGAGTTGAACCAAGGCCTGATCGACTTCCTCAAGGCCTCCCCTACCCCGTTTCACGCCACCGCCAGCCTTGTTCAACGCCTGGAGGCCGCCGGTTATGTGCGCCTCGACGAGCGCGAGACCTGGCACACCGAAGCCAATGGCCGTTACTACGTCACCCGTAACGACTCCTCGATCGTCGCGATCAAGATGGGCCGCAACTCTCCGCTGCACGACGGCATCCGCCTGGTCGGCGCCCATACCGACAGCCCGTGCCTGCGAGTCAAGCCGCAACCTGAATTGCAGCGCCAGGGTTTCTGGCAGCTGGGCGTCGAAGTCTACGGCGGCGCGCTACTGGCACCGTGGTTCGACCGTGATCTGTCGCTGGCCGGCCGCGTTACCTTCCGCCGCGACGGCAAGGTCGAGAGTCAGTTGATCGACTTCAAGGCCCCGATCGCGATCATTCCCAACCTGGCCATCCACCTCAACCGGGAAGCCAATCAGGGCTGGGCGATCAATGCCCAGACCGAACTGCCGCCGATTCTCGCGCAGTTCGCCGGTGACGAGCGTGTGGACTTCCGCGCAGTCCTCACCGATCAACTGGCCCGCGAGCACGGCCTCAATGCCGACGTGGTGCTCGATTACGAGCTGAGCTTCTACGACACCCAAAGCGCCGCCGTCATCGGCCTGAACGGTGACTTCATCGCCGGCGCCCGCCTCGACAACTTGCTGTCGTGCTACGCCGGCCTGCAAGCCCTGCTGACCGCCGACACCGATGAAACCTGCGTGCTGGTGTGCAACGACCACGAAGAAGTCGGCTCATGCTCGGCGTGCGGCGCCGACGGCCCGATGCTGGAACAGACCCTGCGTCGCCTGTTGCCCGAGGGTGATGAGTTCGTACGCACCATTCAGAAATCCCTGCTGGTTTCGGCCGACAACGCCCACGGCGTGCACCCGAACTACGCCGAGAAGCACGACGCCAACCACGGCCCGAAACTCAACGCCGGCCCGGTGATCAAGGTCAACAGCAACCAGCGCTACGCCACCAACAGTGAAACCGCCGGGTTCTTCCGTCATCTGTGCATGGCCGAAGAAGTCCCGGTGCAAAGCTTCGTGGTACGCAGCGACATGGGTTGCGGTTCGACCATCGGCCCGATCACCGCCAGCCACCTGGGCGTGCGCACGGTCGACATCGGCCTGCCGACGTTCGCCATGCACTCGATCCGCGAACTGTGCGGCAGCCATGACCTGGCCCACCTGGTCAAAGTGCTGAGCGCGTTCTACGCCAGCCGCGAATTGCCGTAACCGGTTCTGTGGCGAGGGTGCTTGCTCCCTCGCCACGTCGACTGCGCAGTGACTGTGATACACATCACCACCGGTCGGCAAAATTCCACCTAGACTTAAATCATCCCCTACGACAAGGCTGTCGCCATGATCTCGATGTCTGCGTTCCACGCCATGCTCATTCCGATACTGTGCGGAATGATTCTGCTGGCGATCGGCTTCAACTTCCGCGACAAGAACGCCGGAGTGTTCGCCATGTGGATCGGCATGCTGTTGATCCTGGCCACCGTGGTCTACAAGATCCTCGCCAAACTCAACGAATAAATCCGCGCTCGGCTCGCATTGATTTTGACGGGCTCGTACACTCGCCCGATCCGCCCCTTGCGAGGTTGACCGCCTAGTGTTCGCTCGTCTTTCTGCCCTGCCCTGCCTGTTCCTCATCTGCCTGATGACGCTGCTGCCGTTGGCGCCTGCCCAAGCGGTGAGCCTGCCCGGCCTGCTCAGTGGATCGAACAAGGCGCAACCCGAAGCCCAGGAACCCCTCGGCCAGTCCCTCGACGAAGTCATCAAGTCGCTGGAAAACGACAAGCAACGCGCCCAGTTGCTGAGCGATCTGAAAAAACTGCGCGACGCTACGAAAAAAGCCCAGGCCACCCCGGAAGAAGGCGTGCTGGGCCTGATTGGCGGCACCCTCGCCACTTTTGAAAAACAATTCACCGGCAGCGACAGCCCGCTCAATCGCTGGTCCGCCGAATTCGATCTGGCCAAAGACGAACTGTCTGACCTGATGCTGCCGGCCAGCGAATGGCTGCCGATCATCTTCGCCTTCGCCGTAATTCTCGCCGTCTGGAGCCTGCTGGCCGCCGCACTGATCTGGCTTGGCCACCGGGTGCGCATGCGCTTCGGCCTGACCGAAGAGCTGCCGCAAAACCCCCGGGCCCTCGACATGCTGCGCTTCGCCCTGCGCAAGCTCGGGCCATGGATGATTGCCCTGGCCATCACGGTTTACATGAGCTACGCGCTGCCGTCGTCCCTGGGCAAAAGCCTGGCGATGGTTCTGGCCTACGCGCTGGTGGTCGGCACCTGTTTCTCGGCGATCTGCGTGATTGCCTTCTCCGTACTCGACGGCCCGCACCGCCATCGCGCGTTGTACATCCTGCGCCATCAGGCCTTTCGCCCTCTGTGGCTGATCGGCAGCTTCGCCGCGTTCGGCGAAGCACTGAACGACCCGCGACTGGTGGCCGGCCTCGGCGTGCACCTGGCGCACACCGCCGCCACCGTCGCCAATGTGCTAGCGGCCCTGTCGACCGGCCTGTTCATCCTGCGCTTCCGCCGCCCGATCGCTCACCTGATCCGCAACCAGCCGCTGTCCCGCCGCCTGACCCGCCGCGCTCTCAGCGACACCATCGAAATTCTCGGCACCTTCTGGTACGTGCCGGCGCTGGTGCTGGTGGGAATTTCCCTGTTCGCCACCTTCGTCTCCGCCGGCGACACCAGCACCGCCTTGCGCCAGTCACTGATCTGCACCGTGCTGCTGGTGTTGTGCATGGTGATCAACGGCCTCGTCCGCCGCCACGCCCTCAAACCCCAACGCGGTCCGAAACGCCACGCCTTCTATTCCGAACGCCTGAAAAGCTTCTTCTACACCCTCGCTCATTTGCTGGTGTGGCTGGCGTTCATCGAACTCGGCCTGCGGGTCTGGGGCATGTCACTGATCGGTTTCACCGAAGGCGAAGGCCACGACGTCAGCGTCAAACTGTTCAGCCTGATCGGCACGTTGATCTTCGCCTGGCTGATCTGGATCCTCAGCGACACCGCCGTCCACCACGCCCTCACCCGCTCACGCAAAGGCCTGGCCAACGCCCGCGCACAAACCATGATGCCGTTGATCCGCAACGTGCTGTTCGTGGCGATCTTCATCATCGCCCTGATCGTCGCCCTGGCGAACATGGGCATGAACGTCACGCCACTGCTGGCCGGTGCCGGCGTGATCGGCCTGGCGATCGGCTTCGGCGCCCAGTCACTGGTAGCCGACCTGATCACCGGCCTGTTCATCATCATCGAAGACTCCCTGGCCATCGACGACTACGTCGACGTCGGCGGGCACCTGGGCACCGTCGAAGGCCTGACCATCCGCACCGTACGCCTGCGGGACATCGACGGCATCGTCCACACCATCCCGTTCAGCGAAATCAAAAGCATCAAGAACTACTCCCGGGAATTCGGCTACGCGATCTTCCGCGTGGCGGTGCCGTTCAACATGAACATCGACGAAGCTATCAAACTGATGCGCGAAGTCGGCCAGAAAATGCGCACCGACCCGCTGCAGCGCCGCAACATCTGGTCGCCACTGGAGATACAAGGGGTGGAAAGCTTCGAGTCCGGCAACGCGATATTGCGCGCCCGGTTCAAGACCGCACCGATCAAACAGTGGGAAGTTTCACGGGCGTTCAATTTGTCGCTAAAAAGGCATCTGGATGAGGCCGGGCTGGACCTGGCGACGCCGAGGATGAATGTGCAGGTGATTACCGCGGGCGGTGGTGGCCAAACTCAGGAATAGTCCAACTTCCTTACCACTCAACACGATGAGCGTTAGCTCGAGTACCGCTTTTGACGTGCCGGCCCCATCGGAAGGCTGAGTGGAGGGATTCATCCGGGGGTGGGAGCGCAGCGACCGTGCGGCGAAGCCGCATGCATCGAGAGGAGGTGCAGCGAAGCAAACCGTAGGCGATGCCCCCGGATGAATCCCGTAACGAAGGAACACCGAGCCAAAGCGAGGTGCCGAACGCCGGGGCCCAGCGTTTTGCTTACTTTTGGGCGTCTGCAAAAGTGAGTCGCTGTAAGAGCGAAACCGTCAGCGGCAGCACCCGAAGCAACGGATATTCACCCAAAACAACCCAGAGCATGGCCGGCCCAAAGGCCGCCAAGGTCAAACAACATCAACCCCAACGTGAATCGCATCATGCCGCCAAAACTCCAGATCACAATCAATCAACCGCCCCGACTGATCATAATTGACCCGAGCAATCCGTAACCCCGGACTCCCCACAGAAACCCGTAAAGCCGCCGCCGCATCGACCGATAAAGACGTAGGCACAATCTCAAACCGCACCCGCCCATAGTGCAAATCGTAATGCCGCGCATACAGCTCGGTAATCGACTGATTCAAATCAAACTCCAGAATCCCCGGAAAAAACTGCGGATTCAGATAATGCTCCACATACAACACCAACCGCCCATCGATCCGCCGCGACCGGCAAATCTGAATCACGCTCGACAACGCCGGCAACTGCAACCACGCACACACCGCCGCTGACGCCGGCTGCAGCCGCGCCGAAATCACCTCGGTCGACGGCACCCGCCCCTGCGCACTGACCATCGCGTGAAAGTGACTGCGCTGCATCAGGTTATAGGCCAGGCGCGGTGGCGACACGAACCAGCCCCGACGCTCCTCGCGATAAATCTGCCCTTGCGCCTCCAGTTGCAACAAGGCTTCCCGTACCGTAATCCGGGTCGTGCCGAACAACTCGCTGAGCTTGCGCTCGGCCGGCAACTTGCTCCCCGCCGCGAGAAGGCCGTGGTCGAGTTGCTCCTGAAGGATCTGGCCAATGGCTGTCACCGCTTTTGTTGCCTCATCGCGCATCAACGTTACCTATCTGGACTAGACCAGCACTGTTTCGGGGCAAAACCGCACGACTATTGCGCCGTTCGGTCGTGCTGCAAGCCTAGGCAGTGCAGATGACCGAGAGATGACAAAACTACCGAACGGTCGTCCTGACAACTTGCAATACATCGGCCAAGTCCCTTGCCCACCGGGACTTTGAGGGTGGTCTACGCTTACCCGGCAGCCGTCGATACCGGAGAAATAAAAGCCGGGCCGGGTATCCGCCGACATCAAAGTGTCATCCAGCCCCCCTACATTGGCTCAGGTATTGCTGACCTAGACCAACACAAACCGCAATCGCAGCGTTGAACACGACCAAGGAGCTTCGGAATGAAACAGCTTTTCCTGGCAACACTGTTAGGCTCGACCATTGCCATGTGCACCGCCGCCATGGCGGCTGATGATCTGAAAACCCTCGAAGCCGCTGCGAAAGCGGAAGGCGCCGTCAACAGCGTCGGCATGCCCGATGACTGGGCGAACTGGAAAGGCACCTGGGAAGACCTGGCCAAGACCTACGGCCTGAAACACATCGACACCGACATGAGCTCGGCCCAGGAAATCGCCAAGTTCGCCGCCGAGAAAGACAACGCCACCGCCGACATCGGCGACGTCGGCGCGGCCTTCGGTCCGATCGCGGTCAAACAAGGTGTGGTGCAACCCTACAAGCCGACCACCTGGGATCAAGTGCCTGCATGGGCCAAGGACAAGGACGGCAACTGGGCACTGGCCTACACCGGCACCATCGCCTTCATCGTCAACAAGAAGCTGCTGCACGGCTCCGACGTACCGACCAAATGGGCTGACCTCAAGGGCGGCAAATACAAGGTTTCCATCGGTGACGTGAGCACCGCCGCACAAGCTGCCAACGGCGTACTCGCTGCTGCGCTGGCCAACGGCGGCGACGAGAAAAACATCCAGCCTGCCCTGCTGCTGTTCGCAGACATCGCCAAGCAGGGTCGCCTGTCGATGGCCAACCCGACCATCGCCACCATGGAAAAAGGCGAGATCGAAGTCGGCGTGGTCTGGGACTTCAACGGCCTGAGCTACAAGGCCAAGATGGCCAACCCGGATGACTACGTGGTGCTGATCCCGTCCGATGGTTCGGTGATTTCCGGCTACACCACCATCATCAACAAATACGCGAAGAACCCGAACGCCGCCAAGCTGACCCGCGAATACATCTTCAGCGACGCCGGCCAGACCAACCTCGCCCGCGGCAACGCCCGTCCGATCCGCGCCGAGCACCTGACCCTTCCGGAAGACGTGAAAGCCAAACTGCTGCCGAACGAGCAGTACAAGAAGGTCACGCCGATCAAGGACGCCGATGCGTGGGAGAAAACCTCCAAGGCTCTGCCGCAGAAGTGGAACGAAGAAGTCATCGTAGAAATGAAGTGATGCTGTAGATCCCGTTTTCGGGGTTACTGAAGATCCCCTGTGGGAGCGAGTTCGCTCCCACAGGGGAATCTGCGTTGAATTCAAAATCTGATCTGTTTCGCGGAGTTTTTGCCCCTATGAAGCACAACGTCATCCTTGTCGTGCTCGACGGCCTCAATTACGAAGTCGCGCATCACGCCATGGGGCATCTGCAGGCTTACGTTGGCGCAGGACGCGCCGCGCTCTACCAGTTGGAGTGCGAGCTGCCGGCCCTGTCCCGACCGCTTTACGAATGCATCCTCACGGGTGTGCCGCCCATCGACAGCGGCATCGTCCACAACAACGTCTCGCGCCTGTCCAATCAGCGCAGCATCTATCACTACGCCCGCGATGCCGGTCTGAAAACCGCCGCCGCGGCGTACCACTGGGTCAGCGAGCTCTACAACCGCTCGCCGTTCGTGGCCGCACGGGATCGTCACACCGATGACCCGGCGCTACCGATCCAGCACGGCCACTTCTACTGGAACGATCACTATCCGGACTCGCACCTGTTCGCCGACGCCGAAAACCTGCGTCTGCGCCACGCCCCGGACTTTCTGCTGATCCATCCGATGAACATCGACGACGCCGGCCACAAGCACGGCCTCGACACCCCGCAATACCGCAACAGCGCGCGCAGCGCAGACATCATCCTTGCCGACTACCTGCAAGGCTGGCTCGACGCCGGTTATCAAGTGCTGGTGACCGCCGACCACGGCATGAACAACGACCGCTCGCACAACGGCCTGCTGCCGGAAGAACGCCAGGTGCCACTGTTTGTGCTCGGTGACGCCTTCAGCCTGAACGCCGACGCCACACCGAAGCAGACCGACATCTGCGGCACCGTCTGCGAGCTGCTCGGCGTACCCCACGACAAACCTGTGTGCCGGGAGTTGCTCAAGTGAACTCAATGACTCGCGGCAAATGGCTGGCCGCCCTGTGCCTGGTGCCCTTCGCCCTGTTCTTTATCGTGTTCGAAATCGCCCCGCTGGTCTGGGTGATGATCAACAGCCTGCAATCGGAAGAGTTCGGTTGGGGTTTCGCCAACTTCAGCAAGATCTTCAATTCGAAGTTCTATCTGCAGGCGATCCAGTACAGCCTCGAAATCAGTTTCTGGTCGAGTGTGTTCGGGATCATCATCGCGGTGCTGGGTGCCTACTCCCTGCGTCGGGTCGATTCGAAGCTGCGCAACTTCGTCAACGCCTTCGCCAACATGACCAGCAACTTCGCCGGCGTGCCTCTGGCGTTCGCGTTCATCATCCTGCTCGGTTTCAACGGCAGCATCACCATCATGCTGAAACAGGCCGGGATCATTCAGGACTTCAACCTGTATTCGAAAACCGGGCTGATCATCCTCTACACCTACTTCCAGATTCCCCTCGGCGTCCTGCTGCTGTACCCGGCGTTCGACGCGCTGCGTGAGGACTGGCGCGAATCCGCAGCGCTGCTGGGTGCTGACGGCTGGCAGTTCTGGCGCCACATCGGCCTGCCGGTGTTGACCCCGGCCCTGCTCGGCACCTTCGTGATCCTGCTGGCCAACGCCCTCGGCGCCTACGCCACGGTGTATGCCCTGACCACCGGCAACTTCAACGTGCTGCCGATCCGCATTGCCGCGATGGTCTCCGGCGACATTTCCCTGGATCCGAACCTGGCCAGTGCCCTGGCCGTGGTGCTGGTGGCGCTGATGACTCTGGTGACCGTCGTGCATCAACTGCTGTTGAAGAGGAGCTACCATGTCTCGCGCTGAATCCGGCCCGGCCGGCGTCTACCACCGCGTCGTGGTGTACCTGCTGTTCGCCATCCTGCTGCTGCCGCTGGTGGGCACGCTGGTCTACTCGATCGCCAGCAGTTGGTCGGCCACTATCCTGCCCAGCGGTTTCACCTTCAAGTGGTACATCCAGTTGTGGAGCGATCCGCGCTTCCTGCACGCCTTCGGCCAATCGTTGCTGGTGTGCGTCGGCGCGCTGATCCTGTCGGTGGTGCTGATCCTGCCGCTGCTGTTCGTGGTGCATTACCACTTCCCGAAACTCGATGCACTGATGAACATCCTGATCCTGCTGCCCTTCGCGGTGCCGCCGGTGGTGTCGTCGGTGGGGCTGCTGCAGCTCTATGGTTCCGGACCGTTCGCGATGGTCGGCACGCCGTGGATCCTGATCGGTTGCTACTTCACCGTGGCGCTGCCGTTCATGTACCGGGCGATCACCAACAACCTGCAAGCGATCAACCTGCGCGACCTGATGGACGCCGCCCAATTGCTTGGCGCCAGCACCTTTCAGGCGGCATTCCTGGTGGTGCTGCCGAACCTGCGCAAGGGTTTGATGGTGGCGTTGCTGCTGTCGTTCTCGTTCCTGTTCGGTGAGTTCGTGTTCGCCAACATCCTGGTCGGCACCCGCTATGAAACCCTGCAGGTCTACCTCAACAACATGCGCAACAGCAGCGGCCACTTCACCAGTGCGCTGGTGATTTCCTACTTCTTTTTCGTGCTGGTCCTGACCTGGGTCGCCAACATCTTGAACAAGGACAAAAGCGAATGAGCTATGTCAGCGTCCAACATCTTCAAAAGAACTACGCGGGTACAACCGTATTCAGCGACATCAACTGCGAAATCCAGAAGGGTGAATTCGTCACCCTGCTCGGCCCGTCCGGTTGCGGCAAATCCACCCTGCTGCGCTGCATCGCCGGCCTGACGCCGGTGGATGGCGGCAAGATTCTGCTCGACGGCGTCGACATCGTGCCGCTGACGCCACAGAAACGCGGGATCGGCATGGTGTTCCAGAGCTACGCACTGTTTCCCAACATGACCGTGGAGCAGAACGTCGCCTTCGGTTTGCGCATGCAGAAGGTCAATGCCGACGACAGCCACAAGCGCGTCGCCGAAGTGTTGAAACTGGTTGAGCTCAACGATTTCGCCAGCCGTTATCCGCACCAGCTCTCCGGCGGTCAGTGCCAGCGTGTCGCCCTCGCCCGCTCGCTGGTCACCCGTCCGCGTCTGTTGCTGCTGGATGAGCCGCTGTCGGCCCTCGATGCACGGATTCGCAAACACCTGCGTGAACAGATCCGTCAGATCCAGCGCGAACTCGGCCTGACCACGATTTTCGTCACACACGATCAGGAAGAAGCCCTGACCATGTCTGACCGGATTTTCCTGATGAATCAGGGAAAGATCGTACAAAGCGGCGACGCCGAAACCCTCTACACCGCCCCGGTCGACGTGTTCGCCGCCGGCTTCATCGGCAACTACAACCTGCTGGACGCCGACAGTGCCTCGAAGCTGTTGCAGCGGCCGATCAACCATCGCATCGCCATTCGCCCGGAGGCCATCGAACTGAGCCTGAACGGCGAACTCGACGCACAGATTCGCAGCCACAGCCTGCTGGGCAACGTGATCCGTTATCGCATCGAAGCCCGGGGCGTGGAATTGGTGGTGGATGTCCTCAACCGTTCGGCGGCGGACCTGCACCCCGACGGTCAGCGCCTGGCACTTTCCATCGATCCGACGGCCCTGTGTGAGGTAGCCTGATGACTTTGCTGACGTTGAAGAGAGAACTGCACTGATGGCTCTGGCAATTTTTGATCTGGACGAAACCCTGATCCACGGCGACTGCGCCACCCTCTGGAGCGAGCAGATGGGGCGCCTGGGCTGGGTCGATCCCGAGTCGTTCATGCGCAAGAACAACGAGCTGATGGACGCCTACAGCCATGGCAAGTTGCGCATGGAAGACTTCATGGAATTCAGCCTCGAACCCTTGATCGGTCGAACCCCGGAAGAAGTCGAACATCTGGTCGGCCCGTGGGTGGAAGACTTCATCGAGCCGATCATCTTCAGCGACGCGACCAAAACCATCGCCGCCCACCGCAAGGCCGGCGACCGGATTCTGGTGATCTCGGCCTCGGGCACGCACCTGGTCAAACCCATTGCCGAGCGGTTGGGCATCGACGAGATTCTGGGCATCGAACTGGAAGTGGCACATGGCGTATACAGCGGCCACACCGTGGGCACCCTGACCTACCGCGAAGGCAAGATCACCCGCTTGCTGGAATGGCTGGATGCCGAAGAAGAGAATCTCGAGGGCGCGAGTTTCTATTCCGACTCTCGCAATGACCTGCCGCTGCTGCTGAAGGTGGATTACCCGCACGTGGTCAATCCGGATCCGGTGTTGCGCGAGCAGGCCGAAAAATCCGGCTGGCCGATTCATCTCTGGAAGTAAGCGATTGTCTTGTGGGAGCAAGCCTGCTCCCACAAGCATCGATGATCAGCTCAGGCTTTCGTCGATCACCAGCACCAGCTTCCCCGCCACCGTGTTGCTCGCCAGTTCGGCGAACGCCGCCTCGGCATCCTTGATCGCAAAGGTCTTGGCCAGTTGCGGCTTCAAGCGTCCCTCGGAAAACAGCGGCCACACGTGCTGGCTCAGATCACTGAACAGATCGGCCTTGAACTGATCGTTGCGGCTGCGCAAGGTCGAACCCAGCAGTTGCACGCGCTTGGCCAGCACCTGGGCCAGATCGAGTTTTGCTTCGCGGCCACCCATCAGACCGATGAGCACCCAACGCCCGTCCTGAGCCATCAGCTTCAGATTCAGTGCCGAATAATGACCGCCCACCGGATCCAGAATCACATCGAACGGCCCGAAATCCCGCAGGCTCTCCAGATCATCGGTGCGCACCACGCCACCTTGCGCCCCCAGTGCTTCACAGTAGGCCAAGCGCTCGGTCGAACCGACGCTGACCCAGCACGGATTGCCAAACGCCTTGCACAGTTGAATGGCGGCTGAACCGATACCACTGGCCCCGGCATGCAGAAGAACTTTCTCACCCGGTTTGAGCGCAGCGAGCTGGAAAATATTCAGCCAGACGGTCGCGTACACCTCAGGCAAAGCAGCCGCTTCGATCAGCGACACGCCTTCCGGAACAGGCAGCACATGCCGCCCGTCGACGACCACTTCTTCGGCCATCCCGCCCCCGGCCAGCAAGGCGCAGACACGATCACCGACCTGCCAGGAAGAACCGGCGCCGACTTCGCTGATCACCCCGGAGCACTCAAGACCGAGCACCTGACTGGCACCCGGCGGCGGTGGATAAAGGCCCGCCTTCTGTAATAAATCCGCGCGATTGAGGCCGGCTGCCGCCACCCGGATGCGAACTTGTCCTACATCGCACGTAGGACTCGGCTCATCAACCCATGCCACTTGACCTTCAACGCCTTGCAATGCCTTCACAGTGCCTCCATAGTGAGTCTGGACTGAGCCCGAAGCTGAAGCGCCGGGCTTTTTGCATTATGCGACCGGCCCTGGGGTCTGAACGAACGCTGAACAGCAGTTATCGTACAGAGCGTAGAGGTACCGGCGACTTCAAAGACGGCCTAATATGCGTTATCAATTGTCCCCGCGTCGAATCAGCATGAAGCATTTGCTCCCCAGCACCGCCCTCGCTCTTTTCATCGGTATCGGCCTCTTGCCGGTGTCGGGCACCACATTCGCAGCCAACAGCTGGGACAAGTTGCAGCCTGATCGCGATGAAGTAATCGCCAGTCTGAACGTCGTCGAGTTGCTCAAACGTCACCACTACAGCAAGCCACCGCTCGACGATGCGCGCTCGGTGATCATCTACGACAGCTACATCAAGCTGCTGGACCCGTCGCGCAGCTACTTCATGGCCAGCGACATCGCCGAATTCGACAAGTGGAAGACCCAGTTCGACGACTTCCTCAAGAGCGGCGACCTCAACGCCGGCTTCACCATCTACAAGCGTTATCTGGACCGCGTGAAAGCGCGTCTGGACTTCGCCATTGCCGAGCTGAACAAAGGCGTCGACAAGATGGACTTCTCCACGAAGGAAACCTTGCTGATCGATCGCAAGGATGCCCCGTGGCTCAAATCCACCGCCGAACTTGACGACCTGTGGCGCAAACGCGTCAAGGACGAAGTGCTGCGGCAGAAGATCGCCGGCAAGGATCCGAAGCAGATCCAGGAAACCCTGACCAAGCGCTACAAGAACCAGTTGGCGCGTCTGGACCAGACCCGTGCCGAAGACATCTTCCAGGCGTACATCAACACCTTCGCCATGTCTTACGACCCGCACACCAACTATCTGTCGCCGGATAACGCGGAAAACTTCGACATCAACATGAGCCTGTCCCTCGAGGGCATCGGCGCCGTGTTGCAGAGCGACAACGACCAGGTGAAAGTCGTGCGTCTGGTGCCGGCAGGCCCGGCCGACAAGACTAAGCAGGTTGCTCCGGCAGACAAGATCATCGGCGTTGCCCAAGGCAACAAAGAGATGGTCGACGTGGTCGGCTGGCGTCTGGACGAAGTAGTCAAGCTGATCCGTGGTCCGAAAGGCACCGTGGTTCGTCTGGAAGTCATCCCGGCGAGCAATGCGCCGAACGACCAGACCAGCAAGATCGTGCCGATCACCCGTGAAGCGGTGAAACTCGAAGACCAGGCCGTGAAGAAATCCATCCTGAGCCTGAAACAGGACGGCAAGGACTACAAACTCGGCGTGATCGAGATTCCAGCCTTCTATCTCGACTTCAAGGCGTTCCGTGCCGGCGATCCGGATTACAAGAGCACCACTCGCGACGTCAAGAAACTCCTGACCGAACTGCAGAAAGAGAAAGTCGACGGCGTGGTCATCGACCTGCGCAACAACGGCGGCGGCTCCCTGCAAGAAGCTACCGAGCTGACCAGCCTGTTCATCGACAAGGGCCCTACCGTGCTCGTGCGTAACGCCGATGGCCGGGTCGATGTGCTCGAAGACGAAAACCCGGGTGCGTTCTACAAAGGCCCGATGGCGCTGCTGGTCAACCGCCTGTCCGCGTCGGCTTCGGAGATCTTCGCCGGCGCCATGCAGGACTACCACCGCGCGCTGATCATCGGTGGCCAGACCTTCGGCAAAGGCACCGTGCAGACCATTCAGCCGCTGAACCATGGCGAACTGAAACTGACCCTGGCCAAGTTCTACCGGGTTTCCGGCCAAAGCACCCAGCACCAGGGCGTACTGCCGGACATCGATTACCCGTCGATCATCGACACCAAGGAAATCGGCGAGAGCGCCCTGCCTGAAGCCATGCCATGGGACACCATCAAGCCGGCCATCAAGCCTGCGGTTGACCCGTTCAAGCCGTACATCGCGCAGCTCAAGTCGGAGCATGACGTACGTTCGGCAAAAGACGCGGAGTTCGTGTTCATTCGCGACAAGCTGGCCCTGGCGCAGAAACTGATGGAAGAGAAAACCGTCAGCCTCAATGAAGCCGATCGCCGTGCCCAGCACGCCGATATCGACGCCAAGCAACTGGCGATGGAAAACATCCGTCGCAAGGCCAAAGGCGAAGAACCGCTCAAAGAGCTGAAGAAAGAAGACGACGACGCCCTCGCGGCAGCCGAGCCGGACAAGGTCAAACCGGAAGACGACGCCTACCTGAGCGAGACCGGGCGCGTACTGCTGGATTACCTGAAGTTGAGCAATCAGGTGGCCAAGAAGTAAGGTGATGGCAATTTAATGCTGACGATCCCCGGATCGTCATCAAACAGTCATCATTCTGTCGTGCAATAAAGGACTGGGAGCGGTTCTCTTCATCGAGAACGCTCCCAGTCCTTTTTTTATCGCCAGAGAATGCCATGACCACGACCGAACAGCTGAGTGCCTTGAGCTCGATCCTGACTCAAAGCGGTTTGCACAGCCTGTTCCAGCCGATCATTTGCCTCTCTGAACGACGCATTCTCGGTTATGAAGCCCTGACCCGTGGCCCGTCCAACAGCCCGTTGCACTCCCCTATCGCCCTCTTTGCCGTGGCCCGCCAGGCCGGGCGCTTGAGCGAACTGGAAATCGCCTGCCGCCAAAGCGCTTGCCGCCGTTTCAACGAGCAGCAACTGCCGGGCAAGCTGTTTCTCAACGTCTCTCCCGAATCCCTGCTCGAAGCCGCGCACCAGCCAGGGCGTACGCTGCAACTGCTTCAGGATTTCGGCATTCCACCGAGCCAGGTGGTGATCGAACTCACCGAACAGACGCCGATCGATGACTTCCAGTTGCTGCAAACTGCGTTGCATCACTACCGAGCCATGGGGTTTTCGATTGCCCTCGATGATCTTGGCGCGGGTTATTCGAGTTTGCGGTTATGGTCGGAGCTGCGTCCCGATTACGTGAAAATCGATCGGCACTTTATCGATGGCATCCATCAGGATGCCTTGAAACGCGAGTTCGTCGGATCGATCCTGCAAATCGCCAAGGCCTCCCGGGCGCAAGTGATTGCCGAGGGCATCGAGTTGCCGGAAGAACTGGCAGTGCTGACCGAAATGGGTGTCGATCTGGTGCAGGGTTACCTGCTCGGGCGTCCTCAGGAACACCCGCCACGCGACGCCCGGGCCCTGATGCCCAAGCACGACAGCAGCGCCGTGGCACTGAACGATGAAGGCAGCGACCTCAGCGCCCTGCTCAACGATCAACCGGCCGTCGACCGCGACACACCGACCGCCACCGTGCTCGAAGCGTTCCGTCGTCAAGCCAACCTGAACTCGCTGGCGGTGCTCGACGAGCAAGGCCAGCCCTGCGGCATCGTCCATCGTCATTCATTGTCCGATGCCCTGCTCAAGCCGTTCGCCACCGACCTGTTCGCCCGCAAACCGATCAGCCGCCTGATGAACGACGACTTCCTCGCCGTGGAAATGAGCCAGTCGCTGCAACAGGTCAGCCGCCTGATCACCAGCCGTGCCCGGCAGCGCATCGAAGAAGACTTCATCATCACCCTCAACGGCAGCTACCTGGGCCTGGGTCGGGTGATTGACGTGCTCAAGCTGATCACCGAGCTGAAGATCCAGCAGGCTCGCTATGCCAACCCGCTGACTCTGCTACCCGGCAACGTACCGATCCAACAATGCCTGACGCGGT
Organism: Pseudomonas sp. GW822-FHT03F04; assembly: GCF_058801405.1. NCBI lineage: Bacteria > Pseudomonadati > Pseudomonadota > Gammaproteobacteria > Pseudomonadales > Pseudomonadaceae > Pseudomonas > Pseudomonas sp. GW822-FHT03F04. Next base: position 70,111 of record NZ_JBXANF010000017.1, read on the forward strand.
TGCTGCAACAGGGGCGGGAGTCGGTTATTTGCTATGTCGACATCGACAGCTTCAAGCCCTTTAACGATATCTATGGGTATGGGCGCGGGGATGAGGTGTTGTTGTGTTTGGCGCAATGCCTTAATGAACGCGTTGATCCTTCTCGCGACTTTGTCGGGCATATTGGGGGGGATGATTTTTTGCTGGTTCTCGGCCCGGAGGATTGGCGTAAACGGCTGAACCAATTGCTTGATGATTTCCAGAGTCAATGCCGTCGCTTCTACCGCCCTGAACATCTTGAAGCTGGGTGTTTTGTTGCGCCGAATCGTCAGGGTATTCGTCAGGAGTTTCCGTTGTTGTCACTGTCCATCGGGGTCGTCCATCTGCATCCTGAAGCTTGTGCGCAATTGGACGCGAGCCAGTTGGCGGAGATGGCTTCGCAAGCGAAGCATCATGCGAAGAATATTCCGGGGTATAGTGTGCATGTGATTGATAGTCTTTCCCTGTCTAGCCTCCATCAATCACAGTTAATCGGGCAACGCTAATTTCTTCAATTGCACGAAACAACTAGGCCAATCAAAGTCACCATTGAGTTTGATCTTCAAGGCTCGCCCGAAGCAAATCATCCCTCCACAACTTACTGGCGATCTCATATATATGTTCAAAAAAACCACGAGAGTCTATTATTTCAGTTTCATCCCACGCGAGCACTCTCGGATCATCATAGTCGCTCTCAAACTCTCCAGAAAAATCAAAGTCAGTATCCTGCAAATGATTTTCAAGGAGTTTATAAATCAAAAATCTATGGCGATAGGTTAAATAATCAAACTCCGGAACAATAAAACTCTTAATTATTTCTTGTTGATCCTCATATTTGTTAGGATCATAAACCCACAACGCCTTACCAAGCGTTTCTTCCCGATCGTAAATCGATATCCCACTCAAAACATGAGAGAGTCGGGGTTCATATGGAAGTCTTGTAAATGGCAGCATCAACATAATCTTACCTATCGTGGAAAGCCAGTAAATGGTCGTTTAACATCTCGTTTATCAAATTTCACTTCCGCCCCATCCAAGCTATCTATATATCGAGGATTGCTTAGATCTCTTTCATTGGGCTTGTAACCACGGCCTGCTCCTGGCAGTTTCATCCTAACAATAGGGTTTTGATCAGCATCATATCCTGTCGGCTCAGGAATTTTTTTATGCATCCTAGATAAAGCAAAATGCAACGCCCGAAACTGCATCATCCAACTACTGAATTGAGAACTCGGCCCCACCATCCCTCTAACGCCTTTTTTTGTTGGATGCGATCCGTCTATTGACCTCTGCTTTAAAGCTGCATCATCAATTTCTGGCCCATGTTTTTCTACAGAGTGCATTCTGTATTGTCTGTTCCAAGCTAATACCTGACGCTTAGCTTCAGCTTCATTTTGTGGCCCATCTTTGCCAACGGCCGGAACGATAGGCAACCCTTGATTGACGTTAGGTCTGTTAGCCTGAGTTGGTACTGAGCACTTCTGGATCTTATTGTTTTTGGGTGGCGGACAATTGGAGGTCAACCCCAACGGATCCACCCACCCCGTCGGATTCGGCACATACCGATACTGGTTCAACCCACCCGCCAGCTTCACCGGATCCGGCGTCAAATACCGCCCCACCTCCGGGTCGTAATACCGGTGCCGGTTGTAATGCAGCCCGCTTTCTTCATCGAAGTACTGTCCCTGAAAGCGCAGCGGCTGGTTGAGGTAATCCTCGGTCGCCAGCGCCAGCGAGGTCACCTTGCCGTAGGCGCTGTATTTGGCGGACCAGACGATGTCGCCGCTGTAGTCGGTCAGTTCTTGCGGCGTGCCGAGGTGGTCGAGCTGGTAGTAGAACGGGCAGGCGCGTTTCGGGCCTTTGCCGTCGAGCATCGCCAGAGGGCGGAAGGTGCCGGGTTCGTAGATGAAGCTGCGGTGTTGTTCCTTGCTGCTTTCGGCGATCAGGTGGTCGCCTTGCCAGAAGAACTCGGTGCTCTGGCCGTTGACGGTTTTGCGGATACGGCGGCCGAAGGCGTCGTATTGGTAGGTCGCGGTGGTGCCGTCGGGGCGGGTCAGGCCGATCAGGCGGTGCTGGCTGTCGTAGCGGTATTCGGTGACCAGTTGCTGGGCGCGGCCACGGCGTTCGCGGATCAGGTTGCCGAAGGCGTCGTAGTCGTAGTGGCGGTCGCCCTGCATCAACAGGCGGTTGCCTTTGATGTGTGTGGGGCCCGGGCGATCCTGCAGCAGCAGGTTGCCGGCCGGGTCGTGGGCGAAGTTTTCCGGCACATCGTCACGGGTGTGACGCACGCGGATCAGCCGGTCGAGGGCGTCGTACTGGTAGCTGCGCTGGCCGTGTCGGGTGTCGGCGATGTGTTCGAGGTTGCCGTTGGCGCTGTAGGCAAAGTCGCGGCGATACAGCGCACCGCGTTGATGGCCGACAGCGTGGGCGCGTAAGCGACCCTGTTCGTCGTAGGCGTATTCGCTGAGCAGCAGGCCTTGCTGGCGCTGCTGTTCGCGGCCGTTCTGATAGACGTGCCGGGTGAGCAAGGCGCCGTTGAGGTCGATCGCGGTCAGCGCACCGCCCTTGGCGTAGTGGTAATCGAGCTTGCTGTTGTCCGGCAGGCGCATGCGGCTGAGCTGGCCGCAGGCGTCGTAGGTGTAACGCAAAGTGCCCCAGCCCTGATGCTCGCGCACCAGTCGGTCCTGCAGGTCGTATTCGAAGGCCAGCGGGTGATTCTGGCCGTCATCGACGCCGGTCAGCCGGCCGAGGCGGTCGTAGCGGTATTCAACCGTGCTGGCGTCGGGCAGGGTCTTGAGCAGCAGGCGCCCGGCGCTGTCGCGTTGGTAAGCGGTGACCAGCGTCGAGCCGTCATCGCCGTACTCGGTCTTTTCCAGCAAATGACCGTTGCGGTCGTAGGCATACGCGGTGCGCCGTCCATCGAAGCCGGTTTCCTGTCGGATCAGTCCGGTGGGCGTGTAGTCCAGAAGATACTTGTCGCCGGACTCGTTCTCGATCTCCGTCAGCAACAGCTGCGCATGGTCGTAGCGGTACTGCAGTCGCGTGCCGTCAGGATTGATCCGCCGGCTGACCAGGTGCAGGTCATCGTCATATTCGTAACGGGTGATACGCCCCAGCTCGTCGCGTTCGGCGGTGATCTGGCCGTAGGCGCTGTAGGACCAGGCCCGCGTCGCCCCGGTTGGCAGCGTCGTCTGGATCAGTCGGCCCACGGCGTCCCAGGCGTGACGGGTAACCGCGCCGTGTTCATCCTGCGCAGTAATCCGCCGC
>NZ_JBXANF010000018.1:0-62122 GCF_058801405.1 Pseudomonas sp. GW822-FHT03F04
GATGACGGGATCGAACCGCCGACATTCTGCTTGTAAGGCAGACGCTCTCCCAGCTGAGCTAATCACCCTTCGCTTCGGTGTGGCGCGCATTCTACGGAGCGACCCAACCTCTGGCAAGCACTTTTTTAATTAATTTTCTCAGGCCTTCCAAAGGCTTAGAGAAGGGTTGGCCTATGACCCGGCGAAGACAATAATGCCCCCCTTTGTATAAAGGAGAGACTCACCCCATGTGGTTCAAGAACCTGCTTATCTATCGCCTGACCCAAGACCTGCCTGTCGATGCCGAGGCGCTGGAAACTGCACTGGCCACCAAACTGGCGCGTCCATGTGCAAGCCAGGAGTTGACCACCTACGGTTTCGTCGCGCCGTTCGGCAAGGGCGAAGATGCACCACTGGTGCACGTCAGCGGTGACTTCCTGCTGATCTCCGCCCGTAAGGAAGAACGCATTCTGCCGGGCAGTGTCGTGCGCGACGCGGTCAAGGAAAAGGTCGAAGAGATCGAAGCCGAGCAGATGCGCAAGGTCTATAAAAAGGAACGCGACCAGATCAAGGATGAAATCATTCAGGCCTTCCTGCCGCGCGCCTTCATCCGCCGCTCGTCGACCTTCGCCGCCATCGCGCCGAAACAGGGCCTGATCCTGGTCAACTCCGCCAGCCCGAAACGCGCCGAAGACCTGCTTTCCACCCTGCGTGAAGTGATCGGCACCCTGCCGGTTCGTCCGCTGACCGTGAAAACCGCACCGACTGCCGTGATGACCGAATGGGTCACCACCCAGCAAGCCGCTCCGGACTTCTTCGTCCTGGACGAGTGCGAACTGCGCGACACCCACGAAGATGGCGGCATCGTGCGTTGCAAGCGTCAGGACCTGACCAGCGAAGAAATCCAGCTGCACCTGAGCACCGGCAAAGTGGTGACTCAACTGTCGCTGGCCTGGCAGGACAAACTGTCATTCATGCTCGACGACAAGATGACCGTCAAACGCCTGAAGTTCGAAGATCTGTTGCAGGATCAGGCGGAACAGGACGGCGGCGACGAAGCCCTCGGCCAACTGGACGCCAGCTTCACCCTGATGATGCTGACGTTCGGCGACTTCCTGCCGGCGCTGGTTGAAGCACTGGGCGGTGAAGAGACGCCGCAGGGGATCTAAGCCTCTTCGCAGTCTTTGAGTTATCTTCAAACGCCACCGCTTCGGTGGCGTTTTCACATAATAAGGAACAGGCCATGCGCGCACTGGCTGCACTGAGTCGTTTTGTCGGCAACACCTTCGCTTACTGGGTTCTGATTTTCGCCGTGGTTGCGCTTCTGCAACCGGCCTGGTTTCTCGGTCTGAAAGGCGCAATCGTGCCGCTGCTTGGGCTGGTGATGTTCGGCATGGGCCTGACCCTCAAACTCGACGATTTCGCCGCCGTCGCCCGCCATCCTTGGCGCGTGGCGCTGGGCGTGGTTGCGCATTTCGTGATCATGCCGGGGATGGCATGGTTGCTTTGCCAGGTTTTTCACCTGCCGCCGGAAATCGCCGTCGGGGTGATTCTGGTCGGTTGCTGCCCGAGCGGCACGTCCTCGAACGTCATGACCTGGCTGGCCCGGGGCGATCTGGCATTGTCAGTGGCCATCGCCGCCGTCACCACCCTCCTCGCCCCGCTGCTGACACCGGCGCTGATCTGGCTGCTGGCCTCCGCGTGGTTGCCGGTTTCGTTCATGGAATTGTTCTGGTCGATCCTGCAAGTAGTGCTGCTGCCGATCATCCTCGGCGTGGTGGCGCAGCGACTGCTTGGCGACAAGGTTCGGCATGCGGTGGAAGTATTGCCGCTGGTGTCAGTGGTCAGCATCGTGATCATCGTCGCCGCCGTGGTTGCCGCCAGTCAGGCAAAAATCGCCGAATCCGGCCTGCTGATCATGGCGGTGGTGATGCTGCACAACAGCTTCGGCTATTTGCTGGGTTACTTCACCGGGCGTCTGTTCGGTTTGCCGCTGGCTCAGCGCAAGTCCCTGGCGCTGGAGGTCGGCATGCAGAACTCCGGGCTCGGCGCTGCGTTGGCCAGTGCGCACTTTTCGCCACTGGCGGCGGTGCCGAGCGCGCTGTTCAGCGTGTGGCACAACATTTCCGGGGCGCTGCTGTCGACCTACTTCCGCCGAATGAGCGAAAAGGAAGACCGTGAAACGTTGGCCCAACAGACAGCCGACTGAGCCCGGATCAATGCGCGGCGCACAATTTTAGGTAGTATGTGCGCCACGCGGGGACGACCCTGCGGCTCAATCGAGTTTTCAATCTGGGGACGGCCCCGTCAATCGATGGAGGTCTTTCATGTCCTGGATCATTCTGTTTTTCGCCGGCCTGTTCGAAGTCGGCTGGGCCGTCGGCCTCAAATACACCGATGGTTTCAGCCGTCCGCTGCCCACTGTTCTCACCGTCGCGGCCATGGCTGTCAGCCTTGGCCTGCTGGGTCTGGCGATGAAAGAACTGCCGCTGGGCACGGCTTATGCGATCTGGACTGGCGTTGGTGCCGTGGGCACGGTGATTGCCGGGATCATTCTGTTTGGTGAGTCGATGGCATTGATTCGGCTGGCCAGCGTTGCACTGATCATCACCGGATTGATCGGGCTCAAGGTCAGCGCCTGAGCCGTTGCCGCCATCACCGATGTATCGGTGATGGCGGCTTCACAAACAACTATCTGACTGTCCCGCGCAACTCTCCCACCAACGCCTGCAATTCGGCAGGCTGCGCCGCCTCGACCGCCACCGGCGAACCCGCGACCAGCGTTACCCGCGACCACAAGCGGTGAAAAAGCCCTTTCTTGGGATCGCGACTGAAGAAACTCCCCCACAACCCCTGCAACGCCAGCGGAATCACCGGCACCGGTGTCTCTTCGAGAATCCGTGTCAGCCCGCCCTTGAACTCGTTGATCTCGCCATCGGCGGTCAACTTGCCTTCGGGGAAGATGCAGACAAGCTCACCGTCCTTCAGATACTGGGCTATCCGGGTGAAGGCCTTTTCGTAAATCTGGATGTCTTCCTGGCGTCCTGCGATAGGAATGGTGCCCGCCGTACGGAAAATAAAGTTCAGCACCGGCAAGTTGTAGATCTTGTAGTACATGACAAAGCGAATCGGCCGACGCACCGCGCCGCCAATCAGCAACGCATCGACGAACGAAACGTGGTTGCACACCAGCAACGCCGCGCCCTCATCGGGAATCGCTTCAAGGTTGCGATGCTCGACGCGGTACATGGAATGGCTGAGCAGCCAGATCATGAAACGCATGCTGAACTCGGGGACGATCTTGAAGATGTAGGCGTTGACGCCGATGTTGAGCAGCGACACCACCAGAAACAGCTGTGGAATCGACAGTTTGACCACGCTCAGCAACACGATGGAAACGATGGCCGAAATCACCATGAACAGCGCGTTGAGAATGTTGTTGGCCGCAATCACCCGCGCCCGCTCGTTCTCGGCGGTGCGCGACTGGATCAACGCATACAGCGGCACAATGTAGAAACCGCCAAAGATGCCAAGGCCGAGGATGTCGACCAGTACCGCCCAGGCGTGACCGAAGCCCAATACCTCGGTCCAGCTATGGCCGACGGCGCTCTCCGGAATTCCACCGGAATGCCACCACAAAAGCAGTCCGAAAACCGTCAGACCAAACGAACCGAACGGCACCAGTCCGATCTCGACTTTGCGCCCGGAAAGTTTCTCGCAAAGCATGGAGCCGAGGGCGATGCCGACCGAAAACACCGTGAGAATCAAGGTGACCACGGTTTCATCGCCGTGCATCCATTCCTTCGCGTAGGCCGGGATCTGTGTCAGATAAATCGCCCCGACAAACCAGAACCACGAGTTGCCGACAATCGAGCGCGACACCGCCGGGGTCTGGCCCAACCCGAGTTTCAGCGTGGCCCAGGACTGGCTGAAAATGTTCCAGTTCAGGCGCATTTCCGGAGAAGCGGCCGCCGCGCGGGGAATGCTGCGGCTGGCGAGGTAACCGAGTACGGCGATGCCGACAATTGCGGTCGACACCAGTGGCGCATAGTGCGACGAGGACATGATGACCCCGGCACCAATGGTGCCGGCCAGGATCGCCAGGAACGTGCCCATTTCTACCAGACCGTTGCCGCCGACCAGTTCATCCTCGTGCAAGGCCTGCGGCAGGATCGAGTACTTCACCGGCCCGAACAGCGCCGAGTGTGTGCCCATGGCGAACAGCGCCACCAGCATCAGCGATAGGTGATCGAACAGGAAGCCGACAGATCCCACGGCCATGATGGCGATTTCCGCCAGTTTGATCAGACGGATCAGCGCATCCTTGGCGAACTTTTCTCCGAACTGTCCGGCCAGCGCCGAAAACAGGAAGAACGGCAGAATAAACAGCAACGCACACAGGTTGACCCAGATCGAACGGTCACCTTCGATGGTCAGCCGATAGAGAATGGCGAGGATCAGCGACTGCTTGAACACGTTGTCGTTGAACGCGCCCAGCGACTGGGTGATGAAAAACGGCAGGAAGCGCCGGGTACGCAGCAGGTTGAACTGTGAGGGGTGACTCATCTTCCGTGTGTCCCTGATGTTGGGTAGCGAGTGGCCTGGATACGCTTATTGGAATGTCGATCCGCGATCCAGGCCACACCTTACCTAAACTTTTCAGGTTATTTCTTCAAACCTGCAATGCACGGTGAAACAAACAGCTCGCCGCGCCATGCGCCTTGCAGCGTGCGCTTGCCGACGATCAGCCACATCACTGCCAGCAACGTCACCAGCACACAACCGGCCACGCTGAAGAATGTCAGGTTCAACGTGCTGCCCAATTTCAGGGTCGCCAGCGAATACACGCCCAACGGGAAGGTAAATCCCCACCAGCCGAGGTTGAACGGGATGCCGTCGCGCAGATAACGCACGGTGATCAGCAGCGCCATCAACATCCACCACAAGCCAAAGCCCCAGAGCGTGATCCCAGCTATGAGGCCCAGGCCCGAAGCGATTTCACCGATGCCCGGCATGCCATTGGCCGCGAAGATCGCCGGCGCATCACCGCCCAGCAGCAACATGCCCAAGGCACCGGTGCCGATCGGCCCCAGCGCCAGCCAGCTCGACGCCGCCATGTTTTCGTGGGGCAGTTTGTGCAGGGCCATACGCAACAGCAGGATGGTCAGAATGCTGAACGCCACGGGTAAGGAAAAGGCCCAGAGCACGTAGCTCGTCGCCAGCACCACCAGTTGCGAGTGCGCGTCGGCCAGGTGCGGCGCCAGCAGTCCGCCGCTGGCTGCCGCCACTTCTGCCGCCACCACCGGCAACAGCCAGACAGCGGTCATCTGATCGATGCTGTGTTCCTGGCGGGTGAACATCATGTAGGGAATCAGCACACCGCAGGCCAGCGACATCGCCACATCCAGCCACCACAGCACTTCGGCGAGGTGAATCACACCGTCGCCCCAGCGCGGCAGGCCGAATAACAGAAAACCGTTGATGATGGTCGCCAGGCCCATGGGAATGGTGCCGAAGAACATCGAAACCGTAGAGTGCCCGAAGATCCGCCGCGCTTCGTCGAAGAACAGAATCCAGCGCGCGGCGTAGGCAGCGGTAAACAGCACGAACAACAGAATGTTGAACATCCACAGCCCTTCGGCCACGGCGTGCAGCCCCGGGATGGCGAAAGGCAGTTGTGCCAGCGCCAACGCCAGCACGCCGGTACCCATGGTCGCGGCGAACCAGTTCGGTGTGAATTGACGGATCACTTCACGCGGATGCTGAAGCTGGCTGAAAGGCTTGATGCCGGGTTTGGCACTGTTGGGGCAAGTCATCATGAACTCCTGTCCTCAGGTGAGGTTGAGCCCATGGTAGAACCGAATCGAATATCTATATAACGGGTAATATCTCTAACTGTTATCTGTTTTGTAGATATGCAGTCAGACGCTGCCTTCGGTTTCAATCACCAGAATCCGCGCAGCGCCTTGCGGATGAGCAACATGCTCCGTGCCGATGGACGCGTAGAAGATGTCACCGACATCGAGCTGCACCTGCTTTTCCTCGCCTGCTTCGCGGTAGTGCATGAGCACCTGACCGTCGAGCACCACGAACACTTCCTCACCATCGTTGACGTGCCATTTGTACGGCTGATCAGTCCAGTGCAATCGCGTGGTGATGCCGTTCATGTTGGCGATGTCGAGCGCGCCCCAGGCACGCTCGGCGGTGAAGGTCTTGCTGCGGATAATCTTCATGAATCGATCCGTGAGAAGAATGGGCTGGCCAAGGCTAACCGAATCCGCCGGCTTATGGCGCGCTACAGGTCTTGGCCGCTTGTGGACGGAAACTCATCAGCAGCGCGCCGACCGCCAGCACGACCAGCACCGCGCCATACACATCGGTGGTGGCCAGCAGGCCCAGGCTGTGGGTGAAGTGCCCGGCCAGCAACGCCGGCAGGCAGAACGCCAGGTAACTCAGCACATAAAATGCCGACATCAACCCGGCCCGTTCATGGGGCAACGCCAGCGGCACCAGACTGCGCACCGCACCGAGAAAACCGGAGCCAAATCCACAACCGGCGACCAGCGTGCCGAAAAAGAACAGTGACAGACTGGCGCTGTGCACCCCCAACAGAATCAGCACGATGCCGGCCGGCAACAGGCTTGCGCCAAGTTGCAGTGCCCGGGAGGCTGGACGATTGCGCAAGGTGAAAATCATCAGCGCACCGGTCACGGTCAACGCCGCCACAGTCGCGCCGCCGATCAGATTGGAGGTGGAACCGGTCGCCGTGCGCACCAGTGACGGGGCCAGCGAGGCATAAAATCCGCCGAGCGCCCAGGTCGCGGTGTTCAGCGGCAACACTCGCCACAGCGTCGAACGCGCCTGAACCGGCACATGCAGGGTCGGCCGCAACGAGGCCCAGGCCCCCGCTTGCGGCGAGACGCTTTCCGGCAAGCGCCAGACATAAATCCCCTGCAACACAAACAGCACGAGCAGCAGCCAATAGGTCAGTTGCAGTGGCGCGGGCGCGAATTCCGCCAGCAAACCGCAACCCATCGCACCGAGCGCCATGCCGAGCAACGGCGCGACGCTGTTGATCAGCGGCCCTTGCTGGCGATCGGTGTCCAGCAGTGTCGCGCTCAACACGGCAGTGGCCATGCCAGTGGCAAACCCTTGCAGCACCCGCGCGCCGATCAGCCAGCCCACGCTGTCGGCGTAGACAAACAGCAGCATCGCCACGGCATTCAGGACCACGGCGGTGAAAATCACCGGTTTGCGGCCCAGGTGATCCGACAGCGAACCGACCGTCAGCAGCGCGGCCAGCAGACTCAGCGCGTAAACGCCGAAAATCAGGGTCAGCACCGCCGCCGAGAAATGCAGGTGATCCTGGTACAGGTGATACAACGGCGTCGGCGCGGTGGAAGCGGCGAGAAAACTGAGTAAGGTGATCGCCAGAAACCACAGGCTGGAACGGTTGGAAGCAAGGCGGGTCATGGACACACTCCTTAAAAGCTATTTTTTTGCTTTTGCGGAGTGTGCTCCCGACTTGCGCTTAAAGCAAATTCTTTGTGTTAAGGTCTGGCACATGCCTATTAAAGAAAGTAGCCGTCCCGGCGGCCGAAGCGCCCGGGTACAGGAATCGATTCACGGCGCCGTGCGCGCACTCCTCGAAGAGCAGGAGCGCTCCACCGTGACCGTTCCGCAGATTGCCGCGCGGGCCGGGGTCACGCCCTCGACCATTTATCGGCGCTGGGGCGATCTGTCGGCGCTGCTCGCCGACGTCGCCCTCGCCCGCCTGCGTCCTGAAAGCGATCCGCTGGAAACCGGCAGCCTGCGCGGCGATATCCGCGCCTGGGCCGAGCAGTATCTGGACGAAATGAGTTCCGAGCCGGGGCGCAATGTCATGCGCGACGTGCAGGCCAGCGCCACACCGGGATTCTGCATCGCGATCATTGCCGATCAGTTGCAGACCATTGTCGATCGCTTCCCGGATCAGTCGCCACCGAGCGTGGATCACCTGATCAACCTGGTGGTTTCGCCAACGGTGTTCCGCATTCTGTTTGCCGTGGCGCCGCTGGAAGTCGAAGAACTGCACCGGCTGATCGACATCGCGCTGCGCCAGGACTGACAGCGCAGAACCGCCCGGTTCTGCGCCTGCGACACCCCGCCACGCCACGACCTTGGTCGACACTGACTAACCGCCGCGCACATGCGAGACTGTCTGGCCGGGCGCGAGTCCGGTCGTATTTTGTCGGGAGTGCTCCATGTCGTTGTCCAGCGGGCTGATCGCCGCCGTCGCCCTGGCCTATATGGCCATCATGTTCGCCATCGCCTTCTACGGCGACCGTCGCAGCGCGCCGTTGCCGCCGCGGATGCGTGCCTGGGTGTACAGCCTGTCGCTGGCGGTCTACTGCACCAGCTGGACGTTCTTCGGCGCGGTCGGTCAGGCGGCCGAACAGTTGTGGTCATTTCTGCCGATCTACCTCGGGCCGATCCTGCTGTTGCTGGGCGCGCCGTGGGTCCTGCAAAAAATGGTGATGATCAGCAAGCAGGAGAACATCACCTCCATTGCCGACTTCATCGCCGCCCGTTATGGCAAATCCCAATCGCTGGCGGTGGTGGTTGCGCTGATCTGTCTGGTCGGCGTTCTCCCTTATATAGCCTTGCAACTCAAAGGCATTGTCCTCGGCGTAAACCTGCTGATCGGTGCCGGTGCCGACGCCATGGGCACCCGCGCCCAGGACACGGCGCTGATCGTGTCTCTGGTGCTGGCGCTGTTCACCATTGTTTTCGGCACGCGCAACCTCGACGCCACCGAGCACCACCGGGGCATGGTGCTGGCGATTGCGTTCGAGTCGCTGGTGAAGTTGTTCGCCTTCCTCGCCGTCGGCGCCTTCGTCACTTATGGCCTGTATGACGGCTTCGACGACCTGTTCAATCAGGCTATGCTCGCCCCGCGCCTTGAGGAATACTGGAAAGAAACCATCAACTGGCCGTCGATGGTGGTGCAGACCGGCGTGGCGATGATGGCGATCATCTGCCTGCCCCGGCAATTCCACGTCACCGTGGTGGAAAACATCGATCCGCAGGACCTGCGTCTGGCGAAATGGGTGTTCCCGGCCTATCTCGCGTTGGCAGCGCTGTTTGTAGTCCCTATCGCCCTGGCCGGTCAGATGATGTTGCCCAGCTCCGTCATCCCGGACTCCTTCGTCATCAGCCTGCCGCTGGCCCAGGCCCACCCGGCGCTGGCGATGCTGGCGTTCATTGGCGGCGCCTCGGCGGCCACCGGCATGGTGATCGTGGCGAGTGTGGCGCTGTCGACCATGGTGTCCAACGACATGCTGTTGCCGTGGCTGTTGCGGCGTAACAATGCCGAGCGGCCGTTCGAAGTGTTCCGTCAGTGGATGCTCTCGGTGCGCCGGGTCAGCATCGTGGTCATTCTGTTGCTGGCTTACGTCAGCTATCGCCTGCTCGGCTCCACCGCGAGCCTGGCGACCATCGGCCAGATTGCCTTCGCCGCCGTGACCCAACTGGCACCGGCCATGCTCGGCGCGCTGTACTGGAAACAGGCCAACCGCCGAGGCGTGTTCGCCGGTCTCGCCGCCGGCACATTCCTGTGGTTCTACACCCTGATCTTGCCGATTGCCGCCCGCAGTCTCGGTTGGTCGCTGGACACGTTCCCCGGCCTGGCCTGGCTGCACAGCAACCCGCTGAACCTGCCGATCACCCCGCTGACCCAAGGCGTGGTGCTGTCGCTGGCGGGTAACTTCACGTTGTTCGCCTGGGTCTCGGTGTTATCGCGCACCCGGGTGTCGGAACACTGGCAGGCCGGGCGTTTCATCGGTCAGGAAATCAGTGCCAGGCCGAGCGCACGCTCGATGCTGGCGGTGCAGATCGACGACTTGCTGCAACTGGCGGCACGGTTTGTCGGTGAAGAACGTGCGCGGCAGAGCTTCATCCGCTTCGCTTATCGCCAAGGCAAGGGCTTCAACCCGAACCAGAACGCCGACGGTGAATGGATCGCCCACACCGAACGTTTGCTGGCCGGTGTCCTCGGCGCGTCTTCGACACGGGCTGTAGTAAAAGCCGCCATCGAAGGTCGGGAAATGCAGCTGGAGGACGTCGTCCGGATCGCCGACGAAGCCTCGGAAGTGTTGCAGTTCAACCGCGCGCTGCTGCAAGGCGCCATCGAGAACATCACGCAGGGCATCAGCGTGGTCGATCAGTCGCTGAAACTGGTGGCCTGGAACCGGCGCTATCTGGAGCTGTTCAACTACCCGGACGGTTTGATCAGCGTCGGCCGGCCGATCGCCGACATCATTCGCTACAACGCCGAACGCGGCTTGTGTGGCCCCGGCGAAGCGGAAGTCCACGTCGCCCGCCGCCTGCACTGGATGCGTCAGGGCCGCGCCCACACGTCTGAACGACTGTTCCCCAACGGCCGGGTGATCGAGCTGATCGGCAACCCGATGCCCGGTGGCGGTTTCGTCATGAGCTTCACCGACATCACCGCGTTCCGCGAAGCCGAGCAGGCGCTGACCGAGGCCAACGAAGGGCTGGAACAACGGGTCAGCGAACGGACTCAGGAACTGTCACAACTCAACGTCGCGCTGACCGAAGCCAAGGGCAATGCCGAAGCGGCCAACCAGTCAAAAACCCGCTTCCTAGCGGCAGTCAGCCACGACTTGATGCAGCCATTGAACGCCGCGCGGCTGTTCTCCGCCGCCCTCTCCCATCAGGACGACGGCTTGAGCGGCGAAGCGCAGAAACTGGTGCAGCACCTGGACAGTTCGCTGCGTTCGGCCGAAGACCTGATCAGCGACTTGCTGGACATTTCCCGCCTGGAAAACGGCAAGATCAACCCGGATCGCAAGCCGTTCGCGGTCAATGAGCTGTTCGATATTCTCGGCGCGGAGTTCAAGGCGCTGGCGCAGGAACAGGGCCTGAATTTCCGGGTGCGCGGCAGTCATTTGCGCATCGACAGCGACATCAAACTGCTACGGCGGATCCTGCAAAACTTCCTCACCAATGCCTTCCGCTACGCCAAAGGTCCGGTGTTGCTGGGCGTGCGTCGGCGTCAGGGCGAGGTTTGCCTGGAGGTCTGGGATCGCGGGCCGGGGATTCCGGAAGACAAGCAACAAGTGATTTTCGAGGAATTCAAACGCCTCGACAGCCATCAGACCCGCGCCGAGAAAGGCCTGGGCCTGGGCCTGGCGATTGCCGACGGCTTGTGCCGGGTGCTCGGGCATACCTTGCGTGTGCGTTCATGGCCGGGGCGCGGCAGCGTGTTCAGTGTGCGGGTGCCGCTGGCCCGCACGCAGACTGCCCAGCCGAGCGCTGCGGTCGAACTCAACGGCAAGTTGCACAGCGGCGCGCAGGTGCTGTGCATCGACAACGAAGACAGCATTCTGATCGGCATGAACAGCCTGCTCACGCGCTGGGGTTGTCAGGTGTGGACGGCGCGCAACCGCGAGGAATGCGCGGCCCTGCTCAACGATGGGGTGCGGCCGCAACTGGCGCTGGTGGATTTCCACCTCGACCACGGTGAGACCGGCACCGATCTGATGGCCTGGTTGCGTACGAGCCTGGGCGAACCGGTGCCCGGCGTGGTGATCAGCGCTGACGGACATCCGGAAACCGTGGCGCAGGTGCACGCGGCGGGGCTGGATTACCTGGCCAAACCGGTGAAACCGGCGGCGTTGCGGGCGTTGTTGAGTCGCTATTTGCCTCTCTAAAAGCGCCGCTCTGACAACGCCGCTTATTCAGGCAGCTCGACCAAGCCGTCGGCATCGGTCATTGCGCGTTCCAGCAGATCTGCCGGCAGGCTCTTGCTGGCCCGTGCGCCGAGCAGTTTGAGCTGCTCGCTGCGGCTGACAAGGTTGCCGCGCCCTTCTGTCAGCTTGTTTCGCGCTGCGCTGTAGGCTTTGTCCAGCTGTTGCAGACGATTACCGACTTCGTCCAGATCCTGAATGAACAACACGAACTTGTCGTACAGCCATCCGGCACGCTCGGCGATTTCCCGGGCGTTCTGGCTCTGGCGCTCCTGCTTCCACAGGCTGTCGATGACCCGCAGGGTGGCGAGCAGCGTGGTCGGGCTGACGATCACGATGTTGCGGTCGAAGGCTTCCTGGAACAGCGTCGGCTCGGCTTGCAACGCCGCAGAAAACGCCGCTTCGATGGGCACGAACAGCAAGACGAAATCGAGGCTGTGCAGCCCTTCCAGACGCTTGTAGTCCTTGCCGGCCAGGCCTTTGACGTGGCTGCGCAGCGACAGCACGTGCTGCTTCATGGCGATCTGGCCAATCGCATCGTCATCGGCCGCCACGTATTGCTGGTACGCCGTGAGGCTGACCTTGGAGTCGACCACCACTTGTTTATCGCCCGGCAGGTAAATGATCACATCCGGCTGAAAGCGCTCGCCGTCCGGGCCCTTGAGGTTGACCTGGGTCTGGTACTCGCGGCCCTTCTCCAGCCCGGCATGTTCCAGCACCCGTTCCAGAATCAGCTCGCCCCAGTTGCCCTGGGTTTTCTGGCCTTTCAGGGCGCGGGTCAGGTTGGTCGCTTCATCGCTCAAGCGCAGGTTCAGTTGCTGCAGGCGCTCAAGCTCCTTGGCCAGCGAGAAGCGCTCGCGGGCTTCGGCCTGATAGCTTTCCTCGACACGCTTTTCGAAGGACTGGATGCGTTCTTTCAACGGGTCGAGCAACTGCCCGAGACGCTGCTGACTGGTTTCGGCGAAACGCTGTTCACGCTCATCGAAGATCTTGCCGGCCAGTTCGGCGAACTGGGCGCGCAACTCGTCACGGGAACCTTGCAGGTCATCGAGACGCTGCTGATGGCTTTCCTGCTGCTCACGCAACTCGGCACTCAGTGAAGCCGCCTGAGCGTCCAGGCGCCGCAGCTCGGCTTCCTTGTTGGCGCGCTCGAGGTTCCAGGCATGAGCGGCGTCACGGGCGTCGTCGCGCTCGATCTGCAACAGTTCGACTTCCCGGCGCACGGCCGCAAGATCCGCTTGTTTGGAGGCATTGGCCTGGCCGAGGTCGGCGACTTCGTCGCGACTGGCTTCGAGCTGGGCGTTGAGGCCGTCCTGGGCCATTTGTGCCATGGCCAGTCGTTCTTCGAGCAACGCGACTTCGGACTCGCCATGACTGGCCCGGCGCTGCAGTTGCCAGGCCAGCGCCAGCAGCGGCACGGCCGCGCCCGCCAACCCGAGCAAGATGCTGGTCAAGTCCATCGCCATAGTCATTCCCGCCGATCCGATAAAGTCTGAAGGTTAACCAAGGCGTCAGGTCTTGGACAGCTCAGTCTTCGATCAGGCCGAGTTCCTGTTGCGCACGTCGATCACCCGCACGGGCAGCCTGACGCAGCAGGTCCTGGCCGATACGACGATCCCGGGCATTGCCGCACTCACGGCACATCAACTGGCCAAGGCGACTTTGTGCAGCGACCACGCCTTCCCGGGCCGGTTGCTTGAGCAGGCGGCCGGCGAGGTGCTTGGCGTTCTGGCTGTCGCCCAGGCGCGGGCTGTCCAGCAGCCATTCGGCCACGCGCACGGAAAATCGCTTGGGAGCGGTAACACGAGAGGGTTGGGAGGTAACAGAATCTGGAGCTGAGCGAAACTTCATAAAGCACTGTGGGACAGATCGGAAGGCGCGCCACTCTACTCTTTTTTTCGCACAGGTAAAGTCGAAAAAAACCCGGCACGCCCGTGCTAGAGCAAGCGCTCGGGACAATCCACAGAAGCTGTGGATAACTCAGTGGACAACCGTCCCTGACTCGCCGCAAAGCCTTGTGGAATGGGGCCCGCAGTCAAACTGACGATTTTTTCACCAGTAAAAAAAAGCGATGTTTTTCATTGACTTAAACTTTCGTTACAGGCAGCCACCGGGGTCAGGATCGATGTGACAGCGTCGTTACCGTCCGCGCAACTAATGTGCACAAGTACCTGTTACGCGGTTATATCGGTGCGCTTTTTCGGGTCGTTTTGGCAGCCGGGTTGGGGATAAGCCCTTGCGCTTCGCGGGTTCGGCTTGCCCTCTGCGACGACCGACGGTCGGAATGTGAGCCAAATCGGGGCGGGGCCGGGGCTCGAGGCACCGTCTGTTGGTTCTTTTTAAAAATCAGGTTTGCCTTCCTCGAAGTGTTCCGTTAGTATCCGCGGCGTTAGTACCAAGCTGAAAGTCAATTCCGGTCGAACAAACCCCACGGTCAGCCTTCTCCCCGAGAAGCCTCCTCCGACAAAGCGGGACCGACCCCTCGATGGTTTCCAGGTAAATCTTGCGACGACACAGCCTTTGAATCGAATGCAAAGGGTGTTGCGAAGACCACTTACTCTGACCGAACCAACCTGCAAATTGATCAGGATCTTCACCCCGGGCCCAGAACCTTTGCCCTCGATGTGTTGCCTGCCCTCCTAAGTACCTACCTGCCAGCCCAAGCGCGCCAACTTATCAGCGCTTCAAACTGGCTGCTTTGTTCCAGTCGGGTTCTTCGTTCGACCAATGGTGGTCGACGTTACTGGAACGTTTTAACGTTGCACGGTTCTTATCCGTGTCATTTGTAGGAACACCTAATAACTATGTCTACTCAAATCCAGACTCAGGATGCCATTCGCACCCTAACCAACGCTTTTGCTCCAATGAACTGCCTGATCATGGCCGCTCGCAAAGGCTGCTTCAGCTTCACCGTGGTCAATGAACACGGGATCGCCCGCCACAGCGAGCGCCTGTACCCCGATCAGTACTCCAGCGCCGAACCGCTGCAGGCCGTGATTGATCGCACCCGTCAGGCATTGATCGCCTGAGAGGCCGAAATGGCTGCAAAAGCAAAAGCCCCGCCTGAAACGCGGGGCTTTTTATTGCCCGATGTTTCTCTTTTTGCCAATCACGGTTAAGCACCAACCGATATAACGGTTATAACTGCTCGCCGGAAATATTTTAAAAACAGGCCTTTACGTCGCGAATATGACACTACACTTCAACTCAAGCGGCGTGATCCGCTTCCGGCGGGCCTGAGTCGATTCACAGCTGCCAAGCTCCCTTCAGGTCTCGCCGCCCAATAACAAGATCCGAGGGTTTTATGGGTATCGCTGCCAGCGAACTGTGCCGCTATGTGATCCGTCCAACGCTGATTTATCTGGGACGTCACTGCGCCACCGCCGAATCCCTGCTGCTGGGCATCGCCGCCAGCCAGTCCGCCCTGGGTTCCGCCCTGCATGACCGCCGTGGCCACGGCCTGTACCGGATTGCCGAGCATCGCCACCAGGCGCTCTGGGATCATTATCTGGCGCTCGATCCGGAGCGCGCCAGCCTGGTTCGCGGCCTCGCCAGCCAGCATGCCTTTCTCAGCGGCCCGCACCTCGAACTCACCGTCAACCTGCGTTACGCCACCGCCATCGCATGGCTGCTGGTCGAAGAACAGAATCCCACCCTCCCCGACCCGGACGACCTGCTGGGAATGGCGCGTATCTGGCGTCAGACCTTTCAGCCCCAGGGTCGTCTGCGTGACTTCACCTGTGCATGGCAGACCTGTGTTTCACCGCTGAATCAGGTCGCGTGCTGACTCGCCAGTTTCGCAAGATCGTCCAACGGGTCGCGAATCTGGTCGGATTGTCCTACAAAACCGCTCTAACTCAAGCCATACGGACTATAGCGCTGGGACGAAAATGTTGGTAATTTTCGCCCCGGTGATCACCAGGAGTTCTAATAATGAAAAAAGTAATGCTCAAAACCACCCTTAGCCTTGCCGTTTCCTTGGCATCCACCCAGATTTTCGCAGCTGGCTTTGCCATCAACGAACACAGCATCAGCGGGATGGGGACTGGGTACGCCGGGCGATCTTCTTCTGCCGACGACGCAAGCACTGTTTATGGCAACCCTGCCGGCATGTCGCGCATCACGCGCGAACAAGTCACCGGTGGTGTTGCATTCCTCGACGCCAAGACCGATATCAGCGATGGTCGCTCCAGCCCTAACGGCGGCAGCAACAAAGGCGACATGGTGCCCTTTACCTCCGTACCTATGGGCTACTACGTCAAGCCGATCGACGAGCATTGGGCATTCGGCCTGGGTGTCTACGTACCTTTCGGCCTGATTACCGACTATGAAAAAGGCTTTGCCGGCCGTTACTTCGGCAGCAAGTCCGAAGTACAAGTCATCACCTTCCAGCCGACTGTCAGCTACAAGTTCAACGACGTCGTGTCGATCGGCTTCGGTCCGACCATCAACCGTATCGACGGCACCCTGGAATCCAACCTGTCGATCACTCAGGCCCTGCCGGACGGCAAGGTCAAGATCAAGGGTGACGACACTGCACTGGGCTACAACATCGGTGTGCTGGTACAAGCGACCGACACCACTCGCCTGGGTCTGACTTACCACTCGAAAGTCGACTACAAGCTCGAAGGCAACACCAAGGTCAACTACGGCGCTCTGGCCCTGGCCGGCCTCAGCTCCAGCCAGAAGTACGACGCTTCGCTGAAGATCACCACACCTGAATCCGTGGACTTCTCGGTCACTCAGGCGATCAACGACCGTTGGAACGTCTACGCCGGTACCACCTGGACCCGTTGGAGCCAGCTGGAAAAGATCACCGTCAAGAACTCCGGCGTTCAACCTGCACTGGCTGGCCAGTTCGGCGAGATCACCGAAGAGCAGAACTGGCATGACACCTGGGCTTACGCCATCGGTACGTCCTACCAGTTGAACAAGGAATGGGTACTGCGCACCGGTCTGACTTTCGACCAGTCGCCGACCAACAACGTCGACCGTTCGCCACGCATCCCTACCGGCGACCGTACGATCTTCAGCATCGGTGCCGGCTGGAGCCCGACCGAAGACCTGACCATCGACGTCGCTTACTCGTACCTGCAGGAAGAGAAAGTCAGCATCCGCAACGAGAACGATCGCGGCCAGACCTACGATTCCAAGTATGAAAACTCGGCAAACGGTTTCGGTGTTGGCGCAACCTACCGCTTCTGATGCTGTACGGCGAGGCTAACCCCTCGCCCATTAAAAAGCCCCGCTCTCTCGACAGAGGCGGGGCTTTTTAATGGGCGTCGATCAGGGTTTCAGGGGTTTCGACGCGATGGCTTTCTCGATGGCCGCCAAAAACTCCGGATCGTCAGGCTTGGTCAGGCTGGAGAAATTGGCGATCACCTTGCCCTGGCGGTCGACCACGTATTTGTAGAAATTCCACTTCGGCGCGCTGCTTTGTGCGGCCAGCACCTGGAACAGGTGGGTGGCACCGTCACCGCGGACCTTCTGTGGCTCAGTCATGGTGAAGGTCACGCCGTAGTTGGCGTAGCAGACCTTGGCGGTCTCGGCGCTGTCCTTGGACTCCTGCTTGAAGTCATTGGAGGGCACGCCAAGCATCTCCAACCCTTGCGCCTTGTAGCGCTGATTGAGCGCTTCAAGGCCTTCGAACTGCGGAGCGAAACCACAGAAGCTGGCAGTATTGATCACCACCAGCGGTTTGTCGGCGTAGTGCTGGCACAGGTCGATGGATTCCTTGGCCCGCAACTTGGGCAACGAGCCTTGCAGCAGCTCCGGACAGTCCGCGGCCTGGGCCAGTCCGGTCAACGCCATCAGCAACGCGGGAACAGCACACCAGCGCTTGAGCATGTCGGGCTTCCTTGATGCATTCGTCAGAACCCGACGTTACTCGCCCTCAAAGCCTACAAGCAAGCGCCCAAGCCCAACTGCATCAGCGCCAGGCCGCCCTGGTGCCAGCCCCACCACACCAGCGCCAGCAACGCGGCACCGACTGCGATGGCCAGCATTCGAGGCCAGTAGCCGTTCATGCAGCGCTCGCGTGGGTTTGCAGACGCTCGACCGGACGCTCGCGCACTGGCCAGTTCAGCGCAGCCGCCAACAGGCTCAAGAGAATCGCCACTTGCCAGATCAAGTCATAACTCCCGGTACGGTCATACACCACCCCGCCCAGCCAGCCGCCGAGGAACGAGCCGAGCTGATGGAACAGGAACACGATCCCACCGAGCATGGACAGGTTTCGCACGCCAAACAAGGTCGCCACCGTACCGTTGGTCAACGGCACGGTCGACAGCCACAGGAAACCCATGGCCATGCCGAACAGATACGCCGTGGTCGTCGTCACCGGCAGCCACAGGAACAGCCCGATCACCACCGCTCGCAGCAGGTACAAACCGGTCAGCAGACGCGGCTTGGACATGCGCCCGCCCAGCCAGCCGGCAGTGTAGGTGCCGAAGATGTTGAACAACCCGATCAACGCCAGCACGGTAGTGCCGACGGTCGCCGGCAGATGCTGGTCGACCAGATAGGCCGGCAGGTGCACGCCGATGAACACCACCTGGAAACCGCAGACGAAGAAGCCGAACGCCAGCAGCCAGAACCCGGAGTGCGAGCAGGCCTCGCGCAGGGCTTCGGACAGGGTTTGTTCATGTCCGAGCACCGGCAGTGGCTTGTCCTTGAGCATGCTCACCAGCGGCACGATCAGCGCCACCAGCAAACCCAGTACCAGCAACGCGGCAGACCAGCCCAGCCAGCCGATCAGCCCGAGAGTGCCGGGCAGCATGGCGAACTGGCCAAAGGAGCCGGCGGCGCTGGCAATGCCCATGCCCATGCTGCGCTTCTCCGGCGGTACGGCGCGGCCGACCACACCGAGGATCACCGAGAACGACGTGCCGGACAGGCCGATACCGATCAGCAAACCGGCGCTCAGGGACAGGCCCAACGCTGTTTCCGACAGGCCCATGAACACCAGCCCCAAG
Organism: Pseudomonas sp. GW822-FHT03F04; assembly: GCF_058801405.1. NCBI lineage: Bacteria > Pseudomonadati > Pseudomonadota > Gammaproteobacteria > Pseudomonadales > Pseudomonadaceae > Pseudomonas > Pseudomonas sp. GW822-FHT03F04. Next base: position 18,704 of record NZ_JBXANF010000018.1, read on the forward strand.
GCGTAGAGCACGCCACCGATCAGCACCACTTTCGCTGCGCCAAAACGGTCAGCCAGTGCGCCAGTGAACGGTTGCGCCAGACCCCAGATCAGGTTCTGCAAGGCGATGGCGAAGGCGAACACTTCACGGCCCCAGCCGAACTGGGCGCTCATCGGCGACAGGAACAGCCCGAAGCCGTGCCGCACGCCCAATGACAACGCCAGAATCAGCGCACTCCCCAGCAACACCCAACCGCACGTACGCCACATCGAACTCATTGTTATTCTCCAGTCGCGGGTATATACCCGCTTAGATTCGGAAAAAACCGGCCCTCAGGCCAGTTCATCCAATAGCCGCAGCAAGGTTTCACGCTTCTCGGCACCCAGTCGGTCGATCAACCGCTGTTGCGCCGCTTCCCAGGCCGGCAGGGCCGCTGCCAGGCGTTGTGCGCCGGTTTCGGTGAGCCGGACGATGCGGTTGCGCATGTCTTCGCCTTCGGCCAGCGCCACGAGACCTTCGCCTTCCAGCACCCGCAGATTGCGTCCGAGGGTGCTGCGATCCAGGCCCATGGCCTCGGCCAGTTCGGAAATGCTCGGTTGATCCAGACGCTGCAGGTTGCACAGCAGAGAATACTGGGCAACGTTGATCCCGAAGCCGTCGAGAGCGCCGTCGTAATGCCTGCTGACGCCACGCGCGGCGCGACGCAGGTTGGTGCACAAACACTGAGAAGGAAGCATGATGCGTGTATATACCCGCGACTGTGTTAAATCAAGTTACAGATCAAAGTTACTTATCAAAACAAGGCCAGCCCGACCAGCACTGACATCTCCAGCAATTCCAGCAGTGCGCCGGCCGTATCGCCCGTGGTTCCGCCCAGTCGCCGCACCATCAAATGCCGCAGCCAGATGAATACGACGACCGAAAGCAGCAGCGCCACGACAGCATTGAACCCGGCAATCAACACGCACGCCGCCGCACTCATCGCCAGCACCTGCCAACCCGTTTTGCGCGGCAGATGATCGGCCAGCGCCTGCCCTAACCCGCCAGCCCGCACATAGGTTGTCGTGAGGAACAGTCCGAGCAGTGCTGCCCGCCCAAGTAGCGGCACAATGATCAACGCCAAGCCTTGTTTTTGCTCGATCAACGCCAGCAGCGCGGCGTACTTGAGCAGCAACACCAGTACCAGCGTCACCACCGCGATCGGCCCGCTGCGCGGATCCTTCATGATCGTCAGCGTACGCTCGCGATCACCGAAACCGCCGAGCCACGCATCGGCGCTGTCCGCCAATCCATCAAGGTGCAACGCGCCGCTGAGCAGCACCCACACCGTCAGCAACAACGCGGCATGCAGCAGCAACGGCGCGCCAGCCAACGCAACGTTCAGCGCCCAGAGAATCACGCCGAACAGCAATCCCACCAGCGGATAAAACAGCAGCGAGCGGCCGAGTTCTTCAGGTGCCGGCATGCCCGGCAGTCGAATCGGCAGACTGCTGAGAAATTGCAGGGCGATCCACAGGGGCAGCATGTCAGTGCACTTCCTTGAGCGAACCATCGGCCTCGACGATCAAGGAAAACAACGCTCCGTGACCGACTTCGACATTGAGCAACTGCTCTCGGGGCAAACCACGGGCGCGAGCCAGCAACAGACGCATGACGCCGCCATGACTGACCAGCAACACCCGTTCCCCCGCATGCGCCGCGTGCAAGCGCATGACCGCCGCCAGCACCCGCGCAGAAAAATCGCTGACCGGCTCCCCCTGCGGCGGGGTAAACCCATACGGATCTGCCCAGAACAGCCCAAGCGCTTCGGCATCGGTTTCCATCAACGCCGCCGCGCTCTGCCCTTCCCAGGCACCGAAATGCAGCTCTTGCAGATCCTTGTCCAGAGATACCGACAGATCCCGTTGCGCACCCAACTCTTCAGCGAATTGCGCGCAACGCTGCAACGGCGAACTGACCAGCCGATCCCACGGCCCCTGCCCGATCACCGCCTCGCGCATCTGTGCCCAGCCCTTTTCGGTCAGTGCATCGTCGAGACTGCCGCGCAGGCCACCGCCGAGTTCGGTTTCACCATGGCGCAGCAGGTCCAGATGCAAGGTCATGCCGGGCGATCCGCTACCGCGGCTTCGGCGAAGGTCGCCATCTGGCCGTGCAGATCGCAGGCCAGACGCAGCAACGGCACCGCCAGCGCCGCGCCACTGCCCTCGCCCAGACGCAGGCCCAATTCGAGCAGCGGTTCGGCACTGAGGGTTTCCAGCACATGACGATGACCCGGTTCCGCACCGCGATGCCCGAACAGCAGCCATTCACGGCAGGCCGGATTCAGCCGCACCGCCACCAACGCCGCAACCGTGCAGATGAAACCGTCCACCAGCACCGCCACGCCTTCCTGAGCACAGGCCAGATACGCGCCGACCAAAGCCGCAATCTCGAAGCCGCCGAGATTGAACAGGGTCTGCAACGCATCACCGCGTTGCGCCGCGTGCAGCGCCAGTGCCCGCTCGATCACCTGCGCCTTGTGGCTGACGCCTTCGGCATTCAACCCGGTGCCGGGACCGGTCAGATGAACCACCGGGCAATCGAGCAGCGCACAGGCCAGCGCACTGGCAGCCGTGGTGTTGCCGATGCCCATTTCGCCACCGATGAACAGTTGCGCACCCGCCGCCTTCGCGCGCAGCACGCTGTCGCGGCCGGCTTGCAGGGCCAACTCGCCCTGAGCCGAAGTCATCGCCGGGCCCTTGGCGAAATTCGCCGTGCCCGGGCCGATGTTCAGATGACGCACGCCCGGAAGATTCAGCGACGGGGTAACGGTGCCCAGATCCACCACTTCCAGCTGCGCGCCGAGTTGTCGCGCCAGCACGCTGATCGCCGCGCCGCCGCTGACGAAGTTCAGCAGCATCTGCCCGGTGACTTCCTGCGGGAACGCGGAAACCCCTTCGGCCACAACGCCGTGGTCACCGGCAAAAATCGCGATCCAGACCTGATCGAGGCGCGGTTTGATCTGGCCCTGCAATCCGGCCAGTTGCACCGCCACCGATTCGAGCTGCCCGAGGGAGCCGGCGGGTTTGGTCAATTGCTGCTGACGCGCCGCCGCGTTTTCAACGGCGTCCGTATCCACCGGTTTGCACGGGTTCAGCCACCAGGCTTGGGTCATAACGCAGGTCCTTTCAGAGTCAGGGGCAGGCCGGCAACCGTCAGGACGACTCGCTGACAACGCTCGGCCAGAGCTTGATGCAGCCAACCGGCTTCATCGACGTAGCGGCGAGTCAATTCGCCCAGCGGCACGACACCCATTCCGGTCTCGTTGCTGACAAAAATGATTTCACCCGGCAGCGACGCCAGGCATTCGAGCAGGGCTTCGCGTTCGGCAGCGAGGCGCTCGGCGTCATCGAGCATCAGCAGATTGGTCAGCCACAGGGTCAGGCAATCCACCAGCAGGCAACGTTCGGCACTGGCGGTTTCGCGCAGGACCCGGGCCAGCTCCAGCGGCTCTTCGATCAGCGCCCATTCGGCGGGACGGCGCGCGCGGTGATGAGCGACGCGCTCATTCATTTCACCGTCCAGCGGTTGACTGGTAGCGATGTACGTCACTGCCAGCGCGCTGTCAGTGGCGAGTTTTTCAGCCAGGCGACTTTTGCCGGAGCGGGCGCCGCCGAGGATCAGTTGGAGCATAGGGACATTCCACAGAGTTCACGTAACAGCCCGGTATCCAGATGCTTCTCCACCAGATCCGCCAACCGCTCGATGTCGCGTTCGCGCAGGCCGTGGTAATCCACTTCCTGCACATCGTTCAGACCGGCCCAGCGCAACAGCGCCGCACTGGCCGCCGGCGATTCGAACAGGCCATGCAGGTAGGTGCCGAGAATCTGTCCATCGAGACTTTGCGCACCATCACAGCGGCCGTCATCCAGATGCACAGCGGCGTTTTCCAGCGCAGCTCCCGTGGTCACGCCGGCATGAATTTCATAACCGCTAACCTCGGCATCTTCCAGCGCCAGACGCCCGCGCACATTGCGCAATTGCTTCTCGGCTTCGAGCTGCGTTTCAAACGCCAGCAAGCCCAGACCGGCGCTGGAACCCGGCGCGCCTTCAAGGCCCAACGGATCATGGACCTGCTCCCCGAGCATTTGCAGACCGCCGCAGATTCCCAGCAGCTTGCCGCCGTAACGCAGATGTCGGCTGATGGCGGTTTCCCAGCCATTGGTGCGCAGATACGCAAGGTCGCTGCGCACGCTTTTCGAGCCCGGCAGGATGATCAGATCGGCCGGCGGAATCGCTTGCCCCGGGCCGATGAATTGCAGATCCACTTGCGGATGCAGTCGCAGAGGATCGAAATCGGTGTGGTTGCTGATGCGCGGCAGCACCGGCACCACCACTTTCAAGACTTGCTCGGCCTTGTCGGTCTGGCGCTGATCGATGCCGTCCTCGGCCTCCAGATGCAGGTCCATCACGTACGGCAGCACGCCCACCACCGGCTTGCCGGTGCGTTGTTCCAGCCAGTCGAGGCCCGGTTGCAGCAAGGCGATGTCACCGCGAAAACGGTTGATGATGAAGCCTTTGACTCGCGCCTGCTCACTCGGCGACAGCAGCTCCAGCGTGCCGACCAGATGGGCAAACACGCCGCCACGGTTAATGTCGGCAATCAACAAAACCGGGCAATCCACCGCTTCGGCGAAACCCATGTTGGCGATGTCGCCGGCGCGCAGATTGATCTCTGCCGGCGAGCCCGCGCCTTCGACCATCACCAACGGATAAGCAGTGCTCAAGCGCTCGTGAGAGGCGAGCACGGCCTGCATGGCGATGGCTTTGTAGTCGTGATAGGCGACAGCGTTCATGCTGGTAACCGCGCGACCGTGGATGATGACCTGGGCGCCAGTGTCACTATTCGGCTTGAGCAGCACGGGATTCATGTCGGTGTGTGGCTCAAGGTGCGCGGCTTGCGCCTGTACCGCTTGTGCCCGGCCGATCTCGCCGCCGTCAGCAGTCACCGCGCTGTTGAGCGCCATGTTCTGCGGTTTGAATGGCACCACGGCAACGCCCTGGCGGGTTGCCCAGCGGCACAGCGCCGTCACCAGCGTGCTTTTGCCGGCGTCGGAGGTGGTGCCCTGCACCATTAATGTGGTCATGCTGGTTGATTTTCCATAGAGCGGTCCAGGGCGAAGGCTTGCAGGGCTTGCTCAAGGCGCACTTCATCGGCGGCGTTGGCGGGCAGGCCGAAACGCAGGCTGCTGTTGTGCGCGAAGAGGCGCAGGAGAATGCCCCGGCGGGCCATGAACTCGTGCAGCGCGGCAGCGTGTTCGGTGATCAGCCACTGAAACAGCGCGCAACCACCCTGAGGTTTGAAGCCGTAGCGTTCGAGCAGCGCAGCCAGCCGTTCACTGACCTCGTCACTGCGGATCCGCTGGCGGGTATGACCTTCGGTGTCTTGCAGGCAGGTTTGACCCAACACGCGGGTCGGCCCGCTGACGGCCCAGGGCCCGACCTGCTCGGCCAGCAACCGGAGCAACTTGCGCTCGGCCAGCACAAACCCAAGCCGCACACCGGCCAGACCGAAAAACTTGCCGAACGAACGCAACACGATCAGACCAACCTGATGTGCATGCGGAGCCAGGCTCAACTGCGGCGTGTTGTCCATGAACGCTTCGTCGACCACCAGCCAGCCACCGCGCTGGGCCAGCCGCGCATGCCAGTCGAGCAAGCGCGCCGGGGTCAGGCTCAGGCCCGTAGGATTGTTCGGATTGACCACCACCAACACATCGAGGCTGTCGAGGAAGAAATCGACTTCCTGCTCCAGCACTTCGCGCACGATGTAACCACTGCGCCGCCAGGCTTCGGCATGCTCGGCATAACACGGCGACAACACGCCGACCTTGCCGGCCCGGCGCAAACGCGGCAGCAACTGAATGGCCATCTGCGAACCGGCCACCGGCAACACTTGCGCGGCACCGTAGTAGTCGCACGCCGCCTGCTCCAGGCCGTCATCGGTTTCCGGCAAGCGCGCCCACGCCCGCAGCGGAATGTCCGGAACCGGAAACGGCCATGGCGCGAGGCCAGTGGACAAGTCGAGCCAGTCTTCTTCAGCGATGCCGTATTCGAGCGCCGCCCTGCGCAGCCGGCCACCGTGCTCAAGCATAGAATTCAGCCCCCACGCAGAGAATCAGCAGCCATAACCATACCCCGCGCTGGACCAATTGCCAGCCGCGATCGATGGAATCGGCGTCGGCTGGCGTGCCTTCGCCCAGTTGCGGACGCTCGTGCAGCTCGCCGTGATAGATCGCCGGCCCGCCCAACTCGACGCCCAGCGCACCCGCGCCGGCGGCCATCACTGGACCTGCGTTCGGGCTGTCCCATTTCGGCGCCTGGGTGCGCCAGCATTTCAGCGCCAGTCGGGTCTTGCCCAGCAGCGCGTAGGTCAACGCCACCAGCCGCGCAGGAATGTAGTTGAGGACGTCGTCGATCTTCGCCGCCGCCCAGCCGAAACGCTCGAAACGTTCGTTGCGATAGCCCCACATCGCGTCGAGCGTATTGCTCAGACGATAGAGCACCACGCCCGGCGCACCGGCCACGGCAAACCAGAACAGTGCGGCGAACACTGCATCGCTGCCGTTCTCCAGTACCGATTCAGTGGCGGCGCGGGCGACAGCGGTGCTGTCCAGCTCACTGGTCTGACGGCTGACCAGATAACCCACGCGTTTGCGCGCCTCTTCCAGATCATCGCTGCGCAGGGCCTTGGCCACCGGCTCGACGTGCTCGCCGAGACTGCGCATGCCGAGGGCGCAATACAGCGCGAGAATCTCGACCACCCAGCCCACGTACGGCGCCCAGGACAATGCCGTGGCGAGCAGGGTCAGCGGCAGCACCGCGATCACCCACGCGGTGACGCCATGGCTGCGCCAGCCGCGACCGCCGCTATTGAATCGTTGCTCGATGCGCCCGGCGAAATTGCCGAACGCCACCAGCGGATGCCAGCGTTTCGGTTCACCCAGCAGCGCATCCAGCGCGACCGCGGCGACACTCAACAACGCCACACTCATTGACTCACTCCCCAGAAATTTTCATACAGCAGCTCATTGAGCGGACGCGCCTGCGCCCACCCTTCGAGTACCAGCATCGGCGCCGGATAGAATTCCTTGACCGGTCCCAGACACAGAACCGCCAGCGGCTTGGCCCCGGCCGGCAGTTTCAGCAGATCGGCCAGCGCCTGCGGTTCGAACAGCGACACCCAGCCCATGCCCAGGCCTTCGGCGCGCGCCGCCAGCCACAGGTTCTGGATCGCGCAGGACAATGAGGCCATGTCCATTTCCGGCAGCGTGCGACGGCCGAAAATGTGTCGCTCGCGATCGTCCATCAAGGCTGCGACCAACACTTCCGCACAGTCATTGATGCCTTCGACCTTGAGCTTCATGAACTCGTCGCTGCGCTCGCCGAGGGCTTCGGCGGTGCGTACTCGTTCTTCCTCTACAAGATCCTGGATCTGGCCACGCAAAGCGCGGTCGCTGATACGGATAAAGCGCCACGGCTGCATCAGACCGACGCTCGGCGCCTGATGTGCGGCTTCAAGCAATCGGCGCAGCAATTCAGGCTCGACCGTGCCGCCGCTGAAGTGGCGCATGTCGCGACGTTCGGCGATGGCGCGATAGACCGCTTCGCGCTCGGTTTCAGTGAATGCGTTGTCGGTCATGGCACCAACAGTGCGGCAATCGCCGACGGATTCGACGGGAAGTAAAAGTGCACGTACGAGGCGGTCATCCGCCCTTCCCGATACACCGCTTCGGCACCACGCCCGCCATTGGGGCTGTGGCCACGGGCAATCGGCGTCAGTTCGGTGGTGGTCAGGGAATGGTGATAGGTGTGGCCGCGCAACAGGCCTTCCGGCATGTCGACCTCTTGCAAGGCCAGCGCGGCCAGACGTTTCTGCATCACGGCATCGCCACTCAGCAGGCCGACCAAATCAGCGCGGGTGCCTTCGACATCGGTCAACGAATCCAGCAGATAGAGCATGCCGCCACATTCGGCGAGTAACGGTTTGCCGGCGGCGTGATGCGCGCGGATCGCACGGAGCATGTCGGCGTTTTGCGACAAGGCCACGTGGTGCAATTCCGGATAACCGCCGGGCAGGTACAAGCTGTCGGCCTCAGGCAATTGCGTATCGCGGATCGGCGAGAAGAAACTCAGCTCCGCGCCCATCGCCCGCAACAGATCGAGACTGGCGCCATAGGTGAAGGCAAACGCCTCGTCACGGGCGACGGCAATCCGCACGCCGTCGAGCAGCCTTTCGGTCTTGACGATTTCAGGCGCGGCGAATTCGACGGCCGGTGGCAGCGCTACCTCGCAAGTGCTGGCCAGCGCTTCTGCGGCGGCGTCGAGGCGCACATCGAGGTCATTGAGTTCGCTGGCCTGCACCAGACCAAGATGGCGACTTGGCAGTTCTATCCCGGTTTCCCGGGACAACGCGCCGTACCAGCGCAAACCTTCAGTAAGGCTGCCTTCGAGCAACTGCGCATGGCGCACGGTGCCGACGCGGTTGGCCAGCACGCCGGCGAACGGCAGGTCCGGCTGGTAGCGCGCCAGACCCAGCGCCAAGGCGCCGAAGGTCTGGGCCATGGCCGTGCCATCGATCACGCCGAGTACCGGCACGCCGAAATGCCGCGCCAGGTCGGCGCTCGACGGTGTGCCGTCGAACAAGCCCATCACGCCTTCGATCAGGATCAGATCGGCTTCAGCGGCGGCTTCCCACAACAGACGTCGACTTTCCTGCTCGCCGACCATCCACATGTCCAGTTGATAGACCGGCGCACCGCTGGCGCGCTCGAGGATCATCGGGTCGAGAAAGTCCGGGCCGCATTTGAATACGCGAACCTTGCGCCCCTGATTGCGGTGCAGACGGGCCAGCGCGGCGGTGACGGTGGTCTTGCCCTGGCCGGAGGCCGGCGCGGCGATCAATACCGCCGGGCAGTGACGTGGTTGATTCAAAGTTCGACGCCTTTCTGCGCTTTGATACCGGCCTGGAAGGCGTGTTTGATCATACCCATTTCGGTGACGGTGTCGCCCATCTCGATCATTTCCGGCTTGGCAGCGCGGCCGGTGACGATCACATGCTGCATCGGCGGACGGGCCTGCAGATCGCTGAGCACCTGATCCAGATCGAGGTAACCGTGCTTGAGAGCGATGTTCAGCTCATCGAGCACCACCAGACCGATCGACGGATCACGCAGCAGTTCGCGGGACACTTCCCATGCAGCTTCGGCAGCGGCGATGTCGCGCTGGCGATCCTGGGTTTCCCAGGTGAAACCTTCGCCCATCACATGAAAGCGTACCTGCTCGGGGAAGCGGCGGAAGAACAGCTCCTCCCCGGTGCTGTTGCGGCCCTTGATGAACTGCACCACGCCGCACTGCATGCCGTGGCCCATGGCGCGGGCGAGCATGCCGAACGCCGAGCTGCTTTTGCCTTTGCCATTGCCGGTCAGCACCAGCACCAGGCCGCATTCGTCTGGCGAATTGGCGATGCGCTCGTCGATCACGGCTTTTTTGCGCTGCATGCGCGCCAGGTGGCGCTCGTCGCGTTCGGGGGAATCAGTCATGGGGGAGCTCTCCGTTGAGGCTGGATAACGGCGGGCAGGCACAAGAATAGAAGGCAACAAGCCTGGCATCGCCCACCGTGATGCCGCTGGATGGATCAGGCCGGTCTCCGGGCTCATGAGCGGCCTTGACCTGGCTGCGCGCCTTCCCGCTTTGCAGCAGTGGCATCGGACGCAGCTTTTACTCATTTACCGTTGCGGGGGCAGCGCCGGGATCGTGATGGTTCTTCGCTTGAAGACCATCCTCACCGGCTTCCCTGTTTCACTCTGTCGACAGCGGTCACAGAGCACCTGAAACAAGCCGCGAAGGTTAGAGGGTTGGGGGTGGAGCGTCAAATGAAGAGGCCCCCTGAAAGCGAATAACTGCCGTCGATCAATTATCTGACGCCAATCTTGTGCCACACTGTCAGCAGTGATATCAAAGAGCCATGCTTTTTGAATGCAGAGAGCACATCACAATAACAAGGGAGAGCACCATGCAAGGCATGATCATCAGCAATCCGCGGCTGGAATTCCTGCGCCCGGTGCTGGAACGCTGGTTTGACTGTATCGACCGCTACAACGCCGTGCGCGGCGACAACGACACGCCGTACTGGCATGACGAAAAGGCCAACCTCGGCCTGTTGTCCGCCGCCGCGTGGATGGCCGAACTGGTCACCCTGCGCGACACCGCCACCCGCAAGCAGAACGAGGAAGGCGAGCGCAATGCCCGCGCCGACCTGTTCCTGGCCGGCGCCGAAGATCGCGCCTACATCCAGGCGACACAACGCTGGCCGCGCGTCAACAGCCTGAATCTGACCCAGGCCCTGGCCGATATCACCAGCGACGCCAAGCGCATCAGCTACGCCAGCGATCTCAAGCTCGGCTGCCTGTTCGTCGCCCCACAGAAAGCCCAGCACAGCGCCAGCCCCGAGGAACTGCAGGACATGGTCGACGACCTGCAAAAGGAACACACCTGCGCCGTCGCCTGGTATTTCCCCTACGCCTATCGCAAATTGCGCAGCGAGGCCGGCAACTACCACCCCGGCATTGCCGTGCTGTTCAAGGAGGCGCGCGGCTGAGCGGTTGAACCATCGGGCTCGTGCACTTCTCTATGATTAGGAATGCATTCATAGGGAAGATCAGTAATGCGCAAGCCCCACCTCGTTTTCGTCATCGCACTCGCCGGAGGGCTCACCGCCTGTGGTGAATCCTCCAGCCTGCAAGTCTCGGACGGCACCGGCCCGTCCCCCAAACTGCCCGAACCGAACAAGACCCTGATCCCGACGGTGAACATCGCCCCGGCGATCGGCTGGCCGGCTGGCGCAAAACCGACGCCAGCGGCAGGCACTCAGGTGGCGGCGTTTGCCGAGAATCTCGACCACCCGCGCTGGCTCTACGTGCTGCCCAATGGCGATGTGCTGGTGGCGGAAACCAATGCCCCGCCGAAACCGGACGATGGCAACGGGATACGTGGCTGGGTGACGAAGAAAATCATGGGCCGTGCCGGCGCCGGGGTTCCCAGCCCGAATCGCATCACCCTGTTGCGCGACGCTGATCACGATGGCGTGGCCGAAACCCGCACGGTATTTCTACAAAATCTGAATTCTCCGTTCGGTATGACCCTGGTCGGCAACGATCTGTACGTCGCCGACACCGACCGCTTGCTGCGCTTTCACTACGAGCCCGGCGCAACCGAGATCAAGAACCAGCCGATCAAGGTCGTGGATCTGCCGGGCGGCCCGCTCAACCACCACTGGACCAAGAACGTCATCGCCAGCAAGGACGGCAGCAAGCTGTACGTCACAGTCGGCTCGAACAGCAACGTCGGCGAAAACGGCCTGGATCAGGAAGAAGGCCGCGCGGCAATCTGGGAAGTGGACCGTGCGACCGGCAATCACCGGATCTTCGCCTCGGGCATCCGCAATCCCAACGGTCTGGCCTGGGAACCCAAAAGCGGCGCGCTGTGGACAGCAGTGAACGAACGGGACGAGATCGGCAGCGACCTGGTGCCGGACTACATCACCTCGGTCAAGGACGGCGGATTTTATGGCTGGCCGTTCAGCTATTACGGCCAGCATGTCGATGTCCGCGTCGAACCGCAGAACCTGGAGATGGTGGCCAAGGCCATCGCTCCCGACTACGCCGTCGGCCCGCATACCGCCTCACTGGGGCTGACGTTCGCCGAGGGCAACACGTTGCCAGCGCAATTCAAGGAGGGCGCGTTCATCGGCCAGCACGGCTCGTGGAATCGCAAGCCGCACAGTGGCTACAAGGTAATCTTCGTCCCGTTTGCTGCCGGCAAGCCGAGCGGAACGCCAGTGGACGTGCTGACCGGCTTCCTCGACAAGGACGAGAACGCTTTGGGGCGACCGGTCGGCGTGGTGATCGACCAGCAAGGTGGGTTGCTGGTGGCGGATGATGTGGGGAACAAGGTGTGGCGAGTTTCGGCGGCTAAATAGCCCGGCCCTGAAACAAAAAAACCTGTGGGAGCCAATGTGCTCCCACAGGTTTTTTATTGTTTCGGATGACTACGGGTTATGCGCCAGATGCTCCGGCTGCAGAACGCGCTTGGCACTCAGGTAGGCCTTCTGCCAATACGCCTTCGACAGACTGTCCAGCTTCACCGTGCCACCGGTGGCCGGTGCGTGAACGAAGCGCCCTTCACCGACGTAAATCCCCGCATGGCTGACCTGAGAGCCGCCATTGGTGGCGAAGAAGATCAGGTCGCCGGTCTGCAAACCCTCCTTGCCGACATTCGGCGCCTGCATGACGATCAACTCGCGCGTCGAGCGCGGCAGGCTGATGCCGGCGGCATCGCGGTAAACGAAACCGATCAGGCCACTGCAATCGAAGCCCGAGTCCGGCGTGTTGCCGCCCCAGCGATAAGGCGTACCCACCAGCCCGAGTGCACGGAACAGCACGTCTTCGGCAGCGGGAGAAAAAGCCTGGGAGGATCCGAACACAATCGGCGCGCGAACCACAGGGGCTGGCGGCGGAGTGCGACTGGCGCAAGCGCTGAGCAGCGCTGCGAAGAACATCAGGGCGAGGCGGGCCGGCATCGTCATAAGCAGAACATCCTGATCTGGCTGCGGCTTTTACTGCCGATTCGACAGAAAACAAAACCGCCTGCGTTGGGACGCAGGCGGTTTGCCATCAATATAGATCAGGATTCTAGCGGCTACGCGGCAAACTTCAAGTAAGACTTTAACTTCACCTTGTAAAGTTTAAGTCTATTGCCCCTGAAGGACCGCTTGTCGCCACGAGCGTGGCGACAAAGGCGTGATTACTTGCGAGCGGTAACCACGGTTGGAGCGTTCGCCAAAGCGCGTTTGGCTTCGATGAAGGTCTTGCTCCAGTAGCTGTCACCCAGGCTGTCGATGCGGACACCGCCACTGCGACGACTGCTGGAGTGAATGAACTGGTTGTCGCCCAGGTAGATCCCGGCGTGGCTTACACGACCGCGACGACCATTGGTGGCGAAAAACAGCAGGTCGCCCGGTTCGAGGTTGCTGCGCGATACCAGCGGAGCATCCACGTTGATCATTTCGCGGGTGGAGCGCGGCAGGTTCATGCCGGCCTCTTCGCGGAACAGATAGCCGATGAAACCGCTGCAATCGAACCCGGCTTCAGAGGTACCGCCGAAACGGTAACGGGTACCGATCAGGGACATGCCGCGTTCAAGAATACTGTCTGCCAGAACCGGAAGCTGATAAGGCTTCTTGCCGTTGAAAGCGGCGAGTTCTTTCTCGGTGTCCAGCTCTTCCTGATAAATAACGGAAGACTGGGCGGTGGCAGAATTTTTAGCCTGTTGCTGCTCTTGATTAACAGGTGAATGAGCAGCGCAACCGAACAACAGGGTGACGAGTGCGAGAGGCACGAGGGGTGCGAAGCGCTTTAGCATGGGCACGACCGTGGCTGATAGTTGTAAAGAAGCCGAGACTATGCCCGCTATCAGCCTCATTTGCAAATTCAATCGATCTTTTTGTGACTTCTCGGTTTCTCGTTTACATCTAAGCGCTTAAGCCTATTTGAATCGAGACGCGGCCTGCGCAGTGCACAGGAAAGCGGATTTTCTGGCGCCTGAAATATGCCGAAACCCGCTGAAAGCCCCGGTTTTACCAGCCCAGGGTTTCTTTCAGGAAGGGAATGGTCAGCTTGCGCTGAGCCTGCAAAGAGGCCTGATCGAGCTGCTCGAGCAGGTCAAAAAGCGCGCTCATGCTGCGGGTCCCGCGAGTCAAAATAAAATGCCCGACTTCATCGGTCAGATGCAGACCGCGACGGGATGCACGCAATTGCAGGGCACGCAATTTGTCTTCATCGGAGAGAGGACGCATCTGGAAAATCAGCGCCAGGGTCAGGCGCGATTTCAAGTCCGCCAGTTTTACCGGCAATTCACGTGGCGAGGTTGAAGCGGCGATCAACAAGCGGCGACCGCTGTCGCGCAGACGGTTGAACAGGTGAAACATCGCCTCTTCCCAGTCGGGCTTGCCGGCGATCACCTGCAAGTCGTCCAGACAGACCAGTTCGTACTGTTCGAGGTTGTCGAGGATTTCGATGCCGCGATCCATCAACTCGGCCAGCGGCAGGTACACCGCCGGCTCGCCCATCTGTTCGAAACGCAGGCACGCGGCCTGCAACAGATGCGTACGCCCTACCCCGTGCTTGCCCCACAGATAGATGAGGCTTTCGGTCCAGCCGGCGTCGGCTTCGCATAGACGCTCGACATAGCCGAGTGCAGCGGCATTGGCGCCTGGGTAGTAGTTGATGAAGGTGGCGTCGTCACGCAGACGCACACCTAGGGGCAGCTGAATCGGTTTCATGCTGACTGAACAGTTCCCAAGGAACCGTTAGTGGCCTCTGTGTAAAGTGTGCGAAGTTTATACCCGTGAAGCGGAGCGCACAATGCGACAGACCCCAAGCAAAATCAAAGGTTTGCGTTAACACGCTGGTTTTATGACAGTTTCTTTGGCGCACGAGTGCCAGCATTGCCTGCATGAGACGGGCCAACCCGGCAATACACCGGGCGACCCTCCCTCGTCTTACAGCTTCGGATCATCCACTCCGCTATAAATGTCGGAGTCCTTGTACAAGTCATGGACGTGACGCACCAGTACCATGATCACCGCCGCCACCGGCAACGCCAGCAGCACACCGGTGAAACCAAACAACTCGCCGCCGGCCAGGATCGCAAAGATCACCGCCACCGGATGCAAACCGATTCGATCACCCACCAGCAATGGGGTCAGCACCATGCCTTCCAGCGCCTGACCGACCATGAACACCGCCACGATCCCGATCATCGGATACAGATCACCACCGAACTGGAACAGCCCGGCAATCAACGCCGCACCGATCCCGATCACAAACCCCATATATGGCACGATGGCCGCCAGACCGGCGATCAGGCCGATCAACAGGCCCAGTTCCAGGCCGACAATCATCAGGCCCGCCGCATAGATCACGCCCAACGCCAGCATCACCAGCAACTGGCCGCGCACGAAAGCGCCAAGCACCTCGTGACATTCGCCGGCCAGAGCCACCACACGCTCTTCGCGGTCACGCGGCAACAGGCTGCGGATCTTGGCCATCATCACGTCCCAGTCGCGCAGCAAGTAGAAACTCACCACCGGGATCAGCACCAGATTCGCCAACCAGCCGATCAGCGCCAGACTTGAGGCCGTGGCCTGACTCAGCACCACACCGACGATGTCGGTGGTCTGGCCCATGTGTTCGGTGATCGCCGCCTTGACCTTGTCGAACTTCCAGAAACCCTCCGACAGCCCCAGCTTCGACTGCGCCCATGGCAGCGCCGTGTGCTGCAGCCAGTCGAGCATCTGCGGTGCCAGCTCATACAGTCGCAGCAACTGCTTGGCGAGCATCGGCACCAGCACCAGCAGCAACGTGGTGACGATCAGGGTGAACAAGGCAAACACCGCAATCACGCCCCAGGTACGGGACAAGCCAAGTCGCTCAAGACGATCCACCAAAGGGTCGAACAGATAAGCGAGTAACAGCGCCACCAGAAACGGCGTGAGGATCGGATGCAGCAACCAGACAAACGCGCAAAGCAGGAGCACCCCACCGAGCCAGAACCAACGCCGCGTATCGGCCATGTAACACTCCATTGCTTCTATATATGAAAGAAAAACCTACCAGCGAAACCGCAACGACGGCGCCGCAGGTGCCGGTGCCGGCGCAACGACAGGCGCACCACCCGGCACTGCGGGTTGCGGAGCCACCGGAGCCGGTGCCTCGGCCGGCATTTCCTGCAACTTCGCCAGCGACAACTGCGCCCGCAACTGATCGGCACTGCCGTTCACCCGATACACAATGCGATCGGCATCGACACTCTGCAGACGCACACCAAAGGGTTCGAGCATCCGCAGCAACGTCGCGTAATGCTCCAAATTCATGCCTTGCACTTCCAGAGTCTGCTGACCCGAAGCGCCCGGTTTGGCGACAAAACGAGGCGCCAGACGCTCGGCGACCGCCAGCATCACGGCATCGGCGACAGCGGCTTGATCTACCCCTTGCACGCTGCCCGCTTCTTTTTGATCGCCCAGCCACAAATGCCATTTGGCTTGCCACTGACCGCCTTCTTCGCGGGCATGCACGGCGAGCAAGGCGTCAGCGTTGTAGCGCTCAGAGGCTGCATGCAACGGCGCGGGATCGGTGCCTTCGAGCGTCGGCGCGGTCGCGACCAATTGTTCGCTCAGATCCGCCAGCGGCAGGCGCAACGGCAACCCTCGGTGCTGGGCCGCACGCCGCAATGGCGCGGCACTGGCCTGACCGTCGCCCACCAGGCTTGAGCCTTCGGCGGAGTCGTTCAGCCACCAGCTCAGGATCGACGGCCGACTCGCCCCCCACAGCGCCAGCCCGGCACGGCGCAATGCCTGCTCGGTGGCGGCCGGGTCGAAATCAACTTTCAATACCTCCGGCGGCCCGGCATCGAAGCCGAACTGACTGATAATCTGCTGCGGGTCTTTGCGAATCGGCGCCAGCCCGGGGTTCTGCGGCGCCTTCGGGTCGCCGGTGAGACGCAGCACCAGTGTGTCGAGCGCGGACTGAGTGGCGCGATCACGCTCCTCCGGCGACTGGCCGTTGACCGGTTCGCGCACCTGATAAAGACCTTTGACGTTTTCGGCCTGGCTCGCCAGGCTGACCAGAGACAAGCAACCCACTAACAGCAATTTACACAAACGCATGGAGAATTCCTGTCGACAAGAGCGGCTGGAACAGGCCGCGTGAACCGGATTGAGCAAGCCTGTGACCACTGGCCGTTGCAAAACATTCACACGCTGGCGATAAGTTTTTGCACAGCCCTAACGATAGACGGTTCCTTATACAGGCACCTGTGATGTCACCCGAAGCATCAATTGCAAAATTTTTCGGTCGATATGCCCCTGCCCGTCGGCGTGAGGATGGCCGCTGCCCCTCAAGCCTGATAAAATCGCGCGCCTTCGCAGACCGGCAACAGCCGGGCACATCGATTTCGCGTGAGGCAATCGCCTCTGTCGTTTTCGGCGTTCCCGCTGGACTCGGTCGTTACCCCTGAATCCCCTCCCCTAAAGGCCTGGATCATGAGCAAGCAACCCTCCCTGAGCTACAAGGACGCCGGTGTAGACATCGACGCCGGTGAAGCATTGGTCGAACGCATCAAGAGCGTCGCCAAGCGCACTGCGCGCCCGGAAGTCATGGGCGGCCTGGGCGGTTTCGGCGCCCTCTGCGAAATCCCGGCCGGCTACAAACAGCCAGTACTGGTTTCCGGCACCGACGGCGTCGGCACCAAGCTGCGCCTGGCGCTGAACCTGAACAAGCACGACAGCATCGGCCAGGATCTGGTCGCCATGTGCGTCAACGATCTGGTGGTGTGCGGCGCCGAGCCGCTGTTCTTCCTCGACTACTACGCCACCGGCAAGCTGAACGTTGATGTTGCCGCCACCGTCGTCACCGGTATCGGTGCAGGCTGCGAACTGGCTGGCTGCTCCCTGGTCGGCGGCGAAACCGCTGAAATGCCTGGCATGTACGAAGGCGAAGACTACGACCTGGCCGGCTTCTGCGTCGGCGTCGTGGAAAAAGCGGAAATCATCGACGGCTCGAAAGTCGCCACCGGTGATGCCCTGATCGCTCTGCCATCGTCCGGCCCGCACTCCAACGGCTACTCGCTGATCCGCAAGATCATCGAAGTGTCCGGCGCCGACATCGAAACCGTTCAGCTCGACGGCAAGCCGCTGACCGAACTGCTGATGGCCCCGACCCGCATCTACGTGAAGCCGCTGCTCAAGCTGATCAAAGACACCGGCGCCGTCAAAGCCATGGCCCACATCACCGGTGGCGGCCTGCTGGACAACATCCCGCGCGTTCTGCCAAAAGGCGCTCAAGCGGTGGTTGACGTGGCCAGCTGGACTCGCCCGGCTGTCTTCGACTGGCTGCAAGAGAAAGGCAACGTTGACGAAACCGAGATGCACCGCGTGCTGAACTGCGGCGTGGGCATGGTGATCTGTGTGGCTCAGGAGCACGTTGAAGTTGCCTTGAACACCCTGCGTGACGCTGGCGAGCAGCCTTGGGTCATCGGCCAGATCGCTGCTGCCGCCGAAGGCGCTGCCCAGGTTGATCTGCAGAACCTTAAGGCTCATTAATGTCCGCAACCTGTGATGTCGTGGTGCTGCTGTCCGGCACCGGCAGTAACTTGCAGGCTCTGATCGACAGCACGCGGACCGGCGACAGCCCGGTCCGCATCGCTGCGGTGATTTCCAACCGCGCCGACGCTTACGGCCTGCAACGCGCCAGTGACGCGGGTATCACCACCCGCTCGCTGGATCACAAGGGGTTCGAAGGCCGCGAGGCCTTCGATGCCGCCCTGATCGAACTGATCGACGCCTTCAAGCCCAAACTCGTGGTACTGGCCGGATTCATGCGCATTCTCAGCGCTGACTTCGTCCGTCATTACCAGGGTCGCCTGCTCAACATCCACCCGTCGCTGCTACCCAAATACAAAGGGTTACACACTCATCAGCGCGCGCTGGAGGCCGGCGACGCCGAACACGGCTGCTCCGTGCACTTCGTCACCGAGGAACTCGATGGCGGACCACTGGTCGTACAGGCAGTAATACCGGTAGAGTTGCACGATTCGCCGCAGAGTCTGGCGCAACGGGTTCACGTTCAGGAACACCTGATCTACCCGATGGCCGTACGCTGGTTTGCCGAAGGACGGCTGACCCTCGGCGAGCAAGGTGCTTTACTGGATGGCCAGTTACTTGGGGCCAGCGGTCACTTGATTCGAAACTAGGAGATTTTATGCGTCGCGCCCTGCTCTTCGCTTGCGCTCTGCTCGCCCTGCCATTCGCCCAGGCGGCAGACCTTCAACCGTTCTCCGCCAGCTACACCGCCGACTGGAAACAGTTGCCCATGAGCGGCACTGCCGAACGCAGCCTGACCAAGGAAGCCAACGGCGTCTGGAAGCTCACCTTCAAGGCTTCGATGATGATCGCCAGCCTGTCCGAAGAAAGCACCCTGACCCTGGACAAGGACACCCTGCTCCCGCAGTCCTACCACTTCGAACGTGGCGGCCTGGGCAAAGCGAAAAAGGCTGACCTGGACTTCGACTGGACCACCAAGATGGTCACCGGCACCGATCGCGGCGACGCGGTAAAAGTCCCGCTGAACCGTGGCATGGTCGACAAGTCCACTTACCAGCTGGCACTGCAGCATGACGTCGCCTCCGGCAAGAAGACCATGAGCTATCAAGTGGTCGACGGCGGTGAAGTCGATACCTATGACTTCCGCGTATTGGGCTCCGAGAAAGTCGAGACCAAGGCCGGCAAGATCGACGCGATCAAGGTCGAGCGCGTGCGCGACCCGACACAAAGCAAGCGCACCACCGTGATGTGGTTCGCCAAGGACTGGGATTACCTGCTGGTCCGCCTGCAACAGGTCGAAACCGACGGCAAGGAGTACAACATCATGCTCCTCGACGGCACGGTCAACGGCAAGCCTGTCAAAGGCAGCTGATTCAACGAAAAGCCCCGCAATTGCGGGGCTTTTTTTCGCCTGTCATTCAGTGATCAAACCGAGAATTTGGCCACCATATTGTTCAGATCCACCGCCAGCCGTGACAACTCCTGGCTCGCGGCGCTGGTCTGATTGGCCCCGGCCGAGGTCTGCATCGCCAGATCGCGGATATTCATCAGGTTGCGATCCACTTCCCGCGCCACGTCAGCCTGCTCTTCCGACGCACTGGCAATCACCAGATTGCGCTCGTTGATCAAGGTGAACGCCGAAGCGATTTCCTCCAGCGCCACCCCGGCAGCTTTCGCCAGATCGAGGGTCGAGCGCGCGCGGACATTGCTCTGCTGCATCGAACTGACCGCCGAATCGGTGCCCTGCTGGATACCGCCGATCATCTGCTCGATTTCCTGGGTCGATTGCTGGGTGCGATGGGCCAACGCCCGGACTTCGTCGGCCACCACCGCGAAACCACGCCCGGCGTCACCGGCGCGGGCCGCTTCGATCGCCGCGTTCAATGCCAGGAGATTGGTCTGCTCGGCAATCGAGCGGATCACCTCCAGCACTTTGCTGATGCTGTAGACCTTCTGCGCCAGATCCTCCACCTGCATGGCGTTGGCAGTGACATCGTCCGCCAGCAACTCGATGGACGACACGGTCTGCTGCACTTGCTCACGGCCATGCTGGGCGATGCGGTCCGACTCACGCGACGCCTCGGAGGTCGCCACAGCATTGCTGGCAACCTCTTCCACCGCAGCGGTCATCTGATTCACTGCCGTTGCAGCCTGCTCGATCTCCAGGCTCTGCTGATGCAGCCCTCGCGTGGCATCTTCGGTGACGCAGCTCAGCTCTTCCGACGCCGAGGCCAATTGACTGGAAGACTCCGAGATCTGCCGAATGGTGTCGCGCAGGCTGTGCTGCATGCTCTTGAGCGCATGCAGCAGCCGCGCCGGCTCATCCTTGCCGATGATGCTGATGTCACCGGTCAGATCGCCGCCGGCCACCACTTCAGCAACCCCCAGCGATTGCGAGAGCGGCACCACGATGCTGCGAGTCAGCAACAGCGCGAGGCCAATGGTGATCAGTGCAGTGATGCCGATCATTACCCCGACCCAGACCCGCGAATTGATGAACACCAGCCGCGCCGCCTCTGTGGCGAGGTTGGCATTGTGCTTGTTCAGCTCCACCAGTTCTTTCAGGGTGACCGCGATGTCATCGGCCAACGGACTCATCTGCGCATTGAGAATGCTCGCCGCCTCTTCCACCCGATTCTGGGCCGACAGCGCCATCACCTGGGCCTGAAGCTCCAGATACTTGTGCTCGGCCACCTTGAAGCGGTCGAACAGCGCCCGCTCCTCGGGCAACACGATCAATACGTCGTAACGCTGCTGGGCTTCGCTCAACACACCGCGCAACTCGTTGAGCTTGGCGACATTCTGATCGAGCGCCTGAGGATCGCGATTGAGCAACAGGCGCATGGTCAGGGCGCGCAGGCGTAGCATGTCCTGACTCATTTCACCCACCGCCATCACGCTCGGCAGCCAGTTGTTGTCGACCTCATCGGACTGAGCGCGCATGTTCGACATTTGCAGCAAGGCGAATGCGCCAAGGCCGAACACCATCAGCGCCAACAGGCCGAAGCCCAGCCCCGCACGGGGGGCAATATTGAGACTACGGATACTCATTGCTCTGGTTCCTTCCAAAAGCGCTGCATCAACCCTGCAGCTGGCTGCTTTAGAAGGTATCGGCCCGGCGAAAATTTGCGTAAGACCAAAACGTGATATCAAAAGGCCTTAATACTTCGAACCCTTGGCATTAACGATTCAGCGTCGATTGGCCGGACTTGAACGCCGTTCGCTGCAAGATCAATGGGAAGTTATTGGAAAATCTTGAAACAACCCCGCAAGTGAAACACCGACACAAGTAATCTTCGACTCAGCGGCATAACCTGTCGCCCTGCCGCGCACCCGCAAGAAAGTGGAACGCGCCCCTGCGGGAATGCTCTATACCTGCAAGGTCTTATTTGATCGAATGACTTTTCCTACTGCTTGCGAGGTTCACATGACCGTCACCGTCAATACCATCTCCGCCGAAGGTTTCCGTCACACCGTACAGATCGATGAGCACGAACTGTTTGCCGATGTCCCGACGACTGCCGGCGGCGAAGGCTCGGCGCCGGAGCCACACGATTACTTCGACGCCGCCCTCGGCGCCTGCAAGGCCCTGACGCTGAAGCTGTACGCGAAGAAAAAAGACATCCCGCTCACCGGCGTCGGTGTCGAGGTCAAACGCGACAACAGCCAGGAGCAGAAAGGCAAATACGCCCTGCACGTCACCCTGACACTTAAAGGCGTGCTCACCGACGCACAACGCGAAGAGCTGTTGCGAGTGGCGGATCGCTGCCCGATTCATAAACTGATGACCACCAGCGAAGTCACCATCGAAACCCACGCCCCACAAGGCTTCGACAGCCAGTAATCACCACCACGACACCGGCGGGTTATGCTCCATGCATCACCCGCTCAGCCTGGAATGGACCATGGACACCCAACCCCTGATCATCCGCCCGCGCGCCGAAGACGTCGAAGGCCAGCCGATCCTGCGCCCGCTGCCGTCAGCCAAATGCCGCAGCGTCGGGCCCTTCGTGTTTTTCGACCACATGCTTGAAACGGTTTATCCCGCAGGCAAAGGGATGAACATCCGACAGCATCCGCACATCGGCCTGTCGACCCTGACCTATCTGTTCGAGGGGCAGATCCAGCACAAGGACAGCCTCGGCTCCGATCAAGTCGTCAGCGCTGGCGATGTCAGCTGGATGACGGCGGGCAGCGCGATTACCCATGTCGAGCGCACGCCCGAACCGCTGTGGGAACAAAGCTTCAGGATGCACGGGCTGCAAATCTGGCTCGCCTCGCCCAAGGATCACGAACAGGGTCCCGGGTATTACAGCCATCACCCGGCGTCGACATTGCCGGTCAGCGATAACCTCGGCGTGCAGATCCGCATGATTGCCGGGTCAGGCTTTTGTCTGGAATCGCCGGTGCCGGTACTTTCTCCGACGCTGTATGCCGAATTGAAGATGCAAACCGCGACCACCTTGCTGATCCCGACCGAACATGAAGAGCGGGCGCTGTATGTGTTGAGCGGTGATGTGCAATTGAATGGCGAAGCGGTCGAGCCCCATGCGCTGGTGGTGTTGCCGGCCGGGGAAGAGATGAGCCTGTTCGCCGAGAGCGACAGTCATGCCGTACTGTTCGGCGGCGCGCCACTGGATGGGCCACGGCGGATCAACTGGAATTTTGTCGCGAGCGATCCGGCGGTGATCGATGAGGCCCGGCGCAAGTGGGCGGCCGGGGATTGGCCGACGGTACCGGGGGAAGTCGAGCGGATCGAGCTGCCGAAATCGCGCAACGAGCCGACACCGCTGTAAACGAACACTCCCACGCCAGGCGTGGGAGTGCTTTCAACCGAATCAGCCCTTGAACACTTCTTCCAGCAAGTCATGCATCGACTTGAACGCCCGCGCAGCGGTTTTCGCGTCGTACATCATCATGCCCGGCACATTGGCGTGCGGATCGGTGAACGAGTGCACCGCACCGCCGTAGCTCAGCAATTGCCAGTCCACGCCAGCCGCATTCATCTCGTCTTCAAATGCCGGCAGTTGCTCTTTCGGCACCAGCGGATCGGAAGCGCCGTGCAGCACCAGCACCGAGCCCTTGATGTTTTTCGCATCCGCCGGGTTCGGCGAATCCAGCGTGCCGTGGAACGATACCGCAGCCTTGAGCGCCGCACCGGTGCGGGCCAGGTCCAGCGCACAGCAACCGCCGAAGCAGAAACCGAACACCGCCAGTTTCGAGGTATCAACCGCCGCTTCACCCTGCTTCTGCAATTGTTCGAACGCAGCCTGCATACGCTTGCGCAGCAGCGCACGGTCATTTTTCAGCGGCATCATCGCCGCGCCAGCCTGGTCGCCGTTCTGCGGACGCACCGCTTGCCCGTACACGTCGGCGATCAGCACCACGTAGCCCTTGGCCGCCACCGATTTGGCGATATCTTCAGCACCAGCGCTGACACCCATCCAGTTCGGCGCCATCAACAGCCCCGGACGCGCACCTTTGTGCTCGGCGTCGAACGCCAGACGACCTTCATAAGGCTGGCCGTCAATCTGATAGACCACGGAACGTACAGTGACTTGGCTCATTTCTGACTCCTGATTGATTGAACACCAGAATGAAAAAACCCGCCGAAGCGGGTTTTTCTACAGTTTGATCAAGCGGACAGCTCAACCAGCAGCTTGTTCAGACGGCTCACGTAAGCGGCCGGGTCTTTCAAGCTGTCGCCAGCCGCCAAGGCGGCCTGGTCGAAGAGGATGTGCGACAGGTCGCCAAAACGCTCTTCGCTGGTCTCGTTGTCGAGTTTCGCGATCAGCGGGTGGCTCGGGTTGAATTCGAAGATCGGCTTCGAATCCGGCACCTTCTGCCCGCTGGCCTCGAGGATCTGACGCATTTGCAGACCCAGATCCTGCTCACCGATAGCCAGAATGGCCGGCGAATCGGTCAGGCGATGGGAAACGCGGACTTCGGCAACGGACTCGCCCAGCGCGGTTTTCAGACGCTCAACCAGACCTTCCTTCGACTTGGCGACTTCTTCTGCGGCCTTCTTGTCCTCTTCCGAGTCCAGGTTGCCCAGGTCCAGGTCACCACGGGCGACGTCGACAAAGCTCTTGCCGTCGAACTCGCTCAGGTAGCTCATCAGCCACTCGTCGATGCGGTCGGTCAGCAGCAGCACTTCGATGCCTTTCTTGCGGAAGACTTCCAGGTGCGGACTGTTCTTGACCTGCGCATAGGTTTCGCCGGTGAGGTAGTAGATCTTGTCCTGACCTTCCTTGGCACGAGCCAGGTAGTCGGCCAGACCGACGATCTGCTCGCCGTCGGTGCCGTTGGTCGATGCGAAACGCAGCAGACCGGCAATTTTTTCCTTGTTGGCGAAATCTTCTGCCGGGCCTTCTTTCATGACCTGACCGAAGTTTTTCCAGAAGCCTTTGTATTGCTCAGGCTCGTTCTTCGCCAGTTTTTCCAGCATGTCCAGCACGCGCTTGGTCAGCGCCGACTTCATCGAGTCAATGATCGGGTCTTTCTGCAGGATTTCCCGCGACACGTTCAGCGACAGGTCGTTGGAGTCAACCACACCCTTGATAAAGCGCAGGTACAGCGGCAGGAACGACTCGGCCTGATCCATCACGAACACGCGCTGTACGTACAGCTTCAGGCCTTTCGGCGCTTCACGCTGGTACAGATCGAACGGAGCGCGGGCCGGCACGTACAGCAGCGAGCTGTACTCAAGCTTGCCTTCGACCTTGTTGTGGCTCCAGGCCAGCGGGTTTTCGAAGTCGTGGGCGATGTGCTTGTAGAACTCCTGGTATTCCTCATCCTTCACTTCGGTGCGAGGACGGGTCCACAGGGCGCTGGCGCGGTTGACGGTTTCCCATTCAACTTCAGGCTTCTCTTCGCCTTCGGCAGCGGCCACTTCTCTCGGCAGCTCGATCGGCAGCGCGATGTGGTCGGAGTACTTCTTGATGATGTTGCGCAGACGCCAGCCATCGGCGAACTCGTCTTCACCGGATTTCAGGTGCAGGACGATGCGGGTGCCGCGTTCTGGTTTGTCGATGGTGGCGACTTCGAATTCGCCCTCGCCTTTCGACGACCAGTGCACACCTTCGCTGGCAGCGGTGCCGGCGCGACGGCTGTACACGTCAACTTTGTCAGCAACGATGAAGGCCGAGTAGAAGCCCACACCGAACTGGCCGATCAGGTGCGAATCCTTTTTCTGATCGCCCGAGAGATTCTTCATGAAATCGGCGGTGCCGGATTTGGCGATGGTCCCCAGGTGGGTGATCACATCGTCACGGTTCATGCCGATACCGTTGTCTTCGAGGGTGACGGTCTTGGCGTCCTTGTCGAAGCTCACACGGATTTTCAGTTCAGCGCCACCTTCGAGCAACTCAGGCTTGGCCAGGGCTTCGAAGCGCAACTTGTCGACGGCGTCGGAGGCGTTCGAGATCAATTCGCGAAGGAAGATTTCCTTGTTGGAATACAGCGAATGGATCATGAGGTGCAGCAGTTGCTTCACCTCGGTCTGGAAGCCCAGGGTTTCCTTTTGAGTTTCCACACTCATGGTCATCAAACTCCAATCAGATGGCATTGGCCGCGACCCAAATGGTCTGCGGCGGGTTGTTCACTGAGTTGGGGGCGGTGTTCAGGATTTCAAGGGCTCGTCGATTTTGAAGTGGGCGCGGGCAGTGGCAATCGGCTCGCTCTCGGTGCTTTGCCAGGCCGTGACCGCGACGTTGGCCACCCGCCGGCCTTGACGACAGACCTGGCACCTGGCCCAGGTATCGCGAAACTGCCCGGCCCGCAGGTAATCGAGGGAAAAGTCGATGATCTTCGGCACGCCGGGCGCACCGGTAAAAATCAACAGATGCAGGGCGGCGGACAACTCCATGAATCCGGCAATCACCCCGCCGTGGATCGCCGGCAATAAAGGGTTACCAATGTTGTCCTTGTTGGCCGGCAACTTGAACAGCAGGTCATCACCGACTCGCGAACACTCGACACCGATCAGCCCGGCATAGGGAATCAGCTTCAGCAGTGGCGCGTAGTCAGCCTTCGCGTGAGCCTCCTGCAGTTGCTGCTTGAAATCATCGTTCATTGGCTGTCTCCCTTGATCGCGCCACCAAAGCCTTTTGTGCCTTTGAGGCCCTTGCCCATGCGCATGAACGTGCCGACGACGTGGGCGATGGGATGTTCGGGATCATCCTGATAGGCGAAGCCCCGGGCGAAGATCACATCGGTGGTCACTCGGTAGCACTGGGCAAAGCCATAGACATCTTTATGCGGTTCGGCGGCATGCATGTAGTCAATGCGCAAATCCAGGGTCGGGCAGACTTCGAATTCCGGCAGCACGCACAGGGTGGCCATGCCACACGCGGTGTCCATCAGCGACGTGATCGCCCCGCCGTGGACCACGCCGGTCAGCGGATTGCCAACGATCTGCGGGCTGTACGGCAAGACCACGGTCAGGCCTTCGCTGCTGGCGCTGTGCACTTTCAAGCCCAGCACCTGGCAGTGGCGCAGGGCCGAAAGAAAGCGGGTCGCGCGCTCAAAAACAGGGTTTTCGGCCATTTGATAATTACTCTTGTTAGTCACTGTTCCCGGTAGTGGAAAGAACAGCAAAAGTTCCATTGCAAAACAAACTTATATATCTGTGAGAAATGAGGAACTTAACCCTCGGGGCTGCGTTCTTAAGGCCAGTAGTTATTTTCCATAAGGAGAAACACCCCATGCGTAAGACTTTAGCTATTGCCTTGATGTTGACCGCTTCCCTCGGTCTCGCAGCCTGCGATAAAAAATCCGAGGACAAAGCTCAAGATGCCAACCAACATGCTGAACAAGCTCAGCAGAAAATGAATGAAGCTCAGGATAAAGTGAACGACGCGGCGAAAGAAAACGCCGAAGCCGCCAAAGATCAGGCCGAATCGAACGCTGCCGCTGCAGACGAAGCTGCCAAGAAGCAATAAGCCGCTTCTCGATGGCAAAAAAGAAAACCCGCCAAGTGCGGGTTTTCTTTTGCCTGTCATTTTTTGCTAATACCGAATTAGAGCAAGACAGTTCTAAAAGTCGGACTAATCATCAGCAACAATGAACACACTAAGCCGATCAGCCAGACCAGGCTGCGCAGCTTCGGGATATCGGCCAGGTAAAACCACAAGTAGAGAATCCGTGCGATCACGAAGATGATCGCTAACGTATCGATCAGCCATCCCGCCGTCTGCGTGGTATGCGCCATCAACACACCCACAGCAAACAAGATGAACGCTTCGATGCTGTTCTGATGCGCTGCCAGTGCGCGAGCCCCGTAACCGGTGAGTTGCGCCTGCTGCTGACGCGGCAAGTGGTTGTTGTAACCGCCCTGCTCTTTCATGGCCTTGCCCACCGGCATGCGTGCCACGTAGATCAACAACGCACTGATAAACACACACCAGAACGGAATACTCATCAAGCAGCCTCTTTGATCGTGTCGGGCAATGGCGCCTCTGTAGGGGTATAGACCATTACATCGAGCACGTCGGAATGAAACTCGCGGCGATACAACACCAGCACTACGCCTGCGCTCATCAGCATGAACAGCCACGGGCTGACGAACCACGCCAGCATGCTGATGCCGAAGTAATAGGAGCGCAGACCGAAGTTGAACTGGTTGGCCGCCATCGAAATCACCCGCGCCGCCCGCGAAGCGAACGCCTTGCGCTCCTGCTCGGACACGTGCCGCTCGCCGATCATCGGCGCCGAGCCGATCAGGATGGCCGCGAAGTTGTACTGGCGCATGCACCAGCTGAACGTGAAGAAGGCGTAGACGAACACCAGCGCCAGGCACAGCAACTTGATCTCCGACATGCCCTGGGAAGCCTGCTGCACCATCGGAATATCCGCCAGCAACGACACCGCACGTTCCGAGGCGCCGAGCACGGTGAGAATGCCCGCCAGGATGATCAGGGTGCTGGACGCGAAGAACGAGGCGTTGCGCTCAAGGTTGCCGATCACGCTGGTGTCGGCGATGCGGTTGTCACGCAGCAGCATGCGGCGCATCCAGTCTTCGCGGTACAGGTGCAACACGCTGGCCAGGCACGCAGTGTCGCGGCCCTTCCAGGTGGCATAACGGGTGTAACCGCCCCAGCAGATGACGAACCAGAGCGCGGCAAGCAAGTGGATCTGATTGGCTTGGATGAATGACATGCAATTCCCTGTGATGAAGATTTCGGCAACCCTTCGACGTTAGCTCAGGGAAAAAGACACTGCCTCACGCCCATAAAAAATGCCCCGTATCGATTGATACGGGGCATTTCTGTTTAATCGCTCGGAAGCCGCTTGTGGCGGCCGGGCAATCTTAAGCCAGGGCTTCGGCGCGCTTGCCCAGCAGGCGGTCGCAAACCACGGCAACTACCAGGGTCATCACACACGGCACCAGCCACGCCAGGCCCTGCTCGCTCAGCGGCAGGTGGGCCAGTTGCGACGGCAGCCAGTCAGCCAGACCGGCGCCTTTCAAGGCGTCGATGGTGCCGAACACGAACGACACCAACATCACCGGGCCCATGATGCGACTCTGTTCATGCCAGAACGCAGCGCAGAAGCTCAGGGCCACCAGCACGATGCACGGCGGGTAGATCGCGGTCAGTACCGGGATCGAGAACGCGATCAGCTTGGTCAGGCCCAGGTTGGACACCAGCAGCGAGAACGCAGCCAGGATGATCACCAGCGTCTTGTAGGACAGTGGCAACACGCGGCTGAAGTACTCGGCACAGGCGCAGGTCAGACCGACCGCCGTCACCAGGCAGGCCAGCGAGATCAGCACCGCAAGGAAACCGCTACCCAGCGAACCGAAGGTGTGTTGCACGTAAGCGTGCAGCACCGCCGCGCCATTGGTAGCGCCAGCGGCCACTTCATGGCTGCCGGAACCCAGACGGAACAGGCTGACATACACCAGCGCCAGACCGACGCCGGCAATCAACCCGGCGATGATTGCGTAACGGGTGATCAGCGCAGGCGACTCGACGCCACGGGAGCGGATCGCGTTGACGATGACGATGCCGAACACCAGAGCGCCGAGGGTATCCATGGTCAGGTAACCATTGATGAAGCCCTGGGAGAACGGTGCCGCGACGTATTCCGGAGTGGCCACGCCGATATCACCCGCCGGCAGCGCAAACGCAGCGATGCCGAGTACCGCCAGGGCGATGATCTTCAGCGGCGCGAGGAAGCGCCCTACGGTGTCCAGCAAACGGCCCGGGTAGAGCGAGATGAAGAACACCAGCAGGAAGTACACCGAGCTGTAGAGGAACAGCGCCAGCGGGCTTTCGCCAGTCAGCGGCGCCAGGCCTACTTCGAACGACACGGTCGCGGTACGCGGCGTTGCGAACAACGGACCGACCGCTAGGTAGCACGCTGCTGCCAGCACGCCACCGGCAATCTTGCCGATCGGACTGCTCAGGGAATCCATCGCTCCGCCGACCTTGGCCAGCGCCACGACGGTGATCACCGGCAGACCGACCGCCGTGATCAGGAAGCCCAGCGCCGCCATCCAGACGTTGGGTCCGGACTGCAAACCGACGATAGGCGGGAAGATGATGTTGCCGGCCCCGACGAACAGGGCGAATGTCATAAAACCAAGTGCCAGGATGTCCTGACCTTTCAAAACTTTCATTAAGGAAATACCACACTACTGAATCGGAATTTAGAGGGGGATTTCCCTGTGGGGTTAGGGAAATGCTGTCAATCCGTATGGGACTGACCCGTTTAGCGCGTTGCATGCCTTGTGGGCGGCAGACGCAAAAATGGCTGCTAGCCTAACGAATTTGTCTGACAAACGCACTGTTTGAGGGCGAACTATCCGATACGCGACGTGTCTGTGTCGCGTTTTTGCATGTTATTGGGCGAGAGCCTATAAATCGCTATCGTCAAACAAACATCAGAAACGACAAAGGCCACCCGAAGGTGGCCTTTGTTTGGTAAAGCGTCAGCTAAGCGCGAGGCTTACTTGACAGCCCAACCAGTCAGCTCGGCCAGGGCCTTGCCGATGTCCGCCAGCGAACGCACGGTTTTCACGCCTGCGTCTTGCAGAGCAGCGAATTTCTCGTCTGCAGTGCCTTTGCCGCCGGAGATGATTGCGCCAGCATGGCCCATGCGCTTGCCCGGAGGAGCAGTCACACCAGCGATGTAGGAAACAACCGGCTTGGTCACGTGAGCCTTGATGTAGGCAGCCGCTTCTTCTTCAGCCGAACCGCCGATCTCGCCGATCATCACGATCGCCTCGGTCTTCGGGTCTTCCTGGAACAGCTTCAGGATGTCGATGAAGTTCGAACCCGGGATCGGGTCACCACCGATGCCGACGCAAGTCGACTGACCGAAACCGGCGTCAGTAGTCTGCTTAACAGCTTCGTAGGTCAGGGTGCCGGAACGGGAAACGATACCGACCTTGCCTGGCAAGTGAATGTGACCTGGCATGATGCCGATCTTGCATTCGCCTGGGGTGATCACGCCTGGGCAGTTAGGGCCGATCAGGATGACACCCAGCTCGTCGCACTTAACTTTAGCGTCCAGCATGTCCAGGGTAGGAATGCCTTCGGTGATGCAGACGATCAGCTTGATGCCGCCGAAAGCTGCTTCCAGGATCGAGTCCTTGCAGAAAGGAGCCGGAACGTAGATCACGCTGGCGGTGGCGCCAGTGGCAGCTACGGCGTCTTTCACGGTGTTGAACACTGGCAGACCCAGGTGCTCGGTGCCGCCTTTGCCTGGAGTTACGCCGCCAACCATCTTGGTGCCGTATTCGATGGCTTGCTGGGTGTGGAAGCTACCTTGCGAACCGGTAATACCCTGGCAGATAACTTTGGTGTCTTTATTGATCAGGACGCTCATTACTTGCCCTCCGCAGCTTTAACGACTTGTTGAGCAGCGTCGGTCAGGCTGGTAGCAGCGATGATGTTCAAACCGCTTTCTGCCAGTACTTTAGCGCCCAGTTCAGCGTTGTTGCCTTCAAGACGAACAACAACCGGGATTTTCACGCCGACTTCTTTCACTGCACCGATGATGCCTTCGGCAATCATGTCGCAACGAACGATGCCGCCGAAGATGTTAACCAGTACTGCAGCGACGTTGGTGTCGGACAGAATGATTTTGAATGCTTCGGTAACGCGTTCTTTGGTAGCACCACCACCTACGTCGAGGAAGTTGGCTGGCTTGCCGCCGTGCAGGTTGACGATGTCCATGGTACCCATGGCCAGGCCGGCACCGTTTACCATGCAGCCGATGTTGCCTTCCAGCGCTACGTAGTTCAGTTCGAACTTGGCAGCGTGCGCTTCGCGCGGATCGTCCTGCGACGGATCGTGGAAAGTCTTCAGCTTAGGCTGACGGTACATTGCGTTGGCGTCGATGTTGATCTTGGCGTCCAGGCAGTGCAGATCGCCGTCAGCCTTGATCACCAGCGGGTTCACTTCCAGCAGAGCCAGGTCGTGATCCTTGAACAGCTTGGCCAGACCTACGAAGATCTTGGCGAACTGAGCAACCTGCTTGCCTTCCAGACCCAGCTGGAATGCCAGCTCGCGACCCTGGAATGGCTGAGCGCCAACCAGTGGATCGATAGTGGCTTTCAGAATTTTTTCTGGAGTGTCGTGAGCGATTTTCTCGATGTCCACGCCACCTTCGGTGGAAGCCATGAACACGATGCGACGGCTCGAACGGTCAACGACAGCGCCCAGGTACAGCTCTTTAGCGATATCAGTGCACGATTCAACCAGGATCTTGGTGACTGGCTGGCCATTGGCGTCAGTCTGGTAAGTCACCAGACGCTTGCCCAGCCACTGCTGTGCGAAGGCTTTGGCGTCTTCTTTGCTGCGAACCAGCTTTACGCCGCCCGCTTTACCGCGACCACCGGCGTGGACCTGGGCTTTGACAACCCACTCGCTGCCGCCGATTTTGTCGCAAGCTTCTGCTGCTGCTTCCGGGGTGTCTACTGCGAAACCAGTGGAAACTGGCAGGCCGTATTCAGCGAACAGCTGCTTACCCTGATACTCGTGAAGATTCATGCTTTTTACCGTCTTCGTTAGGTACTGCGCATTCGGCGCTGCGCTCTTGATGAGTGCCGCGCCACCTGTGACTGCTGCTTGCGTAGCCTTTCCGGATACCCGGTGCAGCTACGCAAGGCTGCGTCCAGCGGACATTCCGCGGTGAGTCTTGCACGCAAGGCTCACGACGGGCCGTACCGCCGTGGTTTCTTATTGTGTCTTAACGCTTCTTGCGGTTGGCAATGTGGATGGCGCCGCCATTCACAGCCAGAGCAGCTTCGTGCAAGGCTTCAGACAGGGTCGGATGGGAGAAAACCATCATGCCCAGGTCTTCAGCGCTGGTGCCGAATTCCATACCGATCGCGCCCTGCTGAACCAGTTCTGCAGCGCTCGGGCCAATCACGTGCACGCCCAATACGCGGTCAGTCTTGGCATCGGCGATGACCTTGACGAAACCACCGGTATCGTTGGCGGCCATGGCACGGCCGGATGCTGCGAACGGGAAGGTGCCGACGTTAACTTCAACGCCTTCAGCTTTCAAGGCCTGCTCGGTTTTACCCACCCATGCGATTTCCGGGTGAGTATAAATAACCGAAGGGATCAGGTCATAGTTCATCTGAGCCTTGTGGCCCTTGATGCGCTCGACAACCATGATGCCCTCTTCCGAGGCTTTGTGAGCCAGCATCATGCCGCGAACCACGTCACCGATGGCGAAGACGCCCGGTACGGTGGTAGCGCAGTGATCGTCAACGTGCACGAAACCGCGCTCGTCCAGGGTCACGCCGCTGTCGGCAGCCAGCAGATCAGTGGTCACCGGACGGCGACCAACGGCTACGATCAGCTTGTCGAAAGTGATGGTCTGTTCGCCGTTGGCATCGGTGTAGTTCACAACGACTTCGTCGCCGTTCACTTTCGAGCCGGTCACGCGAGCGCCCAGTTTGATGTCCAGACCTTGTTTGGTCAGGGTTTTCAGCGCTTCCTTGGAAACAGCGGTGTCCGCTGCCATCAGGAAGGTGTCCAGGGCTTCCAGGACAGTCACTTCTGCACCCAGACGCGACCAGACCGAACCCAATTCCAGACCGATCACGCCAGCGCCGATCACGCCCAGACGCTTGGGAACGGATTGGAATTCCAGAGCGCCAGTCGAATCAACGATGACTTTCTGATCGACCGGAGCCGGTGGAATGTCGATCGGACGCGAACCTGGAGCCAGGATGACGTTTTCGGCTTCGATGACTTCAACCGAGCCGTCTGGCTTGGTGACTTCGACTTTCTTGCCGGCCAGCAGTTTGCCGTGGCCCTGGATCGAAGTAACGCCGTTGGCCTTGAACAGGGTGGCAACACCGCCGGTCAGGTTCTTGACGATGCCAGCCTTGCGGCCAACCATCGCAGCGACGTCCATTTTGACTTCGCCGGTCGAGATACCGTGGACGTTGAAGCTTTCTTTCGCTTCCTTGTATTTCCAGGAGCTGTCCAGCAGCGCCTTGGAAGGAATGCAGCCTACGTTCAGGCAGGTGCCGCCCAGGGCTTGCTTGCCTTCAGCATCGGTGTACTTCTCGATGCAGGCAGTGCTCAGACCGAGTTGCGCGGCCTTGATGGCAGCCACGTAGCCGCCAGGGCCCGCACCGATCACTACTACGTCAAATTTCTGCGACATTCAAAAAATCCTCTTTAGCGAAAAGCTTCAAGCCGCGCGCTGCAAGCCAGGCTGCGTTCTCTTGCAGCTTGAAGCTTGCAGCGCGTGACTGCTTCTATCAGATATCCAGCAACAGACGAGCCGGATCTTCCAGCAGGTTCTTGATGGTCACCAGGAAAGTCACAGCTTCTTTGCCATCGATCAGACGGTGATCGTAGGACAGTGCCAGGTACATCATCGGACGAATAACGACCTGACCGTTGATGGCCATCGGACGCTGGATGATGTTGTGCATGCCCAGAATCGCTGCCTGCGGCGGGTTGACGATCGGAGTCGACATCATCGAACCGAAGGTACCACCGTTGGTGATGGTGAAGGTACCGCCGGTCATCTCGTCCATCGACAGTTTGCCGTCACGGGCTTTCTTGCCGAAAGTGGCGATGCCGCCTTCGATTTCAGCCAGGCTCATCAGTTCGGCGTTACGCAGAACCGGAACCACCAGACCGCGGTCGCTGGAAACAGCAACACCAACGTCGGCGTAGCCGTGGTAAACGATGTCGCCGCCGTCGATCGAAGCGTTGACAGCCGGGAAGCGTTTCAGCGCTTCGGTGGCAGCCTTCACGAAGAACGACATGAAGCCCAGGCGTACGCCGTTGTGGGACTTCTCGAACAGGTCCTTGTACTTCGAACGCAGCGCCATGACTTCGGTCATGTCGACTTCGTTGAAAGTGGTCAGCATCGCCATGTTCGACTGAGCTTCTACCAGACGCTTGGCCACGGTAGCGCGAACGCGGGTCATCGGAACGCGCTTCTCGACGCGGTCGCCAGCAGCGAACACAGGAGCGGCAGCGGCTGGAGCAGCAGCCTTAGGCGCAGCAGCCGGAGCGGCTTTCTTGGCTTCAACAGCGGCAACCACGTCTTCCTTGGTCACACGGCCGTCTTTGCCAGTGCCTTTTACGGAAGCCAGGTTGATGCCGTTCTCTTCGGCCAGCTTGCGAGCGGCAGGAGCAGCGATAGCGTCTTCGTCAGCGCCGGCAGCTGGAGCAGCGGCAGCAGCGGCCGGTGCAGCAGCGGCAGCCGGAGCGGCAGCAGCGCCGCCTTCAACGATGGAGCCTAGGACTTCGTCGGACAGGACGGTGTCGCCCTCGCCCTTGACGATTGCGCCCAGCACGCCGTCGGCGGTAGCCAGCACTTCCAGGACAACCTTGTCGGTTTCGATGTCGACGATCAGTTCGTCACGCTTGACGGCGTCGCCCGGTTGCTTGTGCCAGGTGGCAACGGTGCCATCGGCAACCGATTCCGGGAAAGTGGGGGCTTTGATCTCGATAGCCATTGTCTGTGGTTCCTTAAATTCGGTTTCAGGTGCGCGAAGGCGTTAAACGGTAAACGCGTCTTGCAGCAGTTTTTCCTGCTGCTCGGCGTGCATCGATGCGTAACCACATGCTGGTGCAGCAGAAGCCTCACGGCCCGCGTACTCAAGTACGAGAGATTTGTTGAGGTTACTGATGCTGCGACGCAGGTGGTGCTGGCTGCAGTACCAGGCGCCCTGGTTCATCGGCTCTTCCTGGCACCAGACAGCCGCTTTGGCGTTGGTGTAAGGAGCCAGGACTTCTTTCAAGTCGTCCTCAGGGAATGGGTACAGCTGCTCGATACGCACGATGGCGATATCTTCGCGGCCTTCGGCACGGCGTTTTTCCAGCAGGTCGTAGTAGACCTTGCCGCTGCACAGAACAACGCGCTCGACCTTTTTCGGGTCCAGTGCATCGACTTCCGGGATAACGGTCTGGAACGAACCTTCGGCCAGATCTTCCAGCGTCGAGATTGCCAGTTTGTGACGCAGCAGCGACTTCGGAGTCAGCACTACCAGTGGCTTGCGCAGCGGGCGAATCACCTGACGACGCAGCAAGTGGTAGATCTGGGCCGGCGTGGTCGGCATGCACACCTGAATGTTGTGCTCGGCGCACAGCTGCAGGTAACGCTCAAGACGTGCCGAGGAGTGCTCAGGGCCCTGACCTTCGTAACCGTGCGGCAGCAGCATGGTCAGACCGCAGAGACGGCCCCACTTGTGCTCGCCACTGGTGATGAACTGGTCGATAACAACCTGCGCACCGTTGGCGAAGTCGCCGAACTGGGCTTCCCAGATCACCAGCGCGTTTGGCGTGGTGGTCGAGTAACCGTATTCGAATGCCAGTACGGCTTCTTCCGACAGGAACGAATCGTACAGGTCGAAGCGCGGCTGACCGTCGTACAGGTTCTGCAACGGAATGTAGGTGCCGGCATCTTTCTGGTTGTGCAGAACAGCGTGACGGTGCGAGAACGTACCGCGGCCGATGTCCTGACCGGTCATGCGAATCGGGTGACCTTCGAACGCCAGGGTCGCGTACGCCATGGTTTCGGCGTAACCCCAGTTGATCGGCAGGCCGCCGGCTTGCATCTTCTGACGGTCTTCGTAGATCTTCGCAACCTGGCGCTGAACCACGAAGCCTTCCGGAATTTCCAGCAGCTTGGCGGACAGTTCCTGCAGGGTCTTCAGATCGAAGCGAGTGTCGTGACGCGCAGTCCAGGCGTGGCCCAGATACGGACGCCAGTCCACGAACAGCTCTTTGTTCGGCTCTTTGACCAGCGATTTCACTACGTGCAGACCGTTGTCCAGCGCGTTGCGGTATTCGTCGACTTTCGCCTGAACACGCTCAACGTCGAGCACACCGCCCTGGGTCAGGCGATCAGCGTACAGCTCACGAGTGGTGCGCTGCTTGGTGATCTGCTGATACATCAGAGGCTGGGTGCCGCTTGGCTCGTCAGCTTCGTTGTGGCCGCGACGACGGTAGCAGACCAGGTCGATCACCACGTCACGCTTGAACTGCATGCGGTAGTCGATGGCCAGCTGGGTCACGAACAATACGGCTTCCGGATCATCACCATTCACATGGAGGATCGGCGCCTGGATCATTTTCGCAACGTCGGTCGCGTACTCGGTGGAGCGCGAGTCCAGCGGGTTGCTGATGGTGAAACCAACCTGGTTGTTGATCACGATGTGCACGGTACCGCCGGTCTTGAAACCGCGGGTCTGCGACATCTGGAAGGTTTCCATCACCACGCCCTGACCTGCGAATGCAGCGTCACCGTGGATGGAGATCGGCAGAACCTTCTCGCCGGTAGGGTCGTTACGACGATCCTGACGGGCGCGAACCGAACCTTCAACCACCGGGGAAACGATTTCCAGGTGGGACGGGTTGAACGCCATGGCCAGGTGAACTTCACCGCCGGCGGTCATCACGTTGGACGAGAAGCCCTGGTGGTATTTAACGTCACCGGAACCCAGCTCGACCTTCTTCTTGCCTTCGAACTCGTCGAACAGCTCGCGCGGGTTCTTGCCGAAGGTGTTGACCAGCACGTTCAGACGGCCACGGTGGGCCATGCCGATGACGACTTCCTTGGTGCCGTAGGAACCGGAACGCTGGATCAGTTCGTCGAGCATCGGAATCAGGCTTTCGCCGCCTTCCAGACCGAAACGCTTGGTGCCCGGGTATTTGGTACCCAGGTATTTTTCCAGACCTTCACCGGCGGTGACGCGCTCGAGCAGGTGGCTCTGAATGTCGGCGGAGTAGGTCGGACGGCCACGTACGCTTTCCAGACGCTGCTGGAACCACTGGCGCTGCACGGAATCGGTGATATGCGTAAATTCAGCGCCGATGGTGCGGCAATATGTCTGCTGCAACGCTTCGTGAATTTCGCGTAGGCTCGCTTCCTCTTTGCCGATGAACAGGTCGCCGGCACGGAAGGTCGTATCAAGATCGGCATTGGTCAAGCCGTAATGATTGATCGACAGGTCTGCAGGTGCAGGACGCTGCCACAGTCCCAGCGGGTCAAGCTGGGCTGCCTGGTGGCCACGCATACGGTAGGCCTGGATCAATCGCAGCACTTCAACTTGCTTCTTCTCGTGCTCACTGCTCACGCTGCCGGCGGAAACCGGTTGGGCGCGGCGCTGGTTCTTTGCCAGCAGCACGAAATGATCGCGAATTGTGGAGTGCGAAACATCGGTGGCAGAGCCGCCGTCGGCGGGCAGCTTCTGAAAGTAGGTGCGCCACTCTTCTGGCACAGCGTTAGGGTCGTGCAGGTAGAGCTCATAAAGCTCTTCCACATAGGCAGCGTTTCCACCTGAAAGGTAGGCGCTGTTCCACATGCGCTGCATCACGCTTTCTTGCATGCTTGGTCACCCTCGGTTAGGGGAACACCATCGGTGTCGACACCGAGCAAACTTGCAGAAGTCCGAATGCAGCGACCAAAACAAGCCACTTAGGATCACACTGATAGTCCGGGTACCAGCCCGGATGCCCCTGCTTGTCTCATTTCTTCAAAATAAGAGCCGCAGCTTATGGCTGTTGCTCTGGTTATAGCTCTGGCGCGGGTTGAAGCCCGCGCCACAGCCTCTACGGTGAAGCAGTACTACTTTTACAGCTTCTGAATCACACGCCGCTCGAAAGCAGCATGTTACGGATGTGACCGATGGCCTTAGTCGGGTTCAGGCCTTTCGGACATACGTTGACGCAGTTCATGATGCCCCGGCAGCGGAAGACGCTGAACGGGTCATCGAGGGACGCCAGACGCTCGGACGTCTTGGTGTCACGGCTGTCTGCCAGGAAGCGGTACGCTTGCAGCAGGGCAGCCGGACCCAGGAATTTGTCCGGGTTCCACCAGAAGGACGGGCAAGAGGTCGAGCAGCAGGCGCACAGGATGCACTCGTACAGACCGTCGAGCTTTTCACGCTCTTCAGGGGACTGCAGACGCTCGATGGCCGGAGCCGGCGTGTCGTTCTGCAGGAATGGCTTAACCTTCTCGTATTGCTTGTAGAAGATGCTCATATCGACAACCAGGTCACGGATAACCGGCAAACCTGGCAGAGGACGAACGATCAACTTGTTACCTTTGACGACAGCGGACAGCGGCGTGATGCACGCCAGGCCGTTCTTGCCGTTGATGTTCATGCCGTCGGAGCCGCAGACACCTTCACGGCAAGAGCGACGATAGGAGAAACCCTCGTCCTGCTCTTTGATCAGGGCCAGCACGTCCAGCACCATCAGGTCTTTACCACCGGTATCAACCTGGAATTCCTGCATGAACGGCGCAGCGTCCTGATCAGGGTTGTAACGATAAACACTGACTTGCAACATGGCGGTCACCCTTAATAAGTCCGGACTTTTGGTTCGAAAGTCGGAACAGTCTTCGGCGAGAAGTTCACGGCACGCTTGGTGACGCGCTTGTCACCCGGGAAGTACAGGGTGTGGCACAGCCAGTTTTCGTCGTCACGATCTTCGAAGTCTTCACGGGCGTGAGCGCCGCGGGACTCTTTACGTACTTCGGCAGCGATGGCGGTAGCTTCAGCCACTTCCAGCAGGTTTTGCAGTTCCAGCGCCTCGATACGTGCAGTGTTGAACGCCTGCGACTTATCGTTGATCTTCACATTCGCGATGCGCTTGCGCAGATCCGCCAGCTGGGCAATACCTTTCTGCATGTATTCGCCGGTACGGAATACACCGAAGTAGTTCTGCATGCAGCTTTGCAGCTCGCGACGCAGGGTAGCGACGTCTTCGCCGTCGGTACGGTTGTTCAGTGCGTTCAGGCGCGACAGTGCAGCTTCGATGTCGGCTTCGGTGGCGTCATCGTATTCGATGCCGTCAGTCAGCGCTTTTTCGAGGTGCAGGCCGGCAGCGCGACCGAAGACCACCAGGTCGAGCAGCGAGTTGCCGCCCAGACGGTTGGCGCCGTGAACCGATACGCAAGCCACTTCACCGACCGCGAACAGACCAGGAATGATCTGATCCACGCCTTCGGCGTCCTGGGTGATCGCCTGGCCATGAATGTTGGTGGCAACGCCGCCCATCATATAGTGGCAAGTCGGAACAACCGGAACCGGAGCAACCACCGGGTCAACGTGAGCGAAAGTCTTCGACAGTTCGCAGATGCCTGGCAGACGACTGTGCAGCACTTCCTCGCCCAGGTGGTCGAGTTTGAGCATTACGTGGTCGCCATTCGGACCGCAACCGTTGCCGGCGATGATTTCTTTAACCATCGAACGGGCAACCACGTCACGACCAGCCAGGTCTTTGGCGTTCGGAGCGTAACGCTCCATGAAACGCTCGCCGTGCTTGTTGATGAGGTAACCACCTTCACCACGGCAGCCTTCTGTAACCAGTACACCGGCGCCGGCGATGCCGGTCGGGTGGAACTGCCACATTTCGATGTCTTGTACCGGCACGCCAGCACGCAGAGCCATGCCGACGCCGTCACCGGTGTTGATCAGGGCGTTGGTGGTGGATGCATAGATACGACCTGCACCGCCGGTCGCCAGTACGGTGGCTTTCGCGCGGATGTAGGTGGTTTCGCCGGTTTCGATGCAGATTGCGATCACACCGACGAATTCGCCTTCCTGGTTTTTCACCAGGTCGACAGCGTAGTACTCGTTCAGGAACGTGGTACCGGCTTTCAGGTTGCCCTGATAAAGGGTGTGCAGCAGCGCGTGACCGGTACGGTCGGATGCGGCGCAAGTACGGGCAGCCTGCCCGCCTTTACCGTAATCCTTCGACTGACCGCCGAACGGACGCTGGTAGATACGGCCTTGCTCGGTACGCGAGAACGGCAGACCCATGTGGTCCAGCTCGAAAACGGCAGCCGGGCCTTCCTGACACATGTATTCGATAGCGTCCTGGTCACCGATGTAGTCGGAACCCTTGACGGTATCGTACATGTGCCAGCGCCAGTCATCGTTCGGGTCAGCGGACGCGATGGCGCAAGTGATGCCGCCCTGAGCGGATACAGTGTGCGAACGGGTCGGGAAGACCTTGGTGATCACGGCAGTCTTGTGACCGCCCTGTGCCAGCTGCAGCGCAGCGCGCATGCCGGCACCGCCACCACCAATAATGATGGCGTCGAAAGAAATCGTTGGAATGTTAGCCATGACTCAGATACCCCAGAGAATCTGCACACCCCAGACGAAGTAAGCGAACATCGCAACGCCGCATACTGCCTGGAAAAGGAAACGTACTGCAGTCGCGGACTTGCCCAGCGCCATCGGCGTCAGGTAGTCGGTCGCGATGGTCCACATGCCGACCCAGGCGTGAGCGCCCAGGGCAACCAGTGCCAGCAGACTGAAGATACGCATTCCGTTGTGGGCGAACAGGCCATGCCATTGTTCATAGCCAATGCCCGGGTGAGCGGCGAGGTAGCCGATCAGGAAGATGAAATAAGCCGCGAGAACAACCGCAGACACACGCTGTGCCATCCAGTCATAGAGGCCCGAACGCGAAAGGTTCGTAACGCTGGTTACCATATCCAAACTCCTGCCAGAACGATCAGCACCACGGAAACGGCGATGATAATTTTCGAGCCCAGGCGGCCGCCTTCCAGCGTCTCACCGATGCCCATGTCCATGATCAAGTGGCGCACACCGGCAACCAGGTGATACAGCAGAGCGGACAGGAGGCCCCATGCTACGAACTTGGCCAGCGGGCTGGTCAAGCATGCCTTCACCTCGACATAACCTTCCTCGGAACCCAGGGATTTGCCCAATGCATAAAGCATGATGCCAAGGCCCAGGAAGAGGATGATGCCGGAAACACGGTGAAGAAACGACGTAACGCCGGTGATGGGGAGTTTGATGGTCCTTAGGTCTAGGTTTACAGGTCGTTGGCTTTTCACGGCTTTTTTTTCACACTGAAGAGCCCCTAACAATCAGGGCAAAGTTGTTGGGGAGTGCACTGGTCAGGTAACCACCACCCAGGGATGCGACCCCCAATGAAAGCAAGCCCAAAAGCCCTTGGCGGTCGGTCGCCGAGTATAGACAGTTAGGCTACTAATGACAACGCAATCGCCTACCCCCAATAGCTGATTGCACAAGTTGTATAAAAGGCGTAAATGGCAGGCAATTTCGAGGAAAAAGTGCGGTTAAAGCCTTCTGGAGCAAGACTTTAGGCAAATTGACATTCGAATTTATCTCACTATAGTGGTGCGGGCCCTGCGTGGGGGGTCTGTCTGATGATTTCAAGCATAAATAGGAGGCCACATGGCTGACAAAAAAGCGCAGTTGATCATCGAGGGCGCAGCCCCCGTCGAGCTGCCCATTTTAACCGGCACCGTTGGTCCCGATGTAATCGATGTTCGGGGCCTGACGGCCACGGGCCGCTTCACTTTCGACCCCGGTTTCATGTCGACCGCTTCCTGCGAATCGAAGATCACCTATATCGATGGCGACAACGGCATCCTGCTGCACCGCGGCTATCCGATCGAACAGCTGGCTGAAAAGTCGGACTACCTGGAAACCTGCTACCTGCTGCTGAACGGCGAACTGCCGACTGCAGAGCAAAAGGCCCAGTTCGTCGGCACCGTGAAGAACCACACCATGGTTCACGAGCAGCTGAAAACCTTCTTCAACGGCTTCCGCCGTGACGCCCACCCGATGGCCGTCATGTGTGGTGTAGTCGGCGCCCTCTCGGCCTTCTACCACGACTCCCTCGACATCAATAACCCGCAGCATCGCGAAATCTCCGCGATCCGCCTGGTTGCCAAGATGCCGACCTTGGCCGCGATGGTTTACAAGTACTCCATGGGCCAACCCATGATGTACCCGCGCAACGACCTGTCGTACGCGGAAAACTTCCTGCACATGATGTTCAACACCCCGTGCGAGATCAAACCGATCAGCCCGGTACTCGCCAAGGCCATGGACCGGATCTTCATCCTCCACGCCGACCACGAGCAGAACGCTTCGACCTCCACCGTGCGTCTGGCCGGCTCCTCGGGTGCCAACCCGTTCGCCTGTATCGCCGCCGGTATCGCCGCACTGTGGGGCCCTGCCCACGGCGGTGCGAACGAAGCCGTGCTGACCATGCTCGATGAAATCGGCGATGTCTCGAACATCGACAAGTTCATCGCCAAGGCCAAGGACAAGAACGATCCGTTCAAGCTGATGGGCTTCGGTCACCGCGTCTACAAGAACCGCGACCCACGTGCGACCGTGATGAAGCAGACTTGCGACGAAGTGTTGAAGGAACTGGGCATCCAGAACGATCCGCAACTCGAACTGGCGATGCGCCTGGAAGAGATCGCCCTGACCGACCCGTACTTCATCGAACGCTCGCTGTACCCGAACGTCGACTTCTACTCGGGGATCATCCTCAAGGCGATCGGCATTCCGACCAGCATGTTCACCGTGATCTTCGCCCTGGCACGTACTGTCGGCTGGATCTCGCACTGGAAGGAAATGCTCTCCAGCCCGTACAAGATTGGCCGTCCGCGTCAGCTGTACACCGGCTACGAGTCGCGTGACATTACCAAGCTGGAAGACCGCAAATAAGACCTGTCTTGCGATAACGTCTTAAGTTGTAACGGGAACGGCCTCCATGTGAATGGGGGCCGTTTTTCGTTTTTGGATTGGGGGCATATCCGTTGCTGCGGTAACGGCTTCTTAGGGTTCCGCCCTTACGGCGGGTCACTTTTTTCAAACGCCAAAAAAGTAACCAAAAAGGCTGAACCCCGGCGTACGGCACTTCGCTTAGGCTCAGTGTTCCCTCGCTACGGTGTCCATCAGGGGGCATCGCCTACGGTTTGCTTCGCTGCACCTCCTCTCGATG
>NZ_JBXANF010000019.1:0-15974 GCF_058801405.1 Pseudomonas sp. GW822-FHT03F04
AAGACGGTCTGCGTTTCGCTATCCGTGAAGGCGGTCGTACCGTCGGCGCTGGCGTCGTAGCCAAAATCATCGAGTAAGTAGTTGTAATGTATTTTTCAGGCCGGCATAATGGTCGGCCTGATTTTGTTTTAGGTCAGTAGCTCAATTGGCAGAGCGACGGTCTCCAAAACCGTAGGTTGGGGGTTCGATTCCCTCCTGACCTGCCAGATTCACTCGGTGTGTCTGGCTTTCTTTTCACAGGATCTTCATAGATGACTCCTAAGGCTGAAGCTCAAGGCTCTCGCTTCGATCTGCTTAAGTGGCTTGTAGTGGTCGCTTTGGTGATTGTTGGCGTTGTAGGCAATCAGTATTACTCTGCTTCGCCGATCCTGTACCGTGTACTCGCATTGCTTGTCATTGCTGCTGTAGCTGCCTTTGTAGGCCTGCAGACTGCCAAGGGCAAGTCTTTCTTTGTACTGGTTAAGGAAGCTCGCACCGAGATTCGTAAAGTCGTATGGCCAACTCGCCAAGAAACCACGCAGACCACGTTGATTGTTGTGGCTGTTGTTCTGGTTATGGCGTTGCTGTTGTGGGGGCTTGATTCCCTGCTCGGTTGGCTTGTTTCCTTGATTGTCGGCTAAGGGTGTCCCGTGGC
Source organism: Pseudomonas sp. GW822-FHT03F04 (assembly GCF_058801405.1). NCBI lineage: Bacteria > Pseudomonadati > Pseudomonadota > Gammaproteobacteria > Pseudomonadales > Pseudomonadaceae > Pseudomonas > Pseudomonas sp. GW822-FHT03F04. The sequence continues at coordinate 635 of NZ_JBXANF010000019.1, forward strand.
TAAGCGTTGGTACGTTGTGCATGCTTACTCGGGTTACGAGAAGCATGTAATGCGCTCGCTGATCGAGCGTGTAAAGCTGGCTGGCATGGAAGATGGCTTCGGCGAAATTCTGGTTCCCACTGAAGAAGTGGTTGAAATGCGTAATGGCCAGAAACGCAAAAGCGAACGTAAGTTCTTCCCTGGCTATGTGCTGGTCCAGATGGATATGAATGAGGGTACTTGGCACTTGGTCAAGGATACTCCTCGGGTGATGGGTTTTATCGGCGGTACTGCTGATAAGCCTGCACCGATCACTGATAAAGAAGCAGAGGCGATTCTGCGTCGCGTTGCTGACGGTAGCGACAAGCCGAAGCCGAAAACGTTGTTCGAGCCAGGCGAAACCGTTCGTGTCAATGACGGTCCTTTTGCCGACTTTAACGGTGTTGTTGAAGAAGTTAACTACGAAAAGAGCCGGATCCAAGTGGCAGTGCTCATTTTCGGTCGCTCTACTCCGGTGGAGCTGGAGTTCAGTCAGGTCGAAAAGGTCTAACTGGACAAGCATCCCAACCCCGCAGCCCTAGGCTGTGGGGTTTTGTCGTCACTGGGATAAACGCGCAAGTAACCGGGGAGCCTTTCGAGGCGATCGAACCCGTAATTGGAGTGCCTCATGGCCAAGAAGATTACCGCTTACATCAAGCTGCAAGTGAAGGCCGCTCAGGCTAACCCAAGTCCACCTGTTGGTCCTGCTCTGGGTCAGCACGGCGTGAACATCATGGAATTCTGCAAAGCTTTCAACGCCCGTACCCAGGGCCTGGAAGCTGGTCTGCCGACTCCAGTGATCATCACTGTCTACAGCGACCGTAGCTTCACTTTCGAAACCAAATCCACCCCTGCTTCGGTTCTGCTGAAGAAGGCGGCCGGTCTGACCAGCGGTTCCGCTCGTCCGAACACCGTTAAGGTTGGCACTGTTACCCGTGCTCAGCTGGAAGAAATCGCGAAAACCAAAAACGCGGATCTGACTGCAGCTGATATGGATGCAGCCGTGCGTACTATCGCCGGTTCTGCTCGTAGCATGGGCCTTAACGTGGAGGGTGTGTAATGGCTAAGCTGACCAAGCGTCAAAAGGCTATCGCCGGCAAAATCGAAGCAGGCAAGGCCTACAACTTTGTAGACGCCGCTGCACTGCTGGCCGAGCTGTCGACTGTCAAGTTCAGCGAGTCGTTTGACGTTGCTGTAAACCTGGGCGTAGACCCGCGTAAATCCGACCAGGTCGTTCGTAGCGCTACTGTGCTGCCACACGGCACTGGCAAGACCGTTCGCGTTGCTGTGTTCACCCAGGGTCCAGCTGCTGAAGCCGCTCTGGCTGCCGGCGCTGACCGTGTAGGTATGGACGACCTGGCTGCCGAAATGAAAGGCGGCGACCTGAACTATGACGTAGTGATCGCATCCCCGGATGCCATGCGCGTTGTAGGTCAACTGGGTCAGATCCTCGGTCCACGTGGCCTGATGCCTAACCCGAAAGTCGGCACCGTAACTCCAGACGTAGCCACCGCGGTTAAAAACGCCAAGGCTGGTCAGGTTCGTTATCGCACCGACAAAAACGGCATCATCCACACTTCCGTTGGCAAGATCGGCTTCGATGCCGTCAAGCTGAAGGAAAACGTTGAAGCCCTGATCGCTGATCTGAAGCGTATCAAGCCAGCTTCCTCGAAAGGTATCTACGTCAAGCGCGTTACCCTGAGCACCACTATGGGCCCAGGTCTGGTTATCGACCAGAGCTCGCTGGACGCGTAAGACAAAATTGGCACGAGTTATCGTGCCAATCGAAAGATTGGGGTCCCTGCCTGGCGGGGGCTATCCAAGACCGTAGGCGGCGCAAGTCTTAAACCTCAAGCCTACGCAGATGGTGCTCCCGGTTCCTTACCGAATCAGACACCAAAACGACATTCGGTTTCGATCGAGTGAAACGGTAACAAGCAGGAGTTAAACCCGTGGCAATTAATCTCGAAGACAAGAAGGCCATCGTCGCTGAAGTCAACGAGGCTGCCAAAGTCGCTCTGTCCGCTGTCGTGGTTGATGCCCGTGGCGTAACAGTAGGCGCAATGACCGGACTCCGTAAAGAGGCTCGTGAAGCTGGCGTTTACGTACGTGTTGTACGTAACACCCTGCTCAAGCGCGCTGTTGCTGACACTCAATACAGTGTCCTCAACGACGTGTTCACCGGCCCGACCCTGATCGCATTCTCGAACGAACATCCGGGCGCTGCTGCTCGTATTTTCAAAGAGTTTTCGAAGGGTCAGGACAAGTTCGAGATCAAGGCAGCTGCGTTCGAGGGCAAGTTCCTCGCAGCTAATCAGATCGACGTTCTGGCAACTCTGCCGACCCGTGACGAAGCAATTTCCCAGCTGATGAGCGTGATTCAAGGCGCTACCAGCAAATTGGCTCGTACTCTGGCGGCAATTCGCGACCAGAAAGAAGCTGCTGCAGCCTAAGGCTCGTCAGCTTCTCGCGTTTTTTGTTTATTTCGATGGTCGCGTAGGCCGTCCCCCAATTCAGGAATTGAGTCATGTCTCTGACTAACGAACAAATCATCGAAGCAATCGGCCAGAAATCCGTAGTGGAAATCGTTGAGCTGATCAAAGCGATGGAAGAAACCTTCGGTGTTACCGCTGCTGCTGCTTCGGCTGGCCCAGCTGTAGCTGCTGCTGCTGTTGAAGAGCAAACCGAGTTCAACGTTGTTCTGCTGGAAGCTGGCGAGAAGAAGGTTAACGTGATCAAGGCAGTTCGCGAACTGACCGGTCTGGGCCTGAAAGAAGCCAAAGAGAAAGTAGACGGCGCTCCTCAGGTTGTAGCTGAAGGCGTTTCGAAAGAAGCTGCTGAAGACGCCAAGAAGAAGCTGGAAGAAGCAGGCGCTAAAGTCGAGCTGAAATAAGTATCGACTTTGCTCCTCCAGCCCGAGCGTCAAGCGACAGGCTGATGGCTGGTGGCTCTTGCCACCGGCCTTTTTCCGTTATTGGCAGCCGACTGGGTCGGTGCTGATAACGAGCTGTAACCACCCGATGCGGTGGCGCAAACCATGGGGTTTGCACGATTTTCTGGCTGCTCCCGTCGGGAGGGGCCAAACAAGCAGGTGACCAAGCTGGGGAACGCTGATGGCTTACTCATATACTGAGAAAAAACGTATCCGCAAGGACTTTAGCAAGTTGCCGGACGTCATGGATGTGCCTTACCTCCTGGCCATCCAGCTGGATTCGTATCGTGAATTCTTGCAAGCGGGAGCGACTAAAGATCAGTTCCGCGACGTGGGCCTGCATGCGGCCTTCAAATCCGTTTTCCCGATCATCAGCTACTCCGGCAATGCTGCGCTGGAGTACGTCGGTTATCGCCTGGGCGAACCGGCATTTGATGTCAAAGAATGCGTATTGCGCGGTGTAACTTTCGCCGTACCTTTGCGGGTAAAAGTGCGCCTGATCATTTTCGACAAAGAGTCGTCGAACAAAGCGATCAAGGACATCAAAGAGCAAGAAGTCTACATGGGTGAAATCCCCCTGATGACTGAGAACGGTACCTTCGTAATCAACGGTACCGAGCGTGTAATCGTTTCCCAGTTGCACCGCTCCCCGGGCGTGTTCTTCGACCACGACCGTGGCAAGACGCACAGCTCCGGCAAACTGCTGTACTCCGCGCGTATCATTCCTTACCGCGGTTCGTGGCTGGACTTCGAGTTCGACCCGAAGGACTGCGTATTCGTACGTATCGACCGTCGTCGCAAGCTGCCGGCCTCGGTTCTGCTGCGCGCGCTCGGCTATACCACCGAAGAAGTGTTGGACGCGTTCTACACCACCAACGTATTCCACGTTAAGGGCGAGACCCTGAGCCTGGAGCTGGTGCCTCAGCGCCTGCGCGGTGAAGTTGCTGTCCTCGATATCCAGGATGACAAAGGCAAGGTAATTGTCGAGCAGGGTCGTCGTATCACTGCCCGTCACATCAACCAGCTGGAAAAAGCCGGGATCAAAGAGCTGGACGTGCCTCTGGACTACGTCCTGGGTCGCACCACCGCCAAGGTCATCGTGCATCCGGCTACCGGCGAAATCCTGGCAGAGTGCAACACCGAGCTGTCGACTGAAGTCCTGGCGAAAATCGCCAAGGCCGGCGTCGTTCGCATCGAAACGCTGTACACCAACGACATCGACTGTGGTCCGTTCGTCTCCGACACTCTGAAGATCGACTCCACCAGCAACCAATTGGAAGCGCTGGTCGAAATCTATCGCATGATGCGTCCAGGCGAGCCGCCAACCAAAGACGCTGCCGAAACCCTGTTCAACAACCTGTTCTTCAGCCCTGAGCGTTATGACCTGTCTGCGGTCGGCCGGATGAAGTTCAACCGTCGTATCGGTCGTACCGAGATCGAAGGTTCGGGCGTGCTGTGCAAGGAAGACATCGTCGCGGTACTGAAGACTCTGGTCGACATCCGTAACGGTAAAGGCATCGTCGACGACATCGACCACCTGGGTAACCGTCGTGTTCGCTGCGTAGGCGAAATGGCCGAGAACCAGTTCCGCGTTGGCCTGGTACGTGTTGAGCGTGCGGTCAAAGAGCGTCTGTCGATGGCCGAAAGCGAAGGCCTGATGCCGCAAGACCTGATCAACGCCAAGCCTGTGGCTGCGGCGGTGAAGGAGTTCTTCGGTTCCAGCCAGCTCTCGCAGTTCATGGACCAGAACAACCCGCTGTCCGAGATTACCCACAAGCGTCGTGTTTCTGCACTCGGCCCTGGCGGTCTGACTCGTGAGCGCGCGGGCTTCGAAGTTCGTGACGTACACCCGACTCACTACGGTCGTGTCTGCCCGATTGAAACGCCGGAAGGTCCGAACATCGGTCTGATCAACTCCCTGGCTGCTTACGCTCGCACCAACCAGTACGGCTTCCTCGAGAGCCCGTACCGTGTGGTGAAAGAGGGTGTGGTTACCGACGAGATCGTGTTCCTGTCCGCTATTGAAGAAGCCGATCACGTGATCGCGCAGGCTTCGGCGACCATGAACGACCAGAAAGTCCTGATCGACGAACTGGTAGCCGTACGTCACCTGAACGAATTCACCGTCAAGGCGCCTGAAGAAGTCACCTTGATGGACGTTTCGCCGAAGCAGGTAGTTTCGGTTGCAGCGTCGCTGATTCCGTTCCTCGAGCACGACGACGCCAACCGCGCGTTGATGGGTTCGAACATGCAGCGTCAAGCTGTACCAACCCTGCGCGCTGACAAGCCGCTGGTAGGTACCGGCATGGAGCGTAACGTGGCTCGCGACTCCGGCGTTTGCGTCGTGGCTCGTCGTGGCGGCGTGATCGACTCCGTTGATGCCAGCCGTATCGTGGTTCGCGTTGCCGATGACGAAGTTGAAACCGGCGAAGCTGGTGTCGACATCTACAACCTGACCAAGTACACCCGCTCGAACCAGAACACCTGCATCAACCAGCGTCCGCTGGTGAGCAAAGGTGATCGCGTTCAACGTAGCGACATCATGGCCGACGGCCCGTCCACCGATATGGGTGAACTGGCACTGGGTCAGAACATGCGCATCGCGTTCATGGCATGGAACGGCTTCAACTTCGAAGACTCCATCTGCCTGTCCGAGCGTGTGGTTCAGGAAGACCGCTTCACCACGATCCACATCCAGGAACTGACCTGCGTGGCTCGTGACACCAAGCTTGGCCCAGAGGAAATCACTGCGGACATCCCGAACGTGGGTGAAGCTGCACTGAACAAACTGGACGAAGCCGGTATCGTTTACGTAGGTGCTGAAGTTGGCGCAGGCGACATCCTGGTAGGTAAGGTCACTCCGAAAGGCGAGACCCAACTGACTCCGGAAGAAAAACTGCTGCGTGCGATCTTCGGTGAAAAAGCCAGCGACGTTAAAGACACTTCCCTGCGTGTACCTACCGGTACCAAAGGTACTGTCATCGACGTGCAGGTCTTCACTCGTGACGGCGTTGAGCGTGATGCTCGTGCCCTGTCGATCGAGAAGACCCAGCTGGACGAGATCCGCAAGGATCTGAACGAAGAGTTCCGCATCGTTGAAGGCGCGACCTTCGAACGTCTGCGTTCCGCTCTGGTAGGCCACAAGGCTGAAGGCGGCGCGGGCCTGAAGAAAGGTCAGGACATCACCGACGAAGTACTCGACGGTCTTGAGCATGGTCAGTGGTTCAAACTGCGCATGGCTGAAGATGCTCTGAACGAGCAGCTCGAGAAGGCTCAGGCCTACATCGTTGATCGTCGCCGTCTGCTGGACGACAAGTTCGAAGACAAGAAGCGCAAACTGCAGCAGGGCGATGACCTGGCTCCAGGCGTGCTGAAGATCGTCAAGGTTTACCTGGCAATCCGTCGTCGCATCCAGCCGGGCGACAAGATGGCCGGTCGTCACGGTAACAAGGGTGTGGTCTCCGTGATCATGCCGGTTGAAGACATGCCGCACGATGCCAATGGCACCCCGGTCGACGTGGTCCTCAACCCGCTGGGCGTACCTTCGCGTATGAACGTTGGTCAGATCCTTGAAACCCACCTGGGCCTCGCGGCCAAAGGTCTGGGCGAGAAGATCAACCGGATGGTCGAAGAGCAGCGTAAAGTCGCTGAACTGCGTACCTTCCTGGACGAGATCTACAACCAGATCGGCGGTCGTAACGAAGATCTGGACAGCTTCTCCGATCAGGAAATCCTGGATCTGGCGAAGAACCTGCGTGGCGGTGTTCCAATGGCCACTCCAGTGTTCGACGGTGCCAAGGAAAGCGAAATCAAGGCCATGCTGAAACTGGCGGACCTGCCAGAAAGCGGCCAGATGCAGCTGACCGACGGCCGTACCGGCAACAAGTTCGAGCGTCCAGTTACCGTTGGCTACATGTACATGCTGAAGCTGAACCACTTGGTAGACGACAAGATGCACGCGCGTTCTACCGGTTCGTACAGCCTGGTTACCCAGCAGCCGCTGGGTGGTAAGGCTCAGTTCGGTGGTCAGCGTTTCGGGGAGATGGAGGTCTGGGCACTGGAAGCATACGGTGCTGCTTACACTCTGCAAGAAATGCTCACAGTGAAGTCGGACGATGTGAACGGCCGGACCAAGATGTACAAAAACATCGTGGACGGCGATCACCGTATGGAGCCGGGCATGCCCGAGTCCTTCAACGTGTTGATCAAGGAAATTCGTTCCCTCGGCATCGATATCGATCTGGAAACCGAATAACACGTGACGCGATCGAGAGCGGGGCAGGATTGCCCGCTCTCTGCTCCGCCAGGAGGAAAGGCCTTGAAAGACCTACTGAATTTGCTGAAAAACCAGGGTCAAGTCGAAGAGTTCGACGCCATCCGTATCGGATTGGCCTCGCCTGAGATGATCCGCTCGTGGTCGTTCGGTGAAGTTAAAAAGCCGGAAACCATCAACTACCGTACGTTCAAACCCGAGCGTGACGGTCTGTTCTGCGCCAAGATCTTTGGCCCGGTAAAGGATTACGAGTGCCTGTGCGGTAAGTACAAGCGCTTGAAGCACCGTGGTGTGATCTGCGAGAAGTGCGGCGTTGAAGTTGCACTGGCCAAGGTTCGTCGTGAGCGCATGGCGCACATCGAACTGGCTTCGCCGGTTGCCCACATCTGGTTCCTGAAATCGCTGCCGTCCCGTATCGGCCTGCTGATGGACATGACCCTGCGTGATATCGAACGCGTTCTCTACTTCGAGAGCTATGTCGTTATCGACCCGGGCATGACCACTCTTGAAAAAGGTCAGCTGCTGAACGACGAGCAGTACTTCGAAGCGCTGGAAGAGTTCGGTGATGACTTCGACGCCCGCATGGGTGCTGAAGCTGTCCGTGAACTGCTGCACGCCATCGATCTGGAACACGAGATTGGCCGTCTGCGTGAAGAAATTCCGCAAACCAACTCCGAAACCAAGATCAAGAAGCTGTCCAAGCGTCTGAAGTTGATGGAAGCCTTCCAGGGTTCCGGCAACCTGCCAGAGTGGATGGTGCTGACCGTTCTGCCGGTTCTGCCGCCAGATCTGCGTCCACTGGTTCCGCTGGATGGCGGTCGTTTCGCGACTTCCGACCTCAACGATCTGTATCGTCGAGTGATCAACCGTAACAACCGTTTGAAGCGCCTGCTGGATCTGTCCGCTCCGGACATCATCGTGCGCAACGAAAAGCGTATGTTGCAGGAAGCTGTCGACGCACTGCTCGACAACGGTCGTCGTGGCCGCGCTATCACAGGTTCGAACAAGCGTCCTCTGAAATCCCTGGCTGACATGATCAAGGGTAAGCAAGGTCGTTTCCGTCAGAACTTGCTCGGTAAGCGTGTTGACTACTCCGGCCGTTCGGTAATTACCGTAGGCCCGACCCTGCGTCTGCATCAGTGCGGTCTGCCGAAGAAGATGGCTCTCGAGCTGTTCAAACCGTTCATTTTCGGCAAGCTGGAAATGCGTGGTCTGGCGACCACCATCAAAGCGGCCAAGAAAATGGTCGAGCGCGAGCTGCCGGAAGTTTGGGACGTTCTCGCTGAAGTGATTCGCGAACACCCGGTTCTTCTCAACCGTGCACCGACCCTTCACCGTCTGGGTATCCAGGCGTTTGAACCGGTACTGATCGAAGGTAAGGCTATCCAGCTGCACCCGCTGGTCTGCGCCGCGTACAACGCCGACTTCGACGGCGACCAAATGGCCGTGCACGTACCGCTGACGCTGGAAGCCCAGCTGGAAGCGCGTGCGTTGATGATGTCGACCAACAACATTCTGTCGCCAGCCAACGGTGAGCCAATCATCGTTCCGTCGCAGGACGTTGTATTGGGTCTGTACTACATGACCCGTGAAGCGATCAACGCCAAGGGCGAAGGTCGTGTGTTCGCGGATCTGCAGGAAGTTGACCGTGTGTTCCGTGCCGGCGAAGCCGCACTGCACGCCAAGATCAAGGTTCGTATCAACGAAACCGTGAACGATCGTGACGGCAACAGCGTGAGCGGTACCCGTATCGTCGACACCACTGTCGGCCGTGCGCTGCTGTTCCAGGTTGTGCCAAAAGGTCTGTCGTTCGACGTCGTCAACCTGCCGATGAAGAAAAAGGCGATCTCCAAGCTGATCAACCAGTGCTACCGCGTGGTTGGTCTGAAAGAGACCGTGATCTTCGCTGACCAGTTGATGTACACCGGTTTTGCCTACTCGACCATCTCCGGCGTTTCCATCGGTGTTAACGACTTCGTTATCCCGGATGAAAAAGCCCGCATCATCGGTGCAGCCACCGACGAAGTGAAAGAGATCGAGAGCCAGTACGCCTCCGGCCTGGTAACCCAGGGCGAGAAGTACAACAAAGTGATCGACCTTTGGTCGAAAGCGAACGACGAAGTCTCCAAGGCGATGATGGCCAACCTCTCGAAAGAGAAAGTCATCGACCGTCACGGCGTCGAAGTCGATCAAGAGTCGTTCAACTCGATGTACATGATGGCTGACTCGGGTGCGCGGGGTTCCGCAGCACAGATCCGTCAGCTGGCCGGTATGCGTGGTCTGATGGCCAAGCCGGACGGTTCCATCATTGAAACGCCGATTACTGCGAACTTCCGTGAAGGTTTGAGCGTACTTCAGTACTTCATCTCCACTCACGGTGCTCGTAAAGGTCTGGCGGATACCGCGTTGAAAACTGCGAACTCCGGTTACCTGACTCGTCGTCTGGTAGACGTTGCGCAGGATCTGGTTGTAACCGAGATCGATTGCGGCACCGAACACGGTCTGCTGATGACTCCGCACATTGAAGGCGGTGACGTTGTAGAGCCGTTGGGTGAGCGCGTATTGGGTCGTGTTATCGCCCGTGACGTATTCAAGCCGGGTACCGAGGACGTCATCGTTCCTGCTGGCACCCTGGTAGACGAGAAGTGGGTCGAGTTCATCGAGCTGAACAGCATCGACGAAGTGATCGTGCGTTCGCCGATCAGCTGCGAAACCCGCTATGGCATTTGCGCCAAGTGCTACGGCCGTGACCTGGCTCGTGGTCACCAGGTGAACATCGGTGAAGCGGTCGGCGTTATCGCTGCCCAGTCCATCGGTGAGCCGGGTACCCAGCTGACGATGCGTACGTTCCACATCGGTGGTGCGGCAAGCCGTACTTCCGCAGCCGACAGCGTTCAGGTGAAGAATGGCGGTACCGTCCGTCTGCACAACCTGAAACACGTTGAGCGTGTGGATGGCAACCTGGTTGCTGTGTCCCGTTCCGGTGAGCTGGCAATCGCTGATGACTTCGGTCGTGAGCGCGAGCGTTACAAGCTGCCGTACGGTGCTGTGATTTCGGTTAAAGAAGGTGACAAGGTCGACGCTGGCGCAATCGTGGCCAAGTGGGATCCGCACACTCACCCGATCGTTACCGAAATGAAAGGTACCGTGACCTACGTGGGCATGGAAGAAGGCATCACGATCAAGCGTCAGACTGACGAATTGACCGGTATGACCAACATTGAAGTACTCGATGCCAAAGACCGTCCGGCTGCCGGCAAGGACATCCGTCCTGCGGTGAAGATGGTCGATGACAACGGCAAGGATCTGTTGCTGCCAGGCACTGACGTTATCGCTCAGTACTTCCTGCCAGCCAACGCCCTGGTCGGTGTTGCGGACGGTGCGAAGATTGCGATCGGTGATGTTATCGCTCGTATCCCGCAAGAAACTTCGAAAACCCGTGACATCACCGGTGGTCTGCCGCGTGTTGCCGACCTGTTCGAAGCCCGTCGTCCGAAAGAAGCGTCGATTCTGGCTGAAGTCAGCGGCACCATCGCGTTCGGTAAGGAGACCAAGGGCAAGCGCCGTCTGGTCATCACTCCGAACGACGGTAGCGATCCGTATGAAGAGCTGATTCCGAAGTGGCGTCACCTGAACGTGTTCGAAGGCGAACAGGTAAACCGCGGCGAAGTTATCTCCGACGGCCCGAGCGATCCGCACGACATCCTGCGTCTGCTGGGTGTGAGCGCGCTGGCCAAGTACATCGTTAACGAGATCCAGGACGTTTACCGTCTGCAAGGCGTGAAGATCAACGACAAGCACATCGAGACCATCCTGCGTCAGATGCTGCGTAAAGTTGAGATCTCCGAGTCCGGCGATTCCAGCTTCATCAAGGGCGACCAGATGGAACTGACTCACGTACTGGTAGAGAACGAGCGTCTGAACGCGGAAGACAAATTTGTCTCCAAGTTCACCCGCGTTCTGCTGGGTATCACCAAGGCGTCGTTGTCGACCGAATCGTTCATCTCCGCGGCTTCCTTCCAGGAAACCACCCGCGTACTGACCGAAGCGGCCGTAACCGGCAAGCGCGATTACCTGCGCGGCCTGAAAGAAAACGTGGTCGTGGGTCGTCTGATCCCGGCTGGTACCGGTCTGGCCTATCACAGCGAGCGTAAACGTCGCCGTGATGCAGACAAACCGTTGCGCGTAAGCGCCAGTGAAGTGGAAGCTGCACTGACCGAAGCGCTGAACTCGAGCGGTAACTGAGTTCTGCGAAAAATGAGCTAAGGCCCTGATCGAACCGTTCATCGAATCGAGACAATTTGTCGAGGTTCGACGAGCGGGGAGGTCGGGGCCTTGCCTTGACTGGGGACAAGATCCTCTTTAGACTCTTGATCCCCTAAATTTGGCGGGAATTCGTTCCTGCCATTTTGCTTTTCTTGCAAGACAATAGCGTCGCAAGACAACAGTGGAGCTAGTAGATGGCAACTATCAACCAGCTGGTACGTCAGCCGCGTAAGCGTATCGTCGAGAAATCCGACGTACCTGCGCTGCAGAACTGCCCGCAACGTCGTGGCGTGTGCACCCGTGTGTACACCACTACGCCGAAAAAACCTAACTCGGCACTGCGTAAAGTATGCCGTGTGCGTCTGACCAACGGTTTCGAGGTTTCCTCGTACATCGGTGGTGAAGGCCACAACCTGCAAGAGCACAGCGTGGTACTGATCCGCGGCGGTCGTGTAAAAGACTTGCCAGGTGTTCGTTACCACACCGTTCGCGGCTCCCTGGATACTTCCGGTGTTAAAGGTCGTAACCAAGGTCGTTCGAAGTACGGTACCAAGCGTCCGAAGTAATCGGCCGTTTTGCAGATTTTCATTTTATTGAGTCGATAAGAGTAAGGTCGGGCGCGCATCCTCTGGATCTGTCCCGAGCTAACCTGAAGACCGTTTGAGGGCTTATCAATGCCAAGACGTCGCGTAGCAGCAAAGCGTGAGATTCTGGACGATCCGAAATACGGAAGCCAAATCCTCGCCAAATTCATGAACCACGTTATGGAAAGCGGCAAGAAAGCCGTTGCCGAGCGTATCGTTTATGGTGCCCTGGAAACCGTTGCGACCCGTAAGGCTGGCACCGATCCCCTGGAACTCTTCGAAAAAGCACTCGACGCCATCGCTCCGCTGGTCGAAGTGAAGTCGCGCCGCGTTGGTGGTGCTACTTACCAGGTTCCGGTCGAAGTTCGTCCGTCCCGTCGTAACGCTCTGGCAATGCGCTGGTTGGTAGACTTCGCCCGTAAGCGCGGCGAGAAGTCTATGGCTCTGCGCTTGGCTGGCGAGCTGCTGGATGCTGCTGAAGGTAAAGGTGCTGCTGTTAAGAAGCGTGAAGACGTGCACCGTATGGCCGAAGCTAACAAAGCTTTCTCGCACTACCGCTTCTAATTTTAGCTTCACTAATTTTGCGAGGGCTTTATGGCTCGTACTACTCCGATTAGTCGCTACCGTAACATCGGTATCGTCGCTCACGTGGATGCTGGTAAAACCACCACCACCGAGCGCGTCCTTTTTTACACTGGCAAAAGTCACAAAATGGGCGAGGTGCATGACGGCGCCGCGACCACAGACTGGATGGTTCAGGAGCAGGAGCGTGGTATTACCATTACTTCTGCTGCCATTACCGCCTTCTGGAAAGGTTCCGAGAAGCAGTACGCTCACGAGCATCGCTTCAACGTAATCGATACCCCGGGCCACGTAGACTTCACCATTGAAGTAGAACGTTCCCTGCGCGTACTCGACGGCGCTGTCGTTGTGTTCTGCGGTACTTCGGGTGTTGAGCCTCAGTCGGAAACCGTATGGCGTCAGGCCAACAAATACGGCGTTCCACGTCTTGTTTACGTAAACAAGATGGACCGTGCTGGTGCCAACTTCCTGCGCGTGATCGGTCAGATCAAACAGCGTCTGGGTCACACTCCGGTGCCGATCCAGCTGGCTATCGGTTCGGAAGACAACTTCCAGGGCCAGATCGACCTGATCAACATGCAAGCCGTTTACTGGAACGACTCTGACAAGGGTATGGTTCCGGTTCGCAAGGAAATTCCTGCGGACATGGCTGAGCTGGCTGCTGAGTGGCGCAACAACATGGTTGAGGCTGCTGCCGAAGCCAACGAAGACCTGATGAACAAGTACCTGGAAGGCGAAGAGCTGTCGATCGAAGAGATCAAGGCTGCTCTGCGTGCACGTACTATCGCCGGCGAAATCGTTCTGGCTGTTTGCGGTTCTTCCTTCAAGAACAAGGGTGTTCCCCTGGTTCTCGACGCCGTTATCGACTTCCTGCCTGCTCCGACCGACATTCCTGCTATCAAGGGTTCCAACCCTGATAACGAGGAAGAGGAAATGGAGCGTCACGCAAGCGACGACGAGCCGTTCGCGGCCCTGGCGTTCAAGATCGCTACCGACCCATTCGTGGGTACCTTGACCTTCGTCCGTGTTTACTCGGGCGTGTTGAACTCCGGCGACGGCGTGATCAACTCGGTTAAAGGCAAGAAAGAGCGCGTGGGTCGTATGGTGCAAATGCACGCAAACGCCCGTGAAGAGATCAAGGAAGTACGCGCTGGCGACATCGCGGCCCTGATCGGCATGAAGGACGTCACCACTGGTGAAACCCTCTGCAACGCTGACAAGCCAATCATCCTGGTTCGCATGGACTTCCCGGAGCCGGTTATTTCGGTTGCCGTAGAGCCTAAGACCAAGGATGACCAGGAAAAAATGGGTATCGCTCTGGGCAAGCTTGCTCAGGAAGACCCGTCTTTCCGCGTTAAAACTGATGAAGAGACTGGTCAAACGATCATCTCCGGCATGGGCGAGCTGCACCTGGACATCCTGGTTGACCGGATGCGCCGTGAGTTCAACGTCGAAGCCAACATCGGCAAGCCTCAAGTTTCGTACCGTGAGCGCATCACGAAGAACTGCGAAATCGAAGGCAAGTTCGTTCGTCAATCCGGTGGTCGTGGTCAGTTCGGTCACTGCTGGATCCGTTTTGCTCCTGCTGACGAAGGTCAGGAAGGTCTGCAATTCGTGAACGAAGTAGTAGGTGGTGTGGTTCCTAAGGAATACATCCCGGCTATCCAGAAGGGTATCGAAGAGCAGATGAAGAACGGCGTTGTTGCCGGCTATCCGCTGATCGGCCTGAAGGCTACCGTGTTCGATGGTTCTTACCACGACGTCGACTCCAACGAGATGGCGTTTAAAGTGGCTGCTTCCATGGCGACCAAGCAACTGGCCCAGAAGGGCGGTGGTGAGCTGCTTGAGCCGATCATGGCGGTAGAGGTTGTTACGCCTGAAGACTATATGGGTGATGTGATGGGCGACCTTAACCGTCGTCGCGGCATGATCCAGGGTATGGAAGACACAGTGTCCGGCAAGGTTATCCGTGCCGAGGTTCCACTGGGTGAGATGTTCGGTTATGCGACCGACGTCCGTTCCATGTCCCAGGGTCGCGCAAGCTACTCTATGGAATTCAAAAAATACGATACGGCTCCGTCGCACATCGTCGAATCCGTTACCAAAAAACAAGGCTGATTCAGCCCCTTTAGGCTAGGAGTTAATTGTCGTGGCTAAAGAAAAATTTGATCGTTCCCTACCGCACGTAAACGTTGGCACCATCGGTCACGTTGACCACGGTAAAACCACTCTGACCGCTGCTCTGACTCGCGTCTGCTCCGAAGTTTTCGGTTCGGCCGTAGTTGAATTCGACAAGATCGACAGCGCTCCAGAAGAAAAAGCTCGTGGTATCACCATCAACACCGCGCACGTTGAGTACAACTCGACTATTCGTCACTATGCTCACGTTGACTGCCCAGGTCACGCTGACTACGTGAAGAACATGATCACTGGTGCTGCCCAGATGGACGGCGCGATCCTGGTTTGCTCGGCCGCTGATGGTCCGATGCCACAAACCCGTGAGCACATCCTGCTGTCCCGTCAGGTAGGCGTTCCGTACATCGTGGTTTTCCTGAACAAGGCTGACCTGGTAGACGACGCTGAGCTGCTGGAACTGGTTGAGATGGAAGTTCGTGACCTGCTGTCGACCTACGACTTCCCAGGCGACGACACTCCGATCATCATCGGTTCGGCTCGTATGGCGCT
>NZ_JBXANF010000020.1:0-9759 GCF_058801405.1 Pseudomonas sp. GW822-FHT03F04
AACCCCAGCCCGACATCGATCTCGACCGCACTGGTGCGATACAACCGGCTGAACTCAAACGACAGCAACCCGTCGAGTACGCCATCGGTCAGCGTCAGCAGCTCTTCGCCAGTGACCATCGACACCGGGCAGCCATTGGTACAGGTCCGGGGTACACAGTCAGCGCTGTCGCCGTTGGGGTTCTTCGCCTGATCAGGCTTGTCGTCGTGATGCTCGTCCTTTTTCAGGGAAGCGTTGCGTTTGGCATCCCAACGCAATTGCATGCGGCCCTTTTTCACCCCGGCTGCGATACCTCGTGCGGCGACGGATTTGTACTGGTTCACGTAGCCGATGAAGGTGCTGACAATGCCGAACAACGCCTTCACCAGACGCGTCACCGCCGACAACAACTGAGCGCCACGATCCACCAGGCGAAAGGTCAGATACGCAATCCCCGCCCCGGCACCGACGAAGGTCAGCACAATGCCGATCAAAACGTCGATCAGCAGTTGCACCACCACCATCGAGACGGCTTCGGCGGTTTTCCCGGCGAGTTCGCCGGGCGGCAGCATCTCGAGCCACAGACTGGCCGTACGCAACAACAGACACAGCGCCGCTTCGTCACTGACGAGCAGTTGGAGCTGCTCCATTTTTTCCGGCATCGACGCCGCGAATTCGGCCAACGCCGTCGCGCCATCTCCCAGCCGACCCGCAAACTCGAGAGGATCTTTGAGAATCTCCGACAGCAACCCAATGCTGTCCCACACGCCCTCAATCGCTGCCCAACTCCCGGCCAGCAAGCCGTTGCCCGCCGCCGTCGCCACCGACTGTGACCACTGCGGCTTGAAGCCCTGCCACTCGCTACGCAGCCAACTATCCAGCTGCCGGGTCAGGCCATCGTAGGAATCGAAAAGCGCGTCGACCTGCTTCTCGCTGGCCTCGCTGTGCACTAACACCCGATAGAACTTGCCCGCCTCTCCGGTGAACAACCCCTTGCCCTGAGCATCGAGCGTGACGGACTTGACCTTGCCGCCATCCACCGCCACGACATCGACTACGATGCCGCCCAACGGAATGTCGTACACCGACTCGAACTTGCTCTCGATCTCCATTTGCCCGGTTTCCGGGCATTGCACGACAGCCGAAGAGAAACGGTTGTCGTCAATCGCGACCGCTGTGCTGTGTTCTCCGAAACGGATGATCCGCTCCATCCCCATCAGCGACGGCAGATCGGCTGCATGACTGACGCTGTCTGCCGAACGACTGAACCAGTGCCTGAGCTGTTCGCGATAGAGATCGAGGGTGTGGGGAAAGCTGTCGAGTGCTTGCTCGATGCGGGTGATGGCTTCCATCAGCGCATTCCCAGGCGCATGACGAAATGAAAAACCGGGTCGAACATGTGCGTTCCCTCGCGCAAAAATCAGGCGAAGGACTTTGCGGGGGATCAAACAGAAAAGAAGTCAGGCGAGTAGGCGATGGATGTAGGAGAAGTCTGTAACTGATCTTTATCGAACAGCAGACGCAAAAACGGGGCGGGAGGTTTCCCTCACGCCCCGCTCAGGGAACACAAAAATCGCTTACCGAGAATGATCCCGACCGGCCAGCTCTTTCAACTTGAGCTCGGCCAGCGGATGCCCGGCCTTGGCGGCCATGGTCCACCAGCGAGCGGCTTCCGAAGGATCGGGCGCTTTACTGGGCGTACCTGCAAGACTGATGACACCCACCTGATACGCCGCCTTGCCATCTCCGGCCAGCGCAGCCAGCCGCAACAATCGAACACCCTCCTCACGCGCGCCCAGGCCAACGCCGCGAAACGTCAGGATGTGCCCGTAAAAGCTTTGCGCGCCGACATCGCCCAGGTTGGCCATACGCGCAAACTGCCCTTCGAGCCAGCGCCAGCCTCGGGGCTGACGGACAAACCACGACCAGTGAAACAGCCTACGGGCCAGCCAGTAACTTGCCCGCGCCTTGAGTCGTAAAAACACTCAGGCCTCCGCCGATTCCGGGTATTCGTATTCAAAGACCCGCACCACTTCCGAGGCATGCCACGAAGCTGCGGCAACACCATCGGATGGCCCGGAAAAACGCCCCAGACGCTCGACACATTCAAAGAAGCCGGTGCGTGGCAGGCGACTGGCGCCCTGGCTGATCACCAGCGAACTGCGCAACGGTTGTTCGGCTTTCGCGTCCAGCGCAGCGAGATGCTCCAGTGCAGCGGTCAATGTCTGCATAGCCGGCGTGGGCAGTTGCAGACGCTCGAGCAAGGCTCGATAGGTCAGAAGATGGCGCTGCCTGCGCGCCTGGTCCAGCTCCCCCAGCAATCCGTCCCAATGTTGACGACTGATGCGTACGCTCACGATTGTTCCCTCCACCCTGGCACCGTCAACTCCCAGGCCAGGCTGCGGCGAATCGCAGCGTCGGGCAGACGCTCACCGCTTTCGATCATGGCCAGGTAAGACGGGCTGATGCCTACCGTGCGGGCGAGCGCCTCGATGGCGATGCCCTTCCCTTCGCGCAAACTGCGTAACTGATCCAGACCTGGAAGAATCGGGTCCGGTGTGGCCGCAAGCGGCGCTGGAGCCGGTTGCGACGGTGCTTCGTTAATGCCTGCTGCTTTCAGTAGAGCCTGATACTGAGCCCATGGCAGAACCGCATATTCGGGTTCGCCATCGCGTGCAATTATCTGAATATCCATGACTACCCCGTAGGACAACAACGCTTAGCGAGTCGGCACTTTTCCCTAGAAGTGTAATCCTAACAGCGGCCAAGGTCGTGGGGGGTATCTATCTGTATAAGAGGCTGTCGCGATTCAGGACTTTTTCGGACCCTGAAGCTGAAGTTGTTCGGGCGTATCGGGCAGGCGCTCGACAACCCTGAGCTTTTCCGGCGCCTGACGCTGACGCCACAGACGGAACGCAGTGAGCTCGTCGTCGAGGGTTTTCATCAGCCAGGCGAGGACGGCTATGTCATCGAGCATGCCGAAAACGGGAATGAAATCCGGGATCGCATCCACCGGACTGAGGAAATACATCAGGCCCGCAACGACCGAAACGATCGCCTTGGGACTGATCGCGCGATATTCGCCGCGCCAGTACGCCAGGCACAGCGCCTGGAGCAATCGCAGGTCATCCTTCAGTTTGCCGAGACGATTGCCCTGGGCGGCACCTTTGCTGGCCACGGCGAACAACAGCGTCGGCAAGCGGCCACGGGCCAGGAGTCGTCCGGCCAACGGCAGGAATCGGGCGAAATTCCATGGAGCTTTCATCTATTTCTCCCGTTGAAATGTTATCCACACAAATTGTGGATAACCTTGTGAACAGAGCTGCATTTCGACGCTGAGAGCCCCGGTTCATAAGGGCTGCGCTCAGATCGGGCGTTTTTTACTCACATAAAAAACCCCATTATTTCATTGACTTGGCGGCTCAGGGCGTCTAGCGCGGGCGGCCTCAAAGTCTAGGACTGTCGCGATGCGTATCGGTTCGGTCTGTTTACGCTCGCCGTGACCCAGATGCAACAACGCCCCGCATAAGCGAGGCGTTGTTGTTGAAGCCGATACCGACGCTTGTTACTTGGCGGCGGCAGCGTCTTCTTTGGCTGGATCCTTGATGGCCAGCAGTTCCAGGTCGAAGACCAGAACCGAGTTGGCCGGGATTGCCGGGCTTGGCGATTGTGCGCCGTAAGCCAGATCGCTAGGGATGTACAGCTTGTACTTCTCGCCAACGTGCATCAGTTGCAGGCCTTCGACCCAACCCGGGATCACACCGCTGACCGGCAGATCGATCGGGCTGCCGCGCTCGACGGAGCTGTCGAATACGGTGCCGTTGGTCAGCTTGCCGGTGTAGTGAACGGTCACTACGTCGGTAGGCTTAGGCTGTGGGCCGTCGGCTTTCTTGACCACTTCGTACTGCAGACCGGAAGCAGTGGTGGTCACGCCGGCTTTCTTGCCGTTTTCTTCGAGGAATTTCTTGCCGGCGGCTGCCGACTCTTCGCTCATCTTGGCCATACGCTCTTCGGCACGCTTTTGCAGTGCAGCGAAGGCTTCGACCAGATCTTCATCTTTCAGCTTCTGTTCTTTCTTGCCGACGGCATCTTCGATGCCCTGGGCTACCGCTTTGGAGTCCAGATCATCCATGCCTTCCTGAGCAAGGCTTTTGCCCATGTTCAGGCCGATACCGTAGGAAGCTTTTTGCGCCGGGGTTTTCAGCTCTACGCTGGTCTGCGAATCACAACCCGCGAGTACCAGGCTAACCAGGGCTACCGCCGCCGCCAACCGATGCTGTTTCATGCTATTTCCTTGTTCATGCGCCGAAAGGGCAATCGAGTAAAGCCGCGAGCTTATCAGGCCGCCACGACCAATGGCTACCGGCATGAGAGCAGGAATCTTCCGATAAGTTCAGGGATTAAAAAGCATTTGGGCAAAGGCATGATGAAGCTTCTGTCATCTTGATCTGACATTGACCGATGCCCCTTCCCACAACACTTGGCGTAATGGCCACTTGCCGCACATGGCTCGGCTCAGGCATAACAGCGCAACAACTCGACAAGGATGTTCATCTTGCGCCTCATATTCCGTGTGCTGACGCTGATCGTGGTGCTGCTGGGACTGGTCCTGGCGGTGATTCTCTACTATGTCGCCAATCCGAAACTGCCCTTCCCGACGCCCGCCAAACAGGTCCACTACCTCAAACAATGGACTGACGAAGAGCGCCAGACCTACTACTTCACGCCGCAAGGCACCCAGATCAAAGGCCTGCGTTATGAGTGGTTCCAGGCCCTGGAGCTGCCGTTCTCGCAGCAACGCTTTGCCTCTCCGGAATATCTTGCACGCTTCGGCTTTCTGATCGACCCACAGCAGAAAGCAACGCCGAACAACTTGGGGAATCTGCCAGTGGGTTTCGCCCGCCATCAGAATCCCGGCAGCTCTGAGCAATATCTGGACATCACCTGTGCGGCCTGCCACACCGGCGAGTTGCACCTGAATGGCCAGGCCGTGCGCATCGACGGCGGCTCGGCGCAGCACGTGCTGCCTTCCAGTGTTCCTACATTGCGTGGTGGCAGTTTCGGACAGGCACTGGTCGCCAGTCTCACCTCCACGTACTACAACCCTTGGAAGTTCGAACGCTTCGCCCGCACCGTTCTCGGCGAGGATTACGACGCGCGCCACGACCAACTGCGCAAAGACTTCAAAGGCTCGCTGAACACCTTTATCAAAGTGGCGTGGAACGACACCCATCGCGGCCTCTACCCCACCGAGGAAGGCCCTGGCCGAACCGATGCTTTCGGACGAATCGCCAACGCGACATTCGGCGATGCGATCTCCCCCACCAACTATCGCGTGGCCAACGCCCCCGTGGATTACCCGCAACTATGGGACATGTGGACGTTCGACTGGGTGCAGTGGAACGGCTCGGCGCAGCAGCCGATGGCACGCAACATCGGCGAGGCGCTGGGGGTTGGCGCTACCCTGAATTTCTTCGATGCCAATGGCCAGCCGCTACAGGGTGATGAACGTTATGCATCAAGCGTGCGTGTGCGCGATCTGCACAAGATCGAAGAAACCCTGCAAAAACTTCAGCCACCCGCCTGGCCAGAGGAGCTGTTGGGCAAGGTCGACAAACCTTTGGCGGCCAAGGGTCGAGCGTTATTTGCCGAAAACTGCGCTGGCTGCCACGTCCCACGGGTGACGCAAGAGGGTGAACGCTGGGTCCAGCACCTGCACATGTTGCCCGTCGACGTCATCGGCACCGATCCGAACGCGGCCAACAACATCGCCAACCACCGTTTCGACCTGACAGCCCTGCAATGGAATCCAGCAGAGCTGGAGCAGATGGACGTAAAGCTGCACCCCACTCCCAAAGAACCACTCGACCTCAGCCAGTTATCCGTGGCCAAGGGCCTGGCTTACGTCACGGCGTTCGTTGAAAACCGCGCCTATCGCGAGGCTGGCGTCACTGCTGCTGAAAAACCTCAGCTCGACGGCTTTGGCCTGCCGATCGGTGTCCGGGAAAAAGTCGCCTACAAGGCCCGGCCGCTGGCAGGCGTGTGGGCTACACCGCCCTTCCTGCACAACGGCTCGGTGCCGAGTCTCTATCAGTTGCTGTCGCCTCAGGATGAACGCGCCACCACTTTCTATAAGGGCACCTTCGAATATGACCCTCGGCATCTGGGTTATCGCACCGAAGCCTTTACCAACGCTTTCCTGTTCGACACACGCATCACCGGCAACCACAACAGTGGCCATGAATTCCGCGCCGGCGAGCGCGGCAACGGGGTTATCGGACGGTTGCTGCAGCCCGAGGAACGCTGGGCGCTGCTGGAATACCTGAAAGTGCTGGGCGGCCCGCTGGAGGCGCAACTGCCATGATCTTCAATTCGTTCAAGAAACCATCGATGCTGGCGCGTTTCTGGTTGTGGCTGGGGCGGTTGCTGGGCAAAACCCTGCTGTTTTTGCTGGCGGTCGGCCTGATCGGCTGGGCTTTGGCAACCGCCTGGTTTGCCTGGCAACACCGAGGCCCAGTGTCGGCGACGGAGCAGATTCCGGACGGCGAAGCAGCCATGACGCAGGACGTGATCCAGACTGCTGTGCGAATTGTCGATCAGCATCGGGAAAACACGCGTTTTCTGCGCGACGCCCATGCCAAGGCCCACGGTTGTGTGAAGGCCGACGTGCAGGTGCTGCCGGATCTGGCTCAGGATCTGCGCCGAGGTGTTTTCAGCGAGCCGGGTAAGATCTGGCAGGCGACAATGCGCCTGTCCAACGGCAACGCCTATCCGCAGTTCGACAGCATCCGTGATGCCCGGGGCATGGCGATCAAATTGCTCGATGTGCCAGGCAAGCAGTTGCTGGGTGACCGTCAGGGGCTGCACGAACAGGATTTCGTGATGTTCAGCCATCCGAATTTCTTCGTCAGCGACGTCGCTGAATATCGTCAGAATGTGGCGGCGCAGGCTGACGGCAAAAAGGTCATGGCGTTTTTTCCGGGCTGGGACCCGCGAAACTGGCAGATCAGGCATTTGTTCATTGCGCTGGCGACGCTTTCTCCGCCACCAGAGAGCCCGACACGTACGACCTACTTTTCGGTATCGCCCTACAAATTTGGTGAGGCCAATGCGAAGTTTCGGGTGATGCCGGATCCGGACAACTGCCCGGCGTACACGCTTCCGAAGCAAAACCAGGATCTGCCGAATTTCCTGCGCAGTGCGCTGAATCAGCAACTGTCCACGGATCGGGTGCCCGCGTGTTTTGTGTTGCAGATCCAGCGTCAGGACGCCAATCGGTTCATGCCGATCGAAGACACCAGCATCGAATGGCGCGAACAGGACAGTCCATTCCAGACCGTAGCCAAAATCACCCTGCCCCCGCAGGACTTCGACACCCCGGCTCTGAACCTGCAATGCGACAACCTGTCGTTCAATCCATGGTTTGGGATCGAGGCCCACCGTCCGATTGGCGGGATCAACCGTCTGCGTAAAGCGGTGTATGAAGCGGTGAGTGATTACCGGCACAGTCGCAACTCTAATCAAGAGAAATGATTGAGAACCTGATGATAATCACCGAAGCTGACATTTTCTATCTTCGAAAAGACATGAACAAAGGAACAGGAGTTCCTTACTCCGAACATTTAATGAAAAGGAACGTCAAAAGTGTACGAAGCTGAACTGCGGGATCTACTTTCTGAAAACATACAAATACTGGAAAAAGGCTTAACACTCTTAAATAAAGAGCAATACATTCCAAACAATTTAGGCACACGAGGCTTTATTGATCTTTACGCCAGAGACGCACAAGGTCATCACGTTTTGATCGAACTCAAAAGAAGCGAAGCAGCATCCCGAGAAGCTCTACACGAAATCCACAAATATATAGAAGGTGTTAAAAGCCACTTCGGAGCCCGGGATCAGGAAATCAGAGTCATCGTCGCGTCCACTGAGTGGCGAGAGCTGCTTGTACCCTTTTCTCAGTTCGTCGCAAAAACCGATATCAACATTCTTGGACTAGAACTTGAAATCAACGAGAGCAAGGAAATCAAAGCAACAACTCCTGCATTAGTAGACTTTCAGCAGGGAAGATATATTGCACCATGGCATGAAGCAAACTGGTACACCAATGAGAAGAGTTTACAAGCAGGACTTCAGTCAATAAAAACCGTTTGTGAGAAAAAGGGCATCAGAGACTATATTATTATAGTACTTGAATCCAGCACACCTATTCATTCCCAGCGACAAGCCCAAATGAGGGGAATGCTCACCGGATTGCTTTCTGACGACCTTACTTCAAGCTCTCCGCTTCCGCTCTACCAATACATTGCATACTTTGCAATGCAAATACTCAGAGACGACGCCTGCTTAGAAGTCCTTAAATGTAACCCCCATTTATTACGACAAACGCTTGAAGAAACCGAGGGAATGAATGGCGAAGAATTATCCGGAGCTCTGCACGAGGCCGTTTCAGCCATGGATCCCCGCCCTGAAAGTGATTTCTATGAAATTGGAACGCCGGCAAAATTCAGTGCTTTCCAGGATGACCACGGTTTCAGCATTTCTTCAGTAATACGTTCCGGATCGTTCTCCAGAAACAAATTACTATCTGATGAAGAAATCGTAAACGAAATACATGCGCTCGACGGAATAACCGGACACAGATTCTCAAAATCAATAGACATTTCAAACCACGCACATTTAAGTGCTTTACGATCGCAAATTTCATCCTGCCTTACTCACAACCCGGTATGGAAGCGACAGATTCTAACCATGCTTGACGAGGTATCGCAGGACTTCCCCAACTCCACGATTGATCTACATATCTACAACCCTTCAACCGGAGTATTTACACTACTGTTTCCTTTGGTTTTCGAAAAAGGTGAGCGCTACATCCCAAATTTCTCCCTCTCTGTACACACGGAAGAGGCTGTCAGAATATACACCGGCGGTTTGCAGTGCGAGGGCATACCCATCGATTACGATGCGCTGCTGGATAAGTACTACTCCGGCACAACGGAAGCTTTATTTTTGTCAATGACTTGGGGTGGAAATGATCCAAGAGATACTGAAATCCTGGAAGACTTAGGTTTTAGATATAGATGCTTTCGCTACGACAAAAATAAAACAAATGAAACTTTTTTCACTTTCCGAGATGAGCGCTGGCGAGCTCACGAAATCATTGGAATATACGACCTGTTCACAGACTACTATGAAAAAAATGGGCCTACAATTCAAAAACTCATGCGCAAAATTGGCTCAAAGCTAACCGGTGCCGGATCAGTAATAATAAGAGGCGACAGTGCTCTAGCACAGTACATTGATATTTCAATGGGGAGAAAGAGAAATCAATTTTTCCATGGTGCGCCAACCCACTGTGAAAGTTGTGAATGTTCTTTTTCCAAAGAAAAATACATGATAGATGGGAAAATCAAAGGATATCGGGGATGGGCATGTATGTGTGAGGACTGTTTCCTCATCGAAGGCGAAGGTATTGGTCTGGGAATTGGCCAAATCTACCTCAACGATGCCGATGGATGGCTTATGGTTGGGGGGTTGCCACCTGACTTCGGGACCTGTTGATTGGATCATCCAATCATCAAAAAAAGCGACCTTCCGGTCGCTTTTTTCATGGCTGGGCCACACAGCCAAATCCCAGACAGCAAAAAGCCCGCACTAGGCGGGCTTTCTGTGGTGACCTGGCGTTCAGTGTTCCAGGTTACCGAATATGGCGCAGCGGACGGGACTCGAACCCGCGACCCCCGGCGTGACAGGCCGGTATTCTAACCGACTGAACTACCG
>NZ_JBXANF010000021.1:0-5355 GCF_058801405.1 Pseudomonas sp. GW822-FHT03F04
TTTCGTCTTCACACACCGCAATCTGGTCTCTTTCGAGTTCGCAAATTGCTTGGGTGTTATATGGTCAAGCCTCACGGGCAATTAGTATTGGTTAGCTCAACGCCTCACAGCGCTTACACACCCAACCTATCAACGTCGTAGTCTTCGACGGCCCTTCAGGGAACTCAAGGTTCCAGTGAGATCTCATCTTGAGGCAAGTTTCCCGCTTAGATGCTTTCAGCGGTTATCTTTTCCGAACATAGCTACCCGGCAATGCCACTGGCGTGACAACCGGAACACCAGAGGTTCGTCCACTCCGGTCCTCTCGTACTAGGAGCAGCCCCTCTCAAATCTCAAACGTCCACGGCAGATAGGGACCGAACTGTCTCACGACGTTCTAAACCCAGCTCGCGTACCACTTTAAATGGCGAACAGCCATACCCTTGGGACCGGCTTCAGCCCCAGGATGTGATGAGCCGACATCGAGGTGCCAAACACCGCCGTCGATATGAACTCTTGGGCGGTATCAGCCTGTTATCCCCGGAGTACCTTTTATCCGTTGAGCGATGGCCCTTCCATACAGAACCACCGGATCACTAAGACCTACTTTCGTACCTGCTCGACGTGTCTGTCTCGCAGTCAAGCGCGCTTTTGCCTTTATACTCTACGACCGATTTCCGACCGGTCTGAGCGCACCTTCGTACTCCTCCGTTACTCTTTAGGAGGAGACCGCCCCAGTCAAACTACCCACCATACACTGTCCTCGATCCGGATAACGGACCTGAGTTAGAACCTCAAAGTTGCCAGGGTGGTATTTCAAGGATGGCTCCACGCAAACTGGCGTTCACGCTTCAAAGCCTCCCACCTATCCTACACAAGCAAATTCAAAGTCCAGTGCAAAGCTATAGTAAAGGTTCACGGGGTCTTTCCGTCTAGCCGCGGATACACTGCATCTTCACAGCGATTTCAATTTCACTGAGTCTCGGGTGGAGACAGCGCCGCCATCGTTACGCCATTCGTGCAGGTCGGAACTTACCCGACAAGGAATTTCGCTACCTTAGGACCGTTATAGTTACGGCCGCCGTTTACCGGGGCTTCGATCAAGAGCTTCGCGTTAGCTAACCCCATCAATTAACCTTCCGGCACCGGGCAGGCGTCACACCCTATACGTCCACTTTCGTGTTTGCAGAGTGCTGTGTTTTTAATAAACAGTCGCAGCGGCCTGGTATCTTCGACCGGCATGGGCTTACGGAGCAAGTCCTTCACCCTCACCGGCGCACCTTCTCCCGAAGTTACGGTGCCATTTTGCCTAGTTCCTTCACCCGAGTTCTCTCAAGCGCCTTGGTATTCTCTACCCAACCACCTGTGTCGGTTTGGGGTACGGTTCCTGGTTACCTGAAGCTTAGAAGCTTTTCTTGGAAGCATGGCATCAACCACTTCGTCGCCTAATGGCAACTCGTCATCAGCTCTCGGCCTTAGAATCCCGGATTTACCTAAGATTCCAGCCTACCACCTTAAACTTGGACAACCAACGCCAAGCTGGCCTAGCCTTCTCCGTCCCTCCATCGCAATAACCAGAAGTACAGGAATATTAACCTGTTTTCCATCGACTACGCTTTTCAGCCTCGCCTTAGGGACCGACTAACCCTGCGTCGATTAACGTTGCGCAGGAAACCTTGGTCTTTCGGCGTGGGTGTTTTTCACACCCATTGTCGTTACTCATGTCAGCATTCGCACTTCTGATACCTCCAGCAAGCTTCTCAACTCACCTTCACAGGCTTACAGAACGCTCCTCTACCGCATCACTTACGTGATACCCGTAGCTTCGGTGTATGGTTTGAGCCCCGTTACATCTTCCGCGCAGGCCGACTCGACTAGTGAGCTATTACGCTTTCTTTAAAGGGTGGCTGCTTCTAAGCCAACCTCCTAGCTGTCTAAGCCTTCCCACATCGTTTCCCACTTAACCATAACTTTGGGACCTTAGCTGACGGTCTGGGTTGTTTCCCTTTTCACGACGGACGTTAGCACCCGCCGTGTGTCTCCCATGCTCGGCACTTGTAGGTATTCGGAGTTTGCATCGGTTTGGTAAGTCGGGATGACCCCCTAGCCGAAACAGTGCTCTACCCCCTACAGTGATACATGAGGCGCTACCTAAATAGCTTTCGAGGAGAACCAGCTATCTCCGAGCTTGATTAGCCTTTCACTCCGATCCACAGGTCATCCGCTAACTTTTCAACGGTAGTCGGTTCGGTCCTCCAGTCAGTGTTACCTAACCTTCAACCTGCCCATGGATAGATCGCCCGGTTTCGGGTCTATTCCCAGCGACTAGACGCCCTATTAAGACTCGCTTTCGCTACGCCTCCCCTATTCGGTTAAGCTCGCCACTGAAAATAAGTCGCTGACCCATTATACAAAAGGTACGCAGTCACAGAACAAAGTCTGCTCCCACTGCTTGTACGCATACGGTTTCAGGATCTATTTCACTCCCCTCTCCGGGGTTCTTTTCGCCTTTCCCTCACGGTACTAGTTCACTATCGGTCAGTCAGTAGTATTTAGCCTTGGAGGATGGTCCCCCCATATTCAGACAAAGTTTCTCGTGCTCCGTCCTACTCGATTTCATGACTAAGAGATTTTCGCGTACAGGGCTATCACCCACTATGGCCGCACTTTCCAGAGCGTTCCGCTAATCTCAAAGCCACTTAAGGGCTAGTCCCCGTTCGCTCGCCACTACTAAGGGAATCTCGGTTGATTTCTTTTCCTCAGGGTACTTAGATGTTTCAGTTCCCCTGGTTCGCCTCTTGCACCTATGTATTCAGTACAAGATAACCATCTTATGATGGCTGGGTTCCCCCATTCAGACATCTCCGGATCAAAGTCTGTTTGCCGACTCCCCGAAGCTTTTCGCAGGCTACCACGTCTTTCATCGCCTCTGACTGCCAAGGCATCCACCGTATGCGCTTCTTCACTTGACCATATAACCCCAAGCAATCTGGTTATACTGTGAAGACGACATTCGCCGAAAATTCGAATTTCTCAACTAAGAGAACTCACAAATTTTACCTTAGCCTGATCCGTTACCAGTGAAAGTAACGTTCAGTCTATCTTTCTATCACATACCCAAATTTTTAAAGAACGAACTAGTCAAAGACTAGAAATCAACATTCACCATCCACTCGATGGAATGCTCATTTCTAAGCTCTTACTTCAGAAGCAGTAGTGGTGGAGCCAAGCGGGATCGAACCGCTGACCTCCTGCGTGCAAGGCAGGCGCTCTCCCAGCTGAGCTATGGCCCCGTATTTCTACAGGCGTTTCCCACACAAAATTGGTGGGTCTGGGCAGATTCGAACTGCCGACCTCACCCTTATCAGGGGTGCGCTCTAACCAACTGAGCTACAGACCCAATTTCGGGCTGCTTCTTTCGTCTTCTTCAATGAATCAAGCAATTCGTGTGGGAACTTATGGAGCAGCTGATGTCGTCGATTAAGGAGGTGATCCAGCCGCAGGTTCCCCTACGGCTACCTTGTTACGACTTCACCCCAGTCATGAATCACACCGTGGTAACCGTCCTCCCGAAGGTTAGACTAGCTACTTCTGGTGCAACCCACTCCCATGGTGTGACGGGCGGTGTGTACAAGGCCCGGGAACGTATTCACCGCGACATTCTGATTCGCGATTACTAGCGATTCCGACTTCACGCAGTCGAGTTGCAGACTGCGATCCGGACTACGATCGGTTTTATGGGATTAGCTCCACCTCGCGGCTTGGCAACCCTTTGTACCGACCATTGTAGCACGTGTGTAGCCCAGGCCGTAAGGGCCATGATGACTTGACGTCATCCCCACCTTCCTCCGGTTTGTCACCGGCAGTCTCCTTAGAGTGCCCACCATAACGTGCTGGTAACTAAGGACAAGGGTTGCGCTCGTTACGGGACTTAACCCAACATCTCACGACACGAGCTGACGACAGCCATGCAGCACCTGTCTCAATGTTCCCGAAGGCACCAATCCATCTCTGGAAAGTTCATTGGATGTCAAGGCCTGGTAAGGTTCTTCGCGTTGCTTCGAATTAAACCACATGCTCCACCGCTTGTGCGGGCCCCCGTCAATTCATTTGAGTTTTAACCTTGCGGCCGTACTCCCCAGGCGGTCAACTTAATGCGTTAGCTGCGCCACTAAGAGCTCAAGGCTCCCAACGGCTAGTTGACATCGTTTACGGCGTGGACTACCAGGGTATCTAATCCTGTTTGCTCCCCACGCTTTCGCACCTCAGTGTCAGTATCAGTCCAGGTGGTCGCCTTCGCCACTGGTGTTCCTTCCTATATCTACGCATTTCACCGCTACACAGGAAATTCCACCACCCTCTACCATACTCTAGCTCGCCAGTTTTGGATGCAGTTCCCAGGTTGAGCCCGGGGATTTCACATCCAACTTAACGAACCACCTACGCGCGCTTTACGCCCAGTAATTCCGATTAACGCTTGCACCCTCTGTATTACCGCGGCTGCTGGCACAGAGTTAGCCGGTGCTTATTCTGTCGGTAACGTCAAAATTGCAGAGTATTAATCTACAACCCTTCCTCCCAACTTAAAGTGCTTTACAATCCGAAGACCTTCTTCACACACGCGGCATGGCTGGATCAGGCTTTCGCCCATTGTCCAATATTCCCCACTGCTGCCTCCCGTAGGAGTCTGGACCGTGTCTCAGTTCCAGTGTGACTGATCATCCTCTCAGACCAGTTACGGATCGTCGCCTTGGTGAGCCATTACCTCACCAACTAGCTAATCCGACCTAGGCTCATCTGATAGCGCAAGGCCCGAAGGTCCCCTGCTTTCTCCCGTAGGACGTATGCGGTATTAGCGTTCCTTTCGAAACGTTGTCCCCCACTACCAGGCAGATTCCTAGGCATTACTCACCCGTCCGCCGCTGAATCCAGGAGCAAGCTCCCTTCATCCGCTCGACTTGCATGTGTTAGGCCTGCCGCCAGCGTTCAATCTGAGCCATGATCAAACTCTTCAGTTCAAACATCTTTGGGTTTTGAGAAAACCCTAAACTTGGCTCAGCAATCGTTGGTTACATCTTTGATTTCTCGCGGAGTAACTTGTGATGCTGATAATCTTTCTGACTATCAGTCTGACTCCACAAGCACCCACACGAATTGCTTGATTCAGTTGTTAAAGAGCGGTTGGTTAAGATCTTTCGTCTCAACCGAGGCGCGCATTCTACAGCAGCCTCATTTGCTGTCAAGTGATTATTTTCAGAAGTTTTCGAAGAATTCTTCAACAACTTCAACCACTTGCGCTTCCGATCTCTCGTTAGCGGGAGGCGAATTCTACAGCGTTACACGCTGCTGTCAACACCTCTTTTTCTCCGCTTTCGA
>NZ_JBXANF010000022.1:0-2917 GCF_058801405.1 Pseudomonas sp. GW822-FHT03F04
GCCGAACCGAAAACTTCGGAGCAGACGCGAGTCAGAGCAGCGGTCAGAGTGGTTTTACCGTGGTCAACGTGACCGATAGTTCCGACGTTGACGTGCGGTAGGGAACGATCAAATTTTTCCTTAGCCATCGATATCACCCCTCACAGAAGAAATAAGCAAACAACCCTAGCCATTAAAACAAAGGCAGATATTTTCATATCTGCCTTGTTATATGGAGCTCTTGAGCGGATTTGAACCGCTGACCTCACCCTTACCAAGGGTGTGCTCTACCAACTGAGCTACAAGAGCGTAACACTTTGCACAATCTGCAAACTTGGAGCGGGTAGCGGGAATCGAACCCGCATCATCAGCTTGGAAGGCTGAGGTTCTACCACTAAACTATACCCGCGGAGCCTGCAGCTCACGCTAAAATCTGGTGGAGGGAGAAGGATTCGAACCTTCGAAGTCGTAGACGTCAGATTTACAGTCTGATCCCTTTGGCCGCTCGGGAACCCCTCCTAATCAGGCCGGCATTCTATACTATGCCAAACCCTTGTCAAGCATTTTCTCATTTAAAAACCTGAGGTTAGCTGCTTTGACATCGCCCTACCGCTTCAACCTTTTCAGGTCTTCGCTGTGGAGCGGGCGCCATTCTATGCAAACTATTCCGCAGGTGCAACCCCCTCGCACAGCATTATTTTGTGTTTTAACTCATTGAATTCCTTGGAAAGGTTTTGCAACTGAGTATCGCCCAGGAAACGCTGGGTTTCAGGCGTGATTCGGAACCAATATGCATTGCTGGAAAGGTCTTTCGGCAAGGGCTGAGCTTTCGCACCAAGCTCACTCAGGCGCTGTTCCAGTGCCTGCGCAGTTTCAGGACGACCCGAACCACCTATATATAGACACTGCCCATCAGCCTTCGCACCTCGCGAGGCATCACCAGCCTCACTCAGCAAACGGATATCCTGCTGCGAACCACGATAAAGACTGAGAGGCGTGACGTCCTTTGCACGCAATGGAGCCTCCTGCTGATGCCAGACGTAATAAAACACATTGAGTACCAGAAGCAGGAGAAACAACCAACGCATACAAACCTCAGGACAAAGGACATGCCATAGCCAAACCTACGAACACCAAATCGGAAACAACCCGAGCCTCAGGCGCGACATCCGACACCAACTCGGCATCACCACCTGTGATGAAGACACTGAAGCTTTCACCCCAGTAGGAGCGCGCCATCTCCAACTGCGTCAATACGAATCCTCTGAGCATCAACGAACAGCCACGCTCCACTGCCTCGACCGTATTGCGCCCAGGAGCGTGACTCGCCAATGCCCGTTCCGCCGCCAGATCGCCATAGCGAATCTTTCGAGTATGCGTACGCAATTGATTGCGCATTAGCGGCATACCAGGACCAATGAAGCCTCCCAGGTGCTCACCATCCGACGAGATGAAATCAGCAGTCACCGCTGTCCCGAAATCGAGAACCAGGCAAGCCCCACCAGCCAGATGAAAACCACCGAGCATCGCCAGCCAACGATCAAGGCCTAAACGCTCGTAGTCTTCGTAACCATTTTTGACGCCGGACATTTCGCGAGCAGGTGTCGCACAGACAACGGAAATATCGAACTCACGCTTGAGAAAACCAATCAGCAAATTGGTCTCATCTTCAGTTCTCACACTGACAAGGCGGCATTTGCCGAGAGACAATTTATCGAGCGAACGAAGGCCGCTGACCAATGCCTCATCGGAGTCGACCACCCCTTCCGCGACCAGGGCACCTGCCTCGGCATCCAGCACCCGCCACTTGATAAAACTGTTTCCGCAATCAAGCTCAAGAATCATCACGCAACCTCAAGCTGAGCTCACCACCACTAAAGACTTTCTCCACGCCATCCACCTTCAGCCGTAGCGCACCTTGATTATCGATCCCCAGCACCACGCCATCTATCTGATTGACACCCGCCGTGAGAGAAACCGGCAGTCCCTGCCATAAGTGATTCGCTTCCCACTCCGCCTGAAGCGCAGAGAAACCTCCTGATTGATGACGCTGCAGATAAAGCTGCAACTGTTTGCTCAGCTCAACCACCAGAACATTGCGATCACAAGTTTTTCCCGACTCGAGCCGTATCGAGGTCCATTGCTGATCAACCTCGTCAGTGGCTTGCATGTTCACGTTAATGCCAACACCCAGCACTACATGACACACGTCTGCCGGATCTCCGACCAGTTCCAGCAAGATCCCGGCGATTTTTTTGCGCCCAGCCAAAACGTCATTGGGCCACTTCAGCCCCGCACCCGGCACCCCAAGCGCACGGAGGGTTTGCATGACCGCGAGACCGACAACAAGACTTAGTCCTTCAAGTTGACGCATCCCACCATCAATACGCAATACGAGACTGTAATAGAGGTTCTCGGCAAACGGACTTACCCATTTGCGACCTCTACGACCACGTCCGGAGATTTGCCGTTCAGCCAGTACCATAAAGGGCGCCATTTGACCCCGATCAACGGCACGCAGCGACTCTGCGTTAGTAGAGTCGATGGAGTCGAAGACACTCACAGGCCAGCCGGCAAGACTTTCCTCTATCTTGAGCGAGTCAAGCAACTCCAGTGGTGAGGCCAACTGGTAGCCTCGCCCCCGGACTTTATGTATGGATAGCCCAAGCTCAGCCTCCAGGTGTTGAAGCTGCTTCCACACTGCACTTCGACTAATTCCCAGGGCAACTCCCAGAGCCTGACCGGAATGGAATCGTCCATCCTTCAGAAGGTTCAACAACGTCAGCATGCAGGTCTCGCCTCGGAATGAGGCCCGAATAATAGCCATGCACCGAGCTGTTGCATAGAATTCAAACAACCCGCTTTCCTGCGGGCAAAACAAAACCCCAACTGCTTTCGCAATTGGGGTTTCGGAATTTAATCTTGACGATGACCTACT
>NZ_JBXANF010000023.1:0-1178 GCF_058801405.1 Pseudomonas sp. GW822-FHT03F04
TCACCGGCCAACCAGGCTCATTTCAACCTGACCATCGATGGCGCGGACAGCGATTTCCAGGTGCTGTCGTTCACCGGTCGGGAGGCCCTCAACACGCCCTTCGAATTCGAGCTGGAACTGGTCAGCGAAAAGGCCTCGATCAACCTCGAAAGCCTGCTGCACAAACTGGCGTTTCTTCAGCTGTCGCCGAGCGGCACCGGGATTCACGGGCTGATCTACAGCATCGCCCAGGGCGAGGCGGGCAAGCGCCTGACCCGCTACAAGATCTCGCTGCGCCCGCAGCTTTCGTACCTCGCGCACCGTTTCAACCAGCGCATTTTCCAACAGATGACCGTGCAGCAGATCATCAGCCAGGTGCTGGAAGAACACGGCATCCTCGCCAGCGACTACCACTTCCAGCTGAGCGCGATCTATCCCGAGCGCGTCTACTGCACGCAGTACGACGAGAGTGACCTGCATTTTGTCCAGCGCCTGTGCGAAGAGGAGGGGATTCACTACCACTTCCAGCACACGTCCAGCGGCCACAAACTGACCTTCGGCGATGACCAGACGGTGTTCCCGAAACTCGCGCCCGTGGCCTATCAGCAGGACTCCGGGCTGGTGGCGGACAAGCCGGTGGTCAAGCGTTTCGGCCTGCGCCTGGCCACCCGCACCAGCCGCACTACGCGGCGCGATTACGACTTCGTCAAACCGAAGATCGAGCTGGAAAGCGACGCCAAGAGCAGCGCCCAGCCGGACCTGGAAGATTACGATTACCCGGGCCGTTTCGTGGACCGCGAGCGCGGCAAGCACCTGGCCAACCGCAACCTCGAACGCCACCGCAGCGACTATCGCCTGGCCGAGGGCAACAGCGACCAGCCGATTCTGGTCACCGGGCATTTTCTGGCCCTGACCGACCACGCCAACCCGACGTGGAACGACCTCTGGCTGCTCACTGAAATCTTCCACGAAGGCAAGCAGCCGCAAGTGCTGGAAGAGTCGGTGACCAGCGACACCACCGACAACAAAGACGATTTTCACCAGGGCTATCGCAACCGTTTCAACGCCATCCCCTGGGACGTGCCGTACCGTCCGCCGCTGGATCACCCGAAGCCCAAGGTTCTCGGTTCGCAAAGCGCCGTGGTCACCGGCCCGGAAGGCGAAGAGATCTTCTGCGACCAGTACGGCCGGGTGAAGGT
>NZ_JBXANF010000024.1:0-810 GCF_058801405.1 Pseudomonas sp. GW822-FHT03F04
GTACGCCAGTTGCGGGCGCAGGGTCACGGAGTAGCGCGTCAGGCGCTTGCCGGAATCGCCTTGCGCGGCGCGGTAGATCAGGCCGTGGATGCCGCTGCCGTCGGGCGACAGCTGCAAAAAGGCCGGCTTGTGCAGCAGGGTTTCGAGGTCCAGCGACGGCTGCTCACTGACCAGCTCCACCTCGAACACAAAAGGCTGGCTGATGGCTTCCCGACCGGTGAGGGTAAACACCTGAAAGTCGTTGGAAAGACCTTCGATGGTCAGGGCAAAGTGAGTTTCATTGGCCGGCGCGAACATCCCTTGTTCCTCGTGCTGTACAGCGGCGTTCGTCGACCGCTGGACGATCAACGCACGCGAAATTCTGGAGGGCGTAAACAACATCGACCAGCAGAGCTGGCCGATGCTTGAAACGATCAGCCGTAATTAAACGACTGGAGCACGCCAGTCATCGGAACCCGAAGTACCGGATACTTCGTGGGTCCAGGTGATTTTGCGGTAGGTGAACTGCACTTCTTCCAGGTGGGTGAAGTGCGCGTTGCCTGGATCCTGGCAGTTGTGCATTTTGTTGTTGATGGCGACGATGATCGCGTCTTCCAGTTTGGTGGTGTAGTAGTGCTCTTGGGTGCCTTGCGCCGAAGTGCGGTACCACTGGATAACGATTTCGCTCATGCGCTCGCCGGAGGTCAGAGCGGCTTGCAGCAGAGGCGAAGCCTTGTCGTAGACCTTGGTGATCACGACTGGCTTGTGCACGCGCTGACCGGTTGGCTGACCGGATTGTGGGTCACGCGGGATGATCACGTCGTGGGTGAA
>NZ_JBXANF010000025.1:0-735 GCF_058801405.1 Pseudomonas sp. GW822-FHT03F04
GTTCGTGACCTGCTGTCGACCTACGACTTCCCAGGCGACGACACTCCGATCATCATCGGTTCGGCTCGTATGGCGCTGGAAGGCAAAGACGACAACGAAATGGGCACCACTGCCGTTCGTAAACTGGTTGAAACTCTGGATACCTACATCCCTGAGCCAGTTCGTATGATCGACAAGCCATTCCTGATGCCAATCGAAGACGTATTCTCGATCTCGGGTCGCGGTACTGTTGTGACTGGTCGTATCGAGCGCGGTATCGTTCGCGTTCAAGACGCTCTGGAAATCGTTGGTCTGCGTGACACCACCACCACCACCTGCACCGGTGTTGAGATGTTCCGCAAGCTGCTGGACGAAGGTCGTGCTGGCGAGAACTGCGGCGTTCTGCTGCGTGGCACCAAGCGTGACGACGTTGAGCGTGGTCAGGTTCTGGTTAAGCCGGGTTCGGTTAAGCCGCACACCAAGTTCACCGCAGAAGTTTACGTTCTGAGCAAGGAAGAAGGCGGTCGTCACACTCCGTTCTTCAAAGGCTACCGTCCACAGTTCTACTTCCGTACTACTGACGTGACTGGTAACTGCGAGCTGCCAGAAGGCGTTGAAATGGTAATGCCAGGTGACAACATTCAGATGACTGTTACCCTGATCAAAACCATCGCGATGGAAGACGGTCTGCGTTTCGCTATCCGTGAAGGCGGTCGTACCGTCGGCGCTGGCGTCGTAGCCAAAATCATCGAGTAA
>NZ_JBXANF010000026.1:0-692 GCF_058801405.1 Pseudomonas sp. GW822-FHT03F04
CTCGACGGGTTGCTGTCGTTTGAGTTCAGCCGGTTGTATCGCACCAGTGCGGTCGAGATCGATGTCGGGCTGGGGTTTGGCTGGAGCCATTCGCTGGCGCATCGGCTGGAGGTTGATGGCGCTTCGGTGGTCTGGGTTGACCATGAGAACCGGCGCACGCGGTTTCCGTTGCCGAGTGTCGAGCGGCCGGCGATTCACAACAGTCTGTCGCGGGCGGCGATCTTTCTTGGGGATGAGCCGGAGGAACTGATCGTTGCGCTGGCGGGTGAGGCGGCGCGGTTTTATCACTTTCGGGGCGGGCGTCTGACGGTTGTCAGCGATGCGTACGGCAATCGCCTGACGGTGCATCGGGATCTTTCCGACCGGATTCAGCGACTGGATAACGGGGCCGGTCGGTCCTTGTTGCTGCGCTATGAGCGGGCGCATCTGGTCGCGGTCGATTATCAGGTTTTTCGTGAGTCTGCCTGGCGTACCGAGCAGACGCTGGTCAGCTACCGCTTCGATGCCCGTCATCGGTTGATCGAAGCGACCAACGCCGTCGGCGAAAGCGAGCGTTACGACTACGACGACCAGCACGTCATCCTGCAGCGGCAACTGAGCGGCGGCGCGAGTTTCTTCTGGGAGTGGGAGCGTGCCGGCAAGGCGGCACGTTGCGTGCGGCACTGGGCGTCGTTTTCGCAGATGGATACGCG
>NZ_JBXANF010000027.1:0-670 GCF_058801405.1 Pseudomonas sp. GW822-FHT03F04
TCTGGATCAGTCGGCCCACGGCGTCCCAGGCGTGACGGGTAACCGCGCCGTGTTCATCCTGCGCAGTAATCCGCCGCCCCAACGCATCGCAGGAAAACT
Source organism: Pseudomonas sp. GW822-FHT03F04 (assembly GCF_058801405.1). Lineage (NCBI taxonomy): Bacteria > Pseudomonadati > Pseudomonadota > Gammaproteobacteria > Pseudomonadales > Pseudomonadaceae > Pseudomonas > Pseudomonas sp. GW822-FHT03F04. The sequence continues at coordinate 100 of NZ_JBXANF010000027.1, forward strand.
TCCGCACCCCACCGTCGGGCAGGCTTTCCTCGACCAGTTGCCCAAGGTCGTTCCACACAAATACATGGCGACCACTGTCCGGATAACGGATCGACAGCAACCGCCCCTGCGGGTCGTAGTGGTAATGGGTGACATGGCCGTCGGGATCGACCGCTTCGGTGATGTCACCCTGCGCATTGCGCCGGTATGTCCACTGCGCATCGCCACGCGAACGGCTGTGCAGGAAACCGTGGCGGTATTCGTAGGACGTCGGCGCATCGTCCGGCGGAATCAGCGCGATCAGCCGTCCGACCTCGTCGTAGCGGTATTCGGTGACCGCCCCCAGCGCATCCTGCTCGGCGATCAACCGACCCTGCGCGTCGTAGGCCTTGAGCTGCTCGCCACCGTCAGCGGCGACCTGACGCACCAGCCGCGCGGTGTCGTCGTGGACGTAAACCTCTTCCCGACCGTCGACGTACTGCACCGTGACGCTGCCGGCGTCATCCCAGACGTAACGCGTATCCATCTGCGAAAACGACGCCCAGTGCCGCACGCAACGTGCCGCCTTGCCGGCACGCTCCCACTCCCAGAA
>NZ_JBXANF010000028.1:0-537 GCF_058801405.1 Pseudomonas sp. GW822-FHT03F04
TAACTGGAAGTGGTCGGCCAGAAGCCGTCCTCCCTGTTCAAGCCTCAATCCACGATGAACAATCTAGCACCAATGGCGGTCGACGACCGGTGAGCCTCTGCGTTGTCGGCCACCTGATAGCTCATTCCTGCAGTCAAAGTGAACGTGCGACCATCATCGAGTTCGGTCTCCAATCGCCCGTCGAGGCAGAGCAGAATATGCCCTTTGTAGCACCAATGATCGGCAAGATAGCCAGGGCTGTATTCAACCATTCGGACTCTTGCAGTGCCGAATTGACAGGTGCGCCAGAGCGCCGTACCAGTTTCGCCGGGATGAAAGGTGGGTTCTATTTTCGACCAATCGGTGGTGCCAAATGGAATGTCGGTGAGTTGCATGGTTGTCTCGGTCCAGGGAGGAGAATGAATCGTAGCGAGGTGGCAAAAACGCGAATAGATACAGATCGGGTTTAATTCTTTAATACTCGCAGAAATGGGGGCGCGCGCTCCTATGATTGCCGTCCGTGCACGCAACTCTGGCTGACCGCTTTTGGCCGATAGC